>CASDPB010000117.1 GCA_949282305.1 uncultured Lentisphaeria bacterium | reverse complement strand
TCCCCATGCCGGGCTTGGCGGAAAAATAGTCAAACCGTATCCTCAGGATATGAATGCCCCGGTCAGAGAGGTTTCATTTCTTGGTGGTCTGTTCCATGGTTATCGACGAGAACAAGCGGCGGCGTGAGCGTAAGGAATTTATGCACCCCCGTTACGCGCGCGTGAGGATTTTCACTCTTGTCAGAAAAAATGACAGTCTGCCAGTCTGATTTTTTCGTATGACAGGTCATGAGTAGAGGTCGGAAGTTCGAATCTCTTTTCTACCATTTTCGCGATGTTCAAACTCTTTTTTGAGGCAGAATGAAGTTCAAGTTTCTCCCGGAGAATTTTTCGAGAAGTGAAAATGCTCCTCCTTTTGAGACTCGAAAAATTCGCCATTTTGAGGTGGAGAGAATTTTTCTGGAAAATAAAAAAATGGTCGAGGAAAAAAGCAGAAAAAAGGAACTTTTCCTTATTGAATTATATATTTTGAAAATATATATTGTTCACTATTATAGGACATTGTTATTGTTTTGAAAAACACAACAAAGGAAGACATGCAGTATGAATGCTCAGGAGAAAGAACGGATTTTTCAAACAAAAACAGAACTGGAAGACATTCTGAAAAATAACCCTTGGAATGAGGCGGAGATTGAGGCCTGGCAAGCCACCTTAAACGCAGGGAAATCCGGAGAGTTTATCCTGAAAGCGGATGCGGACGTCATTGCCTCTTATAATCGGAAATGCAAAAAAGAAAAGGATCTGATTCAGACTCATCTTCTACCGCAGCCGTTTATTGGAAATCCGGAAGCGCCGATCTGGATTCTGACCCAGAATCCGGGATATAGCGAGATCGATCTCTATGATATGCTGGGGAAAAAAGAAGAAATTAAAGACTGGTGGAAGAAAGAAAAAGTAGTCCCTCGTGAGCAAACAGAAAGCAAGGAATCACTGGAGAATCGGCAAAAGCTTTTATTGAATCAGCTTAGATTCAATAAACCAAGTTTTTATGTTCTTGATGACTGTTTCAATACGTTAAAAGAACATGCAGACAATAAATCTTTTGGCGGCTACGAATGGTGGAATAAGAGATTGTTGCAGTGTGACTTATGTAATGGACGCAAAGACATGCTCTCCAAATTCTTTGTGCTAGAGTTTTTCCCCTATCATTCCAGAAACTTCAGCGAAACACTTTCCAAAACAGAAGTGGCTCATTCCAAATTCTGGAAAGAGTTGGTTTCTTATGCGTTGAATCAGAAAAAACTGTTGCTCTGTCGAGGAAAAAAGGTTTTCGAAGAAATAAAAAAACTTCCCAATGCCCAAAATTGCATGGAAAACATTCTGTTTTTTATAAGCGTTCAGAATGTTGCAGTTTCCTCCAACAATTTGATATCATGGTCTGAGCTGGAGAAAGGGAAAAAACAGGCTGCCGAGTTGATCAAAGCAGAACTGAGCAGATAACGGAATAATATGTGATAAAATCCTGCTGGTGGATCAGCCATTTACATTTGCGTGACCGGAAACAAATGTCTGCATGGCATTGTTTCCGGTCATTTTTCTCAATATTGTAACATCCTCAGGCATGGGAAAGTCGGTGCCTGCGTTTGAGAAAGATTTTCGTAAGAGCAAAAATATTCTGTTTCAAAGGCACGTGGGAAAGTCCGACACGCTGTAATCGCTGAAAGGAATCAAGTCAAAGTACGGCCGAGCGGGAACCATTCTCCGGGAGTGCCTCGTTCCTGGACATCCCAGCGAAGTTCATTGCCCTTCATGAAATAGCGGAGCGGGACATCTGGAAAGAAGCGAGGCTCCGCTCCAGTCACAATCATGCGCCGGAAATGCTCTCCGAGAAGCTCCGGCAGATGTTCCCACAGATACCGCGCTCCGCAGGTGACGGCCAGCTTGCGCAGCAGCCTCGCCCCGCCGGAGAACTCCGAGACGAGTTTCTCCTCTTCATATTCGCACTTGATAATGAGCGTGGTGCAGCGCCGCCATTCTGCAATGAACTGATCCGCCAGAAATTTTCCATTCGGCACCATTCCGATGCAGCCATCAACTCCGGTCAGGAAGAAGCCGCAGCAGAAAGCGGAATCATGACAGACGGGGAATGGACGTAAATTCAGTCCCGCGATCGAAAACGGTTCCCGATCAAAAGAGATCGTTTCTCTGGGCAGCACTCCCCGCCGCTTCAGAATGCCGCGGCACGGCGCAGGTACGCGGAGCGGAATCCCGCTCTCCCGGCAGAATTCCATCAGTGCCGCCGCATGGTGCCGGTGTTCGTGGGTCAGCAGAGCCGTCACTACCGGATAACCGGCGGCAATCTGCTTCAGTTCCTCCACCGGTGTATTGCCGCCAGTGATAATCAGTCGTTTGCCGGCGGCGATTAGATAGTTCCCGCCGGGAGTCGCCCGAAAGAAAATTTCGCAGAACATGATCGAGATTCCTCCTCTGGTTGTTTGTGTACTTCTGGAGAATAGCAGAAATGCCCCGTTTTTTCAAGGATAGCATTACTGCAGATTCACGATTTGATGAAGTAAATGAAAAATAATGATTTAGAATTTATAACGGTGTACTTTTTCTTTTTTCTTGTTATTATAAATAAATCTTGCTGTCTTCCTGAATAAAACAGCCATACTCAACAGTGGAAGGATGAAAATATAGATTATATCGCGACAGCAATTATTCCTTCTGCTGTTTGAAAAAGCAGGAATGCGATGAAGAAATTATCAAAACAAGTTTTAAAGAAAGCCCACAATGCCTGTTTCCAAAATAAAAAACTATTGGAGAGAAGCAAAAAATGTGCGTGTATTTGCTGTAACAATATTTTTTCTCCAACGGAAATAGAGGAATGGTGCGATGACAATACAGCATTGTGCCCTTACTGTTGTATTGACAGTGTAATTGGAGACGCGGCAGGTTATTCTCTTACAGAAGAGTTTATTCTGCAGATGCACATGTATTGGTTTGGACTAAGTGATAAAATGGGCGATGGACATAAATGGAAATATATAAATATTATCATAGATGAGAGTTGAAATGATTCTTGCGGAGATTATATTTAGAATTTATCCCTAAATAAAAGATGAAATCCAAGAAAATTATGCTATATTTGCATTCTGTAACGCGGGAGGTGAATATGGCAGCATGCAGCAGACCTGATTTATGCAGTATTGAATAAGAAGTCGGAATAACACGGAACCAAGACCGGCAGGATGGGGCGGTCTTCCTACATGGCCGGCAATGAATGTCTTGATAACATTTACCGGTCATTTTTATTCTATATTGTTTCGGCAATTTAGGTTGCTTGTTTGTCGTGCTTGAAACTGCCATAAAAGCAAACACACTTAATTGCCGATACAATAATATAAAACCTAGAACATCAAAAGGAGAACTATGAGCAAGAGTAATTCTTCTCCAACCCAAAGTAAACAACGCTCCCGGTATCGAATCAAGGAACACTGGGATGAACTCTGCGCCGCTTTTCGGGAGAAAAAAGCGCGGGAGAAAAAGGAACGCAACAGCCGGGAAATGGTTCATACGCTTATCCGCAGACATTATACGGGAATCATAAAGACTCTGGAAGCTTCCACCAAAGACAGGGAAACATTTCTAGCTACCGGCTTTTCTCCGGCCCAATTCCGGAAGGCCGCGCTCTACGGCATGTTGTATGCTGCGCGGAAATACAAACCGGAATCGGGAAAAGACGAACGGAACTATTTGTTTTTTTACGCACGTCAGGAGATTCGGAGGCAGTGTATGTATTATTCCCATTGCCTTTATGTCAATCCCAGAACTGGAAAGACTTTTTGTACCGTTCCGGCGTTTGAGAGAGATTTTCGCGGGAGCGGTACAATTCTGTTTCAGAGGCGCGGCAGCGAGATCATTGATTGTAATAGGAAAGCGAAAACCGGTCCGTCAGTGAAAGACAGAAATGGAAGTGATTTCTCTACTTGTACGTGAGTTAGAGACAGGATGACAAAAAAGCAGGGAAAAATTTTTCAAGTCGCAAAATCCCCTGTTCTACTGGGATAACTGATATAATCTCCTTGAGTGAGATACTGTTATGCTCCATTGACGGAGCAGCACCCCGCAGTGGGGCTTTCTTCAGAGACTAACGCGTCCGAGCGGGAACCATTTCTCCGGGGTGTTTCCCTGAATATCCCACCGCAGTTCATTGCCTTCCATGAAATAATAAAGCGGGGAATCCGGAAAGAAGCGCGGCTTCGTCCCGGTTACAATTATGCGCCGGAACTGTTCTCCGAGAAATACCGGCAAATGATCCCACAGATACCGCGCTCCGCAGGTCACCGCCAGCTTGCGCCGCAGCAGTTGCTCCCCGCCGGAGAAATCTGCGGCAAGTTTTTCTTCCTCATATTCGCACTTTACAATGATTGTGGAGCAACACCGCCATTCCGCGATAAAATGATCTGCCAGAAACTTTCCGTTTGGCACCATCCCGATGCCGCCGTCGATACTGTCCAGAAAGAAGCCGCAGCAGAACGCGGAATCATGGTAGACCGGGAAAGGACGCAAATCCAACCCCGCGATCGAAAATGGGGTCAGATCGAAAGAGACCGTTCCCTCCGGCAGCATTTTCCGCTGCGCCAGAATGCCGCGGCATGCCGCAGGCACGCAAAGCGGAATCCCACACTCCCGGCAGAATGCCGTCAGTGCCAACGCATGGTGGTGGTGTTCGTGGGTCAGCAGCGCCGTCACCTCCGAATAGCCGGAGGCGATCTGCTTCAATTTCTCCACCGGGGTACTGCCGCCGGTAACAATCAGTCGTTTGCCGGCTGCGATGAGATAGTTTCCACCGGGAGTCGCCCGAAAGAAAATTTCACAGAACATGACAGATATCCTCCTATGGTTGTTTGTGCTCATCTGGAAAATAGCAAAAATCGGATTTTTGTAAACTTTGATTGAAACCGATTAACTTTTTTCGGCATTGTGCTATTTATGAAGAAAAAGAGAAGGATTGAGAAATGGATTGGATTATGGATTTGGAAGGGATGTCCCTGATCGTCGTTGCGGATCAGGAGCGGTGGAGCTGCAACCTCTCTCCATCCGCAGAACTGGAGATTTACAGAGGTGACAAGGCGGATCGATTCGACGCATTCTGTTTCTTCGGCGAATTCTCCGATGAAACCGGATTTCCTCCGGAGGTGCGGGAGGAATTCTCCGGATGGGATCTCGATTGCAACGGGATTCAGGCTGTTGTTACCCTGACTGATGTCTCCGGAAAGGAAATCGTCGAATTTCTGGAGCAGCATCTCGATTTCATAAGGAGGCCTCCAACCCCCGTTTTTCAGTGACGGTATTGCCGGAACAGGGATTATTCCCTGTTTTTGCACCGAAATTTCAAGCTCGCAGTCCTATTGGGAACAATGTTACTCGAATAGGTTTGGTAAAGGAAGAAACACAAAGAAGAAAATCCCGTATGAAAATATCAAAGCAAGTCCTGGAAGAAGCGCATGATGCCAGTTTTCAAAACAGAAGGATTTTGGAAAAAAGTAAAAAATGTGCCTGCTTTTTCTGCAATAATATTTTCTCTCCGGCAGAGATTGAAGAATGGTGCCATGACCGAGATGGCGATACGGCAGTGTGTCCTTACTGCGAGATCGACAGTGTAATCGGAGATGCTGCAGGTTATCCCCTTACAGAAGACTTCATTATACAGATGAACCTTTATTGGTTCGGAGAGAGTGACAAGATGGGAGATGGGCATAAAATTGAGCAGGTAATTATTGATTGTTAATATATTTACATATTTAGAAAGATAGAAAAGTGATCCTTCTGAATAGAGTCACCATGCTTGATCCCTATGTATTCTGTGGCTGTACAAACCTGAGGAGCGTAACACGTCCCCGGGACTTGGATTGGCTCCTGTAGTTGTACCTTTCTGACCAACGAGGAAATCCTTGCGGACATCACCGGAATCGAAATAGGCATGTGTAACGGTTATACTTCGCAGACCTCCATCATATTGCCAAAAAACATCAAGGAAATTGAAGACGGGCATTCTGATATTGCATTTTCCTGAAATTCATTCGACTCCCGGAGAACTTAACCGGAAGAAAGGAAAAGCTTTCTGAGAATGCAAAAACTCCGGGAAGCCAAATAATCCCGATATTGCAAAGCAACAGGAACCGGTAAAAAAATTAATTTTGGATCTTTTTTCATTTACTTTTCCTTTGCTTTTGCTATTTTGTATGGCAACAAATGCAGAATCACGAGGATTCTTCATCAAAACAAAAAGCAAAAGAAAGGAAACACATTATGGCAACCTGTCCGACATGCGGGAAGAAGGATGTTTATCTTTACCGGTGCCCTGTCTGTGGCGAAGTCCGTTGCAATGCAACAACGCCCACCTGCCCAGGAACGTATGGCATTCGCTCGGGACAACAGGCGGGAGATGGATATACCTGTTTAGGGTGCGGCAAAGGGAAATACATCAAACTGCCCTTTTAATCTGTCACGATACTTTGAGTTCAAGGAAAGGAGCCTGGTGTCAGGATCCTTTCCTTGACGGGAGAAGATTTTCATAAATGATTTTCCACAGGAGGCTCCTCAGATGAATATTTATGGTGATTATCAACGCCAGGTTATGACCGCAGAAATCTGCGGCTTTCAAATTCACGGTTTTGATGGAGACAAAACCGTTCTCAACACCTATTTTGCTGATCTTGGATTTGAAACTGGAACCTTCCTTCCCAATGGCAAACGCTCCTCCCGAGGTTCCGTTATTGCACACAATCCCTATTGTAAAATGCACAATGGCTATCTCGGACACGATATCTCCAGTCCTGAAGATTTTTCAGACTACACGGAGTTTCTTGAACTAGATGCCAGCTATTCGGAGCTGCCAACTTTTCTTGCCGGACTCCAGTCGGCTGAGCACCCCTGCTTTCTCTTCTACAACAGCTATGAGGAGAACGACAATTGGAACTGTGCCTTTTCCAAGGCGGTCTTCTTTCTGATTCACGGCGGGAAAGTTCATGCGATTGATCTGCTCAAGCGTTATTCCCCCGGCGGAAAAATCAGTGACACTACGAACCTTACGCTCCCCGGCGGAGGAATTCCCGATCCACTCCTGCCGGAGTGCGGCGTTTCGTTTCTGAATCTGCAGCGTTTCTCGCTGGCTGGCAGAGATTACTGGTTCTTTACCCGGCTGACACCGTTGGCCCATCCAGGCTTGCATACGCTATTTTATTAAGATTAAGATGGATCTTCCGGGAAGATCCGGATTTCAGACGTTGAATTCCAGATTAAGAATCAAGAGAATGAATTTGCTTTTTCAAAAGATAAAACTATATTATAAAATGTATAAAAACATTTTATAATCAAGGCCTTTTTATGAAAAATATTGCGATTGCTGTTGGGTTGCTCGTGATCCTTGGTGGGATTTGGATGTTGGGAACAACGGAAAAAGATTCAAATTGGTCAACCGGTCAAGTCAGGAAAAATGTATCTCAGTTTATTGAAAACGAGAAACGCTCCAATTCTGCTCTGCAACAGACGATTAATATCAATACGAATTCTTCCGAAGCGGGAAAAAATGTGGATGGTTCTTCCAAAGGTCTGTCGGGACTGCCGAAAAAAACTGCGGAACAAATGAAACAACAGCCGAAAGATAAACTGCGGCAGACAGCGGATCCGAATGATCCTGATCCTTCTCGGTCTTGGACGACAGAAGCAAAAACATCCCGTCCTGTGGAATATATGAATCAAGTCCTGGCCTATCTAAAAAAAAGACGCATGGAATTGCGGAATATGCGTTTTGAGGTAGGAACAACTCTTCAGGAATGGGAACTGAAAAAAAAGAGGATCTCCCGGAATGTCAAAGGCTGCGAAGCTATCCTGCGGAAAGCGGCTGTGGCTTATCAAAAAGCCGAAGCGGAAAATTCATGGCCGGTGGATTTCGCCTATCGCGATTACACCAAAGAAGAAATGCAGATCAAGTTGTCTGACTACCGTTCGAATTTGAGAAAGGCGGAAGAGGAAGATAGAAAAATCTCGCAGGGACTGTTTCTTTTGCGGGATACTTCAAAGAGACAGGATCGCGAAATCCTACAGCTGGAGAAGGAGATTCAGATCTATTCCGATAATCTGGAACTGATCCGAAGCGGAAAAATCAATTCCGAGATCGCTGATTTTATGAAAAAACTTGATAAGACAGTCGCTGATCAGAGAGAGATCCATAAGGAAAATCTGGAAACGGCGGAACGGGAAGTTTTTCGGCCCGCAGAAACTCTCCGGAGTGAAGCGGAGGCAAGTCTCGAGGAGATTCTCAGAGATTACGGAGCAAAGCAAAAATGAAAGTTGCGTTTTGGGGATTCCTGCTTCTCGGCATTGGCATTTTCTGGCTTTGGCATGATACGCAAGAAGAGACACTAGCCCGTTTGAAGCAGACTCATGCCCTGCAGTGGAAGGCAAAGGAGCGGAAAAAATATCCGAAGGAATATGCTACCCGCCGGGAACAGGATCTGCCGACAATACCACTGAAATTTTGGACTTCAAACGAAAAAAATACGCATCCTATTGTCTTTCTGAAAATTTTTCAGAAAGATCTGGAAAAATCTCTTGAAAGTCTGGAAGCGGATTTGAAACATTGGAAGGAAGAAGTTGCCAAAAATCAGGCTCGCCAGATTCGCTTGGAAGCACAACGTAGAAAAATCAGAGAAAATCTGAGAGTTGGAGTAAAAATCCGCAAAGCGGGAAAATATCCGGCTCAGTTTCAAGATGCGTCTCTGTCGCAAAAAGAGCTGGAGGAACTCCTTCTTTCCCTCCATGAGTTGGATACACAGAAAAAAGAGGAAGAGAAGGCTTGTTCCCGGGCGGTTTCTGTGGCAAAAGAACAACTTACGCTAAAAAAACATCTTCTGGCAGAGCATCGGCGCCGGATCAGCTTTTGTCAGGCCAGTCTTCAGCGGGCCAGAAACGGGGCGCGAATTGAAAATATGAACCAGCTTCTGGAGCAAATCAAAAAAGGAAATTCTGCCGCAGAGCAGCTTGACAAGGAAACGACGGAAATATTCGTGAGGGAAAGTGTCAAAGCTTTGGGACAGGATGTATCGAATCAGGAAACCTTGCTTTCTTTGGAAAAGGAGTTTCAATGATCCGTCACCTTCTCCTGGGAATCATTCTGGCGCTTCTGCTGGCCGGATGCGCTCCGCAGGTCATCCATGAAAAGCCGGAATATCGAAGACTTGCTGTTCTGAGGCTCTCTCCGGAAAAAGACTCTTTTCGAGCTCAAGACATTTCGACCGCAGATCCTGCCCCTCTGCGTGTCCCTTGGCAAAATCCGGCCGTAGTCTGGTCAAGAGAGGCGCTGGATGAGCTCCAAAGTATTCGTCCGGCCTTGTTTTTGAAATATGCTTCCCGTCCGGGAGGTCTTTCCGGATGCCATACTGCGGAAACCGCTCTGTTGCAAAACCGCTTTGCCGAAGCTATGAAACAATATCCCGTGAATCCGACCGGTAAACGAATCGAACTGGCCATGCGAGCAGACAGCATTCCTGAAATGAAGGCGTTGCATCTTTCTAAAAACGAGAAAGGTTTTATTCAGGTGGAGCATGTGGCACATTGGATTCGTTACCAACGATTGTCTCGACAGTTGCAGGCACGGGAACATCTGCTGAATGAGATCGGAAAGCTCTTCGGATCACCTGAAAGCGACCGGGCCCTTTGTGTCCATCCAGTGTATGCGCTTCAGAAACTGGAATGTGTGGGACTCCGTCTTGAACTGGCAGAAGAAATTGAAAAAATACATACTCTCTACAAAAGGCAGAAAGAATGGTGATTCGTATTTTATTCCTTTCCCTGCTGATAACGGGATTGCTGACCGGGTGTCGGACTTATGTTGGATACGATCCGATTGTGAAAACTGAATCACGAGTCTTCAGGGAAAATGCCGTCATGGGGCAGTCCCGGTATGGCGTGAACTGCCAGTGGGACTGGAATCAGACAATCCTCACCTTCGGCACCGTCGCAACTCTCTCTTACTATAGGGAAAATCGCGAGTGGGAAACGGGGAAAATGGAATATTTCGTTACTGCCGGCGGCGGAAAACGACACGACCCTGTCGGGGAGTTCCTGGCAGGTGTCATTCTCTGGCCATTTCTTCTGATTGACGACACTCTTCACATTGCTTCTTCCTGGCATCTGCGGGAATGCGGTCCCGGCATTTATACAGTGGCGTATCTTCCCCCGATTTCCTGGGTGTTTGCTCCGCTTCTGCGCCCACCCTATGCCTCCAATTTTCCGGAAAATCCGACTCTGGAGAAGAAGGAGGTGAAATATGCCTCACCCCGACTGAAAACAATGCGGATTACTCCAATTTGCGAAGAATGTTTCCTTCCTGATAAAACTTTAAGTGTTATCGAGTTACGCTATGGCAAAAAAACAATCTCGAAAAATTTGGATTCCCGGGGACGGCTGATCTTCTCGCTTCTGGAACTGGAGCCGGATGGAGTTTTTCCACCACGTATGCTGGATTTTCAAATTTATCATCGAGAACGCAAGGATACATGGCAAGTCAAAATTTTCAGTCTGTGTTCTCCCGAACTGCTGCGAGACTGGAATCTTGTTGTTGATCGCCGATCTGATTTTTACTCGAAGTTTTTCGCATTGTTTCGTTTGAAGAACGTTCTGGGAGAAAAAGTATATCGGGACCTGATGGATCGGCTGATTCAGGAAAAAGAGCTTGTCCTGCCCTCTTATTCCGTTGGCAAAGCAGAAATTTATCTTATTTCTAAACATCCCTGATTTTATGGCTGATTTTATCTTAACCGACAACACATTTTGCATCTTTCTTCGGGAGATGACAATGGCGGGAGCTCCCTCCGGAGAAATCTGTGACTATTTGCATTCTATCCGAACAAAACCACTGGATGCTCCTTTTTTCCAAGAAAGCAAAGAAGATCATTTCCCACGCTGGGCCTATTATAAGCAGATTCTGCATGAAAATCCAGAGATTTCCTTTTCCGAGTTCTGCCGGAAAGCGGTAGCGGAACTGGGGCGTAAATTCAGTTTCCCGCTTTGTGAAGGGGAACAAAAGTCTGGTGCTCTGTATGGCATATCCTTGCTGAATCGGGTTCCGGATCATTGCGCAATGAAACTCCTTTGTGGGAAAACGGAAACCTTTTCCTGCCGGGAAGATCTGACAAATGCTGCTTCCGCGGGAACCGGATTGTCCCGGGAAGAAAGTTTCCGCCTGTTGATTGCAATGTTCTTATACCGTTTCACATTTGAGCAAAATGATCATGGAATTTGCTGTGATACGACGTTTCCCATAAATTCCATGCAATATTTGGGGCACCTGTTCCAGCCATCATCTGTTTCTGTCTCTCTTTCTTCGATCATACCAGCCGGGAGCACTTCGCCGGAAACCTGGGAACTTTTTTTAAATATTTCGGATCAGTGGCTGTCTGTCATCCATCTGGAAATCTGGGACCACGGTTGTTATCATCGGCTGTTTACGCAAGCGGGACAGGAACGAAGGCGTGAGTTTTTGCGGATCGTGCGCAGACGTAGGATGGAGTTTCTCGCTTTGCTGCAAAAACATTCCCGGCTTTCCCGTACCGATGCGGAACGTGTTATGGAATCCCTGTTTTACAATTCAGGAAAACTTTTCTTTACGAAAAAAGATGTAATGATCTGGGCTTTGACTGTTGGTTATCAAGGATGGAATAAACGAACGTGGGAGAGCCACCGTCTTAAAAGAAGGTGCTTTTCCCTTTCGGATAAGTTTCTGAGATAATATTGTAGAACGTAAAAAATGTGGAACTATCTGACAGAAAGCGTATGGAATGGCATCCTACTTCTCGCCACCGGCCTGATTCCGATGGGACTGGTTGTTTTTCTCATGCAGGAATGCTCCTACTCAATTCGACAGAGGCTGATATCCTGCTTCGGCAGAACGGGATTCATTTATCTGACAATGCCGGGTGTGGTGATTCATGAGCTCAGTCATTTGTTTTTCTGTCTGATATTTCAGCATAAAATTGTGAAAGTCAACCTGTTCTCCCCTCAGGAGGATGGAACATTGGGAATGATTCAACATTCCTATGATTCACGAAATATCTTTCAGCGGATCGGCAACTTTTTTATTGGCTCTGCTCCTGTGTGGGGCGGAATGCTGGCGATGTGTCTCTTCTCCCGACTTTTACTGCCGGACTCGCTGTTTTCCGGAGATCCGGTGGCTCGACTTGCGGAGTTCTGTTCCATCTCTCTCTGGCACTGCTGGCAAAGCTGGTTGTGGCTTTATCTAATGCTGACCATTGGATCCCATATTTCCTTGAGCGATGCAGACTTCCACAGTGTCACAGACGGGATTGGATTTCTTGTCCTTCTGCCTCTAATCCTCTGCGTTCTGCTGGGTTGGGCTGGCAACTGGGAGGAGAAGTTGATCGAAGCAATCCGTTTTCTGTTATGGAAGCTTTTGGTATACGGAGCGATTCCAGTCATTTTTTGCGGAATAATGACGTGCTTATTTTCGCGGAAACAATGACTTCGGGAAAACTTTTTCAATTTTGAGTTGTCTTTTTTTCTACTTTCTGTTATTTATATAAAAAATGGAGGTGTATAGAATGAATTACAATGAAATGCTTTATGAAGCCGCTAGTAAAAAAGAATGGGAGAAGGTCAGAGAGCTTCTTAAGATTCTCCGGACTGTGGAGGAACCGGAGAATCTTTCCCCGGATTATGGCGGACGCAATGCTCTGTATTTTGCTCTGATCTCCGGCGAGTTTGCCATAGCGTCCCGGCTTTACGAACTGGGACTGCGCTTGGACTGTCCGCTGCAGAACTGTGTAGAATCGGATTCCGGAAAGAGTCCTGTCTCCGGAATTCGAGTTCTGCAGTTTTTGTCACACGAAAGTGCTTATGGACGCAATTATTTCTTCAATGAAAAACGATCTCTTGCCGAGTGTTGCCGCATGGGCCTGTTCTGTCAAGCGGAATCTCTTCTGAAGAAAGCATCACCGGAAGAACTTGGGGCTGCGCTTGCTGTGCTGCCGGGAAGTCTTATTTGGGAAAAGTCTATGGAGCGCTTTGAAATTTTTCTGAATAAACTTCTTTCTCATGGTGCCGCCATCATTCTAAAACGGCAGCATCCGGAAAAAATCCGTGACATCCCGGAAAACTTCCGGCAAATCGCACAATGGCCGATACCGATTGCTGTGGATCAACCGAATCGTCTGAATGCTGTTGCTGAAAAGATTCTCCGTGCAGCGAATGAGGAGACTCTGGAATGATTCGAACGCTGTCTGCTTTTTGTTGCGGTTGCCTGTTGACAGCAATCATCGTATTGTTTATCTTTTCTGGAGAATGTGAGAAAGAGGCTCTCTCTTTCCGAGTGACTCCTCAGGGAAGCTTTCCTGGCTTTCATATCCAGAGTTACGAATTTTCAATTCCTTTGAATCGTATGGAATTGACCGCTCTGGTCCATGCGGACGATCCGGAAGGTTTTTACGGCTCCGGAGGAGCCCCTATGACTATTATTGTGTTTCGTGTCAAAGAAAATGGAGAATTTCATTATTTTGCATTATCAGGAGCACAGGAATCCAGAATCAGTGAATTCCAATATCTGGGAAAGGAGCTTGAACTGAAAAACTGGGCCCCGGCAGGGGCTGGATTTCTCAAATTGGATTTTTTACACAAAGATGCCTCCCATGCAAGCGCATGGCTCTCCTCCAGTCAGATCACCGGGTCACCCGCAGAGGATGCGGCAGGAGAACCGATTGCTCTGGATACTCGCTGGCTCCACGCGGATACCTATGATAAACATGCTTTTGAAGGAAAATCTTTTCCTGTATTTCTTGCAGAATTTCAGGAAAGTCTCCGCAGAGAGGATCGAAAAACAATCGCGGGGTTGATCCACTTCCCCGCAGAACTTTCCGGAAAACTCTATTTTACTCGTTCGGAATTTCTTCAAGATTACCAGGAAATCTTTCATTCAGGACGCAAAAAAGCTATTCTGGAAACAACCATAAAGGATGTTGGCTTTTCCTGGCGGGGTGCGACAATGCCCGGAGGAATTTTTCTGGATGCCTCTCAAGAAAACGCAGGACCAATTCAATCCATAACTGATCCGACAGGTCCACAACTATAAAAATTTTTTGAAATCGTGTCGAAATCGAGCTCGCTGTGGAAGTAATAATAAGTTCAGCTCCGTACCCAGCATGATTCAGTCGGTATAATTGAACAATTATTGATGGACGAGCTCTGTTTCGTTGCCTTGTATGGAAGAATAAATCCAAAGTCAATATACCGATACATGATTTCATTTAATGAGAAAGAATATCTCCATGAAAAACTCAACTTTCTGCCATCCCCCATAAATTCAGTTTCATAGGAGGAGTGAGTCCCATCTGGATTTGAGGCAGGTGGCATAGTATGTTCTTCCCTGAACTCGAAGCAGAGGAGGATAGCATGGGACGTGAAGGACGAGATTATTGGGAGGCGCAACTGTCAGAATATTGGGACAGCGGTCTGACGATTCAGGAGTACAGGTAGCTCACGCTCTCTTACGAAAGCTCCGATGTTGGATTCGAGAGTTGCATAAAAAATCGTAAGTGTATAAATTCACATATCGCATTCGCAACCGGATAACCCCTGCTGTATATTAACTGAAAAATACAGCAGTTAAATTGTTAATGGAGCGATTACATATATGAACAGTAAACAGGTCAATGAAACAGTCAATAAACTGGTTTCGTTCATGCAGGATGTGAAAGACGGGGATCTGCGGACAATTCTCGTGAATATGCAGAAAATGAATGACTACATGGCGGAGAAGCTCCGCATCTACGAGGAGCATCTGGCTTCGCTGACGGGCAAGGAACGCCCAATCCTGACGGAATCCGACAAACGCCGACTGGCTCAGAAAGGCAAAGAATTGAATGATTTTCTGCTTGCCGCCATAGAACCGACATGGGCTCCCGGAACAATCCGAAAATGGTATTCGGATCTGGTGGGAGCGAAATATAACAGTGTCAATGACGGTCAGAAGAAGC
>CASDPB010000116.1 GCA_949282305.1 uncultured Lentisphaeria bacterium | reverse complement strand
TGTTAAGCCGTCCAATACCAGTGTTTCCAGTTGTAAGGAATTTAATAAAGAAGGTTCATCCAGGATCACACGGGAAAGATACAGTTCCTTCAGAGAAGGAGTAAGCAATGGCTGCAGTTCACTCAATTTCCTGGGAACAGCGAATGACAGTTCCAATATCTCCAGTGGCATATCCTTCAACAGATCGACTTCAAATTTGGATTTTTTATCAACAAACGCAGCAAAACATTTCAGTTTCTTCCCTTTCAAAACAGAAAAGTCATAGTTCCCTGCTTTGTATCCACGAATAAAGACTTCTTCCTCTTGATACACATCCCGAAAATACTCCATAAACTTATCTTTTGCCACAAAACGGGGAAATTTTCCCATATATCGAGACACAAAATAAAGGTCGCCTGGATCCTCTACCCCCAAAACAGACAGATTCATAAAGGAGAACAGAAAAAACAGAAAGATTTTCAATAAGTCAAATCGTTTCATGGTTGCCACTTTCTCCTCTTTATTCAAAAACATCAAATCGTCCTTAACTGTTTTCTTTTTTTAAGTATTTTTTTAGTTGAATAAGTTCTCCACCCGGCAGTTTCAAGTCACTGGCAAACTTTCCTTGAAAACCTAAAAACTTATAAAAAGGAATATGACCTATATATGAATCTACCAGATCAATATAAAAACGCTTTTTCTTATTTGATGAATACCGAAGAGCGATCACCATTATTATAGCATTCGCATTATCGTAAAATGCGGAACTTGATTCCGGGGTTGCTCGTAAAAACAGAAAAGCAGCTGCGCTCGTGCCTGCACGAGCGATACCATTCCGGTCATAAGTATAAATATTGCGTCCAAGACAATACGTGAATCTTTTCTTATCCGCAAAAATGGGGCTTAATTTTCTTATAAGCAAGGCGCCAAGTGGTGATAATTTGACAGAGGCATCAATGACAATACGTCTCCCCCTGTTCTTATCCGATGAGACATATCCCAAAGAAGTATAAAGAGATTCACCAAGTATTCCGCCATATGGTCCAAAAAGTTCTTGTTCATCTTTTAAGGAAAAATCTTTTTGTGCCAATATCTTATTAACAAAATTTTCTACTGATAAAACTGCATTTCGCTCAATTTCATTTCGCGGGAGAAAACTTTCATGATTAAGATCAGAAAAAAGATCAGCATCAGAAGATTTTACCAAAAGAACAGTACAGCTGCAACATAATAAACTGTGTATAATTTTCCAACTGTTCATCAATCACCTCTATTCAAAATGGATTTATTCACAATCGAAATCTTCCTCAAACTTACTGTAATGTCTCCCGTTTCTCAAGGGCGGCATTACACTATAGACCGCATCCCCCTCTTTTACAAATAAAATTATTATTTCCTGTGCAATATTATTCCAGAAAGAAAATACAACTGAATTAGTTGAAATAATAACAACAGGAAATAGAAAAAGAATCCGAATGTTATCAAATGCCAGAAGAGCCGCACAAAACGCAGATCCCATGGATAGAAAAAAGAGAGAAACATTACAAAAATCAAATAGAGGAAACAAAAAACTGTCAGCCATGAAAAGATCAAATTTTTTCGGATAACACAGAAACTGCCCCAAATTCCAGTATAAATGCAGAGATTGATGAATAGATTGAAAACAGCATTTCGATCCAGCGGAAGCATATGACTATTTTGGAACCCCAGTACATGGAAAGGATAACCATAATAATAAATGACATCATCCATGAAAGGATAATGACAGATTCTTTTCACTCCAAAAGACAATGCAGCAATGATCAATAGTAAAAACAGCAGGAAACGCTTCATGCCAAAAGGAAACAGCAACTTCATAATATTCAAATCCAACATTGCATTTTATTCAGATTTTTTCCGTTTTCAACAAAAAACACAGATCCTTATTCAGCATAACCTTGCCCATGAATCATGATTCCATGCTTCGGCTTATATGTTTTTGCCTTATCCTAAAATAAGACATTTACTGCCGGTTCATTCAAAAGCTCATTCAGCATTCTGTCCATATCTGCATCGCTCAAATCTCCTCCCCTGCTGTTTTTTCAGACACACCATGATCTTCTCCCATTCCTAAACAACTCCTGTCTTACATTTATTTTCCTGATTGCCTGTTTTGGAAATTTCAGCAATTATCATGAAGCATTGAATTTTTTCTTATATCTTTTCATGGCTAGGCATCCCAGTGCAAAAAAGAGCGTCACCATAAAATATTTCGCACTCTTGATTAAATAGGACAAAAAAATGGTTTGTCCTTTGTGTCCATTAAAAAACAGAAATATCTTAACATCGCTGTTCGGGTTAAGAAATTTAACTCCGCAAAGTGAAATTTTGATGTGATTATCACTGGGATACATTGCCAGTGACGGTAATGTAAAGGAGCAATAGCCAGGCTCCTGAAAATGTGCGGACGCAGGTTCCAGATCTTCATGTGTATAACGGTATGAATCAGTAAGTCCATAACAGTCTCTTGATACCTCAACTGCCAGATTGCGTAAATGATTTCCCTTAATGTACTTTTGGTCAATATAAAGATAAATTCTTCCAGAATATGTCTGAAACTTTAATCGCTCATATGTCATATCAATATCTCTTTGAAATTGATAACTTCCTGATTTCTGCGATATAAACAAGACCTGCTCATTACTGTATTTACCTACTCGCAACATCTGAAAATAACAATGCAGCGACAAGGAGAAGAAATAAAAACAGATAAGAAACAATAAAATGGTGCAAGCCGGCAGTAAATGACAACAGAAGGAAAATAAAAAATATTGAACAGTTCTTTGTTCAGCAGGCATGGTTATTCGATTTTCCCGTTTTTGAAATCATTACAATTTAACGTTTTTGCATTATCAAGGTTGTAATACCTCCCGTTTTTCAAGGGCGGCATGACATTTTTGCTGTTCCATGGGGTTGTTTTTTCCATGATTTTGTTCCTAATCATTCTGCTCAAAGTTTCACTTTTTACTTTTCTCACCCTCAAATCGATAAAGTATTTTCAAGTGCTTAATTTCAAGTTCTTTTTGTCGTATTTTCTCAATACTTCCTATTCCTACCTGCCAATCAGAATAAAGAAGACGAAGCTGCGTTTCCAATCTTGATAAAAGTTCCTTTTGAAGTTTTTCCTGTATGTCAAAGGGAATCTTTTTTTTCTGCCGCAAGCAAAGCATTGATGACTTCGATTTCTTTAGCAATGACTTTATAAAGAGAAATTACACCTGCCTGAAAACCGAGCTCCATCTCATCCAATTCCATAATCATCTTTTTTATATCTCTGTTATAAAAACAACAAATCTTTTCAGTTATTCCTATTTTTTTTAAAAAATCAAATAACAGAATATCATTTCTATCAAGAGAATCTTCAAATTGCAGTAATTCCTCTTCGGGTATGATTAATTTCAATGCAATTCCAGTGTCTATTCCTTTCTGAAAAGGACGAATAGTCTGTTCAGGATAATATTCAGCGCGACAAGAAGACCAGCCCCAGGAACATAGATAAACTTTCTCTGAGGGGGTGAGAATCGTTCTAACCTGATATTTCAAGAAAGGGACCTGATCTTTTTCCCATGGAATAGAATATGGAATTTTATAGTCTCTCTCAAATTGTAATGCTAACATTATTCTATCGTTGGGAATAATAAGATATCCGAAATAAAATTCCATATTAAAGTTTAAATTTATTTTATCTACAACAGAATATCCCTTGCTGTCCCTATAACACTCCAGAAAAGATGATCCGAAAGGAAAACTTTCAGAATAACTTACATCATATTTTATTATTGTGCCAAATAAAGAATGTTCTATACTATTTATCGTAAGAACCATATATGGCTGTATTTTCTTTTCCGTTAAAGCATTCAACTGATCAGCAGAAAGAACAGGCAATCCAATTATAAACAAATAAAACAGACAAATACATTTTATTAGGCAATATTTTTTCCCTATTCCCAAAGACATGGCATACTCCTCTCATCCTGCCGATCACCCCTCAAAACAACAAGGAAGCCCCCAATAATTTTGAGGGTTATGCAAATCCGGCTACTCCGCGACAGTATGATGTATTTTCGGGGGAAATGTCCGGACAGGATCAGTGCAAGAGAATTTGCCGCCGGCAACTTTCGCATATATACAGACTTTGACATTTGCTGCATACACCTCTCCCTCCGGCATGGACAACTTAATGAAAGATTGATTGTAAAGCCCCTTGAATTACTCTATTCCGCAGATTATTCCGGCATACTGCCGCCAGGAGTAGAATGTTCCATGGGCGCCCTCCCTGATTATTCTGGAATTTCAGACCCGGAAATTTATTTCCTGTTTTCATTATACGTCAAAACATGGAAAACGTCAAGACCTCTTTGCAAAATTTCATTAAAAAATACATTTTACAAAAATACATCAATTTCCATAAAATTTCAGTAAAAACACCGCCGGCCTGCTTTTACTTTTTTCCTGCCATTTCATCAGAACTGCTTGTTCATTGAATTTTCCAAAATCCGGACAGAATGCAAAAAAGAAGAATCTGGAACAGTGAAATCAGACATGGAAAGACAGAAAAAAACGAATGCTCCTGACGCATTCCATTGTCATAAGACACCATTCCCCTGTGCCTTCGGTTTATAGATACACGGGACCAACGTCCATGCAGCCTGAGATTGCACTCCCGATTCCTCCGCGGAAGAGTCCTCCGGGACAAACGGACAGAAGAGTGCCGCAACTTCGTCTTTTGCTGTCTGCTGTCTCTTCTCTTTCAGATTGCCGTTTTCCGACGCCTCGCCCGGAGGGAAACAGCTTTCCGGCATGGAAATATGAGGGAATCAGCGTTTCAGGAGTCATTCCCCTGAACCGCATTGTCACGATTCAATTTTCTGGTCCGCACCGTAAGGATAGGGAAGAAAATCCAGATTGTCTGAATGGACATCACCGGAAAGACAACTTCCAATCGTGTAGACATAGCGGAAACTGTCCGAGCTTGCGGCGCATGTAAACAGCAGAGCCGTGGCATAGCGCAGAAGCATCTGCGTATTCCAGAACTCAAACGCATATTGTTTTCCGTCAAATGGGATATAATCCCAGTCATTGACCGGCACCAGGATATTGCCGAATTCATCTACAAGGATGAAATCCGTTTCCGCGGATTGTGTGATGAACACCCGCAGTCCCCACCTTGCAGCCAGCAGACACGCTATTGCGCAGAGCATGAAATCCGCGCCGGCATTTTCATCAAGAATCGTCCCGAGGCAGAGGAACTCCGATTCCATTTCATCCCTGTGCGAACAGACAAAGGAACGTTTGCGCATGAAGTAAGCGAGCTGCTCCAGCGTTTCGGGATGATATTTTCCGGACTCTTCCACGAGAGTCTCCCACTGCTTCTTCACCGCATCGTAAGCATCGTTGTCATACCAGAGCAGATGAATCTGAATCAGCCCCTCCAGCAGATCAATGTTACGCTCGGACAGATTGCGCGTAAGACTTTTGCGCCTTCTCCTCAGCGTGATTGTGGACTGGAGCTGATGAATCCGGCGGCGAAGACGCGGGTCGGAACTCTCCTGCAGCTTGCGGAGAACCGGCTCAAGAGTCTTCTGATCCCGTGCAAGCAGCTCCGCCATGGCGAGAGAAGCGGCTTGTTCATTTTCATCGTCCAGCAGACTCAGCAAATGTTTATAGTCATGATCCATAGTGCGGCAACCCACTACACTTTCTCCGGAAAAATACCTTTCAATGCATCGGAAGCGATATTTTTTACTTCGACACTGAAATCCGACCTCAAGATCCAGCGCAGGAAGTCGGGATTGTCAACTGCGATACGGCGCAGAGGAGTTCCCGCATTTTTTCCGAATGCGACCACCGCTTCACCGTTTTTCCACTTGAAACGCCCGTCAGGGTCAATGCTGTCGATCATTCTCTGGTTGCAGAATGAGTGGAATTCATCCAGTGTTTCGGGCCATTTTTCAATGTCTTCGGGATAGTCCTCCCGGGCCATCCGGGAATAACGCCTGATTTCACCTTCAAAAATTTCCACTGTTGCAAGCGTATCCGCCTCGGCGCTGTGCGCATCTTTCATAGTCTTGCCGCAGAAGAACTTGTATGCGGCGGAAAGATTTCTCGGTTCCATGCGGCAGAAAATGTTGTAGGCGTCAATAATTCTGCGGTTTGCCGTGGTGAATGTGAGCCCTGCCCTTGAAAATTCCCGTGTCAGCATGGGAATGTCAAACTTGGTAATGTTGTATCCACCCAGGTCACAGTCTTCCAGATAGATGAAGAAATTTTTGGAAATGGCACGGAATGTCGGTTCGTTCGCCACATCCCTGTCATAGATGCCGTGAATAGCGGAAGCCTCTTCCGGGATATGCATTTCCGGATTGATTCTGCGGGTTTTCACTTCGCGCCTGCCGTCGGGAAAAATCTTAACGACAGAAATTTCCACGATTCTGTCATTCATTATATTGATGCCTGTCGCTTCCAGGTCAAAGAATACGATCGGGCGGTCTTTTATCAGTTCCATCATAATGCCATTCTCCGTCATTTATATAATTATTGCCGTCAAAAGAGATACTTTCGTCATATTTTGAGTTAAAAAATTAAAACTGACAGAAATATGACGAACCGTCAATTCAAAGATGATTTTTCTTTTCCAGATACTGATATGCCGCTGGAAGATTGACCGCTTCCTTCTGAAAGGAAAACTGTTTCATTTTCCATTGTTCCATCACACCCTGATAGCGGTTGAGCATTTTATAAAGATCAAGGATCTGAGAAAGTTCCAGGGCATCCTGATACTCCCTGATGTACAGTGCATAGAGATCAAGAACCTTTCTTGTCAGTTCAATTTCTCCATTGTTCAATGAATTCTGTCCGCCGATGCTGCCCGCCTCACTCCTGAGAGCATCCACCAATGTCACAAGATTTTCCTTTGCAACATGTTTCTGCAGAACGTCCTCCTTTTTCAGCTGAATCGGCATCCAGACGACCAGATAGAGCTCAAAAACCACGACAATGAGAAAGAAATAAATAGCGAAATGCGTCATGAAATCGCTCTTTCTCTTACAGGAATATCTGGCTTTTATCTCTTTTGAAACCATACCTTAATCCGTCCGGCAGAAACTTTCCGCATAAATGACAAAAAAAGGAGCCGACTTGTTCAGAGGGCTCCCCGAAAAACTCAGAACAATCAGCGGATTGCGTTGCCGCTGACCTGGACGCTGTCATACCAGAGCACAAGGAACGGGAGCAACCACGTGCTGGACCTCTCGGAAGTCAAATCTGTAACTGTGGTCGCTTCAAAATCGTTGAGAGCCTTCTTTGTCACCATGGAAACTGCGTTATCAACCTGAACGGTATCGCTGAAAATCGCACATCTTCCGGGCTGTGTGCTGCTTCCAGTGAACAGCGGAATGCTGAACAGGTAAATGCCCCAGATTTCTCCGTTGATATGGGCAAGGCTCGTAGCATTCTCCGCCGTCGTGATCTTCTCATTGTTCAACGTGGTTGCAACCTGCAGGGAAGAGCAGGCTGTAAATGACAGTGCGACAACTGCGGCCACCGCGGCAATCATGATTCTTCTCAGCATAATAAGACTCCTTTTGTTATTTTGACTTGCATACATTAAGTTATATCCTCTTCGGCAAACATGCAAGGAAATTTTTAAAAAACACTCCGTTATTTTCGGTTCACCGCTCTTTTTGCGATGTCATGGCGGTACTGAACCCCCGTCCAGTGAATTTTCGCGACCGCATCATAAGCCTTTGCAACAGCGTCCGCAATCTGTTCACCGTTCGCCGTCACCACGAGCACACGTCCGCCGGAATTGATGACTTTGCCGTCCTTCACAGCGGTTCCGGCATGGAACACGATTGCGCCGCTTTGTTCCGCATCTTCGATTCCGGTGATTTCAAATCCTTTTCTGAGCGCTCCCGGATAACCTTCGGAAGCCATTACGATGCAGACGGAGGGCTTTTCGCTCCATTGCATCCGGATCTCGGCGACTCTGCCCTGCGCCGTTTTCATCAGTACATCGGCAAGGCTGCTTTCGAGTCTGGGGACAATCGCCTCGGTTTCAGGATCTCCGAAACGGACATTGAACTCAAGCACCTTCGGTCCGTCTTTCGTCACCATGATTCCCGCGTAGATGATACCGCGGTAGTCAAGTTTTTCCTCCTGAATGCCTTTCAGGAAACGCTGAAGCACCTTTTCATCAATTTCCTTCATCAGAGCGTCCGTAACGACGGGAGCGGGGGAATAGGCGCCCATTCCGCCGGTGTTGGGGCCTTTGTCATCGTCCAGCAGACGCTTGTGATCCTGGGAAGAGACCAGCGGAATCACCGTTCTGCCGTCGGCAAGCGCAAGAATTGATGCCTCCTCTCCAATCAGGAGCTCTTCAATGACGACGACGTTTCCCGCCGTGCCGAACGCTCCGCCGAAGCATTCCTCGACCGCATCTTCCGCGTCTTTTCTGCAGGAAGCGACAATGACGCCCTTTCCCGCAGCAAGACCGTCCGCCTTGACCACAACGCCGCGCCCCGCTTCATATTCCCCGCGGACATATTTCAGCGCATCCTCCTTATTCGTAAAACTAGCGTATGCGGCGGTCGGAATGCCGTATTTGACCATGAATTTTTTGGAGAAATCCTTGCTTCCCTCCAGCCGTGCCGCTTCCTTCGATGGGCCGAACACAGGGATTCCCCTGGCGCGGACGGCATCGGCAACCCCCTGACAGAGAGGGAGTTCCGGTCCGACGACCACGAGATCAATCTGATGCTCCGCCGCAAAATCCGCGACCGCCTGAATGTCGCCTGCGGGCAGCGGCACACATTCCGCAATCCGCGCAATTCCCGGATTTCCGGGACTGCAGTAAAGTTTTGTAACCTCGGGACTGCGCTTCAGCCCCCAGCAAATTGCATGTTCGCGTCCTCCGCCGCCCAGAACCATGACGTTCATAGTGCCTCCTTGTTGTAAAAAAATTAAAATTTATACTGAATACGACTTGTTTCCTGCGCATTTAAGTATCATCTTATAGAGATAATGTGGTAATTTACGCCATAATTTTAAAATATCCATTATATTTTGCAAGGATTTATCAATGTTCAGCAATTTAAGAGAATTCGGGGTTGTGCCTTTTGTGAAGGCGGAAACGGAAGAGGATGCGCTCCTGACGGCGCAGGCACTGGCTGCAGGCGGACTTCCCATCATGGAGCTTGTATTCCGCTCCTTTGCACATAGCCGGGCGATCCGCAGAATTGCCAGAGAAATGCCCGATTTCATTATTGGAGCGGGAAATATTCTGAATAAGGATCAACTTGTCAGAGCGATTGATTCCAGTGCGCGTTTCGCATTCTCCCCGGGAACGGAACCGGAGATGATCAAAGAGGCAAGCAAACGGCGGATCGTGTTCGCGCCCGGAGTCTGCACGGCATCCAATATTCAAACGGCAATGCTCAGCGGAATCACGGAATTCCAGTTTTTCCCCGCGGAACAGAGCGGCGGCGCGGAGGCGCTGAAGGCGATTTGCGAACCGTTCCAGCATCTCGGGATCGAATTTTTCGCCAAAGGCGGAATTACCCTTGAGAACATGAAAAGTTACCTTGTGAGGAAAGAAGTTGTTGCCGTGAGCGCTCCCTGGATTGCCTCTCCGGAGCTGGTTGCCGCAAAGGACTGGGCGCAGATCACGAAAAATGCAGCGGCGTCGGCGGAAGCGGTCCTGAAGATCCGCCGGGAACTGGGCGCCGGCCGATAACTCTGCATCATGCCGCACGGAAAGATTTCTTATGTTACGGAAACTGTTGTTGACATTGCTGAGCGGCATTGCGGTTCTTTCCGCCTCCTGCGGAAGGCAGGAGGAAGAAAACGGCGGCAGAACGCTTTCCATTTCCCTCGGAACGCGCATCACATCGCTTGACCCCGCGCTTGCGGCGGATACGGCAAGCCAGTCCATTGCCGGGGCGCTGTATGATACTCCGCTCCAGTATTCCTACCGGAAACGCCCTTACGAGCTGGAATGTTCCATGCTTGCGGAAATGCCGTCCGTTTCGGAGGATATGCGGATTTTCCGCTGCCGGCTGCGGAACGATCTTTATTTTCAGGAGGCGCCCTGCTTTCCGGACCGGAAGTCGCGGAAGATAACGGCGAAGGATATGGCGTTTTCCATTCTGCGGCTTGCGGACGCCCGGGTTCGTTCGACCGGTTACTGGCTGATCCGCGACCGGATCAGAGGAATTGCCGAATTCCGCAAAAGAACCGCACAGGCGGAAAAATACGATATGGCGCCCTACGACGCAGGTTGCCGGGGGATTCGCATTCTGGATGATCTTACCTTTGAAATTGAGCTTGAAAATCCGGATCCGCGTTTTCTGTATGCACTGGCGCTGCCATATTTTTCGGCTGTTTCAAGAAAAGCCGTAGAATATTACAAGGACTCTTTTGCGGATCATCCGGCGGGAAGCGGTCCCTTTGCCGTCACGCAATGGACAAAGGATTTCATAATCCGGATGAACCGTTACAGGGATTACCGGAAAGAGCTGTTCCCATCTGCGGAAAATCTCGCCGACCGCACCCGGAGACTGCCGCTTCTGGATGAAATCACCTGCTATCTGGTGAAACAGCCCCTTGCCGCGTGGCTGATGTTTTTACAGGGCGAGCTTGACTACTGCAGTCTTTCCGATGAAAATTTTGAAGCCGTAGTGAACGAGGAAATGGAACTTTCCCCCGCCTTGCGGAAACGCGGCATCCGTCTGATTTCCGCACCTGATCTCCAGACCAATTACATCGGATTCAATTTTTCCGATCCGCTTCTCGGTTCCAATGTGAATCTCCGCCGGGCGATCAGCCTGGCTTTTGACAAGGATCTGCGCTGCCGCACCTCAAACGGACGGCTTGTCCCGGCAAACGGTCCCGTTCCGCCGGGAGCCGACGGCTTCCTCAAAGATTATGAAGGTCCCTATGGGAAATTCAATGTCGAACTTGCCAGGGATTACATGAAAAAGGCGGGGTATCCTGACGGCATCGACCCGCGGACGGGCAGAAATCTTGAACTGACATTTGATCAGGCGGGCAGCAGCACGCTTTACCGGCAGATTGCCGAATTGCTTGCCACGGATCTGAAACGGATCGGAATCATTGTGCGCCCTGAATTCAACAACCGTTCACGGTTCTTCCAGAAACTGAACCGGGGGCAGTTCCAGCTGTTCCGTCTCTCGTGGACCGGAGATTATCCCGATGCGGAGAATTTCCTCCAGTTGTTTTACGGTCCGAACAGCGACAGCTGCAATCGCCTTTTTTTCAGGGATGCGGAGTTCGACCGGATGTATGAAGAGATCCGTCCGATGCCGAATTCGGCGGAAAGAACCGCAAAATATGAAAAAATGTCAAAACTTCTTACAGAAAAATGCCCATGGATATTTGAAAGTTATACAGTATCGTTTATGTTGACACATAAATGGGTGACGAATTACGTCCCTCATGACTTCGGTTTCAGCGCATGGAAGTATTTTGCGGTGGATCCGGAACTGCGGACCAAAACAAAACATTCGTTCACGCCGATCAGCATGGGCGATCTGAGAAGGTAAGGGGAGAAGAAAAATGCCGGACAGGACAATCGAACACATCAGGGAAAAAATAGCCGAAGCCAATCTTCCGGACGACCGGAAGGACAAACTGTTCGACCTTGTGGATGAGCTCAAGGAGGAACTGGACAAAATTGCGGAGGAACATCACGACGATGCGGTGCACATCGCGAAACATGCCGAAGAACTTTCGCTGGCGGCAACGGATGAAAACGGCATTGACCCTGAGAAAGTGGACGTTTCCGCGGCGAAGCTGAGAGACGCCGTAGGCGATTTCGAGATCACGCATCCGCAGCTTGTCAAGGCAATCAATGACATCTGCATGATGCTTTCCAATCTCGGCATCTGAAGCGGCAAACTGTTCCCTCTGCCGTCCGGATGCCGCCGGAGGCGGGGAAAAGACAATGCGGGTGGACTGTGAAGTTCAGTATCAAAATAAAAATATTAAGCGCGCTGTTCCTGATTTCGATTCTGACATTTGGGATTGTTTCTTTTTATTCAATCCATGAGATGCGCCGGCTTGGGGAAACCGCCATGAAATATGGCAACCAGGTGGGAATGTCCGCAGTCAGCGACACGAAAAACGGATTGATCCGGCAGGCAAAAGAGGAACTGCAGGCGCTTGCCGAAGATCAGGCCTATATCACGGAGCTGAATCTGAAGCGGATTGCCGCGCAGGTGGAAAATCTTGCCGGATTCTGCAGTTTCGGAAACGGAGTTCCGCCTCATATTCCCGATCATGTTCTTTTTACGGAGGAATCGTCCGTGCATCCCGGCAATGCCGGCAATTTTTCCTCTTTTTCGCTTGCGCCGGGCGTAAACCTGAAAGACGTCAAATCGGAAATCTCCGCATTGGCACGTCTTCACAATCTCCTCAAATTCATTCAATTCAACGATCCCTACATCCGCCTGATCTACATCGGCACGCAGAACGGAGTCATCTACCGGTATCCATGGTCGGCGTCCAAACGTGATTACGACCCGCGGACAAGAGCCTGGTATACGGGAGCCGTGACGGCGAAGGGAAAACTTTTCTGGTCGCAGCCTTACTGGTCGGCGTCGCGCATGAATGAACTTACAGTTACCTGCAGCAAGGCGCTGTATGGGAAGGATGGAAAGCTGCTGGGCGTCATCGGTGCGGATGTGAGCGTAAAATCCATCACGCAGGATTTCATTTCCACACAGGCAAAACGCGGCACTCATTCCTTCCTGATTAATTCCGAGGGAGAAGTCATTGCCGGAGGCAGGATTCATGAACTGATTACAGGCAGCTGGGACCAATCTGCGAAAATGCCTTCCCTGATGAACGACAGGGAACTGGAAGCGCTCTGCCGGAAAATGCTGGAGCTGAAACCGGGCACTGCAACCATCACGGTCAACGGCATGAAACAGATTGCCGGTTATGCTCCGGTCAAAGCCTGCTCCTGGAGCATTGCCCTGGTTCAGGCGGAAACTGAAACCCTCAAACCGGCGTTTGAAACCGAAGCGGAAATTCATGAAGACAAGCTGAAAGCCGAACATATCATGAATGAGGCGCTCATTATGAACATCAGGATTTTCATGGGATTTTCGCTGTTCATGCTGGCGATCATTCTTTTCATCGGCTACATGCTTGCGAAACACCTCAGCAATCCGATCCGCCAGCTGATTACCGGAGCAAAGAAGATCGGCGCCGGACACCTGGACTGGAAACTGGAGCTGAAAACCGGAGACGAGATCGAAGAGCTTTCCGACACGTTCAACAGTATGGCGCGCGATCTCAAAAACTATATCCGGAATCTGAACAATGCGGCGCGGGAGAAACAGCGGATTGAATCTGAGCTCAAGGCGGCTACGGAAATTCAGACGTCCATGCTGCCACGCAGATTTCCTCCATTCCCGGATCGCACTGACGTCGATGTCTATGCCATGATGGAACCGGCAAAAGAAGTCGGCGGCGATCTGTACGATTTCGTGTTCATCGATGAAAACCGTCTTTTCTTTGCGGTCGGCGATGTCGCCGGAAAGGGGATTCCCGCCGCGCTCTTCATGGCAACGGCAAAAACGCTGATGCGCGGATTTGCGCAAAACGGGCTTTCCCCGGCGCAGATCCTTCATCTGTCCAATAACTATCTCGCGGATGAAAACGACACCTGCATGTTCATTACGGTTTTCTGCGGAATCCTCGACTGCCGGACCGGTATGGTGACTTATGCGAACGGCGGGCATAATCCGCCGGTAATCATCCGGCGCGACGGAAACAGCTCTTTCCTGAAAATGGTGCCCGGTTTTCCGCTCGGGCCTTTTGAAATGGAGCTGAACGGGGTGTATGTTGAAGGACAGTTTCTTCTGGAACCCGGAGATTCGCTGTTCGCGTATACGGACGGCGTAACTGAAGCGGTGAATCCGAAGGAGGAACTGTTCGGGGAAGGACGGCTGTCGCTCGCTCTGGCTGTGGCGCCTCCGGTGCCGGGCACGGATCTGAAGACTGCGGTGGATACGGTGCGCAGAATTGTGCGCGAACATGCGGGCGGAACTCCGCAGTCGGATGACATCACGATGCTGCTGATACGTTACAACGGTAAAAAATAATATAGAAACGAATGGAGAATATTACAACATGGAACTCAAAACGAAATGGTGCAGTTCCCTCGTAAAAGTTTTTCCCGCACAGGAACCGGCATCCGAACCTTTCAATTCCGGAACGGCTCTCCGCGGTGAAATTTTTTCTTTCCAGCTCGCCTACAATCCCGTGGATTTTCACCGCTCGGAAATCGGAATCGCAATGGAATCCGAACTGAAAAAGTTCATTTCGGTGCGCCGCGTGAATCTTGTCCCCGCGGAATATACCGGAATCAATTTCGACGACGATTACATTTCCAGAGAACCCGGACTTTATCCCGACGTCCTTTCCGAATTGCAAGACAACGCTGTCGAGGCTGTCTGCAACCAGTGGCGCTCTCTGTGGTTCAAGGTCTGCATCCCGAAAAACTGCAAACCGGGCAAGTATAAAATCGACGTGAAACTTTCCGTGGATCCCCCGCCGAATACGAAGGAAAAGCCGATCCGGAGAACCGTGTCTTTCACCCTGGAGGTTCTTGATGCGCAGCTTCCCCCGCAGAAACTCATCAATACGCACTGGTTCCATACGGACTGTCTGGCAGTGTATTATAACGTTGATGTGTTCAGCGAAGAATACTGGCGCATAGTCGGCAACTTCATGAAAAATGCGGCGGAACACGGAATCAACCTGATCCTGACGCCTGTCTTTACGCCGCCGCTGGATACCAAACCCGGAACAGAACGCCCGACTGTCCAGCTTGTCGATGTCACATTGAAAAAGGGAAAATATTCTTTCGACTTCAGCAAACTGGACCGCTGGATTGCGCTTGCCGGGAAATGCGGCATCCGATATTTTGAGATTTCCCATCTGTTCTCCCAGTGGGGCGCGGGTTTTTCCCCGAAGATCGTTGCCGAAGTGGACAGCAGGAAAAAACGGATTTTCGGCTGGGATGTAAAATCGGACTCCAAAGAATACACGGAATTCCTTGACGCCTTTCTCCCTGTGTTCACCGCTTATCTCAAGAAGAATAAACTGCAGAACAAGGTCTATTTCCATTGTTCCGATGAACCGGTTCTGGAACATCTGGAATCTTACGGCAAGGCTGCCGCCATCATGCACAGGCATTTGAAGGGCTTCAAGATCATGGACGCTCTTTCCAATGTGGATTTCTACAGAAAAGGGCTTGTCTCGATTCCGGTGCCGTCCGAATCGCATCTGGAAGAGTTCATTACCGCAGGCATGAAGGAGCGCTGGACTTATTACTGCTGCGGACCGACTGTGACTTACAGCAACCGTTTCCTTCACATGCCGTCCTCGCGCAATCGCATTCTGGGAACGCAAATGTATTATTACGGCGTGGAAGGCTTCCTCCACTGGGGATTCAATTTCTATTTTTCACAGCTTTCCCGTTATCCGATCGATCCCTACAAATGCACGGACAGCGGACTGGCGTTTCCTGCGGGCGACCCATTCCTCGTATATCCCGGAAAAGGGGGAATGCCGGAAGATTCCATCCGTCACGAGGTGTTCACCGAAGGACTCCAGGATCAGCGCGCGCTCCAGCTTCTGGAAACGAAAATGCCGAGGGAAAAGATCATGAAAGAGCTTGACAAACTTTCTCCGGGCTCGAAGATGAGCATGGCAGACTATCCGCGCGGCGAAAAAAACATGCTCGCGGTACGCAGAAAAATCAATCAGCTGATAAAAAAACATTTTACATCACAACCTAACCAATGAAAGGGAGGCATGCAATCATGCAGGAATTCGATGTATTGGTGATCGGCGGCGGTCCGGGCGGATACGTCGCGGCGATCAGAGCTGCGAAAAACGGTGTGAAAACCGCGCTCGTGGAACGGAAAGAACTTGGGGGAACGTGTCTGAATATCGGGTGTATTCCGACCAAAACCCTGATTGCGGGCGTCGACGTGTATCACAAGGCGCGCCATGCGATGGAATTCGGCGTCAGAATCAGCGGAGAGATTTCTCCCGACTGGGAAGCCATGCTCGCACGCAAGGACTCCGTAATCAAAACCCTGCGCGGCGGCATCGGCTCCCTGCTCAAGGCGGCAGGCGTCACGGTATTCAAAGGGCATGGCGCATTTACCGGCAGAAAGACGGTTAAAGTCGTGGACGGCGAGGGAAAGGAAGTCGAGGAAATCACCGCAAGCAAAATCATCATTGCCAGCGGCTCCGAAACACTTGTCCCCGGGTTCATTCCAAAAGGCAAAAGAGTCATTACCTCTACGGAACTGCTTTCGATTCCCGAGATTCCGAAATCTCTGCTGATCCTCGGCGGCGGCGTTATCGGCTGCGAGTTCGCGTGTCTCTTTGCAGAGCTCGGCACCAAAGTCACAATTGTGGAAATGCTCGACAGCATCATGCCCAATATCGACCGTGAAACATCCAAAGTCGTCGCAGCCCGGATGCAGAAAACGGGAATTGAAATCATGAACGGCAAACCGCTCGGCGATCTCAAGGCGGACGACAACGGCGTCAGCGGCAAAGTCGGCGACCTTACGGTTTCCGCGGACTACCTGCTGGTTTCCATCGGACGCAAACCCGCTCTCGAAGGCATGAATCTTGCCGCAAGCGGCGTCAAAACCAATGAACGCGGCTGGATTCCTGTGGACTCCTCCTGCCGGACCAATGTCCCCGGCATCTTCGCGATCGGCGACGCGACAGGCTCCTGGCAGCTTGCCCATGCGGCGAGCGCCATGGGAGTGGTCGCGGCGGATGTCGCCTGCGGCAGGAAGAACGCATTTGACGGAAGTCTTGTTCCGGGATGTATCTTCACATCTCCTGAAATCGGTTCCGTCGGAAAAAGCCAGGAACAGTGTGACAGGGAAGGAATTGAAACCCGCGTCGGCAAGTTCCCGTTTGCGGCTCTCGGCAAGGCGATGGCGATCAATGAAACGGCAGGTTTCTGCAAGATCATTGCGGATGCGAAAACAGATCAGATTCTCGGCGTCCACATCGTCGGACCCCATGCGACAGACCTGATCGCGGAAGCGTGTCCAGCGCTTCATCTGGAGATTACGGCAAAGGAACTCGGCAAGGCGATTCATGCGCATCCGACTCTCGGTGAAGCCATGATGGAAGCCGCACACGCGGTGCACGGCGAGTCCGCGCATATTCCTTCCAGAAAAAGATAATCTCTGAAACCACCGGAAAAACCTGAAGCATGCGGACCCGCTCCAGCATCTTCAGGTTTTTTCCTTTTGTGGAAGGCGGGCAGGGAATTTCCGTTTCCCGCAGGTTTTGAAAGTGTGCCGGACTTATGCCTTTTCGCTCTTTTTGCCGTAAATTTGTTTGCAGGGGACTTGAAAACACGCCGGATTTAAGTAAGCTATAGGGAAAAACCGCAACCTACAGAAATTTTGGAGACAATATGTCATTTCCGGACAGAGAAGAGATTGAGACGCTGAAGGAAAACGAGAATCTTGAGCTGCTTGCCGAGCTGGACTCGCAGGGACTGCTGATCGCCCCGGGAGAAACTGTCTCCGAATATGCGGACCGTCTGCTTGCAGAGGAGAAGCGGATTGAAAACCTGCGCCGGAAACTTGCGGAAGAAAAAGAAGTGGAGCCTTATACCGGACTTGTGATCGAAGCGGGAATGGAGATTCCGGATGCGATTCTTGAGGAGGCGGCGGAAACCACCCGCAAGGCGTACGGTTTTGCCGTGAAATGGGTTCCGGGGTTCTTCCCGAAACATGGACTCGGCATTCTCTGGGGCGGCTGCTCGATTTCCTCTTACGAGGATTTGCCGACACTGTTCATCATCCGCCGGAGTTTCAAGGAGAAAGAGAAATTTTTCATTTACGGACGCGAGGAGCTGACGGCTCACGAACTCTGTCATGTGGCGCGGACTCCGATTCAGGATCATCAGTATGAAGAACACTTTGCGTATGCCATTTCGCACAGTCCCCTGCGCCGTTATACCGGCAACTGCTTCAAAAGCGAAAAAGACGCAATTTTGTTCATCCTGCCGGTCTTCCTGCTTCTGCTTGTCCAGATAGGGCGCGTTGCCTACTGGCCGATGATTCCCGCATGGCCGTTCTGGATTCTCGCGTTTGTGTGGCCGGTGTTTCTCACCGTCTGCAATATCTTTGCACGGAGGCGTTACTTCCGCGCGGAAAATGCCCTGCGCTCGCTTGGCGTGGAGATGCCCCAGGCTGTATTGTTCCGTTGTTCCGCAAATGAAATCAATGAATTTGCCGCACTTGCGGAAACACCGGAACAACTGAAAGAGTATTTTTTGAAAAAGCAGGAATCCGACCTGCGCTGGAAAGTCATTGCAAAACGTTTCATCAGGAAAGAGGAGGAGTGAGATGGCAAAGCTGAAAGATATTGCCGCGTTTCTCGACAAGCGGCTGGACATTGCAAAATTCCGCTCGGATGCGTCCAACAACGGATTGCAGTTCGAGGGAGGGCAGGATGTGTTCAAGGCGGTGTTTGCCGTGGACGCCTCCCATGCGCTGTTCACGACTGCGGCGGATCTGGATGCGGATTTTATTTTCGTCCACCACGGGATCAGCTGGGGCGGATCCCTGAAACGGATTCTCTCCCTGGACGCGAAACGTGTTGCAATGCTTGCCGCAAACTCCATTTCACTGTACGGGGCGCATCTGCCTCTGGACGCACATCCGGAAATAGGGCACAACGCACTGCTTGCCAAAATGATGAAACTGGAAAATCCCACTCCTTTCGGCGAATATGATTCTTACAGCATCGGTTTTCAGGGAATGCTCCCGAAGGAAATGACGGTCAAAGGACTCGCAAAACTTCTGGACGGCGCCCTGCTTTCCGAGGGTCCTTATCATATTTTCGGCGATCCCGGACGAAAAGTCATGCGTGTCGGGGCGATTTCCGGCGGCGGAGCCTATCCGGCGGTTTTCAATGAACTGTACGCGCTCGGCATTGACTGCCTGGTGACAGGCGAGATGACGCACGAGGCATACCATTACGCGCTGGAAGCCGGAGTTTCCGTACTTTCCATGGGACATTACCGTTCTGAAACTCCCGGCGTGAATGCCGTCATGCAGGAAGTAAAGGAACACTTCGGCATTGAAACCGAGTTTCTTGATCTTCCGACGGGAATGTGAACTTCAGCGGCAGATCAAGGTGTCAATATCCATAAGTCCCGTCAGCAGTTCATTGACGGAGAGCTGCTGCGCCGCATATCTCTTCTGAAATTCATGGGGTGTGATCCCGAACTGTTTTTTGAACTGCCGTGAAAAATAGTTCTGATCCGTGAATCCGGAGAGCAACGCAATGCTTGAAATCGGAGTATGGGACGTCAAAAGAAGCAGCGCTTTTTTCAATCGCAGACGAATCAGGTAACGAATCGGCGACATTCCCGTCACTGCAAGAAACCGGTGCCGGAAACTGCTTTCAGACATGTTCACGGACTCCGCAATTGATTTCAACGTGAGTTCCCGGGATACTTTCTCCTCCATCAGGCGGATTGCCCGTCCGATCTGAAACGAATACTGCCCGGGTTCGCTGTCCGGCAGTCTGCTGAGACGGATCAAGTAAATCATCACGCGGATAAACTCCGCAAATGCCGCCTCGCGCCATCCCGGCGAACAGATGGACATTTCACTGCGGATTGTTTCCAGCATCAGCACGATTTTCGACAGTGCGCTTTCGCCGACCGGAAGAAACGGCGAACATTGTCTTTCCGCAAAATGCCACAGCGGAGAAGATGCAAGCAGACTGGCAAGATTCAGATTCCCCGTATTGAGAAGTTCTTCCGCAAACAGCACGTTGTAGTGGCGGAAATGGCGGAGCGCCGTATAACGGTGCAGTGCTCCCGGCGGCATCATGAAGACGGTTCCCGGCGTGACCAGTTCCGTTTCTCCGGGCAGTTCATTTTTTGCGGTGCCGCTGCACACAATCACAAGTTCGTAGAAGCCGTTATGACGGTGCCAGTCATTTGACGGCGGGTCGTAGTCATACATGAACACGTTCAGGGGAAATGAAATCTCCTGAAACACATGGACTGCCAGCATATCAATGTATTTTCTGTTTTTCATAAAAATCCGGACAGATTATGCTAAAAGAAAGCCATTTTACAAGAGACATTTCTTCTTTGCACATATATATTAGGTGGGAATATAGTTGAAAAGCACTGAATTTTCAAGAGGTCTGCCATGAATCCTTCCGATACGTCCGTTTCTTTCCGTCCCTGCGATTTGCGGGTAATGACTCTGCTGAAAGGCTTTGTCTTCATTATGGAACCGCGCCCGCTGCTTTCGTGGAAAACGTCTTCAGCCCGTCCCGGATTCCGGCAGTCCGCCTATCGAATCCTTGCGGCGTCGGACAAAGCGGAGCTGCTTGCCGGAAATGCGGATCTGTGGGACTCCGGGCGCGTGGAGTCCGATCAGTCGCTGTATGTGGAATGGGGCGGAAAGGAACTTGTTTCCCGTCAGCACGTCTGCTGGCAGGTCACGGTCTGGGACGAAAACGGCATGGAATCGGAGGCAAGTGAAACCGCGGAGTTTGAAATTGCGCTTCAGCATAATGCGGAATGGAAAGCAAGATGGATTCATTTCGACGGCAACAATCCGGCGTGTTCCTCCCCGTGCCCGTATTTCCGGCATGAGTTTGTCTGCGGAAAGGAAATCGCAAAAGCCAGGCTTTATGTCACCGCGCGCGGACTTTTTGAGTCAAGAATCAACGGAAAGCGGATCGGGAACGATTATTTCGTCCCAGGCTGGACCGATTTCTCGCAGCAGATTCAGTACATGAGTTATGATGTGACAGACAATCTGAAACCGGGGAACAACACCATCGGCGCAATTCTCGGCGACGGCTGGTACTGCGGATACCTCAGCGGACGCCGCCGCAATCTCTACGGCGCATATCCCGAGTTTCTTGCACGTCTGGAGATTTTCTACAAGGACGGCACAAACGAAGCAGTCACCAGCGGCGACGGCTGGAAAACGGCGACAGGTCCGATTCTCTATTCGGACATTTACGACGGTGAAATGTATGATTCCCGTCTTGAGATGCCGGGGTGGGACAGCTGCGGCTTCGATGATTCCGCATGGCGCAATGCCGTTGCAGGAGAATATGCCGCGGAATCTCCGGCATTGGTGCAGAAATGTTGTTTCCCTGTCAGAAAAATCATGGAGATTCCCGCCGTGAAACTGCTCCGCCCGCGTCCGGATGTCTGCATCTGGGACTTCGGACAGAATATCTCCGGATGGGTCAGGATCAAGGTCAAGGGATACCCGGGCCGCCTCTTCACAATCCGTTTCGGGGAAATGCTCAATCAGGACGGCACACTTTATAATTTGAATTACCGCAGTGCGCGCTCCACGGACTATTATACGACCTCCGGGCCTCTTGAACAGGAATTTACATGGGAGCCCCGTTTCACGTTCCACGGCTTCCGTTATGCACAGGTGGACGGATTCCAGTTTTCCGGTTCGCCGGATGCGATCGAAGTGACGGCTGTCGTATTGCACTCGGAACTGGAGACAACCGGCTCCTTTGAGTGCGGGCAGCCGAAAGTCAATCAGCTGTACAGCAATATCTGCTGGGGACAGCGCGACAACTTCCTTGAGGTGCCGACCGACTGCCCCCAGCGTGACGAGCGTCTCGGCTGGACCGGCGACGCGGAAGTCTTCTGTGCCGCCGCGGCATTCAATATGAATGTCGCCGCCTTCTTCCGCAAATGGCTCCGGGATCAACGGGAAGCACAGTTTGAAAACGGTTCGGGAACCCATATCGCACCGAATATCTTCGATCCGGAAGTGGAAGGGGCGCCCGCATGGGCGGACGCCCTTGTGATCTGTCCCTGGACAATGTATCTGCGCTACGGCGACAAAAGTTTTCTGACAGAAAATTATGAGTCCATGAAACGGTGGATCGAATTCCAGAAGGCGACTTCGGACAACCTGATCCGTCCGGACCTCGGTTTCGGCGACTGGCTCTCTCTGGACGATGTGAAAACGCCGTGTCCGCTGATCGGAACCGCTTACTTCGCCCATACCGCGCATCTCGTCGCGGAAATCGCTCAAATTCTCGGCAGGGATGCGGATGCCGCACTCTTTGAAAAGCTCTCGGAAGAGGTCGCGGAAGCGTTCCGCCGTGAATTCGTGGGTGCGGACGGACTGATGAAAACCCGCAACCAGACCTCCTGCGTGCTTGCGCTCCACTTCAATCTCCTGACGCCGGAACAGCGGGAAAAGCAGATCCGGCTTCTGGAACAGCTCATCCGCAAGAACGGAAACCGGCTCAGCACCGGATTTGTCGGCACTGCCTCCCTGATGCTTGCCCTTACAAATGCCGGACTGACTTCCACCGCCTACGACCTTCTGCTTCAGGAGGAATATCCCTCATGGCTGTTCTCCGTGAACCAGGGAGCCACAACGGTCTGGGAACGCTGGAACTCCTATACGGTGAAAGACGGTTTCGGGGATGTGAACATGAACTCTTTCAATCATTACGCATACGGAGCCGTCGCGGAATGGATGGCCGCCGTCGCCGGAGGCATTTCCTATGCCGCTCCCGGAGGGCGGGAACTGCTCTTCGCAGCGATTCCCGATCCGCGCATGGGATATGTGAAAGCGTCTCTTGAAACACCTTTCGGCAAAGCGTCCAGCTTCTGGAAATACGAAGGGAAACGCCTTCGCTGGCAGATCACGGCGCCGCCAAATACATCGCTGAAAGTGCTGCTTCCCGTGTCCGAACCGGCAGAAGTGAAGCTGAACGGCGTTCCCCTTTCCGGTTATGAACGGAAAAACGGATCGCTTCTGCTCTCCCTGCCCTGCGGGAGTTATGCCTTTGAATTTCCCGGATGAATCCGGGACCGCGTTTTATCTCCTGCTCCCTTTTCCGGGCTGACTGCAGCGGGAAGCCCGGGAAAAAACCCCGCGGAAAAAATACATTTTTATCGGGATTGCCGCTTTTCCCGCTGGCATATTGACGGGTAACAGGCTAGATTACCTGCGTCAAAGTTTACAGGAGATAATGAAATGGAGAATGAAAAGACCATTCTGTGCATCGGCGCCGGCTATGTCGGCGGGCCGACGATGGCGATGATCGCGGCGAAATGCCCTGAATATAAAGTGACGGTGGCTGACATCAATGCAGACCGGATCGCACGCTGGAACTCGGACAAACTGCCGATTTACGAGCCGGGGCTTGAACAGCTTGTGGCGCAGTCCAGAGGACGGAATCTCTTTTTCACGACGGATGTGGAAAAAGGCATCCGCGAGTCGAAGATCATTTTTGTCAGTGTCAACACTCCGACCAAAACATTCGGTTCCGGTGCAGGCAAGGCTGCCGACCTTCAGTTCTGGGAAAAATCCGCGCGCCTGATTATGGAATGTGCCACGGAAGACAAGATTGTCGTGGAAAAAAGCACCCTGCCCGTGCGGGCGGCGGAGGCGATTCACCGGATTCTGCAGTCCAATACCAAGGGGCTGAACTTTTCCGTTCTTTCCAATCCCGAATTTCTTGCGGAGGGAACGGCGGTGGCCGACCTGGAGAATCCGGATCGCGTCCTGATCGGCTCCATGACAACGCCGGACGGTCATGAATCCATGCAGTGTCTGGTTGATATTTACGCTCACTGGGTGCCGCGTGAAAAGATACTTACGACAAATGTCTGGAGCAGTGAAATGTCCAAGCTCGTCTCCAACGCGATGCTGGCGCAGAGAATCTCCTCGATCAACAGCATTTCGGCGCTTTGCGAAAAAACCGAGGCGGATATTCAGGAGGTTTCACGCGCAGTCAGCATGGATTCCCGGATCGGCAGCAAGTTCCTGCGGGCGGGCGTCGGTTTCGGTGGTTCCTGCTTCAAAAAGGATATTCTGAATCTGGTTTATCTCTGCGAATGCTACAACCTGCATGAAGTCGCAGCCTACTGGGAACAGGTCGTCCTGATGAATGAATACCAGGAGCGCCGTTTCGCGGAACGCATCGTCAAGAACATGTTCAATACGGTTTCCAATAAACGGATTGCCTTGTTCGGCTTCGCATTCAAGGCGGATACCGGCGATACGCGGGAATCACCGGCAATCTATATTTCAAACCTCCTGGTCGGAGAACACGCCTCGCTTGCGATTTACGATCCGAAGGCGATTGAAAACGCCAGGCTGGATCTTGCAGATACGGAAGGCAGAATCGAATACTTTGAAGATCCCTATGAAGCGGTCAGGGGAGCGCATGCCATTGCCCTGATTACCGACTGGAAGGAATTCGCCACGTATGATTATGAAAGGATTTTCTCCCTGATGGAAAAGCCCGCTTTCATTTTCGACGGCAGGAATATTCTGGATCATAAACAGCTCTATTCCCTCGGATTCAATGTCTTCCCCCTCGGAAAACCGGCATTGACCCATTTCTGAAATCAAAGGGGGCATCATGAAATTCCGGATAAAATTTTTGGATGCCTCCGTTTTCTTCCGGAAAAAATATCTGCCGAAAACGAAAAAGGGGAAACGGCTTCTGCTCGCGGCGGGAACACTGGCCGCCGCCGGAATCTTGTTTCTGCTGGTCTGCAACGTGATCGTGCTTTTCCGTTCCGGGAAAGTCTACCATTCAGCGGAGGACATGCCTGATTTCAAAGTGGGGCTGCTTCTCGGAACCAGACCGGAAGTCGCCGGCTGGCCGAACTTATATTTTACAAGCCGGGTTGACGCCGCCGCCACGCTTTACCGGAAGGGAAAAATTCGGAACATCATCGTTTCCGGCGACAATGGCCGCAAGGACTACGATGAGGTCACGGCAATGCGCAACGCCTTGATTGAAAAAGGAATTCCGGAAAAAAACATCTATTCGGATTATGCCGGTTTCCGCACGCTGGATTCCGTGATTCGCGCAAAAGAGATTTTTCAGGTTAGGGAACTGATTGTCATTTCCCAGGAGTTCCACTGCAGACGAGCGCTTTTCATTGCCCGGGGACATGGCATTGCCGCCATCGGTTTTGCCGCGGCGGATCCCGGCGACAACTCTCCGGCATATCGGCTGAAAATGGAATGCCGGGAAATTCTGGCACGCACTGCGGCAGTTGTCGATGTTTTCATCCTCGGCCGCGGGCCGCGTTTTCTCGGCGAGAAAATCGAAATAAAAGGGTGAGGCGGAATCCCTGCCGGAAGAGAACGGCTTCATGAACGGAAACGACGACATGACAGCCGGGTTTGATGAAATATGCCGCCATACATGCTTTTCAAAAAAAATAATTTTTTTTCTGTTGTCAAGTAGTTTTTATACGATTTTGATATAGATTACCGTATCGCGGTTCGTTTCAGTGAAACAAAGTATTTCTGTTGTGAGGCTGTAATATCATGATTTATCCTGAAGTATTCTCTTTTGCACAGTCAAGTCTCTACTATGCGTTCAAAAACTCCGACGGCATGGGACAGGGAATCGTCATCCTTTTGTTTATATTCTCCGTCTTTACCTGGACATTGATGCTTGAAAAGGGAATCAGCCTCCGGCGCGCCCACAATGACTGCGCCTCTTTCCTGCGCCGCTTCCGCGAACGCCGCAATCCGCTTTCCATGAATGAGGGAATTGCCGATGAGCCAAGCCCTTCGGCAAGAGCTTGCGAAGCAGCCTATGAACGGATCAAAATCCTGAACATTGAACTGCCCGGAGGGGGACGCCGCGCACTGAATGCCACGGAAATTGATGTGGTGCGCACTTCACTGGAACAGGCTGTCGCCGACCAGATTCTTGAACTGGAGCGGAAAATGGTTTTTCTTGCCACGGCAATCACGATCAGTCCTTTTCTCGGGCTCTTCGGAACGGTCTGGGGCATCATGCTGGCGTTTACAGACCTTGCGATCATGGGCAAAGCGGATATCCAGACTCTTGCGCCGGGCGTCAGCGGAGCCCTTCTTACCACGGTGCTCGGGCTCCTTGTCGCGATTCCCTCCGTCGTCGGCTACAACATCATTACGAGCCTGATTAAAGCTACAATTGTGCAGATGGACAATTTTGTCGAAGAGTTCATTGCCAAGCTCAAGATTGAACAGATCAGCACTTCCAGATGAACAGAACAGGACAGGCGGTATGCGCAGACGTTTTCAATCGAAATCCTATGACGAGATCAATATCACTCCGCTGATGGACACCGTCTTTTTCCTGCTGATCATTTTCATGATTACGGCACCGCTTCTGGAATACAGCATTGATGTCTCCCCGCCGAAGATGAATGCTTCGGAAATGAAGCCCGATGAATATTCGCGGGTCATCAACGTGAAGAAAAACGGAGATATTGAGTTTGAGAAAAAGATCATGAATCCGGCACGGCTGATTGCGCGTCTGCGCGAGCTGAAAGCATCCCCGGACGGCGGCAGGATCAAAATCTTTCTGCGGGCGGACAAGGATTTGCTCTACGGATCCGTCATTCAGGTGATGAAAGACGTCAAAAATGCCGGATTCACGGACATTTCGCTGATTACCGAGGTGGACAAATGACGGGAAAAATTGACGGATTGCGGCGAAAGACGGAGCCGGGCGCAGCTCCTCTTCCTTACATTAAGGGTGGAAAGCGTTCCCTGATTTTCGGTTCCGTCTCCATGATTCACGCAGGGCTGATTCTGATTCCGTTTCTGCTGTATTCCCTGTCGAATTTCATCAACCCGCCTGTAAGCGTTACCAAAGTCTCTCTGGTGGACAGTCCCCCGAATGACAACGATAGACCGTCAAAATACCCGGATGCGGCGAGACCTGATTCTGTCGGAATCCCCGACTACGGCGATCCCGGTCCGATTACGCCCATTCCGGATGTTACCGAACCCGTCATCGAACCGAAGCCGGAACCTGCCGTGAAGCCGGAGCCTGTCGTGAAGCCGGAGCCGAAAGTGGAACCCGCTCCCCCCGAAACAAAGCCGGAAGTGAAGCCTGTTGTCAAGACTCCGAAAACAGAAGTGAGAGTGCCGAAAGAACTGGTCAAACCGAAGGAAAGCAAGGCGGCAAAGCCGAAAACGAAGTGGAAAAGTCCGGATGAAATCAGAAAGAGTACGAAAGTCATTCGCAGGGGAACTGCAAAAACTTCCGGCAGAAAAAGTCCCAATGCGTACAAACAGGATATTCAGAATATTCTGAAAAACTGGGCAGAAACCGGAGGAACCGGCAGCGGCAGACCCAATTCCAGCCGTTACGGAATGCGCGGCGGCAAAGGACTTGCCGGCGGTGGCGGCGGTCCGGCAGGAGTCCTGGACAAGGATTTGATTGATTATTACAGCAAGGTGCGGGATGCCCTGAAGCGCAGATGGAATCAGCCGCGGATTGCTCCCGGGAATATGCCGCAGGTTGAACTCCTGCTGCATGTCGATGTTTCCGGAAAAGTTCATTCCGCGACCATTACCCGTCGTTCCGGAAACCGCGCCATGGATGCGTCTGTCGAGGAGCTGATCCGGGATTTGAAAGTTCTTCCGAATCCTCCCAAGACGATGAAAATCAATGTAACGATGGAAATTGACCCGTGGTGATCCGTCATTTTCCCGTCATTTTTTCATCCTTATAAATATAAACATGTTATGTAAAAACAGAAAGATATGAAATGACGAATCGCATCAGAAAATCTCAGCTTTATCCCTTTCTGGGGGGCACTCTCACGGCATCCGTCATTCTTCTGACGGTTTTCAGTTTTCACGGCAGGTCGGTGACGAAAAAGATTGAAGTGCAGGAACAGAAAGTCGTTCAGGACACCGCACTGCTGAACAGTCTTTCGGAAACCATGCGTTCCATGGCGGCGGCATTCCGGTTCGTCCCTCCTTCCGAGACTTCCGGCAAAGGACGGAAGAGTGAGTATCAGATGGAAAAGAGAGCATCCGTCAAAAAAGATTACATTGACGCTCTGTTCAAAAAGACTTTTCCCGATGGACCTTCGGGCGATCCGCAGAAAGACGCAAATGCCATCTATTCCATGGCGCTGAATACGGTCGCGGATATGGAAATGACGGTCGGTCTGGAACCTTCTTCCGTCAATCACCGGAAAATGATCGACAGGGGAACCTCGCTGATTCTAGGGGAACTCTGCCGCAGGGCGGGAATCCCGATGTCCACAACGCTCGTCTGGGATTTGAAGAACCGGACTTTCTGGGTGGAGAACGAATTTCCGTCCGATTCCGAGAAACCGCTTTCTCTGATTGCGGGGGAACGGTCCGGACGCGGAATTTCACCGCGCCGGTTCGTAAGACAGTCAGGAGATCACAGTGTCTCTTTTCCGTTCAGGTTTGATCTCATGAGTTCGCGTGAAGTGTATCCCACCGGCAAGAATCTGGATATTCCGGTCGGCGGTTATTACATCAACTTCTTTTCGGTTTATGCGAAAGGTCCGTGGATTTTGGAGTATGTGTTCCCGAAATCCGCAGACATTGATCTCGTGAACCTCAGGGCTTTCCCGCTGAATCCGTCCATTGCGGTCAGAAGGACTTTTCCCGGCGGCAATCGGATCGTTTTTGAAATCGAACGCTCCGGAATGCAGGAAGACTGCCTCATCGTTTTCGGAGACATGGCGGCAATTCCCCTGCTGGTCTCCGCCAGGCTCATGCAATGAGTCATCCCCTTTCAAGGTGAGAGGCAATCTGCCGGATTATCGGAAAACGCCCGATGCCAAAGCCATATCCTCCTCATGGACATCAGGTGTCTTCCGGGCGCTTTTCCAGTGAAGAAACAGACACGGGGTGCAGCTCCAGGCATGGCAGGCGCTGGTAAGATGCACATCCCCGTAAAGGGCAGGACTCCGGTCGGAAGAATCGAACACCTCCCAGAACGTATCCGCCCCCAGCCGTATCATTTCGCCCCAATAGTCATGAATCAGTCCGCAGACTTTTTCCTCCTCGCCGCAAAGCCGGTATGCTTCCAGCAGATAATGCAGCACATAGGGATTGCGGGAGCGGATCACCCCCGGAAGCTCCTGCATTTTCGCAAGGGCGCGTCTTCCCTCCGCCGCATCGAAAACACCGGAAAGGACCGCCCATATCTGGGACGCCTCGGAAATCTGGCGGGATGCGCCGGACACCACGACTCCGTTTACGGGGTCCATGACATGACTGCGGACGGTTTTCCGCCAATACCGGTATTCCCTGCGGAATCTCTCTCCGTCCTCCGGTATGCCGAGCAGACATGCCAGTTCCGCAAGACTTCGGAGCGCGAACAGATAGATGCAAAGTTCCGCGGTGTCTTTTTCGAGTTCCGCGCAGTGATCCACAAAAAACCAGTAATCCGGATCCTTTTTCAAAATACAGCCGTCCTGCAGAAAACGCCGGAACAGTTCCGCCTGATGCACGGCAAGCGGGTAAAACTCCTCCGCGATTTTCCGGTTCCCGCAAGCCTTGCAATGCTCCAGGAGCAGGGCGGGAAAGAGCAGAGAATAATCCGGGATGAAACAGGTTGTCCGCATTCTGCGGTTTTCAAAGGCGCAGGCGGGCAGCATTCCATGCCGGCTGATGTTTGCCGCCAGGAGATAGACGCTGCGCTCGACAAGGTTGAAGTTCCGATAGGTCACGGCATTCACTTTCGCCTCAAGGTAGAGATCCCCGAGCCATAACCGCCGGTCGCGCTTCGGACCGTCCTCGAAACATGTCTGCATACAGTCGCGCAAGGTTCTGCATCCAACGGTGTAAATCTCCTTCTCAAATGCTGAGAGATGCGGCGGCGGCTCCGGCAGATAATTCGCGGCGGAAACAGTGTCGAATTCAATCCTGTTGAAAATCAGCGTGGCAGGTGTCGCGATCACATCGATGCGGAGATAGCGGCAGGCATACCGCCGCGGAAGCCGGACCGTCCCCGGAAGGACATCAATCTTGATGTACTCCTCCTGTATCCACGCCTGGCTCAGGCTGCCCTTGAAGTTTTCCGCCCTGTAAGCGAGTTCAAACGGAAGCTCCGCCGCCAGCAGCCGCAGGGAAACCGGAGAATCGCAGTAGTCGCCGGCAATGCGCATTGACAGCGTAAAATATCCGACATGATGTTCTCCGAAATCAAGGATGAGAGACTCTCCTTTCCTCCATTCCATCAGAGAAAGTTTTGAAGCCTCCTCCACGGGAACCGTCCGCATTCCCTGCCATGCCTCCGGATCGTCGACAAGCTCCGCCAGCGATTCCGGCACAACCTGCCTGTGCTGTAAAACCGGAATCAGTGCATCCGCCTCTGCCCGCCACTTTTCGCGCAGTTCCATAAAGGAACCGACATTGAAATTAAACTCTGAGAAATTCATTTTCCTGCTTCATTTTCCATCATAAGTCAAGATGCTTCTGCATCAATTACCGGACCAATATATTTTGTTATCGGGATTAAACCGTGCATCCTCATTGCAAGTGACAGGTGAAACCGGACCGCTCAGACTGCCGCCGGGAGAAAATGCGCCAAGGATCGGCGCAGCGGGCCTTTCACCAACTAATTTGACAACAACTGCATTTTTAGCGGGAACCGTCACTGAAACAGTTTTGCCTATCGTATATTCATGGGCGGAATTCCATACCCCTCCAACACAATCCATTCGTTTCACACGGGTTCCTCCCTGAAATCCCCAGTCACGGATATTCCATGGAATATCAACAGTCTGCTCCTGTTCCGTGTGATTTGCCAGCACCAGACCTATTGCTCCTTCAGGAGAACGATATGCTTCTGCAAATACCACAGGAATTGAAAATTCAACTTCCTGCTGGTTTTTCAGGAAAACCCGCCATTTTTCCTTTATATGCTTAATCCCTGAAACATCGGGGGAACGCAGAAATTCACCATCATAAAGGAATTCCAGCGCTGCCTTGCGGGTATGAAGCAGATTACGCCAGAGGGCAATCTTTTTTCGATCTTTAAGATCAATCGCTCCAGCCAGCCAGAACATACGGCCCCGGACAAGTTCAAAGCATAATTGGGAATCGCCGCCATAATAAAGTCCCATCAGATTGGTTCGATCCGCATACACCGTTTCAAACATCGGAATGGACGTCGGTTCTGTCTCCGGAAGAGCCACCAAAAAAGCATCTACCGTTCCGATGTAGGTTTCCCCGGTGTTCTCGCCAACAATAAAAGATTCACCTTTGGGACGCAATTTTTTTACTTTTTCTGTAATGGCGCGTCCTCCTTTTCCAAAGTAATTTCCTCCCGCAATGGTATGTCCATGAGTTTTATCAAAACAGAAGCTCTGGCTGCTGAAGAGCAGATCCATGTATTCTGCATCACAGTTATAATCATCTTTAAGCCGGCGATATACATTGGTTATGAAGTCCTGCCACCATTCCGTTGCAAAGCACATACCTCCCCAACCGCCTCCCTGATATAGCCCCTTTCCAATCGGACCGGGTGAAATAATATTGCCATCCAAGTTTTTCTTAAAATATTTTTTTGCTTCATTGTACTGCGGTATGCTACTGTCAAAAAGCAGGACGTTGACATACGGCATTACCGCAATTCCCTCTGCACGCATTTTCGCGATACCCTCTTTTACACCCGGCAATGCTGGAAAGTAATCAGGATATTTATAATCCATTTCCGCCCATTTGTACCACATATAAAGATGTACTCCCAGCTTTACCCCTAACGCATTCTGCAGTGCCACCATCGTATCACTGACTTGATCCATGGCTTTATTGCACACTTGTATAAAATATGGATCATTGTTAGGTTTATCATTTACTACCGGAGTGATTGGAACTGTCGGTTTTCCCCATAAACACATCCAGCCCATAACTTCACTGCGAAAACGTTCGGAGACATCGTCCCGTTCAGCCAAAGGAGTCCAGCGCTTATGATTCAGCGTCCATTTCCGGTAAACTTTGCAGGCATCATACCAATCCCCATAAATCAAACCGGTTACGATTGGGTAAGGCAATTCCCATTTTCCGAAAGGAGTAGTTGAATCATACGGTGTACGAATATCAATTACGGCACGTTCCGGTGGTGTTTCAGCGTAATGAATATTGAACATCCTGAAACTCCCTCCTTCCGGACGACAGGCGAAAGTTTTATGGTAATCTTCAGCATCATGCGCCGCAAAGTAGATACCTCCACCTTGTCCATCATTATAATACATCATCTGAAAAGCCAGTCCGCTTCCCATCGGGTAATTACTCATTTCCTGACCTGTTACCAACGTATAACGAGGGTTCTTCCAGATATTGCCGCAAAATAACGGAACTGCCACGGAATCGGTCTTCTCACTGCCTGGAGCATTGGAAGCCAAACCATTCAACAGTGGAAAATGGACTTCCTTCAATGGCGTGCCGGATTTGTTATTCACGGCAATCTGCCAATTAATAAACGGGCTGTCATCCGGCAAAGATACAGTAATACAAATATCAGCCGTGTTTCCTGCATCATTGACAACACCGTCCAGATAATAAAGTTTCAATATATCAACATTTTTATTCCGTTCTTTTTTAAATCGGTATCCAGCCACATTGAAACCGTTGAGAGTATAATCGGAAACCGTACGCCAACTGTCGCCTGAAAAAGCTCCAAATGACACATGAAACAGTGAACCTCCCGGTTTCAGGACATAATTCACATTCCGCTTGCAATCCCTCAATTGCAGTAAGGAAAGATTTGTACGGTTAAACTGGATTTCCACATTGGAATTCCGCATGATTATAGTTTTCTCAGTAAGCAGAATTTTTGCATATCCGGTTGCCGCTATGCCCAGAAATATGAAAATGATCAAAGTACGCATTTTGTCCTCCTGAAATTACAGACGATCACATTCGTCTTTTTGAAAGTAGTTCTCTTTGACAACCATTTTTTTAGCTTCACCATTTTCTACATGACCATCAGTAAAAGCATAGTTCAGGCGTCTATTATGCCGATGTTTATTACCATTTGTGGCTGCAATCCAGTCATTCCAGTCCGCATTGCTTCCACATTGTTGAACACTTCGCGGCATAAACCATGCGGAGATATAATTAGTGCCTTTATACTGGTTAAAACTTGCTTCCGGCATATCACTGTAAATAATGTAATTTTTATCCAGTTTGTTCAGCTTGCGAATATCCGTAACACTGCTGTATTGAAAAGACGCAATTCCGCTGGTTGTATAACTGAGTCCGTTGCCATACTGTTTTACAAACTCATCAGGAATACCAGAGGGGCAAACAAAAATATTCTTAGGCACATTTGCATAGTCAAAAAGCAGGCGACACCAATTACTGTTAACTTGATTAAGAGCAACTCCTGGTCCCCAGCCACCAAGAACATCATTATTTCCATTTAGATTTCCTACTATAATTTCATTGTAATCTCCTGCATATGAAGTCATGCCGAACACTATTTGCTTAAGATTGCTGAGACAACTGGTTGTCCGTGCTCTTTCCCTGGCTTGAGATAATGCAGGCAGCAACATTGCAGCCAAGATCGCTATGATTGCAATTACGATGAGTAACTCAATAAGAGTAAAATAGTTTCCTTTGTCTCTTCGATTCTGCCGATGTGGGATTGTGAGACCTTTCATTTTGGCTATTCTCCTGTTTTATTTTTAGGAATTCAATGATTTTGATATATATTTTATCAGATTTTTGAAATAAAACCTTGACTTTTCATTCAAAAAACATTATTTTCCGATCATATTTAGAAAAAGGCATGGAGAATGATAAAACAGTTGCAGCCGGAATGGATTTTCAAATGGGAAAACTTTGAAGAAATCAGAGACTTTCCCCTGACCGTGAAAATGGTGCAGGATGTACAGGCGACAGCGGCACCGCATTCTCATGATTTTTTCGAGCTTCTGCTGGTGGTTGCCGGAACCGGAAGCTACGAAACTCCATCCGGGGAATATCAACTGAAACAGGGAGACATTTTTCTGCTTCATCCGGGACATGTCCACGGGTTTTCAAATCAGCATCATCTGGTGGTATACAACATTCTCTGGAAAGCCGAGGAACTCTGTTTCGATTTCCGGGAAATTGAAAACCTGCCCGGTTATCATCTCTTTTTTCATCTTGAACCGAATTCCCGTGAAAGCAATCACTTCAAACGGCATCTCAATCTGGATAAGGGACAGCTTGCATTCGTGCAGGCTCTCGTCGAACGGCTTCACGACGAAATTAGATCACGAAGAAGCGGTTACAAGCTGCTGGCGCGTTCCCTTCTCGCAGAACTTTTTGTCATGATCTGCCGTTTCTGCATTAAGCCCAATGAGGAGAAAAACAACGAACTTCTGCAAATGGCGCGGATCATCAATTTCATGCAGGCAAATTACAACAAAGCGCTGAACAGAGCTTCGCTCGCCCGCATGGCAAATATGTCCGAGGCAACTTTTTTCCGGCATTTCAAACAGGCGACCGGCTTCTCTCCGATGGATTATCTGCTGAACCTCCGTCTCGCAAAAGCGGAGGAACTGCTTCGGACCACCTCCCTGCCCCTGACGGACATTTCCGCAAAATGCGGATTCTATGACAGCAATTATTTCGGAATGCAGTTCAGAAAACGTTATGACATCACTCCGCACCGTTTCCGCAGACTGTTCCGGTAGTTCTCTCTTATTCTGAAAAAACAGATCGGCAGATCGTCTCAGAACATCATTTCCCTCTGGCTATCACGTAAGTCGGCAGACCGGAAACATCAAATTTCTTCAGGACTTTTTTAATATCCGCATTCGTCATATCCGTGGCGTCGAACTCGACAAAGATAAAATTCTTGAGTTCATTCTGAACCGCCGGATCCTTGAATGTCGTCTGTTCCATCGCCTTGCAGTTTTTACACCACTCCGCACGGAAATCAATAAAGACGGGACGTTCCGTTTTCGCGGATTCCCTCAATGCGCCGATCAGAGAATCCATGCTCTTTTCGACATTTTTATGGCTCTCCGCGAGAGAAGTGTAAATCACGATACCGGTATAGGCGTAGTAGAGTCCGACGATGATGATTACAATGCCGAACGCATATTTCACATATTTCATCCAGATCCCCGGTTTCGGCATGATTGAAAAACCCGCCGCCGCAACCGGCCACGGAAGACCCATCCCAATGCCTAGCACAAACGGAAGAATCAAACCGATATGTTCACCGGAATTATACATTTTCGACGCCTGAAGCAATGCCGCAACCACCACCGGCGCCACGCAGGCGCCGGCAAGAAGCGCCGCAATGACTCCCATGACGAAAATACCGGCGATTTTTGCGCCGGACGGCATCTTGAAGCCGGAGCCGTAACGTGAAAAATCAATCATGAAAACATCAAACAAAGAGAGTCCCAGCAATACAAAAATCACCGCCACAATGGCATTGAACCACCACGTGGAATCAATGGCACCGAAACTCGACCCCGTCAACACGACGAACAAGCCCAAAGCTCCATAGGCAAGCGCAATCCCCAGACCGTAAACCAGTCCTCTGGACATGCTTGCAAGGCGATGTTCCTTTCCGGCGTCCGCACCGATGATCGCAAGATTGATCGGAATCATCGGAAGCACACACGGCGTCAGATTCAAGGCAATTCCGCCGATGAACGTCAGAATCAGAATCAGCAGGAAACTCTTATCGGCAAAGTTCAGGAACATGTCGCTTTTCTCGCCCCTGAGAAAAGGCAGAAACACATCGCTCGCCATATAACCGGATTCAGTGCGGACAATTTCAAAATCCGGGAGTTCCGTATTGGAATCCGTCGCTTCCCGCGCAATTTCCGGATTTTTTTCTTTCAGCAGGAGAACCGGACTTCCGGTCGGCTCAAGTTTTGAAAATACATATTCCCTGCTTTCCGGGAAAAAGCAGACAGGCTCGGAATCCTTTGTCGCTTCGGAACATCCCTGCCACGCAAGTTTAAGCTCAAGAGGAAATTTCCGTCCGTCAATCGCAAAAACCCATTGAAAATCGGATTTGCCGCGGTAGACATCATTTTTTCCGAATACCTTGTCTTCATAAGGGATGCTCGCAGGCTTCCTGACCGGCTTCAATTCCGCTCCATTGGAAAGAAGGATCACTTTCGTTGTATTTTCATACAGGTGAAAACCTTCTTCCACGGAAACCGCGACAGCAAATTCAGACTCATTCATCTCATACGACCATTTGAATGCGTCTTCCGGCGTCATGCCCGAAAGGTTCAGGCAAAATAAAACCGCCAGATACAAAAAAACAGATGCTTTCTGAATGATTCCCATTTTGATTTCCCCCTTGCCGTTTTCGTGTCTCCGGCATCTTCGACCATTTGAAATGTTCAAAGTTTCTCTTTTTTACCGGAGACACCTGAAATTACTTTTGTTATTTCTTTTTCTTTCCGGCTTTCAGTTCTTTCAGAAATTCCGCGATTTTATCCATTGCCTCCTTGATTCCGTCCATGGAAGTCGCGTAGGAGCAGCGCACAAATCCCTCTCCGCACTCTCCGAATGCAGTTCCGGGAACCACAGCCACCTTTTTCTTCATCAGAAGCTGTGTTGCAAAATCTTTGGAGGACAGTCCGCTTGAAGTGATGTTCGGGAATATGTAAAAAGCTCCTTCGGGCAGGAAACATTTCAAACCCATTTCGTTCAGACGTTTTACAATCACGTTGCGGCGGTCGCGGTAATCCGCTTTCATTGCAAGCATGTCCTTTTTACCGCTTCTCAAGGCTTCCAGAGCCGCTTCCTGCGCTGTAATCGAGGCGCAAAGCATGGAATACTGATGAATCTTCATCATCGCATCAATAATTTCCGCGGGACCGCAGGCATAGCCGAGACGGAATCCGGTCATTGCAAACGCCTTTGAAAAACCGTGCAGAAACACTGTGCGCTCCTTCATTCCCAGGAACGTGGCAATCGAGGGCGTCATTTCCCCGTATGTCAATTCCGTATAAATATGATCGGCAAGCACAATCAGGTTGTGACGCACTGCTATCTTCGCAATCTGTTCAGTCTGTTCATAGGTAAGCGTGGCGCCGGTCGGGTTACACGGAAAATTCAGCAGAATCGCTTTTGTTTTCGGCGTAATCGCCTTCTCAAGATCGTCCGGATCCAGGGCAAAATCATTTTTTTCATACGTCTTGACCGCAACCGGGACACCGTGCGCCATACGAATCTCAGGCCCGTAGGAAACATAGCATGGCTCATGGTAGATAATCTCGTCGCCCGGACTTGTAATGGCACGAATTACGAGATCAAGCGCTTCGCTGACTCCGACCGTCACAATACATTCATGAACCGGATCGTAATCCAGATCGTAGTCGCTGGACATATAGCTGCAGATCGCTTTGCGCAGGGAAAACAGTCCGAGGTTCGACGTATAATGCGTTTTTCCGCTTTCCAGCGAATAAATCGCACTTTCCCGGATATTCCACGGAGTCACGAAATCCGGTTCTCCGATTCCCAGTGAAATAACGTCGTCCATGGAATTGACGAGTTCAAAAAAATCGCGTATTCCGCTTTTCGGCAACACGGCGATATGTGGAGCAATCAAGGATTTTTTCTTATTTTTTTCAACTTTGCTGTTATGGCGTGATCTTGAGCCGTTCATGGTCTTCTTCCTCCTGCATCAGCTTGCCTGATTCTTTATACTTTTTCAACAGAAAATGAGTCGATGTGGAAAGCACACCGTCGATTGTGGCAAGTCTGCTCGCAACAAACTGTGCCACGTCATTCAGACTTTCACCCTTGATCTCCAGCTGAAGATCGAAATTTCCGCCTGACATCAGATAAAGAGCGGAAACCTGTGAAAACTTACTGAGTCTACGCGCGATTTTATCAAATCCGCCCTCACGCTCCGGACGGATCTTAACTTCTATGATAGCCTTTACGGCACTTTCAGGCAGTTCCGAGTCGTCGAACACGGCTCGATAACCGATGATCACATTTTCCGCTTCCAGTCTTCTGATTTCCGCCTGGACCTCTTTTGCCGGAACATCAATTCTTTCGGAGATATCCTTCGCTGTAAGACGTCCATCCTCGCCGAGAAGCCTGAGAATGTTTCTTCTCATTTCATTTCTGTTCATTTGTATTCTCCGTTTTGATACGTTAAAGGATTATAAATATGCCTCATAAATTGAAAAATGCAAGACCGAAAAACGTCTGAATCATTATGAGAAACAGAAAAATCCCTGCGGTCATCATCGGACTGTCTACCAGGTCAAACACTCCCCCGATACCGGGAATCGTATTTCCCGAATCTTTGATCTTGCATGCGCGTTTGACTGCGGACTCCGCAAGATCGCCCGCCATCCCGAAGAAAAAGAACAGGATCCCTGCGGCAATCGCATAAAGGGGAGTTGTGATAAACGGAATCCAGTAATGAAAAGCAAGACACAATAAAACAGTAAACAGCAGTCCCCCGACAGCACCTTCATATGATTTTCCCGGGCTGATCGACGGTATCATCTTATGGTTTCCGCCTTTCAGAATCTTATTGGACAATGTTCCGGTCACATATGCACCTATATCACCGATTTTCGTGGCAAGAATAAAGAACAGGAATACCACATTCCAGCTGGAGCAGAGAAGATCGGCTCCTATGTAGTAGATGCAGATGAGCATGCAGATGGAAGGAGCAGTAATAAAGAAAATTCCGACAGTGTTGAAAACTTTCTTCAATTTTACTTCAGAATTCCTGACTGAAAGAATCAGCAGCCAGATCAGCACCGGCAGCAGTATGATTCCGCCCATGAAGATAATGAAGATAATGAACAGCATTCTTGAATCTGAAAAATAACCAACTTCAGAAGCAAACAGAGCCAGTTCCATAAACACAATCAATGTATTTGCAATGCAGACTCCGAGGCTGTAAGTTTCCATGCCGATATTTCCGATCAGAGCGCAGAATTCCTTCGTAACGAAGAAGGAAAGAAACAGCGCCATAATAGAAAATAAGATCCAGCCGATGCCATCATTCACAAAAATAGATACGCCGAATAAAGAAAGCAGGACAACTGTGCTGCACAATCTGGGGATAAACATTATTTTCTTCCTCCGAATCTTCTGTTTCTTCTGCCGTATGCGGAAATCGCCTTCCGAAGCTCCTCCATATCGAAATCCGGCCACAGGGTATCCGTCACATAAATTTCCGAATAGGAAAGCTCCCAAAGCAGAAAATTGCTCAACCGCAGTTCTCCGCTGGTCCGGATCAGCAGATCCGGGTCGGGAACTTCCGGCAGATACATCCGCTCGGAAAAAGTTTTTTCATTGATATTTTCAATACTTAATTTTCCATTCATTACATCCTGCGCTATTCTTTTCGCAGTGTCGGCAATCTCGGCACGTCCCCCGTAATTCAGAGCGAGAATCAAAGTGCCCTTCGTATTGGAAGCCGTCTTTTCTATCGCCAGCCTTAAATGTTCCTGAGACTTCTCCGGAAGCCCCTGCATGCGGCCTGTCACCATCAGACGCAGCCCCTTTTCAATCATAACGGAAAGATTCGCATCGATAAATTCACAGAGAAGCTCCATCAGGGCATCCACTTCTTCTTTGGAACGCTTCCAGTTTTCCGTGCTGAACGCATACAGCGTTACATATTCCACACCGGTATCCGCAAGGTTTTCAATCAGCGTCTTGACCGCCACAGCCCCCATGCGATGTCCTTCGACACGTTCCAGTCCATGACGTTCCGCCCAGCGCCCGTTGCCATCCATGATAATCGCGATATGCCGCGGGATTCTCTTTTCAGTTTCCATAAAACGTTTCCTCCAGCATCAGACAAAGACAATGATAAAGCGGCAGATGGTATTCCTGGATCACGTAAGTTTCACAGGAAGGCGCCTTGACGACGCAATTCGCAAGTTCTTCGCAAATCCCGTGATTCTCTCCGGTAAAGAGAATCGTTCTGATTTTTTTCACTTTCGCCACCTGAAAAGCGTAGTAAATGTTTTTCGCGTTGCCGGAAGTGCTCAGTCCGATCAGCGCATCTCCTTCACGACCCATCACGAAAAGCTGCTGCGCATAAGTCATAAGCGGGTCAACATCATTAACATACGCAGATGCAAGTGCAGGATGGGACAGAAGTGAAACAGTGCGCAACCCCATCTGAAGTTTATTTGCAAGTTCTTCATTTCCAAAGTGTTTTATAAAATCTGACCGAACAGCTTCCTTGACGGGGCGTTTCATTTTGAAACCTTTCATCAACTCTCCGACGATATGCTCGGAGTCAGCCGCACTGCCACCATTTCCGCAAACAAAAAGAATTCTGTCATTGAAAAAACAATTTTTTAGTATAGAATATGCTATGATGAGTTTTTCGGATGCTTCTTCCAGATCCGGATACCTCTTCAGAAGCTCTTTGATGTATCTTGCTGTTATGTTGTCAGTAACCATGTTGATAACCTTGTTGAAAGTTGGTTGAGCAATTATTGAGAACTTTGGTTATGTAAATAGAACACCACTTCTCAACAAATTCAAAACATTTTCTCAACAAGTTGGAAAATATTTTATTCGAGTCTGATTTCCGGACTTGTAAACACTATTGACAGCTATAATAGTAATGATATGACAGAAAAGATACATAGATAAATAATCAACATACAGCAAAGTCGAGGAACAACAATGAAAATCAACGTGAAAAGAGAACTTCTACTGAAGGCGCTTCAGAAAGTCTGCAACATCATCGGAAGCAGAACCACACTCCCTGTTCTTGCAAACGTCATGATGGAAGCGGAAAACAACAGACTCACCTTTACGACAACCGATCTGGAACTCAGAATTACGACTTCCATTGAGGCGGAAGTGGAAAAAAGCGGAAAGACAACCCTTCCCGCAAAACGTCTTCTCGGGCTTGTCTCGAAATTCAAAGGCGACACCGTCAGTTTTGACACCAATGAAAACCATCATACCAAGATCAGCTGCGGAACGGCGGATTTCATGATTCTCGGACTCACCCCTGATGATTTCCCGGTTCCGGTTGATTTCACGGCTCAGAGAACCATCAAAATCAAACAGGGAGACCTTGCGCGCATTATCGACCGCATCTCCTATGCGGTCAGTCTGGATGATTCCAGAAAGGTTCTCCAGGGAATTTTCTTCTCCATCAGAGAGGGGAATCTGACCGCTGTCGCAACGGACGGCAAACGTCTTGCACTGGTGGAAAAACTTCTGGATGAGGCTCCTGTCGGTTCCGACGGCGACATCATCGTCACCTTGAAAGCGGCAAACGAAATCAAGCGGATCCTTGAGAAGGACGGCGATGTTGTCATTGAGATCGGAGAAAAACAGGCTGTCTTCAAAGTCGATTCCACAATGATCTATTCCAAACTGATCGACGGCAACTATCCGAATTACAAACAGGTGATTCCGGCTTCCTTTGCCAAGAAGATTTCCGTCCCCTGCTCGGACTTCATTGATGCTCTGGAAATCGTAAGCATTCCGCTGTTCGACGCTTCCTCTTCCTACGTGAAAATCACGTTTACCGCCAATAAGCTGATGTTTGAAGCGAACAGCAACATCGGCGAAGGTAAGGAGCATATCGCGATTGAATATGAGGGCGAGGACATGTCTCTTTCCTTCAATCCGCAGTTCCTTTCCGATCCGTTCAAACACATCGGCGTGGACAATGTCAACGTCAAGATCAATGACGCATTCAGCCCGATTGCGATTGAAAGCGGCGATGGTTTCCTGTATGTGATCATGCCGATGAGAAACAAATAACGGATCTGCCGGTTCTTTGACGAAATCTGCCCCCCGGAGAACATCCGGGGGATATTTTGTATTATGATATGCTGAATGAACTGAAACTTGAAAATTTCCGGAATTTTTCCGGGGCTTCCTTGTCTTTTCAGTCAAAGTCTGTCATATTCACGGGTGCAAACGGGCAGGGGAAAACGAGCCTTCTGGAATCAATTTTCTTTCTTGCGAATCTGCGCTCCTTCCGGACGTCCCAGACCAGGGAAATCAAAAAAATCGGCTGTCAGTCCTTTCGTCTTGGAATCAGTCTCAAACGCAATGAGAAATGGAACACCAGACTCGAACTGGAAGCGGGAAGTGTCCGCAGCCTCAGAATAGACGGCATGCCTGTCTCCAGAGCAAGCGATTTTACGGGACGTATCAAGACAATTGCTTTTCTGCCCGATGATCCGTTCATCATCAATGGTCCGTCCCAGTTGCGGCGGCGTTTTTTCGATATGTTCATCTGTATGCTGGACCGTGAATATTTTACTGCACTTCAGCATTATTCCTCCGCTTTGAAATCCCGCAACTTTATTTTGAAAAACAAAAACCTGAACAGGGATATTCTGTTTTCCTACAACTCCCTGCTTGCTTCTTCAGGAGAGAAAATCATACAATTGAGGCTGAAATACAGTCGGCTTCTTTCTGATGGAATGAAAAACATTTTAGCGGAAATCCGTCCGGAGCTTGCCGATTTCAAGATCAGAATGCGTTATGTGAAAGAGACGGAGGACAAGGAATCTTTCATGAAGAAGCTGGAAACTGACTTTTCCAGGGAAGTGCAGAAGGGATTTACCGCATTCGGCCCGCATTTGGATGACTTTGATTTCATTGTGGACGGAAAACCGTTGCGTTTCTACGGTTCGCGCGGACAATGCCGCATGGCGTCGCTTTGCCTGAAGCTGGCGGAACTGGAGATTGTCAAAATGAACTTTCCGAACGATAATGACACGGTGGTTCTGGTGGATGATGCAACGGGTGATCTGGATGCGAAAGCAAAGTTTTCATTTCTTTCAAAAATTGCGTTGGCAGGGCAGATTTTTCATGCGTTTACGGAATTGCCGGATGACGAGTTTTTCCGTGAATCGCAGATATTTCAAGTGGAAAACGGAACAGTCTTATAACTATTTTCAAAGGGGTATTTGATATGTATAAAAGCATTGCATGCCGTTATCATGAGATAGCGACGAAAGGACATAACCGTTCGATGTTCGAGAATAAACTTGTTGCGAACATGCGGACTTTATGTGAATATGAGGGGATGGAAGGACTGGTTTTTCAGCGCATCCGCGGGCGTATTTTCATCAGAAAACTGAAGAACGGCATCTTTTCTTCCGAAGAAATGGAAAAGATGAAAAATGTGCTCTCAAGAAGTTTCGGACTGGAATCTTTTTCTCCGGTGATCGAGTGCGAACCTGACATCAACCGGATTTTAAATGTCATCGGCGAAAGTGCAAGGGGAATCTTTGAGGAAAAACTGAAAACATGCGACGTCGTCCAGTTCAGAACCCGTGCAAGGCGCAGTGACAAAACTTTTCCGCTGCGTTCCAGAGAGATTGAGATCGAAGCCGCCACGCGACTTCAGGAAATTTTCGGAGAAAAAATTAAAGTGAATCTGGATCATCCTGAAATTTCAATCGGTGTTGAGGTCAGAGACAGGATTGCACTTGTTTATTATGAAACTTTCAAAGGACCCGGCGGACTGCCGGTGGGCACAAATTCTCATGTTCTGGCGCTTCTTTCCGGCGGAATTGATTCTCCTGTGGCGTGTCACATGACTATGAAACGCGGCTGTCATGTGGATTTTCTGACATTTCACAGCTTCCCCTATACGCCCATGGAGTCTGTGGATAAGGTGAAGCGTCTTGCTTCCGTCCTGAACCGGTATCAGAAAAAGGGACGTCTCTATTCCTGCAATATTTCAGAACTCCAGAAGCTGATCCGCGACAACTGCAATCCGCGTTACCGGACGATTCTTTACCGTCGACAGATGATGCGGATTGCAGAAAAAATCTGCCGGTTTCAGAAATTGAATGCAATCGTCACCGGAGAGTCCGTCGGTCAGGTTGCCAGCCAGACTATTGTAAATCTGTCAATCATCAACGACGCTACGCGTATGCTGATTCTGCGCCCGCTGGCAGGACTTGACAAGCTGGAATCCATCGAGCGTGCCGAAAAAATAGGAACTTATCATATTTCCATCGAGGCGTTTCCGGACAGCTGCACTGTATTTGCGCCGCCCTCCCCCGCGGTAGCCGCAAAATTCTACCTGGTGGAAGAGGAGGAGAAAAAAATTCCGAATCTGGAAGAAGAATTGGAAAAAGCGTTCCGTTCGATTGAAAAATACGAAGACCTTTAATATATTGTTCAATCAACATTTTAATGTTCAAAACAAAAGGGAGTGTTCCATGAACGCAAAAAAGATACTGGATGATTTAAGCTGCAGACTGGACAGTTTTAATTCTGCTGAAAGAAAAAATGCTCTGGAGGAATTTAAAAAGGCATTTGTCACTGCGGGAGAATCCTCTGTCTGTGAAAAAAATGACAACAATATGCATTGTCATACCTTTTTTTCATTTAACGGCTATGGATATTCTCCGACCCATGTGGCATGCTGGGCAAAGGCGGAACGTCTGTTTTCGGTCGGTCTGATTGATTTTGATGTGCTTGACGGAGTGGATGAATTTCTTTCCGCCGCCCGGGAACTTGATCTCCGTGCTTCCTGCGGTGTGGAATCCCGTGTTGTCGTCAAGGAAATGCTGGACAAGGTAATCAATTCCCCGGGAGAACCCGGAATTGCATATCATCTCGGAGTGGGATTCACGACGTCCGGAATTCCCGCGGAACAGCGGAAGTATCTGGATGCCATGAAAGCCGCTGCCAATGCGAGAACCCGCGGAATTGTGGAAAAGGTGAATCCGGCACTTTCTCCGCTGGAACTTGATTTTGAGAAAGATGTTTTGACTTTGACTCCCGGAGGAAATGCGACGGAACGTCATGTCTGCATGGCATACGCAGAAAAGGCGTCAAAACTTTTCAATACTCCCGTCAAATTGGCGGGATTCTGGGCGTCAAAACTTGGAATGACGGAGGAAGAAGCAATGAAACTGATTCAGGATTCCGTCAAATTGCAGGGTGTGATCCGTTCCAGAATGATGAAATCCGGTGGTCCCGGTTATGTGAAGCCCGATCCGTCATCTTTTCCGTCACTTGAATCCATGAACCAGTTTACAATTAAGTCGGGAGCCATTCCGAGTGTTGCATGGCTGAACGGAGATTCCGACGGAGAGGCGGACCCTGATGCGCTGCTTGATCTTCATGAATCCTACGGTGCGGCAATGTTCAATCTGATACCCGACCGCAACTGGAATTTTGCCGATCCTGCCGTGAAAGCCGCAAAAGTGGCAAACATGGACAGAATCATTGCAAGCTGTCTGAAACGTGATATGCCGGTTTTCTGCGGAACGGAGATGAACGCCGCCGGTCAGAAACTGGTGGACACGTTTTCGGAACCTGCCCTTGCCAGGCATCTGAAAACTTTTGTGGATGGAGCCGCCATTCTAAATGCCCATACCATACTTTCAAAATTCGGTCTCGGTTTTCTGAGTGACTGGTCAAAAGAAACTTTCGGCGGAAACAAAGCTGTCAGAAATGATTTCTACATCCGTTTCGGCAGAAGCGCGCATCCGTCAATTATAAATAAAATGACGGGAATAGATAAAAATGCAAAAGTATCTGATATTGAAAAATTTATGTAAATGACGAAAATTTGACGGTTTGTTTCGTCGATTTCAAGGTCTTATACTTCCGGGTAGTATTTTGAAAGTATGCGTGAATATTTTCTGAGCCGATGACTGCCCGCATTTCAATGACGGTCGATTTATGCTGTTGAATCGCAGCAGTTCAACCGTCTGCTGTCATATACTTCGGACTTTTGTTATCGGTTCGGCTGTCCGGCTGTCCTTTTGCCGGATGGCGTGAAATTTTTTCAATTCAGAACACGTTGCCTGGGCTGAAACTGTGTCAGAGGTTCTGCGCCCGGTTCAGAATGCGGACGGCGGCGCAGGCGGCTCCGAAGCCGTTGTCGATATTGACGACCGTTACGCCGCTTGCGCAACTGTTCAGCATTGCAAGAAGCGCGGTCAGTCCCTGAAACGAGGCGCCGTAACCGACACTGGTCGGGACTGCGATCACAGGAGAGGGGACAAGTCCGGCGGCGACACTTGGAAGCGCTCCCTCCATACCGGCAACGGCAATCACGACGTCCGCTTTCCGCAGCCGTTCCACTTTTGAGAGAAGACGTGTAATGCCGGCGACCCCGCAATCAGGAATCAGTTCACAGGAATATCCGCAGATTTCCAGTGTGACGACAGCTTCTCCTGCCACAGGCAGATCGGAAGTTCCGGCACAGATCACGGCAACATGTCCCCGGTGCGGCCGGATGAAACGGCGGATGCACAAAGTCCGCGCAAGTTCGTCATATTCCGCCTCCGGGATTTCCCTGCATACGGCTGCGGCGCTTTCCCCGGAAACTCTCGTAGCGAGTACAGGGACTTCGGACTGTTCCAGTTTCCGCATGATTCCGGTGATCTGCTCCGCCGTTTTTCCTGCGCCGTAAATGAATTCGGGAAAACCGCAGCGCCCGGAACGGTCGAAATCCAGTTCCGCGTAATTTGAAATATCGTTTTGATCCATTGATAATTTCTCCTGTTTTCCATAATTTAGCGTGGCAGATGTTCAAATCAATATGAAAAAACCGGAGAAATCGCAGAAAAATCTTGTTTTTCCGGTTCCATTTTTCAAATTTCGGTGTATTTTTCTAAGTCATTCACGTTTTGAAAGGGTAAAAATGAAAAAAGCATTCTTTGTTGACAGAGACGGTGTGATTATTGAAGACGGGCATTATCTTGCGGATCCTGACCAGGTTGTGCTTTGTCCGGGGGCTGCCGCCGCAGTCAATTTGATGCACGAAGCAGGGTATCTGGTCATTGTCGTATCCAATCAGTCGGGGATTGCCAGAGGATATTTTACGGAACAGCAGCTTGCCGCAGTGGAAAAACGCATTGGTGAACTGCTTGCGGGGGAAGGCGCGAAAATCGACGGCTGGTATTATTGTATGCATCATGAGAAGGGAATTGTTCCGGAACTGACTTGTGCCTGTGACTGCCGGAAACCGAAGCCCGGCATGTTTTTTCATGCGGCGAATGATTTTGACATTGATTTGACGCAGTCTTTTATGATAGGCGACAAAATTTCGGATATTCAGGCTGCGGAAAACGCAAAGTGCCGGAAGGCGGTTCTCGTCCTGACCGGTCACGGTACGGAAGAACAAGGCAAACCGGGGCTTGAAAATACGCTGGTGGAAGAGGATATTCTGGATGCGGCGAAACGTCTTTTGCGCATGATCTGAATGAAATTTCCATTATTTTTTTTGCTTTTCCGTAATTCCGGAGTAAATTGATAACGGCAGAAGAAAGTTTTGGAAACAGATGAAATATCGGAAAAATAAATCGGGAATGATCGACAAAGTCAAGCGCAGTTTTCTGCGGATGACCTCTCCATTTGAGTTCGGCGCTTCCAGAAAGTCGGACTCCCTGGCCTTTATGAATTTTCCTCCGGAGATGGCGCAGAGGGACGCGGCGTACTGCTGTGCTCTGAAACTTTTGAAAGTCAATCTGTTTTCCCATACCGACGAAGAAAGAAGAGGCATTTATTCCCTCGCGGAAGCCCTGATCGGCATTTCTTTGGAGAAAGCGGAGAAAATCTGCCGTGCGGGTCGCAACGAGCGGCGTCCGCTTGAGCATCAGGAGATGATCAAATTCATGACGCTTGTCAGAAATCTTCTGGGGACATTATGCGATTTGGCGGACTACCAATATTATATTGACCAGTCGGAAGACGGAATCGCGGGTTTTTTCGGAAATAAAGTCATCAGCAATTTCAAGATTTCCGACGGAACGTTTTCCAACAGCGAGATTGGCATTTACAATCTTTTGATCGGTATGCTGGATGACGCGGAGCCTACAATTCTTGCTTCCCAGGCGCAAACCCGCAAACTTTTGACAAAGTCGGAAATAGAGCGTTATGAAAAAGCCTATGCCGCATACCTCTCGATTTTTGAAAAACTGGATCCGAAAGATTCTCAGTTCACAGTCTGAATATCGTTTCTGCGGTATGTTCTCCTGTCCGAGATGTATCCTTGAACAATGCCTGATTTTCCAAAACTGATAATACTTGCGGCGGGTTGAAGCAATGATTCATACGCCCGATTCGTCTTTTCTGTCTGACAAGCGGTTTCCGGAGTCCGGAGATGTTCTTTGAAACCATTTGAAATGGCTGTTTTTCCTTTCCCCGATTTGGCTGTTTGAAATCATGATACAGTATTTTTCTTTTTCATCAGATAAAACAGGAATCCGGATGCGATAAATAGATTTATTATATTGGGATTTGTGATGATAATGTAAAGAGGAATTAAAAAATCAGAAACAAATCCTGCCAGGAAAACAGCAAAAGTTATGATTCCGGCATAGAAGCATGAATATAAGTAAATTGTAATGAATAAACTGTATATATTATTATATTTTTGCTGTATAAAGCAATATGGAATGAAAGAAAGCAGCATAGTTATAAGATAAAAACATGGGCGAGGATACCCTTGTATACATAAGTCTTGATTTATATCAAACACAGCATAAGAAAATTGTATTTTCAGGAGAATGACAAAAAACAGGAGTTTTGCAATCTTGCAGATGCTGGAATCCTGCTGCCGGCACAACTGTGCATAATTAATGATAAATCTTTTCATTGCACTTTTCTCTTTGAATTTTCAAATTTCGGCAATTTGTCTGTTATGCGGAGAAAAACATCTGTTTACGGGCTGCCTGACAATATACTTTCTCCTGTTCTTCAAATCCAGCCCTTTTCCCGTCTTTTTACGAATAAATAGCGGTTGCTTTCATTCTACTTTGCAAAAAGAGAATTGTCATTTTCCTTAAAAACAAGGGAGCCCCTTCTTTCTGTCGCGATGAAATCCGATTTCCATGAATGAATGCTGATATTGTTTTTGTTTCTTCCGATTTTTCCCACCTTCCCGATCCTGATTTCCTTCCGGTTTCTCTTCCTTCTGACTTTGAGCGGAAGCAAAAACATCATTATTATTGTTTTTTGCATCAAAAATGTTATAATTTCCCGTTTTATGACTGAAATATTCTCTTGTTTTGATTCTTTTTTCATATTATAATATATCAAAGCGCAGGAAACGGAAACACCAAAGACGGAGAAATCCTATGTTCTTTACGACACGGTTCGTGAATTCGCTGGAGAAAGTCTTCTGCCGGCCGGACTTATCTGCGGAAAAAATAGATCAGGTCAGCGGCGCCGGAGGAGAAACCATTGCTTTTCAGCTTGCCTGCAGAAGCGACGGAAATTATATCATAGAATTTCATGTGGAATCTGAAATTGCGGAACTGATGTCCATGCGGGAAGTCGGACTGGTGCCCTGCCTGATGCCGGCAATGCCGCAGGATCCGTTCGTCATCACGCACGAAGCAGGACTTTTTCCCGATCCGCTTCTTCCTCTGGAAAAAAACCGCATCCGTCTGACTCGCGAAAACTGGCATGCGGTATGGTGTACAGTCCGCATTCCGGAAAACATGAAACCGGGCGAATATGAGATCCGTTTTTCCATTTCAATGCCGGAAACACCGCTCTGGCCTCAGCCGGAATTGAACTATAAGACTTCCATCAAGGTAAGGATACTGCCATTCAGTCTTCCGAAACAGAAGCTGCTGTCCGTCAACTGGTTTTATGCGGACTGCATTCAGGCATACTACAATGTGCCCTGCTGGAGTGAAAAACACTGGGAGCTCCTGGAAAAATACTTTGTGAACATGATTCAGCATGGGAACAATGTCATCCTCACACCGCTTTGGAGCGTTCCGCTGGATACCGCTGTCGGCTATGAACGTCCCACGGCACAGCTTCTGGACATCACATGCGAAGACGGAAAATACCGGTTTGATTTTTCGCTTCTGGAACGCTGGATTGACACCGCGAAACGGGCAGGGTTCAGATATTTTGAAATGTCGCATGCCTTTACGCAATGGGGGGCGAAGGCAACTCCGAAGATCATCGTAAAGGAGAACGGCGTCGAACGGAAACGTTTCGGCTGGCATGTTGCGGCGGATTCTCCCGCATACAGGGAATTCCTGACGCAGCTGACGGCAGTCCTGATTCCATTTTTCAAGAAAAAAGGACTCAACGAGGACAATACCTTTTTCCATGTCTCGGATGAGCCGACACCTGATGTTGCGGACTCGTATGAATATGCCTCAGGGCTTCTGGGCGGGCTGATCGGAAACTATCCCGTGATTGACGCCCTCTCCAGCGTGGAATTCTTCCGCAGAGGACTGATCAGGCGGCCGATTCCCACAACAACGCATCTGAAGGACTTCCTGAACGAGACTTTGGAACAGCGCTGGGTCTACTACTGCGGAAACTGGGAGGATAGAGTGCCGAACCGTCAGTTCGGAATGCCTTCCGTGCGAAACCGCGTGCTTGGAGTTTTGCTTTATCTGTACAATCTCGACGGGTTCCTGAACTGGGGATACAATTTCTGGTTTACGCAGCACTCTCTGAACTGGCACATTGACCCCTATCAGGTGGTGGACGCCGGGCGCGCCTTCTGCGGCGGCGGAGCCTTCATGGTCTACCCTGGAAAGGATGAGCCTGTGGATTCCCTTCATTACGAAGTATTTGCAGAGGGATTGCAGGATCTGCGCGCCTTGCGTCTGCTGGAGGAAAAGATCGGTCGCGGGGAAACGCTCAAAATGATTCAGGAGGGTGTGGAGTATCCGATTACAATCAACTCCTATCCGCGCGAAGCGGAATGGCTCCTGAACCTCCGCGACCGTATCAACCGCCGTATCTGCGGTTGAAATTCCGCAAGACAGTATCTGCTGTATCCGGCAGGGGAACGGCTTTGAGGCAAATTTTCTTTCCGCATGGGCAGCAGAGCGGTGATAGAACTTTGTTTTTTCTGATTTTCCTTGTTTTTAGTGTCCGTGCGGCAGAAAAATTGCTTGCAAAATTTCGGAGCCGCGTTATTTTACAACTAAGGTTGTGTATTTTCGCACGATCGATGGGTGAGGAGCTGGCTACTCCTGTCGTAAAAAAATGATCAAACCTGCTTCCGGAAAAGTTGCAGCGGGCAACAGTACGGAGGCGCGATGCTCTATGTTCTTCATAGAGACTGGCAGTAAAAATGAAACGCGGACTCTTTTTTACAACATTGCTGTCGGCGGGGGTTGCTGTACTGCTGTCCCTGCTGTTCATCCCGGACCTTAATGCCGACGATAAAAAGAAGGAAACATCGGAAGCGAAACCTCAGGCTCAGGGCGAGGTGCTGAAAATTCCCTTGAGGGTGATGCAGCTTCCCGATCCGAAATCGACGGACACCAAAGTTAAAGTGCAGCTGGAAATTCTTCGTGAGTTCCGCAGGCTGCATCCGGAGATTGAGCTTTCGCCGTTCAGCGGAATCGAAATCCAGAACATCGGTGCGGAATCCCGTCTGATGCTGGCGATTGCCGGCGGTGCGGCTCCTGATGTGATCAACGTCAATTTCCGTATGTCGGACACCTACATCCAGCAGAATTTTCTCTGGCCGCTCGACAAATATATTGAAAACGATCCGGAGTTCAAAGGGATTGACAATTTTCTGAGCACACTGCCTCCTGCGATCCGCCCGATCGTGTTCCGTGAAGGTCCTGCCGTCGGGGGACTCGCCGCCGGAAAGCATGTCTGGGCAATGGGAAATAAGATTCTGGTGCGTGCGCTGTTCTGGCGGAAGGACATCTTTCAGGATGCGGGACTTGACCCCGAAAAGCCGCCGAAGAACTGGGATGAGCTCATTGAATACGCCCGCAGAATCGCCGATCCCGCCCGTGACAAATATGGCATCAGCATGGCGAGCGGCGCATCCTCTGCCTGGGATTTCATGTCCTATCTCTGGAGTGCCGGCGCGGACGCGGTGACACAGGACAAGGAGACAGGAGAGTGGAAGGCCTCATTCGGCACGCGGGAAGCCGCGATTGCCCTGGACTTTTATATGCGCCTTGCGACGGAACGCTGGCAGGATTCGGACGGGACGGTTCAGCATGGATATTCCACCTTGAACTCGGATGAACGTTCAGTCAAGCTGGCGCAGCAGGCGGGAAAACTGGGGATGTATTCGCAGTATCTCGGTGACGACCGGATGGGCGGAGAGGTGGATCCCGCCCTTGTCGGAATCGCTCCGTTTCCCGCGGGACCGTCCGGAAAGGGCGCGACGGAGATCAATGCCACTTTGAATGGCATTTTTGCGGGCATTGCCGGCAGAAACAATTCGGAGGGGAAATTTGTCCCCGCCGAGAAGATCCGCGACGCGGCATGGAAATATATCAGTTTCATGAACTCCAGGAGAGCGCGTAAAATCTATGCGGAAACCATGGTCAATCTCGGGCAGGGGCGTTCTCTCAGCCCGACTTATCTGCGGGAGTTCGGTTACACGGAATACCTGAAGTATTTTCCGCCGTCATGGGAACAGGCGTTCAACCAGGCGCTTGAAAACGGGAAGCCGGAACCCTACGGCCGCAACTGTCAGATGGTATACATTTATCTGACGCAGCCGATCGACGAGGCAATGCAGCTTTTCCGCGACGGGAAACTGCCGGAAGGCGATTCCCCCGAGGCGAAGGAAAAGCGTATTGACATGCTTCAGGAGATCCTGAAAAAAGCTGAAAACAGAACCAACGCCCGGATGATCGGCTACATTGAGCCGCAGGAGCAGCAGAAACGCACGACGGTGGCGGTCATTGTCGCCATTATCATCGTATGTGTTTTCTGCTTTGTGATTTATAACATCTGGAAGGTATTTTCTCCGAAGGATTCTTATTCGGGCAAGAAGCGGGGCTGGGACTTCAAACGGAACTGGCTGGGTTATCTGATTATGCTTCCCGCGCTGGTCAGCATTCTGCTGTGGACTTATTATCCCATGATAACGGGTTCCCAGCTGTTTTTCCAGGATTACCGCGTTGTCGGCGACAGCCGGTGGGTCGGGTTTGACAACCTTGCCGGAGTCCTGTTCAGCGACGAATGGTGGTCCGCGATCTGGAACACGTTCCGTTACATGATGTTCACCTTGACGCTGGGTTTTCTTGCGCCGATTGTTCTTGCGATTCTGCTCCAGGAGGTTTCCCACGGAAAAATCGTTTACAGAACTCTGTATTACCTTCCGGCAGTCATGAGCGGTCTGGTCGTGATCTTCATGTGGAAACTCTTTTATCAGGCGGGCTCCTCCGGTATTCTGAATCAGACGTTAAGCAATCTTGCGGGGCTGTTCGGATTGGAGTTTACGCCGCAGGACTGGCTGAATGACGCGAAGTGGGCGATGCTGGCGTGCGTGATTCCGACCATCTGGGCGGGAGCGGGGCCGGGCTGCCTGATCTATCTGGCGGCGCTGAAAGGTGTGCCGGATGAAACCTATGAGGCGGCGGAAATCGACGGCGCCAATTTCTTCCAGAAGATCTGGCATGTGACGTTTCCGACGCTGAAGGCACTGATCATCATCAACTTTGTCGGTGCGTTCATCGCATCCGCGCAGTCCGGAGGAATGATCCTTATCATGACGTTCGGACGTGCGAACACGGAGGTTGCCGAGCTGCATATCTTCAAGGAAGCCTATACGAATCTTCAGTTTGGGAGCGCCATTTCGATGGCGTGGGTGCTGGGCATGATGACGCTGATGTTCACCATTTACAATCTCAAGAGACTTTCCAAAATGGAATTCAAGACAACGGGGAAATAACATGGCTATCATAGGTAAAGTTGAGAAAAAGAGTCTGAAGATCAGAATTCTGAATATTTCGATTCATGTGCTGCTCCTGCTCGGAGCGGTCACGATGGTTTATCCGCTTCTCCTGATGGTTTCGGGATCCTTCAAAAGCGATGTGGATTTTTCCAAGTTTTCGCTGCTTCCCGAATTCATTTACAACGATGAACTTCTGTTCCAGAAACATCTGGCGACAAAGTTCAATGCGCAGAACATCCTGTTTTTCAATGCGTTCCGGGAACCCGTCGGAGCCGTGAACAATGTGAAGAAACCGGAAAATCCGTCGCGGGTGAGATTTGACGATTACAAGGCGTTCCTGGGGGAGATGAAGGAGCGGAAACCGCATTACTGGCGCGGAATCGGCATGGCGAATGAAACAGGTGTTTATCCCCTGGTGCTCAGGGAGTACCGCACATGGCTCGCCAAGAAATATGGCGAAGGGGAGGAGGGAATCAAAAAACTGAACGAAGCCTGCGGAACCGATTATACTTCATGGGAAACCGTGGCGCTTCCCGTGGAACTGTTCCATACGCGCAAAATTTCAACGGACTACAGCAAGGGCATTCTCAAAGAGATCCTTGAATTCAAGAATACTCAGATCAGCGGTCTGCACACCTACTGGGTGGATCTTGACGGCTTTTTTGTGGAAAGTCTGCGGAAAAACGTGGCGCGCGAACTTCCCGAACTTAACAGGAAACTCGGGACAAATTACAACTCATGGCAGGACATTCCGCTTCCGAGAACTTATCCGAAGGGAAATGAGAAGTTTGCGAAACTCTGGAGCAAGTACGTCCGTGAGGATGTGAACTGTTCTTTCCTGCGCCTGGATCCCGCCGCCGCGCCTCTCTGGACAGAATTTCTGAGAGAGAAATACAAGGACATCAAAGAGGTCAACGCCCTGCATGAATACAACGCCAAGACATTCGACGAGGTGAGGCTTCCGCTTCGGGAGCCTGCGGGCGGGCAGATCAAAACCGACTGGAACGAGTTCATTTCGCTGGTTCTTCCCCCGGAATATATCAGGGTTGAAACCCTTGCCGGCGAATACCGCGACTGGCTGAAAAGGAAATACGGCACGATTGCGCGCCTGAATGATGTCTATGACATGGGGTATAAGTCAATGGACGCCGTTCCTCTCCCGGAGGAGTATCCGCAGGAGAACATCGCGCTGGCGAAGGACTGGACTGAATTCGTCAATACGATGGGACCCGAGGAAATCGGCCTTGTCCGCACCGCGATTGCGGATTACAGAAACTTCATCGAAAACAAATACCGGAAAGTGGATAAAACGGTGGATTATGACAAAATGTCCTTTGATTACAAGAGCGGCATCCGGAACAAACTTGAAATTCCGTTTTATTCCAGATACCCCGTTTCCCCCGACATTACCATGAGCGTGAAGGATCATTACCGGGAATTCGTGACGAATCCGGAAAACGGCAAGATCCGCGTTGTGGCGAATGTCGGGAAAATGCAGCCGCTGTGGTGCAAGTTCCTGCAGAACAAGTATAAGGACATTGCCGCGCTCAACCGGGCATGGGGAACGGTTTATACGGGCTGGGACAGGATCTCACCGCCTTCCAAGGAATACGAGTGGTTCTCCGTTCTCGATCATAAATGGGATCTGGTGAAGGAATACCTGAAGCGGAACTATGTGATGGTGGTGGATACGATCATCACCAACGGCAATGCGGCGAAAAATACGATTATCTACTGTGCGCTTGCAGTGCTTGCGGCGCTGATCGTGAATCCGCTGTGCGCCTATGCGCTGTCCCGCTACAAGATGGCTCCGGCATATAAGATTCTGCTGTTCCTGATGCTTCCGATGGCATTTCCGCCGATGGTGCTCGGCATTCCGCAGTTCCTCCTGATTAAAGACCTGAATCTGCTGAATACTTTCTGGGCGCTGATCCTGCCGACGATGGCGAACGGCTATATGATCTTCCTGCTGAAAGGATTTTTCGACAGTCTGCCGAAGGAGCTGTTCGAGTCTGCGGCGATTGACGGCGCAAGCGAATGGACGGTTTTCTGGCATATTGCGATGGGGCTTTCCACGCCGATTCTTTCGGTGCTGGCGCTGAATACGTTTACGCTGGCATACGGCAACTTCATGATGGCTTTCCTGCTGTGCCAGGATAAGTCCATGTGGACGATGATGGTGCATCTGTATCAGCTTCAGATCCGTTCCAGCCAGGCGGTGGGATTTGCCGCTCTGATCATTGCGGCGGTGCCGACTCTGCTGGTCTTCATCTTCTGCCAGAACATCATCATCAAAGGGATTGTTGTCCCGACGGAGAAATGATGTGCGGTTCAGGGGGCTGACGCAGATTCGATGGGTCTGCGTCAATCCCGGCATATTCCAGCGGAACTGCGGCATGGGACAGGGCGGATGAAATTGGATCTGCTCTCTCCGCGTTTCAGTTTTCCCGGATTTTGACGGGTCTGCCTGACGCGGAGAAACTGCTTTTTTTCTTTCGGAGCTTGACAAAGGGCATTCGCAATAGTATTGTTCAGAAAAATCTGAACAGTATTCGTTTGTTTTCGGATAACCGATGAGGGAAAGTTATGAGAAAAATTCATCGTTACACCTTAGTGGAACTCCTGGTCGTCGTGGCGATTGCCGCTGTCATTCTGGGAATTGCGACGCCCGCATTCACCGCCATGATGAAAGGCGGAGCCATGACATCCACCACCCGTGAACTTGCCGCCAAGATCAAAGCCACCCGTTCTTACGCCGTTACGAATAACTGTTACGTCGCGCTGGTGTTCCCGACGGGAGACGATTTGGAAAATACCGGGAAAACAGATTTTTATTTCAGATGTTACCGTCCGTGCATCATCTATAAAAATGAAGATGACAAGTGGGTTTTTGATTCATGGATAGATGGCGAGGACTGGAAGCTGATGGACAAAGGAATCGTGATTAACAAGGAGGAGGAAGATTTTTGTCTGATTACCCCGGCATCCGGTTCTTCTTCTGAATCGGAAGAAGATTTGCCGACAGAATATGTTGTGGCAGAAGTTCCTCTGGGAAAAATAAAATCGATTTCCACGGAGGATGACAGTGTCAAAAAAGACGTTGTCCGGGCAATTATTTTCAAGCCGAACGGGCAGCTTGCTGGAATTGAACTGTCCAAGGCTCTCCGGTTCCGGCTTATGGAAGGTGTTCCTGTCAGTAAAGACAACATTCAGGCGACGAATGTGTTTACCGAAGGTTCTGACAGATATACAATGGCAAAGACTCTCATTGTCAATCCGCTGACCTGCAAAATTGAATTCCGCGATGATTCCTTGAAACTATAACGTATTCCCGCGTTTCATCATCAGCTGTTGAATCGGTCTGTCGATCAGCGGCGGAAACTGGCGGAAGAATTCCCTGTCTGCGTCAATTTTCAGCAGCACGTGTTCCCCCTGGCATTCCAGCGTGACGGGTGTGCTTCCCGATTTCAGGTCATGAAGCACAAAGGGAGCATTCCGTTTCAGCATGATTTTCCTTTCTTTCATGAGTGTCTGCAATTCCGCCTGAACCATTCCGCAGTAAAAAAAGGCAATGGACTGATCTTCTACACGGCTGAACAGAAGATTTTCCCCTTCCGGCGTCTTTTCCCTGGCGATCAGCCTGAGACCGCCGAACGGGGTTTCGGGAAAAGCGTCCAGAGATTTTTTCACATCCGGAATGGAACTGCGCTCAAGTCCGAACACCGCTTTCACCAGACGCCTTTCTCCGGCAGTCGCGTCCGGGGAGTTGCGGAAAGAGACGCTGACGGCAATCATTCCGCTGGAGGCGTTGACAAGACTTCTGCGCAAATGTTCTTCCCGTTCCAGACCGGTTGAAAACCCGGGCAGAATCCGCAGGAGATATTCCCGGAAAGGACGATCTGCGGGAATGTTCAGAATGAAAAGCTCCTCCGCGTTTTCAAAAGAGGAAACAGACGGGAGGGGAGGAGGAGCCGCCAGGTATTTTCCGAGGCTGCTGCCGGGGGAGAGCCGCCCGTCCAGTTCCAGCATGAGCCGGTTCTGTGAAGGCATACAGACGGTCAGGTTCAACCGCTGAAAGGACTCAATGAAGTCATCCATTGCCGCCGGGATTTTTTTTGCCTTTTCTGAAGCCAGGGACTTTAAATTGAACTGCTGTTTCAGAAGTCGGGGATTCGCCTCGATTTGCAATACGGCGGCGGAGGTTTCGGCGGGGAGAAACAGCGAAGGATGAATCCCCGGAAGATTCAGTGTTTTGATGAGGATATGATCTTTCTGAAAGGGTTCCGCCTCCATTTTCAGAGAACCCGTTTTCAGGTCTGATTTTTCAAAAATCCGGACATTGGGGCGCGCGTATGCAACAAAACATACGGCGGGTGCGTTCCGGTTTTCATAGAAGAGAATGGAGAAAGGTTTCGTGACATCCATCAGCAGCGCGGGAGGAGTCATGCTGAAAATGACGGTGAGCATGACCACGGAATCCGCGAAGCCCGGCGCGATCGCATTGCCGATTCCGGAGATGCTTTCCGCTGCGGCTGGGAGGGAGGTCACATCAATGCGGATCATCTCGCGCGGGTGCTCCTCCTCCGCAAATGCGCAGAAAAGCGCGGCAGACAGTCCCGCGCACAGAATCCTGCGGCAAGAGCGGAACAGTCCTGCGGAGGATCGGAATATCATTACTTTGCCTTGTTCAGCTGGTATTTCAGCCAGCAGTAGAATGTGTCGCCGATCTGGCGGTATCCTGCGGAAGAGGGATGAACTCCATTGCTCTGGCGCGTGATCTTTGCGGCGTTTCCATTGCTGACCGGTTCGGAGACCACCGGGAAATTGTTTTCACAGTCCAGATTGACATTTGTCGGAATGACGGAAATGTTCTTATCCGGGTGGTTCGTGAATTTTTTCAGATATGCTTCGTTCAGACTGTGCTGATTCTTCCGGTACTGCCAGCGGGTCTGCCCGCAGTTGTAGTTTGACCCGAACGCATCCTGGGAACGGGCGGAGGGCGTCACCAGACCGATTCCGATTTTTGCGTTGGGCGCGACCCGGCGGAATTCGGCAAGGAGAGTATCGGCTGATTGGAGAATGTCCTTGATCTTCTGATCCACATTTTCGTCTTTTGCCCCGAAAATGTCGTTGACTCCGAGCTGAACCGTGATGAAATCAGGCGCCTTGCCGTCATTGTACTGATCGAGGTATGCCTGAAAATCAAGTTTTGCCTTGCCGTCCCTGACTGCAAGGAAACGGCTCGGCACATCCCACGGTTTCGGATTCTTCTTTGCATGAGGCGCTGTTTTTGTTAGGAACGTCTTCCATGTCCAGCCGCCCCAGCCTTCATGTGCGACGCCGTTTTTCTGCGGTTTTCTGTTCGGACCGTTGGAGCCGATCATTGTCAGTCTCGGATTTTTTTCTCCCTGCGTCAGCTCAAACAGGCGTGCGGGATAGACCGTTGCATTGGTAAGGCTGTCTCCGACGATGAGAATCGAGATTCTTCTGCCTCTGCCCGCATTGGCGGGCGAAACGATCAGTTTCGTTTTTCCTTCGGCAAGAGTGCCGCTTCCGTCCATGACTTTTACACTCCAGTCATACTCCCCCACGTCTTTGTCCGCAGGAACGAAACGCCACCGTTTCTGGTCGTTGCGTCCTTTCCGGCAGTCGACGTCGAAAACATAGAAATCGGAATTCGGAGTCAATACGATATTGTCGAAATAGATATTGGTTTCGATTCCGGGAACCGCGTAAATTTTTTCCGGGAGCTGAAGTTTCAGGGGATCCGCGCAGAGCGTCACTGCGGAAAAAAGAAACGTTACCGCCAAAAGAGTCCTGTTCATGAGACTGCCTCCTCCATGGATGGGAAGTTACTTGTTTTTTGCCTTTTTGAAAACTTTTTTTTCATCGAAGTTGTAATGCGCCCCGAGTGAGATCAGAGTCTTTGTATGCGTGATTCCTCTCATCTGATGGCACATTTTGTCTGCGAGAATCAGCGAAAGCTCCTGATTGTCTCCGACTCTTGCAATCACTGCCAGATCATATTCCCCGGCAATGGAGTGAACCTCCGCAATTCCGTCTATCTTCAGGAGTTCCTCCGTGATTTCCATAATCAGGTCCCGTTTTGCTTTGACAAGAATAATTGCAGTTACCATATCTGCCTCCCATGTTGCCCGTTTTTAACAAGATAATGGTTTTTACTCCGTTGTCAAGCCGGAAACCCTATTTTTCTTCAACAGCTTTGTTTCCGCTGCCGGCATTTGAATGCAGATGCCGCCTGCGATATTGTCCGGCTTCTTATTCGGTTCATATTGCCGCATTTCGTTTGATAAAACATTGCAAATGTATTAGATTATGCTTCAACCACTAAGGCAAGGGGAAGAATCCGATGAATTTTCTTGAAAAGACAGAACGGTATTTTGAGTTCAAAGAACGGAACGCGAAATGGAATTTTGAGCTGATCGGCGGAGTGACGACCTTTCTGACAATGAGTTACATCATCTTTTTGCAGCCGATGATGCTTTCAGGAGCATTTTTCGGGCAGCCGACCGGTATGGATCAGAAGGCGCTTTTCACCTCGTGCTGCATTGCTTCCGCTCTTGGATCGTTTTTTATGGGCATGATCGCGAAATATCCGGTCGCCCTGGCCCCCGGAATGGGGGCGAATGTGCTTTTCGTGCTGACTCTGCTTCCTCTCTGTGCAAAACAGCTGCAACTTCCTTTGAATGATCCTCGGGTCTGGCAACTCGGGCTTGCCGTGATCTTCTGTTCCGGATTGATTTTCTTTGTCATTTCCTTTATGAATATCCGCAATATGATCGCAAAGGCGATCAGCATGAATCTGAAATATGCAATTGCCGGAGGCATTGGCTTGTTCATCGCATTGATCGGGCTTGAAAAGGGCGGGATTATTGTAATGGGTGATTCTGCTCATCCGGGATTGAACCGGAACCTTTGCAATGTGGATTCCCTGGTGTTTTTCACGGGTCTGCTTGCCATTGCCGCATACCATGTCCTGCGCATAAAGGGGGCGATTCTGCTGGGGATTTGCACCAGTGTTCTTGTGGCGCTGGTTTTCGGAAAGCTGCAGTTTACCGGGGTGTGTTCCCTGCCGCCGTCTCCGGCGCCGGTTTTCCTGCAGTTCGACCTTGCCGCTTTATGGACACATTTCTCCGCGCTTCTGCCGCTCATTATCATTTTCACGATGATGGATGTTTTCGACACGCTCGGCACCTTGATCGGAACCGCCGCACAGGGAGGTTTTCTCACGAAGGAAGGCGAACTGCCGGACGCGGGCAGGGCGTTTGGTGCGGATGCCACCGCGACTTTGACCGGAGCACTGCTGGGACAGAGCACTGTGACGGCATACGTTGAAAGTGCGGCGGGAATCGAAGCCGGTGCAAAAACCGGCATCTCCGCCGTCACGGCGGGCGTCTGCTTTGTCATTGCCATGTTTTTCGGACCGCTGATCTTTGCCATTTCCGGTTATCCGCAGGTTCTGGCTCCGGCATTGGTGATTGTCGGACTCATGATGATGCGCAGTGTCAGGCTGATTAACTGGGATGACTACAGCGAAGCGGTGCCTTCTTTCGTCATTTTGACGGGAATTGTTTTCTGCTACAGCATTGCAGACGGCATAGCGATGGGATTGATTTCCTATCCCCTGATTAAACTTTTTACCGGCAGATGGCGGGAAGCGGGCATATTTTCCTATTTCATGGCGGCTCTCCTTCTCGGCTACCTGCTGTTCATCCGGTGACTTTTTAAGGAGACGGATGAATGTCTCTCCATGCCGGACATGCGGGACTGTCTCAGTAACGCGTTGAAATGTATTGTTTCCGTCTGCGCAGTGCAAGCGCCTCACCGCAGAGATGAAGTGAACCGCAAAGCACTTTCCGATGCGGGACTTTCATTTCCAGTGCTGTTTTCAGATCGGCGTCTCCGCAGAAAATTTCCGGCGCGAAAGCATGAACCAGAGCCGTCAGTTCCGACGGAGTGCGGCTTGGACGTGTCGAATTTACCGTCGTAAAAGTGAATGATGCGGCGAGCGGAGCTAAAGTTTTCAGGAAGACCATGCAGTCTTTATCCGCAAAGGTTCCGTAGATGAAATCGAATTTCTCGCCGGGATAAACCTCTTTCAGGGTTGCCGCAAGAACCTCTGCGCATTCCGGATTGTGGGCGCCGTCGAATACGGTGTTTTCTCCGGGGAACACCTGAAAACGCGCTGGCCACTGCGCATTGGCGAATCCCCGGGCGGCTTCTGCAAAATCAAAGTGGAACTGCTCCGCAAGATACCTGAGGGCGCATTCGGCAAGGAGCAGATTGTTCCGCTGATGTCTGCCAAGCAAACGGGTTTTTCTGCCGTCGAATGTCTGATATGGAATTTCGTTTTCGAGGATCAGCCCGGCATTTTCCGGCGCTTCGGGCGGCTGGATGACGGGTGCTTTGAGTTCCTTTGCGTGCGCCGCGATTACAGTATATGCCTCCTGCGGGATGGAGCGTCCGAGAAAAAGCGGAACGCCCGGTTTGATGATCCCGGCTTTCTCGAATGCAATTTTTCCCAGCGTGTCGCCGAGATATTCCTTGTGCTCCATCGAAATTGTCGTGATGACCGTGGCGACAGGTGCAACTATGGAAGTTGCGTCCAGACGTCCCCCCATTCCGGTTTCCCATACGGCGAAATCCGCTTCCGCCTGGGCAAAAAGCAGCGCCGCGGCGGCAGTTGTCGCTTCAAAATAAGTGACGCGCATTCCGTTTTCATTCCTCATGGCGTCCGCCGCGGAACGGATCTTGTCCAGCGCTTCCGCGAGGCGGATGTCATCGACGGGAACGCCGTTGATTATGAAACGCTCATTGACGTCGACAAGATGCGGGGAAGAGTAAAACCCTGTGCGGAAACCGGCATTCCGGAGCGCGGATTCGAGAAAGGCGCCGGTCGAACCTTTGCCGTTGCTGCCGGCAATATGAATGAAGCGGAGTTTCCGGTCCGGCGAACCAATGCGCCGGAAAAGTTCCCGTGTCTGGTCCAACCCTAATTTGACGCCGAAAAACTCCAGTCCGGCGAGCCAGTTCAGCGCCTCTTGAATGTTCCACATATTTTCTGTATGCCTCAGTTCAGTAAAGGATCGGCGACCAGTCCGCACCGTTGCATTTGGATTTGCCGGAAACCAGCACGCGTTTTTTGTTCGTGCGCGTATCGACAATGTAAATGACGCCTTTGTTGGAAAGCACGACATGACGGTTGTCCGGCGCCCATGAGGGGCTTTCCCCTTCCACAACAGGCATGGAGGAGTCCGCGATAATGGCGCTCTCGTTCCTGGGTCCTTCGCAATCCATGACAGTGGAAAGATCCAGTACCTTGAGCGTATATGCACCGAGACGGGCGGAGTAGGCAAGTTTGTTGTCTTTCGACCATGCCGGTGAAACGGATTCACTGCCGAGCACGCCGGGAATCCGTTTCGGAGTTCCGCCGCCGGCGTTGATGATGTAGAGGCGCGGGCGCCCGTTCGCATTGGAGACATAGCAGATCCGGCTGGAATCGGGCGACCATGCGGGGCTTGCCTCCACGGCACGGTCGTTGGTCAGGCGCTTGAGATTGCCCCCCTCCACATTGCGCACATAAAGATCCATCTGGTTGCCGACGGAAACTACGAATGCGATTTTTTTGCCGTCGGGGGAGATGCGCCCGGAGTTCAGACCGTTCTGCTGGACCAGTGCGCGGCTGCGGTAGTTGAGCAGATCATATTCCACCAGCGGGGTGGAGGAGATGAGGAACTGATTGTAGATGATGGCGCGTCCGTTCGGATGCCAGGAAGGTTCAATCGAAAGCGTGTTGTTGTTCGTGAGCTTGATGATGTTGGAACCGTCGAAGTCGCAGACATAGATTTCCTTCTTGTTTTTTCCGACTTCCGCCGCGAAAACGATCATGGTGCGGCAGATTCCGGGAATGTTGAACTCTTTTTTCAGAACGGCATCCACCGCGGCATGTGCGGTCTTTGCCGCATCCTTGCCTCTTGCTGTGACGGTGTACATCGGAGTTCCGGCGCCGTTGGCGACAGTGAGCGTCGCCGTGTTGTCTCCCGCGTTCCCCGTTATGACGTAATCACTTGCGCCGTTCCGAACCACGTCGAACCAGCCGCAGTAGCGAAAGTCGGATGCAATTTTTCCGGCGATTTGTTCATTGCCTGTGATATTCTGAATCCGGAGGGTCGGATTGCCTTTTTTCCCTTCTCCTGTGACTGTGACCTGAGCCGCCAGCGGAAATACCGCCAGCACCAATAAGACAGCGATGAAACGACGCATAGACATTCATACTCCTGATTTTGTGTCCGTTGTTGATTCAGGGGATAAGTTACTACTCTTTTCGATAAGGGCAAGCGGATAAATGAAAAAATCATTTGTAAAATTTCCGTTCCAGGGGAATATTATATGTTCCATAGCAAAGGAATCAACCAAGCAGGGAGAATATTCAAATGGCATTTTTCGAGTGCAGTCTTTTTTCGGAATCGCTGGGAATGGTTTCCAGCGTCAATGTGGTTCTGCCGCAGAAGACAACAGGGCAGATCGGGCTGAAAGGGGTGGCGGGCGAGGGCGGATGCCCCGTGCTTTATCTGCTGCACGGCATGTCCGACGATCATTCAATCTGGATTCGGCGGACTTCCGTGGAACGTTATGCGACGCAGTACGGGCTTGCTCTCGTTATGCCCAATGCCCACCGCAGTTATTATACCGACATGGCGTGCGGATTGAAATACTGGACTTATATCAGCGAAGAGCTGCCGCGGCTTATGCACTCTTTCTTCAAGCTGTCCGAAAAACGGGAGGACACCTTCGTGGCAGGCCTTTCCATGGGCGGTTTCGGCGCATTCAAACTGGCGTTCAACTGTCCGCAGAAGTTCGCGGCGGCGGCGAGCCTTTCCGGTGCGCTTTCCCCGCTTCAGCTTCTCAGCCACATTCCGGAAAGAGCTGCCGAATTCCGCAATATTTTCGGCGACTCAATGGCTGTGCCGGGGTCGATCAATGACTTGTACGCTCAAGCGGAACTCTGCGTGAAAAACGGTATCGTTCTGCCGAAACTTTTCATGACCTGCGGAACTTCGGATTTTCTTTATGAGGAGAATCAGAAATTCCGGCGGCATCTGGAAAATCTCAAGATTGATTTTACGTATGACGAAGGTCCCGGCGCCCATGAATGGGGATATTGGGACCAGAAAATCCAGCAGATCATTCGCTGGCTTCCGATCCGCAGGGAACGGATCTGAGCGTTTCCGGCAGAAAAATCCGGCGGACCATCGGGCTGACAGAGAAAAAGTTCTTTTTCCTGCCATTTTCCCCCTTGACAAAGTTTGAAAAATGCTTATAATATATAACTGTGGTGATACAGTATAAGACAGATGAATGATACAGAAAAGGGAATCATGCCTGAGGTTTTGGACAAAGAGAGTCCCGTGGCGTTGCCGCTGCAGTTGAAGCGGATTCTTCAGCGGCGGATTGAAACGGCTTATTATGCGCCCGGACGCAAGATCGACAGCGTGCGGAAGATTTCCGCGGAATTCAAGGTGAGCAGCCTGACGGTTCAGCGCGCCTTGAAGCAGCTGGAGTCGGACGGCTTCGTCGTATCGGTTCCGGCAAGCGGCATTTTCGTGAATGACCAGTTCGCAAAGGAGAGGAAGACTGCGAAGATCGCCTTTGTTTTCCCCGAAGCCGCGATTTCCCGTGAGATCCTGGATCCCGAAGGCTGGGCGCTGAACTCCGAAATCTACCGGGGACTGCTGTACGGAGGAGAAAAATACGGAGCGCAGACGGATTTCATCTATGTGGACAAGGATATGGAAGTTCTGCGGATGCTGAGCCAGGTGAAAAAACTCCGGAAGTATGACGCCGTCGTTTTTGCCGGGAAACAGCTTTCCGAGCTTCAGCTGGAACTGGCGCGGGAAAAACCGGTCTTTCAGTTTTCCGATGATGTTCCGGCAGGTACCGGACTGATTGAAGCCAATTACGACCGGAGACATGCCGTGGAAACGCTTGCAGGACATGCGGCGGAATGCGGCTGCAGAAAGATCGGAACGGTTTCTTATTTTGACCTGACCGATGTCAGGAATCCAAAAAGCGAAATGGAGGAGAAACGGAATTTCCGCGACAGAGCGCGGCTTTTCCTGCAATACTGCCGGCGGTACGGGCTGGAGACTCCGGATGAACTGCAGTTCGAGTTCTGTTCAGGCGAGAACCCGGATCTTGCGCTCAGGAACGCCTTGAAACTTCATGTTCCCGATTTCATTTTCTGCAATCAGACTTATTTTGTGATGAATCTTTATGAGGCCTGTTCCGAACTGGGGATTCAGATCGGGACGGAACTCAAGGTTGCCGCCATTGCCTCGGGCATGACATTTCAGGGATTGATTCCCTCTTTGACGCATGTCAGAGTTCCGATGTTTGAACTTGCCATGGATGTCGTCCGCGACGCCTGCCGTCTGGTTTGCGGCGGAGTCTCTGTTTCGGATTTGAAGCAGGAAAAACGTCTCGCCCCGCTGATTGTCGGAAAATCCACAATGAAAAATACGGTAACACAGGAGAAGCTACTGTGAGCGGTAAAAGAGATTGTTTTACACTGATGGAACTGCTTGTCGTAATCGCTGTCATTGCGATCCTGGCGGGAATGCTGCTTCCGGCTTTGAACAAGGCGAAACAAACCGCAATTTCAATCAAATGCCTCAGCCAGCAGAAAAGTATCGGTCTGATGCTTTCCGAATATACTTCCGATTTTCAGGATTATCTCCCGATTTCCAACTTTCTGCTGGATGGTCAGGCCCATACTTTCCAGATTCAACTGACCATGCATCATTATGGGGTTGCAGTGACAACTGCGGCAAACAAGGAAAATCAGAGAAAGTATCCCTGGTACTGTCCGTCCAGAAAGGAATGCTGGGGAGACAAGGGGACGGGAATTGTCGCATGGCTTGGAAATTATACTGTCAACGGTTCTCTATTGGGTAAATATGCAGATGGAGACGCAGGCTTGATTAAGCCCAATAAGCTGAGTCTTTTCAGAGAGAGCTCAAGGTGCGGAGTACTGACGGATGGTGTTGTCATGCCTTACAGTATCGGTGGAGTGCTTTATGGGAAGGAGGGCAACCAGCGTTTCCCCAATATTTATCATATCCGGACCGACCTTACTCCGCAATATCTTTCCGTTGGTTATGACAGACATAACTGGAACACCAATATCCTTTATCTGGACGGACATGTTGCCTCGGCAAGATTTCAGACGATTCTTCCAATTGCATATTCCACTGATGATAAATTATATAAATAAATCAAGGAGACGAAAAATGAAGATTTGTTTTGCCGTTGCCACTACTCTGTTTCTCGGTATCGGAGCGATTGCTTCGGAGACCTCAAGGGATCCCTCGCTGCTTTTTGAAGCGACCTTTGAGAAGGATACGCTGACTGCCGATTTTGCGAAAGGCGATCCCAAATGTTTCACAATTCCAAATGCCGGACTGAAAGCGGCGAACCGCGCGATGGGAGGCGTCGGAAAAAAAGGAACCGCTCTGTCGATTGACCGGACTGTGGATTGTCTTTATAACATGAAAGATAATCTTGACATGAAACAGGGAACTGTTTCCATGTGGGTTGCGCCGTTGAACTGGAAAACGGGCAATGAGTTCATTGAAGTATTTTTCGGAGCCGGGCAAAAAGACTTCAGCATGTATGTTCAAAAGTATCTCTGGAGTAATCACCTGATGTTTTATTATCAGAACCAGATGGCTCCCGGACAGAAAAAGGCGTATTCCGCTGTGGTGCTGATTGATGAAGAGGACTGGCCGGAAGGCAAGTGGCACAAGCTGGACGCGGTATGGGATGCCAATGGCATAAAATTGTATGTGGACGGTGTCCTGCCGAAAGCGGTGGAATGGCGCAAGCCGGAAGTAAAGTTCGATGCGCCGATGGAATTTCCCGCAGCCGCGTGGGGCTGGATCAGTATCGCGAAGAAAAGCGATGAACAGAATAAAATCAGCCGTACGGCATTTGACAATGTGCGGATTTACGGGCGCCCGTTAAGCGCAGAGGAGATCAACGCCAATTACCAAAAGGAGATGAATGCAAAATGACGCTATATGGTAAAAAGTATGTTGTTTCCCTGTTATGGGCTGTAATTGCATGGACAGGTGTCTTTGCCTCGGAACCTGCCCGTGATCCTGCTCTGCTGTTCGAAGTGACGTTTGACGGTTATTCGGTTACCGCCGATTATGCAAAAGGGGATCCAAAAAGTACGACATTCGCCAATCCCGGGCTGCAGCTTCGCATGTGGGAAGGAGTGGCGGGCAAAGGCAATGCCTTGGCCATGGATCGTACTGAGGAATGCCAGTATAATATGAAAGACAATCTGGATCCCCGTCAGGGAACGGTATCGCTGTGGGTTGCGCCGTTGAACTGGAAAACGGACAATAAATTCATTGAAGTATTTTTCGGAGCCGGTCAGAAGGATTTTACAATTTATATTCAGAAGTATCTCTGGAGCAATCATCTGTTTTTTTATCTGGAAAATCAGAAGGCTCCGGGAACGAAAAAAACATTTACCGCCGCAGTGCTGATCGATGAAAAAGACTGGGGAAACAACCAATGGCACAAACTGGATGCGGTCTGGGATCGCAACGGAATGAAGCTGTATGTGGATGGCGTCCTGCCGAAAACGGTGGAATGGCGTAATCCGGAGCTTAAATTTGATACAGCGATGACATTTCCGGAACCCGCCGGATGGGGCTGGATGAGTCTCGGGAAGAAATCCGACGGGGCTGATAAGAATCACCGTACCGCGTATGACAATCTGCGGATATACAATCGTCCATTGAGTGCGAAAGAGATCAATGATGAATATCTTAAATACTTTACATCCAAGTTCGGTTCTGAACGTTTGCAGCAGGTCGTCAGTGTGCCGAAAGCAACCGGAGAGGTGACGCTGGACGGGAAAATCAATCCTGCGGAGTGGTCGGATGCCGCCGCCGTTCCTGTGCGTGAAATGACCGGAGTCAGTATCAACAGAAAACAGAAAATCAACGGTGCGGCGCGCCTGAAACATGACGGGAAAAATCTTTATGTCGCATTTTTCTGCGATGTGCCGTCCAAACGGTTTGCACATACTGTCCGTGACGGCAATTTGTGGGAGGATGACTCATTTGAATTTTTTCTGTATTCGCCTGCCCGGAAAGTTAAATACCAGTTCATTATCAATTCCAACGGTGTAATTTTCGACCAGAAAAACGGGCAGTCCGCATGGAATGCCGGAGCAAAAGCGGCGGCATTTCGCGGCAGGGATTTCTGGAGTGCGGAATTTGAACTGCCGCTTGCGGACATCGGCGGTTTCAACGGAAATGACGACTGGACCGGGAATTTCTATATTTCCAGTTATCTTGACGAACTGGGTTCATTTGCCTGGGCTGTACCGGAGGGATATTACGATTCTCCAAAATCTTTCGGGAAGATTCTGTTCCGGGATGATCCGGTTTTTGCCGGTATCCGCAGTCTGGGGAATCTGCCGCTCGGCCAGATGGACCTGGCTGCGGAACGTTCTTCAAACGCTGTAAAATTCAAGGCATTTTATGAATTGGAGAACGGCAGCAGGACCGACTATAACGGGGAACCGGCTGATATGCCGTGGCAGGTTTCTCTGCCGGTCGGGCGCCAGCGTCTGGCTGTTTCCGCCGTAGATGCTTCGGGCCGTTCTCTTTATCAGTATGAGACTTATTATTATGTCAATTATCCGTTGGAACTTCAATTCGACTGCCGTCCGCAGGAAAAGCGTATCGCGGTTTCTGTGGATGCCAACAATGCGGGTGCAGAACTTTTGAAAAGGATTCAGGAGCAGGGCATGCCCGGAGTCGTTCGGCTGTTGTCTGAAAAGCAGGATAAAGTGTACAGCACGCAGTCTTTCACCGCCCGTCAGAACGTATTCAGCGTATTTTTGCCGCTGCCGGACGGTTTGACGGAAGGGAATTACTGGATTGAAGCGAAGTTGGACGGCTCGGACAGTCTGGTCAACCGTATCCGCTTCCGGGTTCCGGATATGACTCCTTATGAGGTGAAGGTTTCCGTTGACCATACCGTCCCGCTGCCGTGGACGCCGGTGGTCAAGGTGAATGACCGGACATTCCGGGTGCTGGACCGTGAATATCGTTTTGACAGCGGACCGTTCCCGGTGCAGATTGTTTCGCGCGGCAGTGATATGCTGATCGTCCCGCCTGTGCTGACTGCCGACGGTGTGAAAGTGGCATGGACGGATTTCAAGGTCGGGGAACAATATCCTGATTATATCGAACTCTCCGGCAAAGGTGCGGTATGCGACTTTACTTTTACATGGAAAGGGCAGCTCTGGTTTGATGGCATGTATCTGGTTGACTGGGATATGACTCCCGTCCGGATTCCGGAACAGCTTTCCGCTTTGACGCTGAGCTGGAAAATCCCTGCCGAATATTCCCGCTATGTGTTCAAGCAGAACTACAATGACGGGCTGGATATCTGGAAAAACGACCGCATTGAACGCGAGTTCAACCCTGTGCAAAATGTCTGTAATAATCTGCTGTGGACAAGCGGCTTGGAAAAGGGACTGGCATGGCATCCGAAGTCCAATGCGAACTGGGCGAACCATCCCGGAGAAAAAAATGTCATCCTCATCCGCGATGCGGAGGAAGTGTCCGTGACAGCGAAAATCATTTCCCGTCCGGTGGAGGTCAAGACCCGGTTGTGGTACACCATGGTGTTCCAGGGGACGCCCTCGCGTTCTCCGATCAAAGGCTGGCGCGACCATAATTACGGAGGGTACCGGGTGCCGACGATGCAGAATCTGCAGTTCGGTGGCGGCGGCGACCATGCTTTCGCCGATTATCAGACGGATCAGCGCTGGTTGACGCCAAGCAGCCATAAACCGCGCTGGATGGAACGCTACCGGAAATATGTCAGGGAAAGCGCCGCGCTGGAAAACAACGGCTGGAAAACCAAATCGCACATTCCTTACCGGCTCATCAATTACGTAATGCCGTTTCACGTAGGGACCAATGAAGCGGAATATGACTACTTCTTCAATGACTGGGTCACGCTTCCGACGACGATCTGGGGATATAAGGAGGATGGTGTGCCGCAGACCATTTACTCCTGCTGCGGACAGACCGGAATTACCGATGCCCATCTTTATAATTTGGAACGGCTTTTCAGGATCAATCCTCTGCTGGGAGGCATTTACAACGACTGCCCGCACAGCAAGGTCTGCGAGAATGTCCGCCACGGCTGCGGCGGAGTGGATGCCTTCGGTCAGAAATACCGGACGTCCACCATGCTGGGACAGCGCGAGTTCATGATGCGGGAATACAAGCTGATCCGCAAATACGGCAAAACGCTGGTCAATCATGTTCCTGCCGCGGATATTGTTCCATTCGTGCATAATTTTTCGGATCATGTCTGGCCCGGCGAGGAATTCCACGGCGGGTTCGGCAGGAATCCGGATTATTTCTATTGCGAAGACATTTCCAGAGAAGCCTGGCAGTCCACGATGAATCCGGTGATTCGCGGCGTCAGCGTGATTCTGCTGCCCCAGCCGGAACGTGCCGCTGGAAATTTCGTGCATCTCAAATCCCGGCGGAGTGATTTTGCCTCCAATCCGGAATGGGCGATACGCACCATGACTCCGTGTCTGCTGCATGACGTCGGAATCACTCCCGACAGCATTGAAAGGAAAACAGTTGACCGCTGGTGGATCATCAAGGACCGGATCAAGCTGGCGGGGGCGAAGTTCCATGGTTACTGGTTCGATTCCTCGGTCAGTTCTGCTTCTCCCGATGTCTATGCCGGCTGGTATGAACTTCCCGCCGGAAGCCCGTACCGTTATCTGATTGTCGCCGGGAATCTCGGCAGAGACAGCCGGAAACTGGCGCTGACGCATACACTTCCCAATGTCTCCGTTTATTACGATCTGTGGAACGGGAAGGCAATGACAATATCCGATCTGCAGAATACATTAATTCCGGGAAACCATTTTGTGTTAATCGGGGTCAAATGACAGACGAAGCGCCGGAGGGAGTCACTTGATTCCCTCCGGTTTTTCCCCGAAGGCGAGGCGGACCTCCTGTGGCGTCAGGCGGCGCCACCTGCCCGGTGGGAGGCTGCCGAGTTCAAGTCCGCCGACGGCGACTCGTTTCAGGCGGCGTGTCGCTTTGCCGCAGTATTCCAGCATACGGCGGACTTCACGGTTTTTGCCTTCATGAAGCGTGAATTCATATTTTCCCGGTGCGATGCGTTGGATGCGCTCCGCCTTCAGGAGATCGCCGCGGTCGCGGATGCCGTCACTTGTCAGACGATGGAGCGCAGCGGGGGCGATTTCGCCTTCGACGCTGACCTGGTAGATTTTACGCACCTCATAACGGGGATGTGTCAGCCGGGCGATGAAATCCCCGTCGTTGGAGAAGAGGAGCAAGCCCTCGCTGTCCTTGTCGAGACGCCCGACGGAGACAATGCGTATTTCTTTTGAAAGCGGAATCAGATCGACCGCTTTCTTCTTCGCGTGGGGGTCTTCCATTGTGCAGACGTAACCGCGCGGTTTGTGAAGCATGAGATAGACGTATTCTCGGACGGGAGTCACCGGTTTGCCGCGGAGGGTGACACGGTCTTTCCGCGTTACGCGCTGTCCAGGGCTCTGCGCCGTGACTCCGTTGACGGCGACGGTTCCGGCGGCGACCAGTTCCGCCGCCCCGCGCCGCGAGCATACACCCGCGGAACTCAAATATTTACTGAGATTCATGGAATCGTCATCTGTCATGTGCTGATTCATTGCTGTCCTTCACTTTCCGGATTCATGCCTTTTAATTTTAGCACGGTTTGCCCGGAAATCAATCCGTCATTCATTGAATGATGAAAAAGATGCGGTATATTATGGGTTTCAATTTTTATGGAAGAGACTGCAGTTATGGATATGGATATGATGATGAAGGTGATTCTCGCGATCCTTGAGACCTTTATCTTTTTCGGGTTCGGAGCATGGGCGTATTATCTCAAGATGATCGAGGACAAAGACCTGGGCAAGCTCGGCAGACTCTCCATTGACATGCTGCTGCCGTTCCTGACCTTTTCCAGCGTCGTGAAGAACTTTACGGCGGAGGACATCGGGATGATCTGGCAGCTTCCGCTGATCGGACTCGGGATCATGGCGTTCGGCGCGCTCTGCGGCTACCTGCTGGTTTACGGGCTTCATGACAAATCGCCGCGCAGGAACAGCACTTTCATTCACCTGGCAATCGCGAACAACTACATTTTCCTGCCGCTGGTGGTTCTCGGCAATCTGTTCGGAACGAAAGCGGTCGCGGCGCTGATGCTGCTGACCGTCGGATCGACCGTCGGATTCTGGACCTTCGGCGTCGGAGTGCTTGCCGGACGCGATTTCAAGCGTGTGCTCCGCAATCTCTGCTCCACGAATATGGCTGCCGTTGTCCTGGCTTTGATCTTTGTTTTTTCCGGAATTCAGGTGCCCGCTTTCGGGATGAATATTTTCGAGAAACTCGGAGCGCTCGCCGTCCCGCTGTCCCTGCTGCTGATCGGCGCGTCCATGTACAAGACGGGAATCCGGATGCTGGTTCACAGATTCGACGCCGTTTATACGCTGGCTGTCCGCCTTGTCATCATTCCTTTTTTCACTGTTCTTCTGCTGAAGCTGCTGCCGCTGGAGCCGCTGGTCTACCGTGTGGCGTTGATTGTTTCCCTGATGCCCGCATCCTGCACTTCGGTGCTGATTGTGCGCAAATACGGAGGCTGCCCCGATTTTGCCGGACAGTCGGTCTTTTTTTCAACGATCGCGTGTATTGTGACGGTTCCGGTTTTTCTGTATTTTCTGATGTGATTCGGATTGCATCTTGAACCCATAAGCGTTATAGTGACACAAAAAACAAGGAGGAACAACGTGAAGAACATTTTCATTGCCGGAGGCGCAGGATACATCGGAAGCGCGTGCACGGAATACATGCTTAACAAAGGGTATCAGGTCACTGTATTCGACTCTCTTGTGACCGGTCACGAGAAGGCGGTTGACAAACGCGCGACGTTCATCCGCGGCGATCTTGCCGACCGGGAAAAGCTCATCGAAATCTTCAGGAACGGCAGTTTTGACGCCGTAATGCACTTTGCGGCGTTTTCTCTGGTGGGGGAATCCATGAAAGACCCCGGAAAATATTTCCGCAACAACCTTGCCAACGCGATCAATCTTGCCGATGCTGCCGTGGAAGGCAAGGTTCAGGCGTTTGTGTTTTCCAGCACCGCCGCGACTTTCGGCGAACCCCGGGAAATCCCGATCAGTGAAACCGCGGAACAGCTCCCGATCAATCCTTACGGCGAGTCCAAGCTCTGCTTTGAAAAGGTGTTGAAATGGTACAGCAGGATTTACGGGCTGAAATATGTGGCGCTCCGTTACTTCAATGCCGCCGGTGCGACCGAGAACTTCGGCGAGGATCACCACCCGGAATCCCATCTGATCCCGATTCTGCTTCAGGTTGCGCAGGGCAAACGCGAGAAAGCCATGATTTTCGGCGATGACTACGATACGCCGGACGGAACCTGCATCCGCGACTATATTCACATTCTTGATCTTGCGCAGGCGCACGAAAAGGCGCTGTATGCTCCGAGAAGCGGGCACTACAACCTGGGAACCGGCGCCGGATTGAGCGTGAAAGAGATTCTTGACACGGCACGCAAAGTGACCGGGCATCCGATTCCGGCGGATGTCGTTCCGCGCCGTCCGGGGGATCCGCCGCGCCTGATCGCCTGCTCCGATCTCGCCAAAAAGGAACTCGGGTGGAAGCCGGAATTCGAGAATGCTGAAGCGATTATCCAGTCTGTCTGGAACTGGCTCCGGAAACACCCGGACGGTTACGGAGACAGATAAGAATGGCGTCCGCATGGCATGCCATGGGGCCGTTCACGGTGTTTGACGTCGAGACCACCGGAATGAGCCCCGTCCGCGACCGGATCGTGGAGATCGGTGCGGTGCGCGTGGACAGGGACGGAGTGCAGACCCGTTTTGAAACTCTGGTCAATCCCTCCATACCGATTCCTTATCAGGTGACGCGGGTTCACGGCATTGACGACAATATGGTTGCCAATGCCCCGCTGTTTACGGAGGCGGGGTATCAGTTCCTTGAATTTGCCCGCGGTTCCAAACTCATTGCGCACAATGCCAGATTCGACCTCAGTTTCCTGCAGGAGAGTCTGGCGCGTGTCGGGCTGCCTCTGTGGAAATCCGGCGCGTACGACAGCATTGTCCTGATTCGCAAGGCTTATCCCGGGCTTTCCAGTTACAGTCTTCAGTTTCTGCGCCAGGCGCTTGGACTCGGACAGGAGATCGATGAAGCGCGTCCCCATCGTGCCGGTTATGACGCCGAGCTCACGATGGAGGCATTTTCCATGGCGATGAAAACCCTTTACTCCCGTGCGGAATAGGAGTTACAGTTCAGGAAGTTCTTCCGTCGGGAGGAAGGGAACCGACGATGCCGCGTCGCGGTAGGCGCGGTGTCCCGCACTTTCTTTCCGCGCATGGAACAGGCAGATCGACGGATGCAGTTCCAGGGCGGTTATTCTGCTGTTTCCGCTCAGTTCGACGGCTGCGGCAATGCCGAGACGATCGCATAGGGTCAGGATTTCCTCCAGCGCCTCCTGCGTATCGTGCAGCATGGTGAAGTTGAATCCTTCGGCGCGGCAGAGTTTTTCCAGCTCGTTTTCCTCCGGAATCCGGTCGAATTCGTAACGCTGAAATGTGACGGGATTTCCGTTGAGCAGAAAATTTTTCCTGTCTTTCAATTCCGGGAAACGGATCCCCGCGATTTTCGTAATCCGGTAGTGCGGCTGTCCGTTCTTATGGAAAATCAGGCTCATTTCATAAAGCGACGGTTTTCCCCCCGTATGAACGTTCCAGAGGTTCGGATTTCCGATTCTTGCCTTTTCCCGCAGAGGAATCCGGTTGTGCCCTCTGGCGAGACTGATGCGCGCGGATTCGATCAGTTCCATGCCGTCCACCAGAAAAGAGGCGATCAGCGTTGCGGGCTTTTCCGTTGTGACTTCGACGCATGGTGTAATTTCGATCAGCTTTCCGTCTTTCAGGCGTTCGATTTCAAGAGAAAAATCAATCGTTTCAAAAATCTTGTCGTCATCCATTCTGCCGTTGTTCCTTTCCCTGTTCCGGATGCGGCGGACGAATTCCGGCAAAAGGAAAAGGCAAAATCTTGCATTCCGTTCTGCTGTTTCCATATTCCGGAGAAAACTGCTGTCCGGAATCCTGCCGACCGCGATAAGTTGTTAAGATAATGCACAAAAGCCGAAAAACAACTCTTTTCCCGCTGGATTTTAACGTATCAGGGCGTATATTGATGCCGGAGACGGCGGCAGGCGGCCGCCGGTCCTTTGGACTGGAGGAAAGTCCGGACTCCATAGAGCGGGGAGTCCCTTGTATCAAGGGATGCCGGGGACGATATGCCCCGGAAAGGAAAGCGCAACAGAAAGCATACCGCCGGATGCAGATCCGGCAAGGGTGAAATGGCGGGGTAAGAGCCCGCCGGGAGCGGAAGCAATTCCCTCCGTCAAGGCAAGCCCCTCCCGGAGCAAGACCAAATAGGGGATGAGCCGTTGCTCGCGGCGTTTGAATCCCGGGTTCTGGTCGCACAGACAGATGGTCGCCGCCTTTTCTTCGGAAGAGGTACAGAATCCGGCTTATCGCCGCCGTCTCCGTTTTTTCAAAAAAAAATTGTTTCCCCTCTTGACACTTGTAAATACTTGTCTATAATATATACAAGAGATTACAAGTGGAGAATGATTCGGATGATCCAGATTGCAAAATGCAGTTCCGCAATGCCTGTTTATATTCAAATTGCGGAAATATTGAAAAAACAGATTCTTTCCGGAGAACTGCCGGAAGGGGAACGGCTTCCCGGCGAACATCAGCTTGCCGCGCAATTCGGAACAAGCCGGGTTACACTTAGAAAAGGATTGCAGATTCTGGAAGAGCAGAAGTTGATTCTCCAGCGCAGGGGCATCGGTGCATTCGTTACTTACAACATGCCGCGCCGTCATTATCGTATTGCAATCCTGGAGATCCCTGCCGTGGGTGAATACGGCGATATTGTGCTTGCTGAACTTATGCCGGCTCTGAGCCAGCTTAATGAATGCGACTTCACCGTGCTGCGCGGCGCAGAGACTCCGGTTGAAACGCTGATGCAGAAATTGAATGAGCACGCCTGTGACGGACTGATTGCAATTGCTCCTTCCGGTTCCGTTTACGAGGCGCTCTGCAAACCGGAGTTCAACACCGTGCCGACTGTCGTCATCGGGCTTTCTCATCCGTCTCTCTCGGAAGCGGGTCGTGCCGTTATTGATATTGAGCCGGATATAATGGGCAGAGGCGTGGAATATCTCGTAGGGCTGGGACATGAAAAAATAGCCTATTTTTCCTGTGATCCGGAGGGCAACAGCATGATCTGCCAGCGGAACAGGGATTTCAGAAATGCCGTCGAACGTTTTTCTCTGCATGTCGGGAAAAATTATATTATGACGGAAAAAGTCCCTTCCTGGTACGAGGCGGCAAGGGAGAGAGTTCTGGAGTTCAGCCATTCAAAGGACTGTCCCACTGCGATTTTGACAATGAGCACCATGTTTGCTTTTGGTGCATGGCAGGGAGCTATGGAAGCGGGTTTGCGGATTCCGGAGGATATTTCCATTCTCGGCGTTGAGTGTAATAAATTTTACAACCCCCGTCTGTCTACGATTCTCCAGCCGTTGAAGAAGATTGCGGAGAAGGCTGCGGAGATTATGATGGCGACACTGTTATCAGGGAAAAACATGGATGTGAAGCCGTTTTTCTTTCCGGCTGTGATTGAAGAGCGCGGCAGTTGCATGAAAATTAAAAGGGAGAATTGACAATGCGGCGTGAAAATAAAAGAAAGAGGTGTCTGATGAAAAGGATGCGATTCACATTGATAGAACTCCTGATCGTAATTGCGGTTATTGGCATACTTGCGGGAATGCTGCTGCCGGCATTGAACAGGGCGAAAGAAAAAAGTCATACCGTTTCCTGTATGAATAATCTGAAACAGGTGGGGCATGGCTTTGCCTCCTATGGCAATGATTTTTCCGGATGGAGTGCGGGAAGCAACTGGTTCCGCAAACAATCTGCTTATTATACCGCAAGCGACAATTGGCTTTATCTGCTCGGACAGGGAAGACATGCGACTTATCTTCTTGGTTATCTGGCGTGGAAATGGGACGGCAGCGATGTTGAAAAAGCCCCGTCGGGCATCATGCACTGCCCTGCGGAAAAGAAATCCGTATTTCGTGCGTGGTACCCCAATACGGATTATCAGGTCGGAACCAATATCAGCGCCCAGACGAATAAAGTGTGCAGCTTTGATTCCGGAAACCGCTTTTATGTCAGGATGGATACCGTGACACGCCCTTCGGTTCTCGGCTGGTACGGCGACGCCAAAGACTGCGGGATGAATGGACAGCACAAGATGCGGCACAGCAATTTCAGCATCAACTTTCTCTTTTTCGATTTACATGCCGCCTCATTGCAGAAAAAAGACATTCATACGACGATCAATTTTCCGGAAAAAACCTTTTATCTGGGAGAGTTTTATCCCTTTAACGGAAAAAGCAATTAAAGGAAGGAAGATATTCCATGAAACACTTTTTGAGTCTTGCAGTTTTGCTGCTTCTGCCTTTTGTCCTGCCGGCGGATCGGATTGCAATTGTGACAGGCACCTATGACCGGGAATATAAGATCATCGCAGCGAATAAAGACTGGACAGTGGAGCGTATTCTGTGCAAGGACCTCGCTGCCGGCGCAAAACGCTTTTCAGACTTTGAGCTCATCATCAATGGAACAGGAAGCGGGGATAAGATGCCCTGTGACTGGGAAGCAGTTGCTCCGGAGATGAAAGAATACTTGAAAAATGGCGGCACACTTCTGCTGGTCACTGCCTGCTCGCCGCGCGCACTTCATCGTGTCATTCACCATTTCGGAAAAGATTTTCAAGTACGTTATGGGCGCTGCTGCACCGACAAAGACATACAACGGATTACCCGGCGTGTCTGGGATCCCGCGTTGAGTGTGAATTTTTTCCCGAACCGGCTGGAGGAAACTTTTGCCAACCTGCCATTATGGCTGCACCATACTCAGCCGGAAGGATGGGTCAGCATGGCAGAATGCGGGGATGGCATGCCCGTGATGCTTTACCGGAAATTCGGGAAAGGGCTTATTTTTACAACGACGTATTTCGATTTCGGGAACGGCAGACAGGCTGCTTTCCGGGCGTATATCGAAAATATCCTTGCCGCCTCCAAATTGAACCGTATGGGAGTGGAACTGAAGACCTTTGAATATGGAAGATCGTATGGGAAAAACGTTTTGAAATCAACACTGTCACTGCCGGGCAGTGACAGAAAAGCCACCTTCACGTGGACTGTGTCGCAGGATGGAAAAATCCTGGGCGGGCAGACAATAGATTCCGGGAGAAACGGAACGTATGACTTTTCCGTTCCTTATGAAGTGTCTTCAGCAAAACCTCTGCTTTTTACATTGACGGTGAGGATGCAGAATCATGAGATTCACCTGAAATCGTTCAAAGAGGTTGAGGTACCCGTGACATTTCTTCCGTGGCGTGATGAAGTTTATCCTTTGATTGCCGGAACGTTTCCAGTGGAATTTTCCACCGCGTCTGTTTTCAGTGATGTAGAGAAATATCAGGTTGTTCTGTATGCCGGAGATCAGGAAGTGAAAATGAAGAAGATCAGAGAAAATCTGTATCACTGTGATCTGAGTTTTCTGAATGCCGGAGAATACTGTCTGAGGGCTGTTCTGCGTTGCCGGAACTCCGGAAAACAGCTTTTTGAGATCAAGGCTCCTCTTGTTGTTTTTAAGCGGAATCCTTTGAACTGTGTGGGGATGGACAATATTCTGCGGCTGGACGGAAGGAAAGTGTTTCCTCTCGGTTTTTATCACATTACCTGGAAGACTTCTGACGAGGCGCGGCTTTCTGCAGTGGATTTTGTAAGCAAGGCGGGGAAGGATATTCTTTTATTCAGTCAGCGGCGTCCCGAAGGAGATCCGGATTTTGAGACTTTTATCAATTATGCTTCCCGGCGTGGCGTAAAAGTGCGGCTTGGAGGACCGCCGCCGAAAAAAAATTATCCGGCTGTGATCGGATATGCTGTTTCGGATGAGCCGGATTCACGGGGAGAGGCGAAAGCCGTTTTAATGAAGAAGAGAAGGGATTTGCGGAAAAAACATTTTGATTCCTTTTCCACCGTTGTCATTATGACAAGGAGCGGTTTTACGGACGGATATCTCCGATGTGCCGATCTGGTTGGTCATGATCCCTATCCGCTGCCCAAAGCGCCGATCTCCATGGTTTATTACAATATGCGTGAGCTGGTGAAAATGCTGGAAGGAACTTCACATCTGCCTTTTGCCGTTCCGCAGGCCTTTGGATATGAAGGAGATGCTTTCTTCCGGACTCCGACTCCGGAGGAAATCCGGAATATGACTTATCAGGCTCTTGCCGCAGGGGTGCGGGGGATCTTCTTCTATACTTACACGGATTCCAGATTCGACCTGAACAAGCATCCCGCATTGCGCGATGAAATGTTGAAACTGGTGAAGGAGATACGCAGTCTGGAAGAATTTTTCATCAATGGCGATTTTGCGGAGATTTCCACCGGAGAAAAGGAGATTTTCGGCGCTTCCTGGAATTTGAAGGGAGAAAAACTTGAAATTCTGGTCAATGCCACGAGAGAAAAAGGCGTTGTTTCCGGAAACGGCAAGGAGATTTCTTTGGCGCCTCTTGAAGTAAAAGTCATCAGGGAAAAGAAATAGCTGGTGTTTTTCAGCCGTTTCAGGCTCAATGGAAAACGGAAAGAAGACTTTTTTTGTTTTCAGGTTTGATTTTTAGACGTTTTCAGGTTAAATTCTTACGTCTATTCAAACTGGAGATTTTTATGGGCAAGTATTCTGATGTTAAGGCTTTAATCATTACCGGCGTAGGGCTCAACTGCGAAAAGGAGACCGCCGCCGCATTTGAATCCGCAGGCGCGACTGCTGAACAGGTTCATCTGAACGATCTGCTCAACGGGAAAAGAAAACTGGATGAGTTTCACATTCTCGCGTTTATCGGCGGATTTGCTTTCGGGGATCATCTCGGTTCCGGGACGGTCTTTGCAAACCGTTTGAAATTCCGGCTCAGCGAAGACATCAAGGCGTTCGTCAAAGCGGGAAAGCTCGTGATCGGCATCTGCAACGGGTTTCAGACCTTGACCCGGCTTGGTCTTGCCCCCGCTCTGGACGGCAGATATTTCGAGCAGCAGGCGGCGCTGACGCATAACGATTCCGGTGTCTTCCGCGATGACTGGGTGACACTCGGCGCCAATGAAAAGTCTCCCTGCGTCTTTACGAAAGGAATCAAAACTTTCCGGCTGCCTGTTCGCCACGGAGAAGGCAAATTTGTCGCGGACGAGGACGTGATTGCACGTATCGAATCTGAAAATCTCGTTGCGCTGCGTTATGTTTCTGCGGACGGTTCCAAAGCAAAGGGATTCCCGGAGAATCCGAACGGCTCGATCAACGATATTGCCGGAATCTGCGATTCCACCGGACGGATTTTCGGTCTGATGCCGCATCCGGAGGCATTCCTTTCCCCGTTCAACGCCCCTGACTGGCAGTCTCAGAAACTGGAGGGAAGACTTCCCGAGTGGGGGGAAGGCAAAGTCATTTTCGACAATGCGGTCAAATTTGCCGCCGAAAATCTTTTGTGACGGCACGGCTGTCTGCCGCAGCAGTGCGGTCTGTATTTCGGAGTATAGGATTGCAAGTCTTATACTCCTTTTTGCTGCAGTCTGAACCCGGAGTTCTTCTTCTGAAATAAAAAAGCCTGCACAGTGCTCTGCGCAGGCTGAAAATAAATTCCGGCAATTTCTTACTTCTGTTCCGCTTTGGCGATTTCCTTTTTCGCCTCTCCCTGAGCGGCATTGAATTCTTCCGTCAGAGCTTTCACATCACTGTCCGTCATGCTCCGAATGCCGATGGCGTTTAGCAGACGGTAGTAGGAAACGTAGTAATTTCCGAGGGCCATGATGCGCTGGATGTCGCTTTCCGCTGTCATCAGGCGCATGTGATCCAGCTCAAGACGGGAAAGATCACCGGTGATCTGCTGATTTTTCAGCGAGTTTGTCAGATGGGTATTGTAGTTTTCAAAGGTCCGGGTGTTTGTATCAAGAATTTCCTTGTTGGCGAGGATGTCTGCATGGGCAATTCTTACCTGCGCCATAACGGTGATCGCTTGTCCGTAGGAGCGGACCTGTTCCGCCTCCACCTGTGCCTGATAACTCATGTATTCGCCGATTTTCTGCGGAATTTTGAGGAGATTGAATGCGGACTGAATGCCGAGTTCCCACCAGTTTTCCTTGTAGAGATACGAATTGTTGTTGTTATTGTAATCGGCAAAAAGTCTTGCGCTCGGGAACATGGAGAGCAGGACTTTTCTGCATTCGACCACATTGATGTGTTTCTGCATGTCAATTTCATAGAGTTCCGGTCTCTTCATCAGGGCGATCTGCTCCATGACCTCCATTTCCGGGAATTTGAATTCCGGAACTTTGGCAAGCACGGAGTCATCCACCGTGATGTTGGCAGTCGGATAGTATCCGAGCAGAGAACGAAGTTCAATGCAGGCGTTCTGGTAGTCGAGAATGTAACCGGTCAGCTTTCTTTCCATTTCGATGAAGCGGCTGGTTTCGTCGAATGCGCGGAACGGTGTGATCTTCTTGGCGGCGCTGAGCCGTTTGATCAAATCGGTGCGGTCACGGCAGGTATTCAGAAGACCGCGTGTGATATTCATTGCCCGCTGTGCCGCGGCAACCTGGAAGTAGACACGGACAACATCAAGCGTCAGATTCTGAGAAACGCGCTCGGATCTCTGCTGACGCATGAGATAACGGTCATGTGCCTGCTGTGAATTGAAGAAGGCAAGCCCGAAATCCATGATGCTCAGCGCAAAATCAATATTGAAGGCATTGATGTTGCGGTCGGAACTTGTGCTGGCTCCGTAAGTGGCGCCGCCGCTCTTGTATGCTTTACTGCTGGATGCCGGCGTGTTGGAACGTCCGGTGAAGTTGTTGTTGATATTGATTTCAGGCAGCATTCCCAGCACTTCGGCGGTCCGCATTTCCCGGGCAACGGCTTCTTCCAGCTTGTAGACCTTGGCGTCCAGATTGTTTTCGAGTGCCAGGCGGATACATTCGGGAAGAGTCAGGTGAACATCCTGCGGCAGTTCCTTGAACTGCGCCATTTCAAAGTGCAGTCTGGCATTATTGGCGCGTTCGATACGGAAATCTTCTTCACTTTTGCAGCCGGTGACAGTAAGTATGGTTACGAAACCAAGTGCTATGACCACTGAAAAATACGTCTTCAGCATAGGGTTACTCCGTTTGTTAAATATAAGTTACAGAAAACTCAAAATATACTGCCGACCACTCGCCGGCGGCATATTTTGAACCTTCTGCAAAGACAGAAAAACCGGACGGCGGATTTCCGTCCGGTGCACTGTCCTTACTTTTGGGCGTTTTCGTTTTTCTTGATGAAACCGCCTTCGAGGAGCTTGTCAATCAGCTTCTGCATGGAGTTGAATGTAGCAAGAAAGCCCTGCGTGGGCATGATAATACGGACACTGGACTGGTATTCGGGAGGCATTCCCTCTTCTTTCGGCTGAAGAGTGACAAAATCATAACGGACCATTCCGCCTGTAAAGTGAATCTGGCCGATACCGTCTGCGTAAATTTCTTTCTTTCCGTCCATCTTACTGTTCCTTAATTAGAGATTAAAACATCCGTTTTCCAATAATGAAGATTACACTATCGCTTTTTTGGAAAAATGCAAGCAAAAAAACGCCTCAAAAAAATTATTCTTTCATTTTTCAGCGCAATTTCAAGGTTGCAAGGCCGATCAGGGCGCAAATTCCGGCTATGACCCAGAAACGGATCACGATCTGCGTTTCCGACCAGCCTTTCTGTTCAAAGTGGTGATGAATCGGAGTGCAGAGAAAAACGCGTCTGCCGATCAGCCTGAGGCTGGCGACCTGGATTATGACGGATACCCCTTCCATCAGGAAGACGAAACCTGTTACGATCAGCAGAAACTGCTGTCCCATCAGGATTGCGATCAGTCCGATGCTTCCGCCCAGGGGCAGGCTTCCCGTATCCCCCATGAACACGGACGCCGGTTTGCAGTTGTACCACAGAAAGCCGATACACGCCCCCGCCATTGCCGAAGCGAATACGCTGATTTCTCCCAGTTCCGGAATATAGGGAATGGAAAGATATTTTGCGAATACCACATGCCCGTGCATGTAGGCGACCGCCGCGAAAGAGAGCACGCAGAATACCGTGCAGCCCGCCGCCAGGCCGTCTTTGCCGTCCGTGAGGTTTACCGCATTGCTGAAGAAGGCGACAAAAAGAATGTTCACAATGAAAATCAGCCCGACTGCAAGGAGGGCCCATGAGGCGGGGAAGGTGAACAGAGGAGTCGGCAGCAGCTGGGGCGGAAGCCAGAACTGGATGGTGTCGCCTGCCGGTTTCAGGCAGATCGGATCCTTGAAAAACGGGATCAGAAACTTGGTGGTCATCGTATCCGGCATCTTGTAGATAATGTAAAGAGCCACGAAGCTCACGAGAAACTGAACCAGCAGTTTCACCTTTCCGGAAACGCCGTCCCGAACGCTCCGCTTATATTTGACTTTGATGTAATCGTCGTAGAACCCGAGTGCGGTGAGAGGCAGCAGCACCAGCAGGAAGACAAGCACCATCCGGTTCGAGAGATCCCCCCAGAAGATTGTGGAAAACACGATCGAAAAAATGATCAGCAGTCCCCCCATGGTGGGGGTTTTATCCTTGGAGTGATCCACGAACTGTTCGGCGACGAGCCCTTCAAGCCGCGCGGATTTCGGCACGCAGAACTTTTTCAGGCGGCGGATGGTCCACGGCCCGAGAAAAATCACGAGCAGCATCGACGTGATCAACGCGCCGCCGGAACGGAAAGTCACGTATTCAAACAGACGCAACGGTCCGAAATACTCGCGCAGATTTGCCAGCAGGTAAAGCATCAGATGTCATCCTTTCCGGAACTCATCCGCATTTGCTGTGACCGCACGCAAGGCACTTGACACAGTTCTCCTGCATGATGAGTTTCCGCTCGTTGCAGACCGGGCAGATCAGCATTCCGTTGAACTGATCGGCGGTCGGAGCGGCGACTTTCTGAATTTCCTCCTTCACGGGCTCCGCTTTCTTTTCCGTCTTCTTTTCATAATGATGAGGCATGATGCCGAGTTTCTCAAGATGTTTCTCAATGATGCGCCCGATGTCGGCAGCAAGAGACGGAATGTAGGTGCCCTCGCTGAAGTAGCCGCCGTTGGGGTCGTAAATGCTCTTGAGTTCTTCCACAAGGAAGCGCGGGGCGGGATCATGGCGGAATACCGACGAAATAAGGCGCGTCATGGCAACGATCCAGCTGAAATACTGAAGATTTTTCGTGTTGATGAAGATTTCATACGGACGGCGGCGTCCGTCTTCCTCGATCAGATCGTTGATTGTGACGTAAAGCGCATCGGCGGCAAGCGGCGTACGGATTTTGTAGGTCGTGCCTTCCAGTTCAAGCGGACGCTTCGGAGGCTGAGGACGGACAATGACCGGATGCTCCACAGTCTCTTTTTTCTTCTCTTCCTTCTTTTTCCTGTCTTCATCGCGGACGAGAACTCCCGTAATGTGTTCGGAAGGACGGAACGTCGTGCACCCTTTCAGTCCTTTTTCATAGGCTTTCATGTAAATATCCTTGAAAGCCTCATAGGGATAGTCCGAGGGGATGTTGATTGTCTTGGAGATCGAGCTGTCGACATACTGCTGGAGCGCCGCCTGGATGTTGAGATGCTCCTCGGGAGTCACTTCCGCGGAACTGACGAAATAAGACGGGAGTTTCTTCGGGTCGAATTCGGCGCCGCGGAGCTTGCGGTATTCGCTGTATGCGTAGTCGACGACTTCGGCATCTGTCGTGTCGCCTTCTTTGCCGTTGCGGATTTTTCTTGTATATTTGAATGCGAAAACAGGTTCGAGTCCGCTGGAAACGTTGCCCGCGAACAGACTGATTGTGCCGGTCGGAGCAATCGAGGTAAGATGCGAGTTGCGGATTCCATACTGGCGGATGCCGTCCTTGATGTCCTGCGGAAGCTGGGAAATGAACGCTCCCTCAAGGTATTTTTCCTTGTCGAGCAGCGGGAACGCCCCCTTTTCCCTGGCATTCTCGATACTGGCACGGTAGGCGGCGTAAGTGATTGTCTTCATGATTTCGGAAGCCATGGCGATGGATTCCGGTGAACCGTACCGGATGCCGAGCTGGATGAACAGGTCGGCGAGTCCGGTGATGCCGATTCCCATGCGGCGTTTTGCCTTTGCCTCCGCTTCCTGCTGTTCCAGCGGATAATTGCTGAGGTCGATCACATTGTCCAGCATGCGGACCGCCGTCATGATGGTCTGGCGAATTCCCTCCTTGTCAAGTTCGGCGGAAGAGGTGAAGGGATTTTTCGCAAATTTTGAAAGATTGATGGAACCGAGCAGACATGCGCCGTAAGGCGGAAGCGGCTGCTCGCCGCAGGGATTGGTCGCACAGATTTGTTCGCAGTAATAGAGATTGTTCATCTTGTTGATGCGGTCGATCAGGATGAAGCCGGGTTCCGCGAAGTCGTAGGTGGAGTGCATGATGAGCTCCCACAGATCGCGTGCCTTGACGGTTTTGTAGACCTTGCCGTCGAAGATGAGATCCCACGGAGCGTCGGCTTTGACAGCCTCGATGAACTTGTTCGTGATGGCGACGGAGAGGTTGAACATCTGGAGCGCGGCATTGTTGCGTTTTGCCGTGATGAAGTTTTCAATGTCCGGGTGGTCGCAGCGCATGACGCCCATCTGGGCGCCGCGGCGCTGTCCCGCGCTCATGATGGTGCGGCAGGTGGAGTCCAGCACCTGCATGAAGCTCAGAGGACCGGAGGCGCTCGCCTCGCAGCCTTTGATGTTAGAGCCGGAAGGACGGATTGTGGAAAAGTCGAATCCGACGCCGCCGCCCTGTTTCTGGGTGAGGGCGGACTCCTTGACTGTTTCAAAAATACCGTCGATGGAGTCGTTGATCTTGTTCATTACGAAGCAGTTGAACATTGTCACTTCGGTGCGCTTCGTGCCCGCGTTTGCGATAATGCGCCCGCCGGGGAGAAACTTGTATCCGGACATGATGCCGTAGAATTCTTTTTCCCATTTCGCGGGATCGGCTTCATTTGCAGCGATTGCATGTGCCACCCGTTTGAACGTATCTTCCGGTGTATTGTCCTTGGGAAGATCTCCTCCGCCGTGATAACGATACTTTTTTGACCATATCTCGTAGGATATGTCGTACTTTCCCTGCTCCGCAGTCATCGTATAGTCCCTTATGCTTTAAGATTGAAATTTATTGAAATAAAGACATGGAAATATTGCACGGAACAGGGAAATATCAATGATGAAAATAGAAACTTTCAAAGACTTTTTTCAAGAAAAATTCTCTTTTGGGGGTTGACAAATGGAAAATGGGGATTCTACCACCCTTTGTATAGGTATGAGAATCCCCCCACAACCTTTAGTATCTTACAAGAACAGAATAACGGTAACGGATTTTCAATTCCTGGTCCGCTTTCACAACTGTTTCCCATGTCAGTTCGTTACGCGGATTGACGGAGTTGTACCCCTGCGGGACAAGCTGTTTTGACGGGTTGCCTTCGGCAGAGATCAGATCGCCGGAAAATTGCAGTTTAATCACGGCTTTGGCATTCGTTTTCCTGTAATTTTTCAACGCAAGAACACCTTCGATCTCCTGTTTCCAGTAATTGTCGCTCCCGATTCGGACAGTTTCACGGGGTTCGGATTTCGCGAGAGAAGAAGATGCTTTTCCCTCTTTGAGAGAAGTTTTTGCGATTTCATTTTCCGTTACCTGCCCGGTAACAGTCATTGCCTTGGTGATTCTGAGGATGTTCTTCTGCTCCGGGTTGGTCCATCCGATGGTAGTCTGTCCGAGGAATTTTCCCCCGTCGGTGATCTCAATCGGCGCCGTGATGATCGGTGATTTGAAGGGATTCCTGAAACTGACGGCGTCCCAGAGTTCCCCGTTGTATTCTTTCATACTGCTGAAGTTGATCGGGCGTCCCCAGTTGTCGCGCCGGTCATTGATCGTCCATTCCACGATTCGTTCATAGGTGGATTCCGCGGATTCCAGCGGCAGATAGAGGCGCTCTCCTTTTTTCACGCTGATTTTGCCGATGTTCCGGTGGTGAATATCTTCGGATTCTCCGCTTGACGGAAGCGTTGCGCCGGCAGCAGGGGCGGTCATTTCGACATCAGAGGCGAAAAGCTTGTAGGATATGACTCTCTCCGGGATCGGACTTGCCATACTGCCGCCGCCTGTGAGCTGCCCGAGAAACTCCGCCATTGTCATGTCGGATGCCATGGGGCTGGTCACGTTTTCAAACTTGATGTTCGGATAACCGGAAATCAGGTTCACTTCCACGTTGTTCAGATCCTCAAGTTCATTCATAATGACGGTGGACATGCTGAGACGCATTCTGGAGTCTTTGCCGAGCTCCAGCCGGTAGGATGGCGCCCATGCCGCTCCTTTTGTCAGATAACAGACTGCAAGCGGTCCCGTGATTTTTGCTTTCGGTGTAATCAGGAGCGCCTCTTTTTCCACTTCGAGCTTCTGATTGATTTTGAGGGCGCGAATGCTGATGATCCGTCCGGTATCAATGGAAATGATTTCCCCGCTGTTCAGGCTCAATGTCAGGAAGCGTTCCGGGGACTGGGCATCGCCCGCATCCCGCTGTTTTTTTGCTTTATCTGCAAACGGACGGATCACTCTGCCGATGATTTCCGTCGGAGCGCCTGAACTGCTGCTGAGCGTCAGTTGAACCGCGCGTCCCTCGTAGGATGCGGTCAGATCCTGAAACGGATGTAAATTCGGTTCCCGGACGGTATGCTTTACGGTTCTGATACTCAGTCCGTCGGACGGTATGAACCACAATGTGCCGTGGATCGGGGTCATGGGGTCCTTGATGAGAAAAGGCCCCGGCGCAGGGATTGCTTCGCGGATTACGGTTCCGAGTCCGTTCTTGAACAAAGCCAGCTTTGTGATCGGAGCGGGAACCGTCGGCGTTTCCGTTTTTGCCTGTTCCTCCGCGGCGAAAGCTGTCATACATGCAAAAAGAAATCCTAAAGTCCATTTGATGCTCATATGTCTCTCCTCCTGAGTGTTGAGTTGTGGAATATTCCGTTTTTTATTTTCTGCTGTTTTCTTCGCGGAAAACAACCGCTTCAAATACGGTGAATTCTGCATCGGGCGATTTCCAGGCGTCGGGAGCGAGTCCGGCTTTCCGTGACAGATAGGTCAATGTCGTTGCGAGATCCCACCCCTGCTCCGGTGCGACTTGAGGAAGGAATACGGCGGAACGTCCCTCCTTTGTGATTGTCATGCCGTGTTTCCCGATTACGATGTCCTGATAAGATTTCACCGGTTTCGAGGGGGTCAGGGCGGAAATTTCAATCGTGACGTGTTCCAGTTCCGCCGGCGACAGCTGCGGGAAACGCGGATCGCGGAACGCCGAATCGACGGCACGCGCCGTCACTGCCTGATACAGCGGGCGGACCGGTTCAATTTCACCGATGCAGCCGCGCAGGTCATTTCCCAGATTAAGCGTGACGAAGCATCCGGCAGTCTTTTTCATGTTGTCCGTTGCCTCTGCCTTGAAGAGATCGCTGCGGGGAGCTTTCCGGTGTTCAAATACATATTCAATGGAACGCCGCGCCATGGAAAGAAGAGTCTTTTTTTCCTGAGAGGAAAGAAAATCTTCCGCGCCGTTCTCCGGCGGAGTTTCTTCCCATTGTCCGCGGACTGCTCCGGAGACGTAGCTTACACAATGGGAAAAATCCCTGCTTTCCGCAGAGGATGTCGTATAATGGAGCAGTTCGACGTCGGCATTTCCGGGAAGCATGTTCAGCAGAATGCGGATCGGTCCCTCGCCGCAGATGGTGGCGCCGGTTTTGCGGAGATAGGCGGCAAACTCAAGCGGATCCTTTGTTTTGATCTTGTCGAATGCTCCGAGATCCAGTTTTTTCAGGTTCGCCTCGATGTTTGCATGGAATGGCAGGTAGTCGAAATTCCTGCCGTAATGTGTGAAATCGGAGCTGACGACGATCAGCGTTGAATCGTCTGTGATCTTTTTCAGAGCTGCCGCGGCTTCCGACGCATGGGTGTCATCAAGCTGCCCGACGACCACAGGCACGAGTTTGAAAGCGTTTCCGAGCGCATACTGCAGAAACGGAAGTTGAATCTGGACGCTGTGTTCCTGCGCAAGAATTTTATCACTGGCAGCAAGAAACGGCAGGGAACGGAGTTTTTCGAGCGCTTCCCTGTCAAATGCAAGAGTGCCGAGCGGACTGCCCATGCCGTCCGCATCGGAAGGAATGCAGATGCGGTTTTCCAGATAGACGCGATGCGCCGGGCCGAGGATGATGACGCGCTTGTATTTGCCGTTCATGACCGCTTTGGCGCCATAGGCGGCAGTAGAACCCGAATAGGCATATCCGGCATGAGGCTGTATCAATGCGATTGTTTTTCTGCCGGATTTACTGCTTCCGGTTCCGGCATGTTCCACCCATTCGGCAATCTGCCGGTGCAGAACCTTCGGATTTGCATCAAACCATGATCCGGCAAGCGTGCTTTCAAGGATTTTTCCGCTCATCAGCGGGCCTGTAACCGTGATTCCTGCGGCGGCAAACAATGGATTCATAGTCATTACCCCCTAACGTTCCATGATTCGTCTTTCAGGCGGTGTCATTTTCCTTTTTTGGGTGCCAGCTTTTTATATTCCGGCAGCCTGCCGAATTCATTTTCGAGCTCTTCCCGGTCGATATTCTTCTGCCGCAATGCGCTGGCGAGATAGGTGCTGAGGATGGATGACACCAGATTCCTTACCGTATTGCTTTCCTCGTCGGCAACGACATGGGCAACGTTATATTCCCTGATCCAGAGGAAATAGAACGGCACGGACGCCGATTTATTGAGTTTTTCCCCGACTTTTTTCACAAAATTCATGAACGGGCGCGAGCCGGGGTTCATCTCCTTGACAGGAATCGTGATTTCCTTCCCGCCGGTGGTTACTCCGGTGAGCACGCCGCCGCTGATGGATTTTGCCTTGCACAGATTGTAACGGATTTCAACCGGAATTCCGGCGATTGCGGGATTGCCGTTCTCAAGCGCATTTCTGATTTCAAATGCGCCGCGCATATAATTGCGGAGCTGATTGGACCACCAGACAAAACTGTTTGCCATCTTGCGTATCTCCGCATTTTTCTCTTTTGTCAGCTGAACCTCTTTTGCGTTGTTTTCAAACATCTTGAGCATGCCTGCCTCGTCGTTCTTTCTGCCGAACTCAATGACACTGCGCTGCGTGACAGTTCTCAGCCACGCATATTTGTTTTTGAACGATGCAATTTCCTTCTGTGTCTGCTGACGTTTCTGTTCCGCCAGGCGTTTCGCTTCTTCGGCTTTGCGCCGGCGTTCCGCTTCCTCTGCCTTTCTTTTTCTTTCCGCTTCCGCGGCTTCCGCAAGGGCGCGTTCCCTTTCCGTTACTTTTTCCGTATATGCCTGATGGGCGGAATCGCGGGCAGAGGCAAAACGCGACTCATCAAGCGGAATATAAATCTGGAGAAGCTCGGCAAGTTTCGCCTTTTCCTCTTCCGTTTCCGCAACCGGATGCTTGGCTAGAAACTCCTCCGTTTTCCGGATAATTCCCTCCGTATCGGAGGAGTCGCGCCCGATCAGTGTCAAGACCTGCGTGATGTCCGCCATGTAAGGACTCTGGTGACTGCCCATCTTCCCGATGGTTTTGTCGTAGACGGAATAGAAAAGACCGGCGACCTGTTTCCGGTACTGATAACCGAAGAAGCCGCCGGCGCCGAGAAGCACGACGATCAGAAGGATGACGACTGCGGCGCCGTTTTTCTTTTCTCCGTCGCCCGATTTCCCTTTGGCGTTCTTTTTTCCCTTGTTCTTCGCCGCCGCCTTTTTTGCCATCTCCTGAGCTTTTTTGAGTTTTTCCGCCACATCGTCTTCCGCGGGAGGCGCGGCGGGCTTCGGCGGTTCCACGGGCTTGGGCTTTTCCGGCATTTTCAAAGAGACAGGTTTGGGCGGCAGTTTGGGTGCCGCAACCTCATTGGCCGCTTCCGTGAAGCTCTTGTTTTCCGCGATGGTTTCAGTTTGAGTGAACTGCTGTTCCGGCGGAGGCGGCGGTGCCGCGTTCTGGGATTTTAATTTCAACTGCGGCATTTTGAAGGGGACTTTCTGCTCGGCTGATCCTTCCGCCGATGCAATTCCCTGTCCCTGCAGATTCATATTGGAGTTGATGACGCGCAGTGCACCGGTTTCCGTTGCGGAAACCGGATTCTGCCCCCTGCGCACCAGGCGCAGATCATCGGCAAGTTCCGCGGCGTCCTGATAACGGAGCGCGGGATCTTTCGCCATCATTTTCATGACAATGCGCGAAAGAGTTTCCGGAATATCCGGGTTGACCTCGTTCGGCGGAATCAGAGTGCCGAACAGGTGTTGCTGGGCAATTTCCGAAGCCGTGGCGCCTTCATACGGGAAACGGCCGGTGATGAAGTGATAGAACGTGGCGCCGAGACTGTAGATGTCGCTTCGGCTGTCCATGGGAGCCCCCGTCAGATGTTCCGGGCTGATATATTGCGGCGTGCCCATGACTTCATCGTCTTCGCTGTCGTCAATCTCTCCGGCGACTTTGGCAAGTCCGAGGTCCGCCAGTTTTGCCCGTCCGCTGGATGTGAGCATGATGTTGTCCGGCTTGATGTCCCGGTGGATCAGTTTCTGTTCCTTCCATGCGTAATCCAGTGCTTCGCTGATCTGCTGAATGATGGAAATCGCCTGGTCGATCGGGATGACCTGCTCTCGCTTGAGCACGTTTTTCATGGTCTCGCCGTCGATATATTCCATTGCGAAATAGAAAATGCCTTCATCTTCGCCGACGGCATAAGCCTGGACGATATTGGGGTGATTCAGCTTTGCGGCGGCACGTGCCTCTTTGATGAATCCGACGACGAATTCGGCGTTGTTCGCATAATTTTCCGCAAGGATTTTCAGTCCTGCCGGACGGTCCAGGGAGATCTGGTGCGCCAGATAAACGATTCCCATGCCGCCGCGGCCGAGTTCCCGCAGAATGATGAAATCACCGATGACGGCTCCTGTCGCGACTCTTGAAGCCGGGACGGTAACAGGTTCTCCGCAGTGGCCGCACTGTACATCCGTTCCCATATCTGCATTGTCAACCGATACAATTCCCCGGCAAAATGGACACTGAAACCGCATTCTAACTCCGCCTTTTATAAAATATCATAATTCATTGATCCGATACAGAAATATCAATTCCCGTTCATGGAAATATATAGTTTTTTCCGATGAAGTCAAAGTTTTTTAGCTCTTTTCTTGCAGTGACTTCGCATTTTTTAGCCGGAAACTTGAAAAACATCTTCCGGAATGCCGTTTTTTGACAATCCCGCGGATGTTTCCTCAAAGCGGATGATCGTGTTCCATTTGCCGTCCCCGCCGTTGAGATTCAGTTTGCTGACCAGCCAGAAATCTTTTTCCTTCCGGAATCCGGAAACTTCCAGAATGCGGAACGGTTTCCTTTCCAGGCTCCTGCCGTCCGGGGCAACCTTGTACCATGCCGCGCGCAGGGGGAAAAAGTAATCGGTGCTGATGGAAACCATGACTGCGTCTTTGCCGTTCGGGGCGATCAATGTGAATACGCGGCAAGCCTGTCCGCGGACGGAAGCGGCAGGATTTTCGACTTTGAGTTTCCAGTAGATGAAATTCATGGTGAGATCCTCGGGATTGATCCCGTAGATCCCGATTTGCGCCTTGCCGGGGGCAAATCCGCTGCTTTCCATGGTGGACTGCGGATTCGCCCCGTAGGTCTGCCCGATGTTGTAGACTTCATTCTTGTTGAACGTGATCTGCGCAATGGTACGCTCCGGCGTGAAAAGTGTTCCCATGCGGATCGGCGCCTTGACCGTGCGTGCCCCTTCGCGCCTGTGCATTGCGTAGCCCTCCATTTTTGCCCAGGAGTCGCGTCCCGGGGGATTCCGGACGATCGACATGAATTGTTCCGCGGTCAGATCCTTTGCCTCCGTCTGGGCTGCGGAAAGTCCCGCGCTCAGCAGCGACATCACGGCGATGACAGATAGGCGAAGCAGCATTTTTTACCTCTTTCCAAATATAGTTCTGTAAAATGAAGAAGCAGGAGAATCCGTTTCTGCGGGATTCCCCTGCATCCTGATTATTGTTCTTTCTTTTTCCCGTTTCTTTTTCCTGTTTTCCTGGAGTCCGCTTTCTTTTTCAGCATGAGATCCAGCACTTCGCGCACAGTGGAAACGAAATGGAACGTGACTTTTTCCCGGACTTCCTCCGGAATGTCGTCCACATCCTTTTTGTTGTCCAGCGGGAGAATGATGTTCTGAATGCCCGAACGCATCGCTCCGATCGTTTTCTCCTTGACGCCGCCGATTGCCGTCACCTTGCCGCGCAGGGTGATTTCACCTGTCATGGCAATATCCGGCCGCACCGGAGTGTTCGTCAGAAGCGACACCAGCGCCGTGGTCAGCGTGACACCGGCGGACGGTCCGTCTTTCGGAGTGGCTCCGTCCGGCACGTGGATATGGAAGTCGTGATTGGTGAAGAGAACCGGATCGATGCCCAGCTCTTCGCTCTTTCCTTTCACGAGCGAAAACGCGGCGAGAGCGCTTTCCTTCATGACATCCCCCAGCGAACCGGTCAGTTTCAGTTCACCTTTTCCCGGCATGGAAGCCGCTTCCACCTGGAGAATTGTTCCGCCCACACTGGTCCATGCCATTCCGGTGGCGACCCCGATTTCAGGCTCGCGCATGGCTTCATCCATGGAGAATTTGCGCACTCCGAGCAGACGGCGGACCTCCTGTTCCGTTACGGCAATCGTTTCACCGTCGGCATGTTTGCCTTCCACAATCTCCCTTGCGAGTTTGCGGCAGACCGCGCCGATGGTCCGTTCCAGCGTCCGGACTCCGGCTTCGCGCGTATAGTAGTTGATGATTTCGTCAACTGCCTCCATCGTAAAGTCCAGATGCCTGTCCGTCAGTCCGTTTTCCTCAATCTGGCGCGGAATCAGGAACTGTTTCGCAATCTGGCGTTTTTCCATAGCCGTGTAACCCGGCAGACGCACGATCTCCATGCGGTCGAGCAGCGGTCCCGGGATCGTATCCATGATATTTGCCGTGGCAATGAACATGACCGAACTCAAATCGTAGTCGACTTCGAGATAGTGGTCATTGAATGCGTTGTTCTGCTGCGGGTCAAGCACTTCGAGAAGCGCTGAAGCCGGATCGCCGCGGAAATCGTTTCCGAGTTTGTCGAGCTCATCCAGCATGAAGACCGGATTGGAGCTTCCGGCTTTTTTCATCCCCTGGATGATGCGCCCCGGCAAAGCGCCGACGTAAGTCCTGCGGTGTCCGCGGATTTCCGCTTCGTCCCGTACGCCGCCGAGCGACATTCTGACAAATTTTCTGCCCATGGCTTCCGCGATTGATTTTCCGAGAGAGGTTTTCCCGACGCCCGGAGGGCCGACAAAGCAGATGATCGGGGCTTTCCGGTCTTTCTTGAGCTGAAGCACGGAGAGAAATTCAAGAATTCTTTCCTTCACGTCTTTCAGACCGTAGTGATCGCGGTCCAGGATTTTTCCCGCTTCGGCAACGTCGATACGATCCTCCGTGAAATGGTTCCACGGCACGGAAAGGAGCCAGTCGATATAGGTATAGGCGATGTTGTATTCCGCCGCCGCCTGCGGGATCATCTCCAGGCGCTCGGTCTCCTTTTTGACGATCTCAAGGACATTCTCCGGCAGGTTGAGTTTGCCGATCCGTTCCTGAATCGCGGCGACGTCGGGATTTTTCGTGCCTTCGCCCAGTTCCTCCTTGATCGTCTTGAGCTGTTCGCGCAGAAAGAACTCGCGCTGGGATTTGCTCATGGCGTTGTGAACCTGAGACTGAATTTCGGAGCCGAGACGCAGAACCTCCACCTCGCGGTTGAGCAGAATCGTCAGAAGATGCAGCCGCTCCTGAAGTGTCGGGAAGGTCAGCACTGCAAGTTTTTCAGGATAACTGATGTTGATCGTGTCGGCAATCAGATCGGCTATCCGGACGTTGTCGGTCAGGTTGATGATCGCAATCTTGAGCTCCTCCGGAAAGTTCGGAGAGAAGGAGACGATCTCCTGAAACTGTTTGACCGCGTTCTTTACCATTGCAGCCGTTTCAATGCTGTTGTCCGGTTCTGTGGTGAGCCTCCGCACTTTCGCAAGTCTGATGCTGTTCAGGAAAAGGCGTTCCACGAACTCCACGCGGTTGAGTCCGCGCAGGAGCATGCGCACGGTGCCGTCCGGAAATTTCAGGACTTTCACAATACGGCAGAGAACACCGACTGTGGAAACTTTTCTGCCCTCCATTTCCATCTCCTTTACCTTCAGCCCCATGCCTTGAATATTGGCGGCGGGTGCATCGGGATCCGGCATTTCCGGGAATATCGCAATCAGGCGGTCTTCACCGGTTACGGCTTTTTCAACCAGCGCTATCATTTCCGGGTTGTCCAGAACAAGCGGAGTCAGGGCGAACGGGAATACAATTACGCCCGGCGGGGAAATTGCCGGCACAATTGCTTCGGCAATGCCGTCGCCGGAATTCTGTTCCGTATTTTCCACACTTTCCGCATGGACCGCCTCAGGGGCGCCGGCATTTTTATTTTCATCAAAAATATCTTTCTCGTCACTCATAGAAAATTCCTCCATAATTTGTTCTTCCGGAGACGGAAGTCTTCTCCGGGGAGAATGACTTTAATCTCTATTTGCCGGTTTCGCAATCCGAATCCGGTATTTTTTTCGATTTTTTTACTGAAAACTCAAATCCTCCCTCTCTTTTATATGAAATATTACTTTACAAAATTCTACAACCGATGTATCTTATCCGGATAAACAGGAGATTCGGGGCGGCGGCAGGTACAGAGACATGGATTATGGAGAAAAGTTCCTTGACCGCCGGATATGCTTCTCTTTTACAAATAAAACCAGGGAGCGTGCCGGTGTTTCCGGACACCTCCGAAAACCATAAACAATCAGGTGATTCATGAAAAAAACGACAGTTTCCGTTGCCGGCTGCTCCCTTGCCGACATCCTCTATGCCGACATTGATTTTACAGCCCCCGCATTTACCGCATGTGCCTCAAAAAAAGACGGGGACGGCGGACTTGCTCCGGGAAAACTGGTGTTTGCCGATGCTCTGGAGGCATTCACCGGGAAAAGTTATCCGGAACTGAAACGGGCGCTGACCGGCGGGCGCGCTCCCCATGCCGAGAATCTCGGAGGGCCGGCGATTGTCGGTGCGATCAATGCGTCCCAGATACTTTCCGATCTGCCCGTCACTTTCAAGTTTTACGGAGCGACGGGAAATGACGGAACTGCGGATTTTCTCCGTTCCATTATTGCAAAGACTCCTTTGGACGCCTCCAATTATGTGACTCTGCCGGGAGCCTCCCCCAGTACGG
>CASDPB010000115.1 GCA_949282305.1 uncultured Lentisphaeria bacterium | reverse complement strand
CGCGCATCACGTCGATATTGACAAAATTATCGCCTACGGATTTTCCCTTTGCGTCTACCGTCAAATAACGTTTTGCCACATTGGGAGAAACATAGGAGTCGATGCGCCATTCTTTTGCCTGCTCCAGTGCGCGGACAAGCGGTTCTGCGATGGGAATAGATACCTGTTTCCCGGTTTTAAACTGTTTCACCCAAATCCGACGATGCATCAAATCCACATGATCCCATTGCAGGAGAACGCAGTCCTTCAGCCTCTGTCCTGTATACATCCCGATCAGATAAATGACTTTCAGCTCTTTTTTATTCATGACTTTGAAACTCGGATCGTCCAGAACCTTGAGAATTGCTTCTTCCTGTTCTTTTGTGAATGCAAGACGACGCACCATGTTTCCTTGTTCTTCCCGTGGTTTTCTGCGCAGATTCTGGGATGCAAACGGGTTGTCTTCGGAATAATAATCCGAGAGTGTGGAAAAAATTTTTCTGAGACGGAGAATTTTCCGATTATGTGTGGATACTGAAATTGCCGTCGTCTTGAGATAAGCCGCATATTGGTCTGCGATACCTGGGGTAATTGCCGCCACCTGTGTTTCTTCCCCGACGTGACGTATGAATTCCGTAAAGGTTGTTTCGTAGGAAATTTCTTCATGACGTGTCGCGGGAAATGCCCTGTCCGGATGTTCCGCATAAATTTTCCAGGCATCCTTCAGAGCAAGCGGGCGGCTTTTTCTTGCGAGATTGCGTGCCACTTTGACATGTGCGGAGATCACTTCTGCCGTTGTTGCCTGAACAATGGGCAGAAGTTCTTTTGCTTTTTTCAGAGCCTCTTCCTGATTCTGCGTTTTCAGGCTGACACATTTTCGTTCATGATTGACCTGATAGCGGAAATAATAAGTTCCGCCTTCTTCTTTCTGGTAAACAGTTCCGGTTTCCAGTTTGATCTTGTTTTTCTTTCCCATTTCATCCTCCGGCGATGAAAAATCCTGTTTTGGCTAAAATAATACGGAAAAGAGAGAAAGAAAGCTCTGAATGGTAATAAACGGCAACTTTTCTTTAGAAATGAGGCTAAAATGGTGGGCGCTGAGGGACTCGAACCCCCGACATTCACGGTGTAAACGTGACGCTCTAACCAACTGAGCTAAGCGCCCGGAATCTGAAAAGATATAAAATCTACTATGGAATTGCGCTTTTTTCAAGTTTGTCAATGAAAAAAATGCAGATTTATTCAAATTACTCCGATTTATTCGCATTTACGATGAGAAATATCAGGGACATCGTGTTATATTACAAGATGTAATTTTCAATCATCATGTATTTTTGACAAGGAGATTATCATGCATATGTTCAGAACGCACACATGCGGAGCGCTCAGGAGCTTCGATGTAGGTTCTAAGGTCAGGCTCTCCGGCTGGATTCACAGCGTGAGGGATCACGGCGGAGTTATTTTCATCGACCTTCGCGACCATTACGGTAAAACGCAGGTCGTCATTGATCCCAAAATGCACTTCTATCAGGAGCTGGACAGATGGCGTGTCGAGACCGTTGTCTGTTTTACCGGCACTGTGGTGGCAAGAACGCCGGAAACGGTCAATCCGAAACTGGAGACCGGTGAGATCGAAGTCGTGGCGGAGGAGATGGAAGTCCTCGGGGAAGCGGATGTCATTCCGTTTCTGATTGCCAAAGATGAACAGGCGCCCGAAGCGTTGCGCCTGAAATACCGTTTTCTTGACCTGCGCCGCGAAAAACTGCATGAGAACATCGTGCTGCGTTCCAAAGTCATTTCCGAAATCCGCAGATTCATGTGCGATCTGGGGTTCATGGAATATCAGACGCCGATCCTGACCAGCAGTTCGCCCGAAGGTGCACGCGATTACCTCGTTCCGAGCCGTGTCCATCCCGGCAAGTTCTATGCTCTGCCGCAGGCACCGCAGCAGTTCAAACAGCTGCTCATGGTTGCGGGATTTGACCGGTATTTCCAGATTGCTCCCTGCTTCCGTGACGAGGATGCAAGGGCAGACCGTTCGCCCGGCGAGTTCTATCAGCTGGACGTGGAGATGAGTTTTGTCACGCAGGACGATATTTTCGCAGTCATTGAAAAACTGCTCTGTCATATCTTCAAGAAATTCAGCCGGAAGGAGATGGGAGACGCTCCGTTTGTTCGTATTCCGTATCGCGAGGCGATGGCGAAATACGGCACGGACAAGCCCGACCTCCGCAATCCGCTTCAGATGATTGATGTTTCCAGTGTGTTTGCCGACAGCGGATTCAACGCATTTGCCTCGACTGTCAGGAACGGCGGTGTGGTCCGGGCGATCAAAGTTCCGGGAATCGGCGGCGCACAGCCCCGCAAGTTCTATGACGATATGATTGCGTTTGCGCAGAGTGTCGGCGCAAAGGGCATGGCGTACATCATCTGGACCGCGGAAGGAGAAAAGAGCCCGATCGTCAAGTTCATGAAACCCGAGGAACTGGCACAGCTGAAGGAAATGGCGGCGATCCAGCCGGGCGATGTGATGTTCTTCCTTGCCGATAAGGAGGCGAAGGTGCTTGAGATCGGCGGACAGGTCAGAACCGAACTCGGAAACAGGCTCGGGCTCATTGATCCGAATGTGTTCAAGTTCTGCTGGATTGTGGATTTCCCGATGTTTGAACTGGATGAGGAGACGAACCAGATCATATTCAGCCACAACCCGTTTTCCATGCCTCAGGGGGGAATGGATGCGCTTCTCAACAAAAAGCCGCTTGATATTTTCGCCTATCAGTATGACATTGTCTGCAACGGCATCGAGCTTTCCAGCGGCGCAATCCGGAATCACCGTCCGGACATCATGTACAAGGCGTTCGAGATTGCCGGTTACAAGCGCGAGACGGTGGACGAGCGTTTCGGCGGCATGATCCGCGCATTCAAACTCGGCGCACCGCCGCACGGCGGCATCGCTCCGGGAGTGGACCGCATGGTGATGCTTCTTGCGGACGAACCGAACATTCGCGAGGTCATTGCGTTCCCGTTCAACCAGCAGGCGCAGGATCTTATGATGAATGCGCCTGCGGAAGTCGATATGAAACAGCTTCGCGAGCTCCGCATCATTCCGCTGGAACCGGAATTGAAGTATGAGGAGACGTTCAGGAAATTGAAGGCGGAAGCCGCCAAAATCCGGGAAATCGAACAGGCTGCACAGGAAGCGGCAAAGTCCTGAACCCGAGGTGTGACCGATGGCGTATGGAATCAGAAAAGAGCGCAGACGAAAGGGCAGGAAAGCTCAATTTCTTGTGCTTCTTGCAATCTCTCTGATTGCTATATGCTCGGTGATCGTCATCTGGAAGGTCGGCGAGGCGGTCTATGATTACTGTGCACGCTTTTCCCGGTATGACGAACTGATTGTGAAGGCGGGGCAGCGCAATAATGTGGATCCCTGCCTGATCAAGGCCGTCATCTGGAAAGAGAGCCGTTTCGATAAGCGTGCGCGCGGATTGAAGGGTGAGATCGGGCTGATGCAGATCATGCCGGATCTTGCCGCCGCGGACTGGGCGCGGATCAAAGGATTCCGCACTCCCTCGCGCGGTGCCTTGCATGATCCGGAATTGAATATTGAGATCGGATCATGGTATCTGGGGCGTGCTCTCCGCAAGTGGAGTGCCTACCGTGAGAATATCCCGATGGCATTAAGTGAATACAATGCCGGCGCGCGGCGTGTCAATCAGTGGAAGCCTGCCAGTCGCGATGGCGCTTTCCGGGAGCGGATTGGCATTCCGTCCACACGGGATTATGTGGATGATATTATGGAAAAGTATCAGGAATACCGTGAAAACTGGAAACCGTAATTAAGGAAGGAATTGTTTTACATGAAATTCAGCAGACGAATCATGATGGCGCTTTCGGGTGCTTTCCTGCTTTTCGGAACCTTGTCCGCGGCGGACGCGACAGGTTTTAAGATTGATTTTACAAAGGCGGTGAACGATAAAAACGGCATTGCCGGATGGGTCTACAAGGGAAAGCCCGGAACCGATCAGGCGAAGTTTTCCGTGGCGACGCTGGACGGAGTGAAGGTCCTGAAGGCGGAAGCCGTGAATGCCACGGGGACTATTTTGTTTGATATTTCCAAAATCGACTTCAGGAAATATCCGATCATGCGCTGGAAATGGAGAGTTGACGTGTTGCCGACAGGGGCGGATGGACGTTTCAGCGAAAAAGACGATCAGGCGATCGGCATTTACGTCGGCGCTGGACGCTGGGCGACGACCAGTGTGGCGTACCGCTGGGAGACCGACACCCCGAAGAAAGCCGAAGGCGATGCCTCTTACGGCATGGGAATGGTTTCCGTGAAATGGTTCAGCGTCCGCAACAAGGAAGACAAGACCGGCGTCTGGTATGTGGATGAGTGCAATATTTACGAGGCGCTTAATAAACTTTTCAAGGGGAAAATTCCGAAAAAGAATCTGGCGCTGAGCGTTACCAGCAATTCGCAATATACGAAATCCAAAGCCGTGGCTTACCTTGAATATGTTGAGTTCCTCCCGGAACAGGCGAAATCCAAAGATGCCAGATGAGGAGTTCCGGAACATGACTTTTATGGAAAAACTTTCGGCGGCATGGAAGAACAACAATTCGCTGGTATGCGTCGGGCTTGATCCCGACCTGAAAAAAATGCCGGAATGCGTCACATCCCGGAAACATCCGATTTTTGAATTCAATAAGGCGATCATTGATGCAACGGCGTCCGATGTCTGCTGCTACAAGCCGCAGGCGGCCTATTATGCCGGTCAGGATGCCGACGATCAGCTGCTCATGACGATGGAATATCTCGGAAAAAATTATCCGGAGATTCCCGTGATTCTGGATGCCAAGCGTGCGGACATCGGCAATACCACGCAGATGTATGCGCTGGAGGCTTTCGGGCGTTACAAAGCCGACGCCGTGACCGTGAATCCGTATATGGGCATGGATGCTTTGAAGCCGTTCCTTGATTACGCAGACAAAGGTGTTGTGGTTCTCTGCCGCACATCGAACAAAGGGGCGAAGGAAATTCAGGAGCTGAAGCTGGAAAACGGAATGGAGCTTTACAAGCACGTTGCGGCACTGATTGCCGGACCGTGGAACTACAACGGGAATACCATGCTGGTTGCCGGCGCGACGTTCCCGCAGGAACTCGGTGAAATCCGCCGTATTGTCGGCAAGACTCCTCTGCTGGTTCCGGGAATCGGCGCGCAGGGCGGCGATCTGGAGGGTGTTCTGAACTGCGGGCTGACGGAAGATAAGACGGGGCTTGTGATCAACTCCTCCCGCGGAATCATTTATGCTTCTTCCGGAAACGATTTCGCGGAGAAGGCCGCGGCGGCATGCCGGGAGCTGAAAGACGCGATCAACCGTCATCGCTGAGCCCGTCCGGGATACAGGGGGCGCAAGGGAAAAACATATCTCTGCGTCTCCTGTTTTGACTTGAACGCTCTATTGTTCTGTTCTGCCCTGTTTGCGGTAATCGCGGGGGGAGACGCCGAACTGTTTCGTAAACATCTTGGAAAAATAGTTGCTGTCGAGAAATCCGCATTGATGGGCGATGTCCGTGACGGAATCGGAGGTGGAGCGCAGTTCCGCCGCCGCTTTTTCCAGACGGAGATGAATCAGGTAGGCGATGGGGCTCCGGTTCAGGGTCGCCTGAAAGAGACGGCTCAGGGTAGGGACTGACTTGCCGAATCTTACGGCGAGTTTCTCCAATGTGAGTTTCTGTGGATAATGATCGTTCAGATACCGTATGATCTGGGTGATTTCCTGTGCCTCATTGGACTGTGAGGAGTGCTGCTCGAATGCGCGGCAGATGATGCAGAGTATCTGCATGAACAGCATTTTCATCATGAACTGCCAGCCTGTTTTTCTTGTCTGCTGTTCATGGTGCATCTGGATTGACAGTTCGTTGATTTTGAGCATGGTGTCCGGTGCCAGCGTAATGCGGTCTTTGAACCGGTATTCACCGGAAAGTTGCGGGTCTGTCTCGAAGAAATGACAGTATCCGGGTGTTTTCGCCAGATCCTCGCCTGACCGCGACCATGTTCGGAAAGCGTATGGCGATGGCGAAGATCGCCTCCTTACTGGGAATGCACGGAAAACATCTGCGTGTCGCCGCCGTGAAAGACGGCTGTGTGGAAATCCGGCAGCCGGGAATGGCGCCGGCAGTCTTTCATCTGCGGGAAGACGAGCTGAAAAATCTGTAACGGCTGTCTGCCCGGTTTCCGGCACTGACGGAGCCGGGCAGACAGCTTTCGGGTTCGGGGCAGGGGACCGGAATGTCCTTATCCGGCAGTTTTTTCCCCGGCTGTGTTCGGCAGACGGAAGAACATGGCATAGAGAACCGGAACGACGAGCAAGGTCAGCAGAGTGGCGCCGATCAGCCCGAACATGATGGTTGCCGCCATCGAATCGAAGAAAACGTGTCCCAGCAGAGGGGCGACTCCGAGAATGGTCGTTCCCGCCGCCATCGTGACCGGGCGCAGACGGCTGACCGAGGCATTGATGACGGCGTCGCGGGGCGCAGTTCCCTGTTTCAGTTCCAGATTGATCTGATCCAGCAGCACGATCGCATTTTTCAGCATCATTCCGGAAAGTCCGAGAAATCCGAGGATTGCCATAAAACCGAATGGCAGACGAAGCAGCAGAAGCCCTCCGACGACGCCCGTAAGTGCGAAAGGCAGAACCGCAAACGCGATGAAAGACTCCCGCAAGGTGCGGAAAAGCATCGCAACGACCAGAAACATCAGAATCAGGCTGACCGGAAAGAGTTTTTTCAGACCTGCCTTTGCAATCTGCTGCTGGTATTTTTCTCCTCCCCATTCCAGTTTGTACAACGGCGGCAGCTTGATCTTCTGGAATTTTTCTTCCAGTTCTTTCTGCAGAGCCGTTGCCGTGCCGCTTTTCTGGGAACACTGAACCGTAATGGCGGGAATCCGGTCCCGGTGACGGATTTGCGGGGGTTCCCATGAAACCGTGCTTTCCTCACAGACTTGTCCGGCGGGATAATATTTTCCCGTCACGGAGCTGTAAACCTGGACTCCTGCGAGATCGCGGATATTCTGCCGTTCCGCGGAAGTTGCCCGGGAAATGATCGGGATCAGCTCATTTTTTTCCCGGAACACCCCGGTTTTCACGCCGTTGAAGTTCCACTGAACCGCATTGGAAAAGTCTTCCCGCGAGATGCCGGTCGGACGAGCCTTCACATCCGAATATTCCAGGCGGATGTTTTTTATCGGATCGCGCCAGTCATCCCGGATATAACGTGTGTTGGGATGCTGCCGCAGGATTGTCTTTGCCTCTTCCGCGAGACTGCGCAGAATCTTCGGATCGGGTCCCAGGAAACGTGCCTCGATTTTGAACGGGATCGGCGTCCCCTCGGCATAGCGCTGAATCATGGTATCCGCATCCGGATAATTTTCCGCAAGATATTTTTCAATCTGCGGAATGAGCTTGTCGATCCGGCGGTGGTCGTCAACTTCAATCAGAATCTGCCCATAGTCCGGCGACTGGCTGTTGTAATCGTAAGTCAGGACAAAGCGCAGCGTGCCTTCACCGATAATTTCCGTTGTTGAGACGACGCCGTCCAGTGTCCGCAGATACTTGGCAATCTCCATGACATCCTGATACGTCTTCTGAATATGATTCGCCGGATTTCCCCAGTAATCAATATAGAACTGCTTTCTTGTGGAGTAGGGGAAAAAGGTTTTCGGCACGAACTGCGATGCGAAGGCGGCGGCGCACAGAGACACCGTCAGCAGCACGATCGTCGTTTTCCTGTAGCGGAGCGTCAGATTCAAAAGCCATCGGTAGGCGTTGTAGATTTTTCCCGAATAAATTTCCTCTTCCGGTGCCGGCTGCTTCGTGTTCACAGGCAGGAACCATAAGCAGAGCAGCGGCGTGAAAATCAGAGCCATGACCCAGCTCAGGAAGAGCGAAATCATGATTACGAAAAAGAGAGAACTGCAGAAGTCGCCGATATTTCCGGGATTGAAACCGATCGCGAGAAAGGCGAGGATTGCCACGATGGTTGCTCCGAGCAGCGGCCATTGCGTTTCTTTCACCGACTGGACGGCGGCCTGTTCGGGCGGTACCCCGCGTGCGGTTTTGACCAGAAAACAATCGACAATGACGATTGCGTTGTCCACAAGCATTCCCAGTGCGATAATCAGGGCGCCGAGCGAAATCAGCTGCATGTCAATCTGCATCAGATCCATGCCGATGAAGGTGCCGAGGATAATCAGCAGGAGTGTGATTCCGATAATCACGCCGGAACGCCATCCCATGGTCAGCAGGAGAATCGCGATCACGATGATGACGGATTCCACCAGATTGACAAGGAATTCGTTCAGGGAATTCTGCACGTCATCCGCCTGAAAGTTGATGGTGGAAAGCTCCATGCCTGCCGGACGGCTTGATTCGGTGTCCTTGAGCAGTTTCCGGACGGCTTTTCCGAGATCGACCACATTGTCGCCGTCTACGATGGAAATACCGATGCCGATGGCCTCGACGCCGTTTCTGCGCATGATGCGTTCCTGCGGTTCTTTGTGTCCGCGGCTGACGTCTGCAATTTCGCCGAGGCGGATCAGTTTCCCCTGGGAATCCGCCACTTGCAGATTGCGGATCGCCTCGATCCCGTCAATGGTGCCCGTCACCCGGAAAACGGGATATTCGCCATCAATCTTCAGCTGTCCGGATTCGGTGATTTGGTTGTTCCGGTTTAATGTCGCGAACAGTTTTTCATGGGAAATTCCGAGCGTGGCAAGTCTGGCACGGTTGAATTCCACGTAGATCACTTTTTCCTGGACACCCCAGAAATCGACTTTTGCGACGTTGGGAACACGGAGCAGCTCCTTTTTCAGCAGGTCTGCATAGTCTTTCAGTTCGTCCGTCGAGTAACCGGCGCCGGTCAGGGCAAGATAGATACCGTAGACATCACCGAAATCGTCGCGCACTTTCGGTTCCCCGGTTCCCTCGGGCAGTTTGGGCGTGATGTCATGCACCTTGCGCCGCAGTTCATCCCAGATCTGCGGCATTTCCGAAGTGCGGAATTCCGGACGGATCTCCACATAAATCACGGAAAGTCCCGCCCGGCTGATTGAGGTGATGTTGTCGATCTGCGACATCTTCTGGATCTCTTCCTCAAGTTTGTCCGTGACTTCTTCCTCCACTTCGCGTGCTGTGGCTCCGGGATAACTGGTGACGACCATCGCCTTTTTGATTGTGAAGTTCGGATACTCCAGACGTCCCAGCCGGAAATAGGAGAACGTCCCGCCGGCAGTCACCAGGAGCATCAGCAGCAGGAAGAAACTTTTCCGCGACAGCACATATTCAATCAAGCTCACGGAGCACCTCCGGATTCAGAATCGTGACCTGATGAGTTTCTGAAAGCCAGGTCCCGCCCGCCGCGACGATCAGAGTTCCCGCAGGAAGTGAATCTGTTTCCGCAAAATTGTCATGAACGCGGAGCACGTTTACTTCACGCCGTGCCAGCTGTTTTGATTCCGGGATGTATTCCCACACGAAATCCTTTCCGTTTTTCCGGAGGACTGCGGAAAATGGCACCTGCGGTTTTTTCGAGGAAATGCTGCGGCGGTCCGGCAGATTCTGCACCTCGGCGGTCATGCCGGGAAATATCATGAATTTTTCCGGCTGTGTCATGCGGAAGCGCAGTTCATAGGTTCCGTTTTCCGCAGAAGTGACCGGGCGGAACTCCGTCAGCGTTGCGGTATGCCGGAGCTGTCTTCCGGGAAATGTCACCGGAAATTCTCTGCCGAAGAAACCCCCGGAACCGAGTGTCTGCAGTTCCGGGAGATTTCCTTCCGGAACGTGGACGACGATTTCCAGTGTCTCAAGGTTTTGCAGTGAGACCACAATTTCATTGGCTTTTGCCATTTCAAACTTTTCGATTTTCAGATCCGTGATCCTGCCATCGAACGGAGCGACCAGACAGGTATCCGCCAGTTTGTCTTTTGCGATTCGGAGTTCCGTCTCCTGAGCCTTGATCTCTGCCATGGCGGCATCGCGCGAACTCAGCGCCAGTTCATAATCCGCCTTGCTGACGGCGCTGCTTTTCAGCAGACGTTCCATGCGCCGGTATTCCTGTTCCTTGTAGGTGAGCTGGGACTTCAGGATCACAATGTTATGTGTCAGTCGCTCCACTTCGCGCTCATAGTCCCGCGGATCAATCCGCATGATGGTGTGTCCTTTTTTCACTGCCATGCCCAGTTCAAGGTCGTTTTCGATGACCGGCCCGGAAACACGGAAAAATAAATCCGCATGTGTCCGTGCCCTGACACGTCCGGGATAGACGATCGTTCCGGACGTGTTCGCCGAACTGACCCGGAACAGTTTCACCGCCCGGGTCGGCGGGGAAACTTCCTGCGGTGGCGACGGTTTGTGGAAAATCAGGACAAGGAGCACCGCTGCGGCAGCTCCGATTACTCCGGCGACGATTCCGAACAGCCTCTTTTTCATTGTTTTACCTCTGTTCCTGAAGCAGCCGGAAGCCGTTCAATACCTGCTGCGTGCAGAAATACTGCAGGCGCAGCGGGAATCCCGTCTCGTTCTTTTTGTCCGGATGCAGGAGTTCAATCAGACCGGAATCGCCGGAATAAACGAAAAACTGGGCGGTGATGAAAAGATACCAGCAGAACGCCGTCTCCAGATCATCATTTCCGGTGATTTCCCGGTAGATTTTTGTGAAAACGGTGATCATCGGCTTCATATACCGTTCGATCAGGGTGCGTCTCATGGGGTCCTTGCCCGGTTTTTGCAGGACTTGAAGGATGAAGCCCCGGCACCAGGGTTCCGGCATTTCCGCATGGAAACGGTTGAAGATGACTGCCACCATTCCGCTGACAAATGCACGCTGTCCGTCTCGGGTTGCGAGCAGTTCCCGGTTCTTCTGATAATAGTCCTCCAGTGAAGATTCCTGAAGCGGGGCGGTGGCGAATTCCGCGACTGCCTGGATCAGTCCTTCCTTGTTTCCGAAGTAATATTTTATCAGCGAAATATCACTGCCGCCGGCTTCTGCCGCAATGTCCCGGGTCGTTACCGCATCCATGCCCTTGGCGGCAAACAGACGCCCTGCGGCATTCAGCAGAGCCAATGCCTTCTTGTTCAACTGTTTTTTTACACTCATAATTTTCCTTTTTGTTGAATTAAAGACTTTAAAATACATCAAATGATGAAAAATTCAAGACAAAAGGAAAAAAATTGTCCGTATGCGGAAAATTCTGCCGCGGAGGGCGGCAGACCTTTTCCCGCGCACTCGTCCACGCAGGAAAAAGGAGGCTGTCTTTATTTCAATTCAGCGAGATGCCGCGCCAGTGCTTCCCAGGCAAGTTTGGGAACCCGGTATTCCGTCACGAGACCTTTGTTGTTGAAGCCGCGCGGACGATGAATCGCCCTGCCGTCGGAATAGGTTTTCGTGTCGGAAAAGTGCCAGAACGCCACACCGGACCACCGTTCCTCGTTCCAGACTTCCGTCAGCACTGCTTTCAGAAGTTCCGCCTGATACTCTTCCGACCAGCGCAGTCCGCTGTGGTCGCCCGGCAGTGCGGCGGCTCCGATTTCGCTTAGAATGACTCCTTTGCCGCGATATTTTTCCTGCGAGGAAAATTGAATGATTCTGCGCAGTGCATCAAGCACTTCCTCACGCGGAAACTGCTGGGCGTCCTGCTGTTCGTACCAGCCGGGATAGGTGTTGAACGAGATTACATCAAGGGAGTCCAGACAGAGATCGTTGAATATCTGATTCGAGGCAAATGTGACAAGGCGCGACTGATCTTCGCCGCGGATCGTCCGCACCAGCGAGTTCACGAGCGTCCCCGCTTCCGGTTTATGCGTGGAGGCTTCATTCAGGAATCCCCACAGGATAATGCACGGATGGTTGATGCTTTTGCGGACCATCTGCCGGGTCTGTTCCAGCTGGCAGCGGCAGAAGACGGGATCGGTCATGCTGGCAATGCTGTTTCCCCAGCCGAGAGACTCATCCCATACCAGCAGTCCAAGTTCATCGCAGATAGAGAGCATCGTTTCCGACTGTGTGTAATGGCATCCCCGGATGAAATTATACCCCTTGCCCCGGATCATTTCCAGATCGTTGCGCGTGATTTCCGCAGGAATCGCATAGCCGTAATCCGGATGGGCGTCGTGACGATTGAATCCGATCAGTTTGACCGGTTTCCCGTTCAGGGTAATGCGTCCGTCTTTCAAGCCGACCTTGCGCATTCCGAAGCGGAGCTCCTTTTCATCCTCTCCTGCCTTGATGTACAGATGGTGCAGATTCGGCGTTTCAACGGACCACAGCCGGTGCGAAGGCACTTTCTGTATCGTATGCACAATTTCACCGGTAACAGGCACCGGAACCATTTGCCCGCCGTCGAAGCCCAGTTCGATCTCTTTGAGAGATTCCCATTTTCCCCCGAGTTCAAGATGAATTTCAACAGTCCCTTCGTCCAGATCCAGGGGAGTGATGCGCTCATAGTCAAGATAAACTTCGGGAAGTTCCGTGATTGCGACTTCCCGGTAGATTCCCCCGTAGGCGTAGAAGTCGTAATAGGGGTGGAACATGGACGACGGGTCTTTGTCCAGGATGTTTTCCGTTGCGATGACGAGCTCATGAACTCCTTGAGCTCCCGAATCAAAGACAAACGATTCTTTGGTAAACGGCTTCTCCATGGAACCGATTTTCTTCTTGTCCCAGAACAGATCGGCACGCAGTCCGACCGCTCCGACGTCCAGCCGGATTTTGCCTCCGCAGGAAAGCGTTCTGCGGTAGATTCCGGTTCCCCGGAGATAACGGAACCTGCCTTTTGCGTCAAAACAACCCGGCACCGACATCTTGGCATCGCAGGAAATGTCCGCCGGGACAACTTCATGCAGTCTCTTTTCGGTAAAATGAAAATCCCATTCCCCGTTCAGTTTCTGAGTCCTCAACATAAAAAGCCTTTCCTCTGTTATTGATTTGCATTTTTGTCTCGTTGTATTATATTCCATACAGACATTATAATCAGCAAATTGGAAAGAGCAATAATAAAATTGTAACATTATATTGGAATTTTGTAACGGCATGATTCCAGAGACGAAATATGACTGGATTCCGGACATGAAGACTTTTTCACATTATAGTTTTGCTCCCCTTCAGAAAAGCGAATTTGATTTCTTTGTCCGTTCCGTCGGTCATTTCCGCCTGTCACGGGTTGATAAAGGTTCATGGAAAAAAGCACATTTCGGGGAAATTTTCTGGGGTGTGGAGGGGGCTGGATATTTTGTGTCGGAGCGGAAGCAGTATCTTTTGAAGCCGGGGCATGTCTGGTATTATCCTCCGGGGTCGCAGCATTATTTTTTTCCCGCCGGAGAACTGTTCGAGTACCGCTGGCTGACAATCGACGGCAGACAGGCTCATGCCCTGTTCCGGGGGCTTGGAATCAAGCCGGGACTCCGCTATGCCGGGGAGTGTCCCGGTGCATTGTTCAACAAGCTGGAGTTGGAAATTTCATTTCCGGAGCGGAAGCGGCGCCTTGCCGCGCTTTCTCTGGCATTCAGCATTTTGACTCTGGCTGTTTCCGGCGGGAAAAAGACGGCGAGGCGGAAAGGATGCGCGGAAGAAGCCAGGCTGATGATTGATGAAGATTTCTCCGATCCGGAACTGAATATAGAGCGCCTTTCTGAACTGCTTCATGTGAACCGGGTTTCCCTGAGCCGCAGTTTTTCGCGTCTTTACGGCACTTCCATTTCCGGCTATCTGAGCGGGCGCCGGACTCAAGCCGCTCTGGATTACCTCAGGAATACGACACTTCCCGTTGCGGAAATCGCCGGAATGTGCGGTTTTTCTTCGGCATCCTATTTTTCCCGTGTCATATCGGAAACCACGGGGCGTTCCCCGCGGGAGATCCGTGCATAGAATGATACAGTCGTATTAAAAATAAAACAGCGGCGGTGTCACTGAAAATCGGATTTTCTGAATCTGTTTCTATGAATTTCTGGTTGTCATGACCGGTCTTCTGAGTGCATAATGTCCGCCGGAAAAACGGGTGTCAATCAGCAATGTGTTCTGAAGTTCCGGACAAAGAATGATGGCTTTCTTCAGATGATACAGCACATTCTGCTTCCGGCATGAGAACATGTCCGCAAGTTCCGTATAGGTAAGAAGAGGATTGTACATTTTCGCCTCTATGAATTTATACGTTTCCGGATGTTTTTCCTTCATTTCGGTCAGTACCCGGATTGTCTGGGCGAGGGAGCGGAAAAGTCTCTCCTTGATTTTGAATTCAACAGAGACTTCATCGTCGTCCGTGTAAGCCGGATGCATCACCTGAAGCGTCGGGAAGTTCGCCGGATCATCCCGGTACTGGGACTGCGGCATTGGATTTTGCTCTGTCCTGCATGTGGCGCAGGGAGAGTGTGCGTAGAGGGTATTCTTTTTGATTTTCTTTCCGCAATTGTGACAACCGAACATAATCAGTTCCTTTCTTGTTTTGTGTTATTAGTATTCCAGCGTCAAATAAAAAATGTAAAAAACATGGCTCTTAGATTGTTTATTGCGTGTTTATTTGTTTAATTTTATTTATCTCTATGTTTTTACATGGTCTATGGGAATATGAAATGTTGTTTTATGTCTGCTTTTGATGTGACGCTGAATTTGTGCTGAAATAAGAGGGCTCTTTCCGTCTGTTTGTTATAAACGTGTATTTTATTTGCATTACAAACAAAATCAAATATTGAAATAAAATAAAAATAAAAAATATTGGAAGCCTTGTAAAAATAATGTTTATTGCTATTGTATATTGACAAAGGTGACAGTGGAAGAAAAATTTCCGGAGAGATGTTATGCGTTTGATTGATGGTATGATTCGCAGGTCGTTGGCTGAGGCTGTGGAGAAAAAAGGCGGTCTGCTTGCATTCAGCAGGCGGATTGGAGTGGCGCACAGTACTGTTTTGTTCTGGCTGAACGGGAAAACGAGAAGCATCAGCAGCGATCTGTGGCGCGGACGCGTGTATCCCGAGATTGAGCCGTATCTGGTGAGGAATCTGCCGGCGATGGAGCTGAATATGGTCCGGGAAAAGTATTCGGACTGTTTGAATGGTGTGTTTGCTGAGAAACGCCTGGTTTCTGTGCCGGTCATCAGGGAAGGGGACATGATGCTGTATGATGCGGCGGTGGAAACGGTGGAGGCGTTCACGGCGAAATTTGCAGTCGGGAATGCAGCGTTTGTTTGTGATGCGGGGAAAAAGCATTTTGCCGTAAGGCTGGAATGCTGCGCCGGCTCATTTTATCCGCCGGGAACAATTCTGCTCTGCATTGCGGATGAGCGTGTGAGAAATGGGGAATTTGCCGTGCTGAGGATGAACGGAGCGGATAAACTTGATGTGTGCAGGTTTTTCTGTGAAGGGGAGTTTGTGTCGCTGGTGCCGATTGCCGGCGCGGAAAGAGGGGTTGAATGGAATTTTCGGAAGGATCGGGGGCGGATGGAGTGGATGTTTCCCGCTGTCTGGATGAAAGTGATATGTGCTGAAAACGGAAGAAAATGAAAAAATAGCGAAAAAAGTTTGTATTCCGCTTGACAAATTGAAGAAACGGCGTAAAGTAAAGGCTGTTCTTTGTTATGGAATACGATGAAATGCTCGGGTGGCGGAATGGCAGACGCGCTAGCTTGAGGTGCTAGTGGAGCGATCCGTGGGAGTTCGAGTCTCCCCTCGAGCACCATTTTTCTTTCTTTTTCTCCGGTCTTCGATTTTTTTTAGAGAATCTTTTTTTCAGGAAAACCTATTTTATAGAGGCGTCTTTTTCTTGAGAAAATAGAAAAAATCGCAAAAAAGATATGAAAAACATTTGAAATGCAATTTGCATGAGCTATATTAAAGGCTCTGCTATTGCTGATGCTTTGCGGCGAAACGCAGAGTTCGGTGTGCAGAAAAAAGGAGTGCCCACGTGGCTCAGTTGGTAGAGCACGTCCTTGGTAAGGACGAGGTCACCGGTTCAATCCCGGTCGTGGGCTCCATATTCAGTGTTTGATTTTGAATTTTAGAAATAAAAAACGGAATTAACAATATAGTAAAAGGCAATGCCATAGGCGAAGTCATCAAAAGGAGGACACGAGATGGCCAAAGAAAAATTTCTTAGAGAGAAGCCTCACGTTAACGTAGGCACAATCGGTCACGTTGACCATGGTAAAACGACGCTTACAGCGGCGATCACCCACGTGCAGAACCTGAAGGGTCTTGCAGACTACATCCCCTACGACCAGGTTGCAAAAGCATCCGAGTCCCAGGGACGTCGTGACTCCACGAAGATTCTGACGATCGCGACATCACACGTTGAGTATCAGAGTGACAAGCGTCACTATGCTCACGTTGACTGCCCCGGTCACGCGGACTATGTGAAGAACATGATTACCGGTGCCGCCCAGATGGACGGTGCGATCCTTGTTGTCAGTGCTGTTGACGGTCCGATGCCCCAGACACGCGAGCACATCCTCCTTGCAAAGCAGGTCGGTGTTCCGAAAATCGTTGTCTTCCTGAACAAAGTTGACCTTGTTGATGATCCGGAACTTCTCGACCTCGTCGAAATGGAAATCCGCGAACTCCTCAGCAAATATGACTTCGACGGCGACAACACCCCGATCGTCAAGGGTGCTGCATATCCGGCTCTTCAGGCAACGGATCCGAACGCTCCCGAGTGCAAATGCATTCAGGAACTCATGGATGCGATTGACGCATGGGTTCCGGAACCCGAGCGCGAAGTTGACAAGCCCTTCCTGATGCCGATTGAAGACGTCTTCTCCATTGAAGGACGCGGAACGGTTGTTACCGGAAGAGTCGAGCGCGGCGAAGTCAAAGTCGGCGATACGGTTGAAATCGTTGGCATCAAGCCGACCAACAAGACCACGATCACCGGTGTTGAAATGTTCCGCAAGGAGCTTGACAAAGGTCAGGCGGGCGACAATATCGGATGCCTCCTCCGCGGCACAAAGAAAGAGGAAGTCGAGCGCGGACAGGTTCTTGCAAAGCCGGGCTCCATTACTCCGCATACGAAATTTACCGCTGAAATCTACGTTCTGTCCAAAGACGAAGGCGGACGTCACAGCCCGTTCTTCTCCAATTACAGACCGCAGTTCTACTTCAGAACAACAGACGTTACCGGTATCATCAAACTTCCGGAAGGTGTTGAGATGGTTATGCCTGGTGACAAAGTCTCTATCGAAGTTGAGCTTATCGCCCCGATCGCGATGGAAAAGACACAGCGCTTCGCTATCCGCGAAGGCGGTCGCACCGTTGCTTCTGGCCGCGTAACGGAAATTCTTGCTTAATAGAATTACGATTGCGCTATCGCAGTGCTCCGGGAAACCGGAGACTGCGGTTAACAGCATGGGTCTTGAAAGAGACTCTGCAAGGTGAATCAAGATGCGTGAAATTATTACATTGGAATGCACTGAGTGCAAACGCAGAAACTACACGACAACCAAGGAGAAGAGAAACACTCCCGGTCGTCTTGAAAAGAAGAAATACTGCAAGTTTGAGCGCAAGCATACGGTGCACAAGGAGACCAAGTAAGGTCGCCTGACGCAGTCCCGGCTGCTGCATCGAAAGAGCCGGAACCTGCAGGGGTGTAGCTCAGTTGGCTAGAGCAGCGGTCTCCAAAACCGCAGGTCGTGAGTTCGAGCCCCACCGCCCCTGCCATTTTTTTGCCTGAGCCGGATGCAGGCAATGGAAAACTGAAAGACCGGGAAAGGATCATGCCGATAATGGGCGTTTGGATAGACAGAATAAGATCTTTCATTTTTGATACTGTGGAAGAGATGAGGAAATGCAACTGGCCTACGAGAGATCAGCTTTTTGAGTCAACCATTCTTGTTATCGTTGCACTTGTTATTACCACGGCGTATCTGGCCGGAGTGGATCAGATTCTCTTCAGAATTATCAGATACCTTACTACTTTTTGATGTTGCAGAGCAATACGGCAATCCCGTTTAATAATATTCATACTCCCAGGAGCTTAGCTTAGTATCATGGACAACACTGCAGGACAATGGTATGTTCTCCACACGCTTTCCGGACAGGAAAACCGTGTCCGGGAGAATATTGAAAAACAGATCAAGATGGAAGATGCTTCACTCCCTGTTTATGAAGTCTTGATCCCGACGGAACAGATCACTGAAGTGAAAAACGGAAAGAAGACCACTGTGAAACGCAAGTTCTTTCCCGGTTATGTTCTGGTCCGCATGGAGCTTTATGATGCTGACGGAAAACTTGACGAGAATACATGGCATTTCATCCATGGGATTCAGGGGGTGATCAGTTTCAGCGGCGGCGGTGAGAAGCCCATGCCGATGTCTCAGGAGGAAATTGATATCTGGATTAACCATCCTGCCGAACAGCCCCGTCCGCCTGCGGCTGTTCCGGGCGAAGTCGGTGAAAACGTCAGAATCAAAGACGGTCCGTTTGAGAATTTTTCAGGTGTTATTGTTGAAATTGATCCGGAAAGGGGGAAACTGAAGCTGATGGTTTCCATTTTCGGACGTTCCACACCGGTTGAAGTTGAGTTTTGGCAGGTCGAGCGCGAGGAGTAATATCCGAGGCCCGAATAACTCGTTCATATAATATGACGTCGTAAATGTGGGAGGAATCCTGCTTTTCCGCACCACGATTACGAATACGGAGGAACAAATGGCGAAAAAGGTAACAGCGGAGATTCGTTTGCAGATTCCCGCAGGTGCTGCTAATCCGGCACCTCCTGTCGGTCCTGCCCTGGGTCAGGCCGGCGTGAACATTATGGAATTCTGCAAACAGTTCAATGCCGCAACACAATCGCAGGCAGGGACAGTGATCCCCGTCGTGATTACCGTTTACCAGGATCGTTCGTTTACGTTCATCACGAAATCTCCGCCGGCTCCCGTTTTGATTAAGAAGCTGGCAGGTCTTGCAAGCGGTTCCAAAGCTCCCGGTCGTGAAAAAGCCGGAAAGATTACCCGCTCCCAGATCAAGCAGATCGTGCAGACGAAAAAGAACGACATCAACGCCCGCAGCGAAGCGGCCGCGATGAGAATTATCGAAGGCACAGCGCGCAGCATGGGAATTGAGGTGGTAGATGGGTAAGAGAAGTAAACTTTATAAAGCTCAGCTTGAGAAATTTGACAAGGCCGCGCAGTATCAGCTTGCGGATGCTGTCAAGGCTCTGAAGGAGATGCCCCAGCCGAAATTCGACCAGACGGTTGAACTTTCGTTCAAGCTCGGTGTGGATCCCAAGCAGACGGATCAGACAGTCCGCGGAGCTCTTCCGCTTCCGAAAGGAACCGGAAAGCCGGTCAAGGTCTGTGTGATTGCTGATGATGACACCCGCAGAAAAGAAGCTGCGGATGCCGGAGCTGATTTTGTCGGATATGAAGATATTATCGGCAGAATCAAAGAGGGCTGGGTTGATTTTGATGTTTTGATTGCGACACCCTCTGCGATGTCTCAGGTTCGTCCTCTGGGCCGTCAGCTCGGTCCGAAAGGATTGATGCCGAATCCGAAAACCGGAACGGTGACAGATAAAGTCGGTCATGCTGTTGCGGAGGCGAAAGCCGGTCGTGTAGAGTTCAGAGCCGATAAAGGCGCATGTGTTCAGGTTCCTGTCGGAAAGCTTTCTTTCAAAGCCGAGGACATTGCTGAAAACTGCGTTGCTGTCATCAAGGCCCTCATCAAGGCGAAGCCTGCTTCCGCCAAAGGTGTTTACCTTCAGAGCTGCACGCTTTCCGCCACGATGACTCCCGGAATCAAAGTTGACACACGTACGATGGTGAAGGAGTTGGCATGAAACCTCAAAAAGCGATGAGATCTGAAAAGATCCAGATGTTTGATGACGTTGCCGGCATCATCGTCGGTGCTGAGTATGTGTATTTCGTGACCTACAAGGGCTTGAAATCCAAAGAGATCAACGCGTTCAAAGATGAACTGGCGAAGTGCGATGCGCAGTGCCACGTTCTCAAGAACCGTCTCATCAACAAAGTTGCCGAGAAGAACGGTTTGACCGCTCTTGCAGAAACAAGACTGACCGGTGATACCGCGGTGGTTGTCGGCAAAGGTGATGCGGGGCAGGTCGCGAAAGTGATCGAGGAGTTCAGCAAGACCTCCAAAGGTGTTCTTGCTCCCAAGGCAGGATATATGGAAGGCAGAATGATGAGTGACAAGGATGTCCTCGCAATTGCGGCTCTTCCGTCCAAGGATGCTCTCAGAGCTCAGCTGCTCGGACTGCTCAATGCTGTTCCGACTGGTCTGGTCAGAGTCCTGAATGCCAAGGTCTCAAGCATTGTCAATGTCATCAATGCGTATAAAAACAAACTTGACGAAACGCAAAATTAAAACAAATTTTCACATAAAAACGGAGGTCTATAATGACTGAAAACGCTAACGTAGAAGTTTCGGCTGAGATGGAGCAGTTCATCTCTTATGTCGAGAAGCTTTCTGTTCTCGAACTTTCCAAACTGGTCAAAGCTCTGGAAGACAGACTCGGTGTCAGCGCTGCAGCTCCTGTTGCAGTTGCCGCCGCAGCTCCCGTTGCAGCCGCTGCTGCAGCTCCTGCCGAAGAGCAGACTGAATTCACAGTCGTTCTCGCTGAAGTTGGCGCGAACAAGGTCAGCGTCATCAAGGAAGTCAGAGCCATCACCGGTCTCGGACTCAAAGATGCCAAAGATCTTGTTGAGGCCGCTCCCAAAGCCGTCAAAGAAGGTGTTTCCAAAGACGACGCCAAGAAGTTCAAAGAACAGCTTGAAGCCGCTGGCGCAAAAGTTGAAGTCAAGTAACTTGACGCTATTGCCGGCAGCATAATGCCGGCTCGGAGATGCGGGGACTTCCCCCCAGAGGAGGGGGACGCCCCCGCTTTCCCGTGTTTTTATTTATTTTTTTCAAATCCGCGGTTGAGGCCGCCCGCGGATTGCGTGGCCCGAGAAAGGCGACGTTGTGCAAAGACAGCTCATGCCAACCACAATGACAGGGTGGAATAATGCCTGAACGCGTGAATTTTGGAAAATTGAGAGACGTGCTGGATATCCCGGATCTGATCGGAATTCAGATTGAATCTTATAAATCATTTCTTCAGTTGGAGACAGATCCGAAAGAAAGAAAGAATCAAGGCCTCCAGGAAGTTTTTAACGAAGTGTTTCCGCTGGAAAGCTTCGACAAGCAGATGGTCCTGGAGTTTGAATCATATACTATTACACCATCCAAGAAAGATGTCGTCGACTGCATCAAGGATGGCATTTCCTATACCGGCGCCCTCAGTGTTGATTTCAACCTGAAGGTGAAAGACGCCGTATTTCATGAGACCGTTTCTCTCGGAGATATTCCGTTGATGACGGATCGGGGAACCTTTATTATCAATGGCGCTGAACGTGTCATCATCAGTCAGCTCCACAGATCCCCGGGTATCTGTTTTGAAAAAACGAGACATTCAAGCGGGCGTATGCTTTACTCCTACAGGATCATTCCCGACCGGGGATCCTGGATGGAAGTCCAGTTTGATATTAATGACCTTATCTATATTTATCTTGATCGTCAGCGCAGAAGAAGAAAATTCCTGATCTCCACTTTCCTTCGTGCCATTGGCTACGAGACGAACAGGGACATGCTTTCCGCCGCTTATGAAATCAAATCCATGACTCCTGCTCAGCTCCTCAAGGCTGAGGATCTCTCCGCGTTTTATACCATCGAACCTGTTTATTCCGCAGATGGCGCGCTCCTGATTGATGAATTCATGAAGCTGGATGAAAGTCTGGTGAAACTGCTCAGCGATTCCAAGGTCAAACATGTTGACCTTGCTTTTATACCCGATGGCGATTCCTATCTGATGAACTGTCTTACAAGGGATCCGGCAAAGACTCCGGAAGATGCGCTGCGCGAAATCTATCGCAGAATGCGCCCCAGTGATCCGCCGAGTGTCAACAATGCAAAACAACTCCTCAAGAGACTTTTCTTTGACAACAAGAGATATGACCTTGGAACTGTCGGCCGTTATAAACTGAATGAACGTCTTGGGCTTGATCTTCCTCTGACCGAGAGGATTCTTGACAAGACAGACCTCATGGAAGCCACCAAGGCTCTTATGAAACTCAGAAATGTTGCCGGGCAGACCGACGACATTGACCATCTCGGCAGCAGACGTGTCCGCACAGTGGGCGAGCTCCTCCAGAATCATTGCCGTGTCGGTCTTTACAGAACGGAGCGTCTCATTAAAGAGAAAATGTCTTTGATCAATGCTGACGAGACCGGCATTACTCCGAATAAGCTGATCAATCCGAAAGCCTTCATCGGCGTCATCCGGGATTTCTTTGCCCGGAACCAGCTTTCCCAGTTCATGGATCAGACCAATCCCCTGTCCGAGCTCACCAACAAGAGACGTCTCAGTGCCCTCGGCCCCGGCGGTTTGAGCCGTGACCGTGCCGGATTTGAGGTCCGCGACGTTCATACCAGTCATTACGGGCGCATTTGTCCGATTGAAACGCCTGAAGGTCCGAATATCGGTCTGATTTCTTCCATGTCCCTGTATGCGAAGATCAATGAATTCGGGTTCCTGGAAACACCTTACCGCCGCGTTGTGGATGGGACGGTTACAGATGAGATTGACTATCTGACAGCGGACAAGGAAGAGCACTTTGTGATTGCGCAGGCGAATGCTCCGCTGGATAAGGACGGCAGATTCATCAATCCGACTGTCATGTCGCGTCTGTATGGAGATTCTGCTGAAAGGCCTCGTGAGGAAGTTCAGTATATGGACGTGTCTCCGAAACAGCTGGTCAGCGCCGCCGCAGGTCTGATTCCGTTCCTGGAACACGACGATGCGAACCGGGCGCTGATGGGATCGAACATGCAGAGACAGGCTGTTCCGCTCCTGGTTACGGAGTCTCCGTACGTCGGAACCGGTTTGGAAAAGAAAGTTGCGGTCGATTCGCGTGCCGTTACCTGTGCGAAAGCGGACGGCATTGTGGCGGAGGTCTCCGCTGCCGAAGTGGTTGTCACGACAGACGGCAAGCCGCGCACCGAAACGGCGGATCCGAATCCGATGGTTTACCGCATGGTCAAGTTCCTCCGCAGCAATGCGGGAACATGTATCAATCAGCGTCCTACGGTTCATAAGGGACAGTCTGTCAAGATCGGCGATGCGATTGCCGACGGTCCCGCGACAGCGCAAGGCGAACTTGCTCTCGGCAAGAATGTGTTTGTTGCCTTCATGCCGTGGTGCGGATATAACTTCGAGGACGCCATTGTACTGAGCGAGCGTCTTGTGAAGGAAGACGTTTATACCAGTATTCATATTGATGAATTTGAGATTACGAGCCGCGATACAAAACTTGGTCCTGAAGAAATCACCTGCGACATTCCGAACGTCAGCGAGGATTTGCTGAGGAATCTCGGTGTTGACGGTGTTGTCAGACTCGGTGCGGAAGTCAAGCCGGGTGACATTCTTGTCGGCAAGATTACTCCGAAGTCCGAAACGGAACTTGCTCCGGAAGAACGTCTTCTGAGAGCGATCTTCGGCGAGAAGGCGGCGGATGTGAAGGATTCGAGTCTGTATGTTCAGAGCGGCAAGGGCGGTATCGTCATGGATGTCCGGATTGAATATGCAAAGGATCCGAACCGTCAGAACATGACCAACACGGAACGCAAGCGCCAGTCCAAACATGCGAAGGATGTCTTCAAGGAACAGAAAACGGCTCTTGTTGAGGAACTGACTGAGAAACTTTCCGAAATCCTGCTCCAGCAGAAGCTGCCGTGTCCGATTTATGACACGACTTCTGCAAAACAGGATGCCATTCTTATTTCCTCGAACCGCAGAGTGACACGTCCTTCCATTGCGAAACTTGCCGCACAGTATGACTCGTTCCGCATGGATGACTGCCCGACGAAAGAGGCGATCGTAAAGATTATCGAGACTTTCAAGCCGCGTTTCCAGATTCTTGAGAAGAACCGTGACGAGCAGCTGAATGCGCTTGCCAACGGTGTTTCCGATGAGACCGGAGCGATCAAGAAAGTCAAGGTCTATGTCGCTTCCAAACGTAAGATCCAGGTTGGCGACAAGATGGCGGGACGCCACGGTAACAAAGGTATTGTGGCGAAAATCGTTCCGGTGGAGGATATGCCGTTCCTGAAAGACGGCACGCCGGTTGATATTGTTCTGAACCCGCTGGGCGTTCCCAGCCGAATGAATATCGGACAGGTTCTTGAAACGCATCTTGGCTGGGCTGCGAAAATGCTCGGATTCAAGGCGGCGACGCCGGTATTCGACGGTGTGCAGGAAGAGACGATCGTTGACATGATGAAGCAGGCCAATCAGAAGATTGCCGAGAAGACCGGCGAAGACTTCAAGTGGGGCTTCCGCATGCGCGACGGCGTCGAGGAATACGACGGCAAGACCGATGTCTACGATGGCAGGACGGGCAACAAGTTCGATCAGCGCGTCATGGTCGGTCAGATTTATATGCTGAAACTGGACCACCTTGTGGCGAACAAGATTCACGCCAGAGCGGTCGGACCCTATTCTCTGGTCACGCAGCAGCCTCTCGGCGGTAAAGCGCAGCACGGCGGTCAGCGTTTCGGAGAAATGGAAGTTTGGGCTCTTGAGGCTTACGGAGCGGCACATACGCTTCAGGAAATGCTTACGGTCAAGAGCGACGATGTCACGGGAAGAGCACGAATCTACGAGTCGATCGTAAGAGGACAGAACATACTTGATGCCGGACGGCCCGAGTCGTTCAACGTTCTTCTGAAAGAAATGCAGAGCTTGGGTCTCGACGTCCGCACGATCAAGCGGACAGAGTCTCCGAAATAATGGAATGCGGAGGAATCCAAAGTGATTGACAATAGTTTTAACAGCAAGGAAATGCCCGCACAGCAGCAGACTTCGGGAATGAGCGCTTTTGAAGTGGTATCCATCAAAGTTGCATCCCCGGAAGTGATCCGCTCCTGGAGTCACGGTGAGATCAAGAATCCCGAGACGATCAATTACAGAAGTTTCAAACCTGAAAAAGGCGGTCTTTTCTGTGAGAGGATTTTCGGTCCGCAAAAGGACTGGGAATGCAACTGCGGCAAATACAAACGGGTTAAGAACAAAGGCATCATCTGCGACCGCTGCGGCGTTGAAGTAACGCAGTCCAAGGTCAGAAGAGAGCGCATGGGACACATTGAACTTGCGGTGCCGGTGTCTCATATCTGGTTCTTCAAGTGTATGCCCAGCCGTATCGGCCTGATGCTTGACATGACGGCGCGCACCCTTGAGCGCATTATTTATTATGAAGACTGGGTGGTTGTGGATCCCGGCGATACGCCTTTGAAGCTTGGTGAGTCTCTTGATGAAATGAACTACCGTCAGGCGAGAGATGAATACGGAGACGCGTTCAAGGCGGAAATGGGAGCCCCCGCGATCCGTACGCTGCTGCAGCAGATTGATCTTGAGCCGCTTCATGCGGAACTTGAAGTCCTGCTGACGAGCACGAAGAACAAAGCGATTCGCAAGAAGCTGTCCAAGAGACTGCGCCTTGTCGAAGGCTTTTTGAAGAGCGCTTCCCGTCCTGAGTGGATGATTCTTGAAGTTCTCCCTGTCATTCCGCCGGACCTGAGACCTCTCGTTCCGCTGGAAGGAGGACGTTTTGCGACGTCTGACCTGAACGATCTTTACCGGCGCGTCATCAACCGCAACAGCCGTTTGAAGAATCTGCTTCAGCTTCGGACGCCGGAAGTCATCATCCGCAACGAAAAGAGAATGCTTCAGGAGGCGGTTGACGCTCTGCTGGACAACGGGCGTCACGGACGTGCCGTCACCGGAGCCGGGAACAGACCTTTGAAGAGCCTGAGCGACATGCTCAAAGGCAAACAGGGACGCTTCCGTCAGAACCTGCTCGGTAAGCGTGTGGACTATTCCGGACGTTCCGTCATCGTTGTCGGACCTGAACTGAAACTCATGCAGTGCGGTCTTCCCAAGAAGATGGCATTGATTCTGTTTGAGCCGTTCATCATCCGTCATCTGAAGGGCAGGGGCTTTGCCCATACCGTCCGCGGCGCCAAAAAGATGATCGAGCGCGGCGAGCCTGTGGTGTGGGACATTCTGGAAGAAGTGACGAAGGGACATCCCGTCATGCTGAACCGTGCGCCTACGCTGCACAGACTTTCCATTCAGGCATTTGACCCGATCCTGATCGAAGGTTCGGCTCTGCGTCTGCACCCGCTTGTCTGTACCGCTTACAATGCGGACTTCGACGGAGACCAGATGGCTGTTCACGTTCCGCTTTCACCGGCGGCGCAGCTTGAGTGCAAACTGCTCATGCTTTCCACGAACAACATTTTCTCGCCTGCCAACGGCAAGCCGATCACGACTCCGACACAGGATATTACGCTCGGTGTTTATTATCTGACGATTGATCCGAAGAACAAAGAGAGAATCCGCATTTTCAAAGATGTTCATGAAGTTCTCTTTGCGTTGGATTCCGGTTATATCAAGATCCATGATGCGATCAAGCTGCCGAACCCGGATTACGGGGTTGTGACACCGCGCGGCAATGCGACGGATAAATTCATTATCACGACTCCCGGACGCTGTATTTTCAACCGGATCTGGGACAAGCGGCTGGGATTCTACAATGGACCTGCCAAGAAGAAAGACCTCGGAAGACTGATTGCCGAGGCATATGACCATATCGGGCATGACAAGACGATTGAACTTCTTGACAATCTCAAAAATCTCGGATATGAATATGCCACGGTTGCCGGATTCTCCATTTCCGTTGCGGACATGCTGATTCCGAAGCGGAAACCGGAACTCATCAGGGAGACACGCCGGAAAATCGAGGAGATCAAGGAGAAATACGACAAAGGTTTCCTGACTGTCGGCGAACGTCACAATCAGGTCGTTGACGCTTGGACCAAGACGGCGAATACGGTTGCGGACGAGCTGACGAAAGAAGTGGAAGAGGCGAGTAAGAAAGAAATCAATCCTGTATATGCCATGCTTGACTCGGGAGCGCGAGGCAGCAAGGACCAGATCAAACAGCTTGCCGGTATGCGCGGTCTTATGACGAAACCGTCCGGCGAGATTATTGAGCGTCCGATTCTGTCCAGTTTCCGTGAGGGGCTGACGGTGCAGGAATACTTCATCAGTACTCACGGCGCCCGCAAGGGACTGGCAGACACGGCTCTGAAGACTGCGGACTCCGGTTACATGACCCGTAAACTGGTCGATGTGGCGCAGGACATCATCTGCCGTTCCGAAGACTGCGGAACGCTGAAGGGCATTTATGTGGAAGCCATCATCGAAGGCGATGAGATCATGCTTCCGCTCAAGGCGCGGCTCCTCGGACGTTACAGCGCCCAGGATATTCGTGATCCCGCAAAGAGTGACGGCAGCTACATCATCCGTGCCGGTGAAGAGTTTACGCCGGAGAAGGCGGATCTTATTGAAAAACGCGGAATCACGAAGGTTTTGATCCGTTCTGTCTTGACCTGCGACGTCGAGCATGGTGTCTGCGTCAAATGTTATGGCAAGAATCTGGCAACGGACAAGGATGCGGAAATCGGTGATGCGCTCGGCATCATTGCCGCGCAGTCGATCGGTGAGCCTGGAACGCAGCTGACCATGAGAACGTTCCATATCGGCGGTATTTCTTCCGGCGGCGGCAAGGAACCGGTTATCACGGCGCGCCAGGCGGGAACGGTCCGTTTTGAAAATCTGCGTCTCGTCACCGATAAAAACGGCAATACGCTGGTTGTGAATAAGAACGGCTATATCATCATCTATGATGAGGAGAAAGCGAAGGAAGCCGAGGCAAAAGCACGGGAAAGAGTCCGGCTGGAGGCACAGGTGATGGGCTCTTCTTATGCTCATGACTATGATTTCTGGTCGGATGCCGTCAAGGATGCGGAAATTGACAGATACCCGGCGGAAGTCGGCGCCATTCTTTACAAGAAAGACGGCGACCGGGTCAAGCCGAAGGAAAAGATCGCATCCTGGGATGCCTATCAGATGCCGATCATTGCGGAGGAAAACGGTATCGTGGAACTCCATGATATTGTCGAAGGCGTGACGCTGAATCGCAGCGAGCGCGGCGGTATCGAGGAATTGACCGTCATGGAGCATCGCGAAGACCTGCTTCCGCAGGTTGTCGTCAATGACGCAAAAGGTGAGCTGATTTCCAACTATCCGCTGCCGACAGGCGCTCTGCTGATGGTGAAGCGGGGAGAGAAAGTCGTTCCCGGCATGACGCTTGCCCGAGTTCCCCGTCAGCAGCAGAAGAACAGAGACATTACCGGCGGTCTTCCGCGTGTTGCCGAATTGTTTGAAGCCCGTATGCCGAAGGAAGTGGCGGAAATCGCCCGTATCGACGGTATTGTCGACAGAGGCAAGAATGTAAGAGGTCGTCAGACCATCATCATACGTGATCCGGATAACAAGGATGTTTTTGAAGAGCACAACATCCCGACGTCAAAGCACCTTATCGTTGGCAAAGGTGATTATGTGCGCAAGGGACAGAAGCTTACGGTGGGATCCATCATTCCCCAGAAACTTCTTGAAATCTGCGGCCCCCACGAGTTGCAGCGTTATATTGTAAACGAAATTCAGAAAGTTTACAGAGCGCAGGGTGTGGAAATCAATGACAAGCACATTGAGATCATCATTCGCCAGATGATGCAGAAGATCCGCATTGTCGATCAGGGAGACACACAGTTCCTGACCGGTGAGCAGGTCGATCGTTACGACTTCATTCATGCCAACGAGGATGCCCGTAAAAACGGTAAAAAGCCTGCCGAAGGCGAACCGGTTCTTCTCGGTATCGCGAAGGCTTCTCTGGAAACGGAGAGCTTCATTTCTTCGGCATCATTCCAGGACACCACGCGAATTCTGACCGATGCCGCCACCCTCGGGAAGATTGACGTTCTCCGCGGATTCAAGGAAAACGTCATCACCGGACATCTGATTCCCGCGGGAACCGGATCGGAGAAGTTCCAGCACCTGCGTCTGGTCAAGCTCGGCGAAGAGATTCCGATCGAGAAACCTGCGGTGGAACTGCCCGAGCAGAAGAAAGAGGAGACGATCGAAAATATCGACTTCGGCGACGATGACGATATTGATGACATCTTCGCAGACAAGGACGGGGATGAAGATTTCGCCGACCAGAACGGGGATGAGGCTTTTGTCGACGACGAGTATGAAGATGACAAGGATGAATTCGATGATGAGATTGATGACAGCGAATTCGATCCGAGCATAGATTACGAGAAGGAATGACGGGGAAAGTCAATAAAAACTGAAAAAAATAAAATATGCAGTTGAAAACGGCAGACGGGAGGATATATTATCTACCCGTTTGTCGTACATAACTGTAACAACGCGAATATGTGAAGAGGAGATCATGCCGACAATCAATCAGTTGGTAAAATCGGGCCGCAGGACAAAAGTGGCGAAGAGCAAGTCTAAAGCACTCTCGAAGTGTCCCCAGAGACGCGGTGTCTGCCTGCAGGTTACAACAAGAACGCCCAAGAAGCCGAACTCGGCTATGCGTAAGATCGCCAGAGTGCGTCTTACAAATGGTTATGAAGTGACCGCGTACATCGGTGGCGAAGGGCATAATCTTCAGGAACACTCTGTTGTGCTCGTGAAAGGCGGAAGGGTTCGTGACCTCCCCGGCGTACGTTATCATATCGTGCGCGGAGCGCTTGACAGCCTCGGCGTTGAAGCACGCAGACAGGGACGTTCCAAATACGGCAACAAGACTCCGAAAGCCGGAGAACCTGCCGGAAAGAAGAAAAAATAAGTTTCTGCCCGTTTCCTGAACAGGCGGCAGAAGCAGAACAAGCGAATACTTGAGGACGCTTAAATACAATGAGAAGACGCAGAATAACAAAAAGAGAACTCACGCCGGACGTGAAGTACAACAGCGAATTGGTTGCTCGTCTCATCAATACACTGATGCGCAACGGAAAGAAATCCGTTGCCCAGAAGATCGTATATGGTGCATTCGATGTGATCAAGGCGAAAAAGAAAGATATGGAACCGCTTGAAGTTTTCCTTCAGGCTGTGGAAAATATCAAGCCGAAACTGGAAGTCAAGAGCCGTCGAGTCGGCGGTGCGACCTATCAGGTTCCTCTTGAAGTTCCCGCGGAGAGACAGGTCGCTCTGGCAATGCGCTGGATCGCCACCTACTCCCAGGCGAAAAAAGGTAAATCAATGACGGATGCTCTTGCTTCCGAACTCCTTGATGCTTTCGATAATACAGGTTCATCCATTAAAAAGAAGGACGACACGCACAAGATGGCGCAAGCCAACAAAGCTTTTGCCCATTACAGATGGTAATGCAGAGCTTTTTCAGAACAGCGAAGTCAATTTGAAATTATGACAGAACATAAAGCAAACGTAGATTATCAAGAAAATCCCGGTCGTATTACCCCGATCGCGGAGGTCCGCAATATCGGTATCATGGCCCACATTGATGCCGGAAAGACAACTCTTTCAGAACGTATTCTCTTCTATACCGGTATCAATCATAAGCTCGGTGAAGTTCATGAAGGCAACGCCACCATGGACTGGATGGTGCAGGAACAGGAACGCGGTATCACCATTACTTCTGCAGCGACCACCTGCTTCTGGAACAAGGACGGCAAGAAACACCGAATCAATCTGATTGATACTCCCGGGCACGTGGACTTTACTGCGGAAGTCGAACGTTCACTCCGTGTTCTGGACGGCGCTGTTGCCGTTTTCTGTGCAGTCGGCGGTGTTCAGCCTCAGACTGAAACTGTCTGGAGACAGGCAAAGAAATATCATGTCCCCATCATTGCGTTTGTCAATAAGATGGACAGAACCGGCGCCAACTTCTTCAAAGTAGTCGAAGCCATGCGCACGAAACTCAAAGCCAATGTCGTTCCGATGGTTCTTCCGATCGGCGCCGAGGCCAATTTCTCCGGTCTCGTCGACGTTATGCACGAGAAGGCTTATGAGTTCGATGATATGAACATCAAAGAGATTCCCGTACCGGAAGACATGAAAGAGAAACTTGCCGAGGCAAGAGCTTTCATGATCGAGCGTATCGCGGAAAATGACGAGTCTGTCATGGAAGTCTTCCTGAATGATGAAGTCCCCCCCGTTGATCTCCTGAAAAAGGGACTTCGCAGTGCAGTTCTTTCCGGTCAGCTTGTCGCCGCGTTCTGCGGAACGGCATTCAAAAACAAAGGTGTTCAGCTTCTGCTTGATGCCGTTGTCGACTATCTTCCGTCTCCTGTAGACATCTGGGAAGTTCACGGGACGAATCCTGATACGGATCAGCCGGACAGCCGCGAAGTCGGCGACGAAGTTCCGTTCTCCGCGCTTGCATTCAAGATCATGAACGATCCTTATGTCGGAAAACTTATCTATTTCCGTGTATATTCCGGTGTCGCTACCAGCGGTGCTGTTGTTTACAATCCCAGAACACGCAAACGCGAGCGTCTCGGACGCATTCTTCAGATGCACGCGAACAAGCGTGAGGAACGCAAAGAGATTTACAGTGGCGACATTGCCGCGGCAGTCGGCTTCAAGGATGTGAGAACCGGCGATACCCTCTGTGACGAAAATCATCCGATCGTTCTTGAATCCATGAGTTTCCCCGAACCGGTTATTTCCATCGCCGTCGAGCCCAAGACCACGGCGGACAGAGATAAACTTTATACCGCTCTCGGAGCCCTTTCCGATGAAGACCCGACCTTTACGATGAAGAGCGATGATGAAACCGGGCAGACCATTATTTCCGGTATGGGTGAACTTCACCTTGAGATCATCATGGACCGTCTCCGCAGAGAGTTCAAAGTCGAGGCGCAGTCCGGTCAGCCCCAGGTTTCTTACCGCGAGACCATTCTCAAGAAGGCGAATGCCGATTCCAAGTTTGTCAGACAGTCCGGCGGTCGTGGTCAGTATGGTCATGTGATTATGGATGTCACTCCGATGGAGCGCGGGCACGGCATCACGATTGAAAACAAAGTCGTCGGCGGCAATATTCCGAAAGAGTACATCAAGCCGATTGAACAGGGAATCAAGGAAGCCGCGCAGACCGGTATTCTTGCCGGTTATCCCTGCATTGACTTCCATGTTGACATTCTTGATGGTTCCTATCACCCTGTGGACTCCTCGGAAATGGCGTTTAAGATCGCCGCTTCCATGGGCTTGAAGGATGCCTGCAAGAAGGCGGGCATGGTTCTTCTTGAGCCGATCATGAAGGTTGAAATCACGACTCCGGATGAGAATACCGGAGATATTATCGGTGACGTGACATCTCGCCGGGGAACGATCTCTGAAATGTCCACGGAGGAAGGGACCACGATCATTTCCGCGAATGTTCCGCTCTCCGAACTGTTTGGTTATGCGACCGCGATTCGCTCACTGACGAAGGGCAGAGCCTCTTATTCGATGGAGCCGAGTCACTTTGAGCCTGTTCCGAAAACAATCCAAGAGAAAATAGTGGAGAAAAATAGCAAATGAGTACCAGAACCTCATCAACAAAAACGGCTCAGAAGATACGCATCAAGCTTCAGGCCTATGAACACAGAATCCTCGACCAGTCCGTCGCAGAGATTCTCAACACAGCCCGCAGAACAGGCTCTGTTGTTGCCGGACCCATTCCGCTTCCGACCCGCATTGAGCGCATGACAGTCAATCGCTCTCCGCATGTTGACAAGAAGTCGATGGATCAGTTTGAAATCAGAACGCACAAGCGCCTGATGGACATCATCAAGCCGACAGCGAAGACGGTTGACGAGCTTAAGAAGCTGAATCTTCCCGCCGGTGTTGATATTTCAATCAAGATTGGAAACTGACCATAGAGTCAGTTTGGCCATATAACGGCATTTTTTGGCACCAAGGTCCTTTTTTCCGAGAGGACATGTGCCTGAAAGGAGCATTATGAAAGGTTTGATCGGAAAGAAAGTTGGTATGACGCAGGTCTATGACGAGAAGGGAATTCTGATTCCCGTCACAGTCATTGAAGCAGGGCCCTGTGTGGTCGTCGGCGTCAAGACCAAGGAGCATGACGGTTACTCAGCCGTCCAGGTTGGTTTCGGTGTGAAGAAAGTGAAGAACACATCGAAGGCTGTTCTTGGAAACGTAAAAAAGGCGGGGCTTGAAAGCAATCCTCCGGCTTTCATCAGAGAGTTCCGTTCTGAAGAAGATCCCCAGGCGGAGATCGGCAGCCAGATCAAGGCGGACATCTTTGCTGAAGGCGAATATCTTGACATCTCCGGTACCACCAAGGGTAAAGGATATGCCGGCGTCATGAAGAGACATCATTTTGCCGGCGGACGTGACGGACATGGCGGCGGCTGGCATCGCAAGCCCGGTTCTATCGGCTGCCGCGAGAAACCCGGCAACATCATGAAGGGCAAAAAGCTGCCCGGACAACTCGGCAATGGCAACCGTACAGTCCAGAATCTTCGTATCGTAAGAGTTTCCGCTGATGAAAATCTGCTTTTCGTCCGAGGCGCGGTTCCCGGGCCGAACGGCGGGACTCTTCTCGTCAAGAAAGCCAAGAAAAGATAATCCCCTTCGGGACCAACTAACAGGTGAATATCATGTCTATGAATGTTGACATACTGAATATGAAGGGCGAGAAGGTCGGGGATTACACGATCGACGATACTTGCCTTGAATTCGACAAAGGCGCTCAGGCCGTTCATGACGCTGTCGTTGCTTTCCTCGCGGAGAACCGTGCGGGAACGGCGTCCGTCAAGACACGTGCGGAAGTTTCCGGAAGCGGCAAGAAGCCGTTCAAGCAGAAAGGACTCGGCCGTGCCCGTGCCGGCAGTGTCAGAAATCCGGTTTGGCGTCACGGCGGTCACAGCTTCGGCCCGAAACCGCGTGATTATGCTTTCAAACTGAATGCCAAGGTGAAAAAGCTCGCTCTCAAGCGTTCTTTCTCCGACCGTCTTAACGACAAGGCGATTTTTGTGGTGGACAATCTTACCCTCGCCGATCACAAGACCAAAAGTGCCGCAGCGGTTTTCAAAGCCATGAAGGTGGATGACGGCAAACTTCTCGTTTCTATCAAGGAGCATGATGACAATCTGCTTCTGGCGACGGGCAACATGCCGATGGTCTGCATGATGAAGGCGGCTTCCGTCAATACTTATCACGTTCTCAACGCTGATAAGCTTCTCTTCACAAAAGAAGCTCTTGACGAATTTGTCAAGAGACTCGCATGAACGGGAGACATTGAGAAATGATCAAGTCAAGTCCATACGATATTGTCAAGAACATCATGATGACTGAAAAAGCCACGATTCTGAAAGAAAAGAATCAGTATGCTTTCAAAGTCGCGTCCAAAGCTACCAAGCTGGAAGTCGCCGACGCGGTAGAGGAAATCTACGGCGTGAAGGTCAAATCCGTTAACATGCTCAACTACAAGGGCAAGCCGAAACGTTCAGGGAGATCACCCCTTCCGGGCCGCCGTGCCGACTGGAAGAAGGCAGTGGTTTCTCTCGCCGAAGGCTCCATTGACCTTGCTTAAGGAGACTGAGAATGCCTATCAAGACTTTTAATCCCACGACAAAGAGCCGTCGTTACATTTCTGTTATCGACTACTCTGAAATCAGCCGGAAAACTCCGGAAAAGAGCCTTACCAGAGGGAAAAGCTCCACTGGCGGCAGAAACAACAACGGTCGTATTACCACCCGTTTCCGCGGAGGCGGAAACAAGCGCCGTTACAGAATGATCGACTTCAGACGTGCCAAAGACGGCATTACCGCGACTGTCCAGCACATCGAATACGATCCGAACCGTTCCGCTTTCATCGCTCTCATTGCGTATGCGGACGGCGAAAAGGCTTATATCCTTTCTCCGAACGGACTCAAGGTCGGTCAGACCGTTCTTTCCGGCGAGAAGGCTGAGATCAAGCCGGGCAATGCTCTTAAGCTTCGCAACATCCCGGTTGGTGTCGAGATTCACAATATCGAACTTGTTCCCGGAAAAGGCGCCAGAATGGTTCGTTCCGCCGGACAGGTTGCGATTCTCCGTTCCAAAGACGGCGATTATGCTCAGATCAAGCTGCCGAGCGGAGAAGTCCGCAAGGTGCATCTGGATTGTAAAGCCACCATCGGGCAGGTCGGAAACCTGGATCACATGAATGCTTCCCTGGGCAAAGCCGGAAAGAAGCGTTATCTCGGATTCAGACCGCATGTCCGCGGTGTTGTGATGAACCCGGTTGACCATCCGATGGGTGGTGGTGAAGGCAGAACCAGCGGCGGCGGACATCCTGTCTCCCCGTGGGGTCAGCTCGCCAAAGGGAAACGCACACGTCATCCCAAGAAACCGAGCGGAAGATTCATTGTTGAACGGAGGAAGAAGTAAACCATGGCAAGATCAATTAAAAAAGGTCCGTTTGTTGATGCTCATGTTGTGGCAAAAGTGGAGAAAATGGAGAAAAGCGGAGCCAAGAAGGCGATTAAGACTTGGTCCCGTCGCTCCATGATTATTCCTGAATTTGTCGGGCATACCTTCAACGTGCACAATGGCAAGACATTCACCACTGTTTTCATCACAGAAAACATGGTTGGTCACAGACTCGGTGAATTTGCTCCCACACGCACGTTCAAGGGACATGGAGTCATCAGCGGAAAGACAGTTTAACAGACTGTCCAAACAGTTACGCTGTTCAGCCGGAACACTCTTCAGGGTGTCCCGGCTTTTTTGCATTGTCATGGCAGATCTGTTATGTGACAGGAGGAACTCTGTGAATCAGTATCGTCTGACCATTCGCCGTGCGAATGCGAATGATGCCGGAATTATGGCGGAAATTCACCGCCGTTCCTGGAGTGCGGCTTATGCCGGGCTGCTTTCCGAGGAGACCATTGAGCGAAAGAATGCGACCCGGGAAGCCTTGTGGAAACATCTGCTTCAGGCTGATTCCGGCAGCGCATATTATTATCTTGCCGAAGTGAACGGCAAAACGGCTGGATTTGTCAGTTTCGGGCATTGCCGTGATGAGAATATTCCGGGAACGGGGGAGATTCAGGGACTTTACCTGCTGCCTGAGTTCTTTCGCTGCAGAATCGGTTCCAGTTTGATAAGTTTTGCTGTGAATGAATTGAAGAAGATGGGGTTTGCCAGGGTTTCCTTATGGGTGCTTTCCACCAATTGCCGTGCCATCAGATGCTATGAAAGCAATGGATTCGTGAAGGACGGAGAGAAGCAGGATTTTATCGGAGAGCCTGTTGTTGAGCTGCGTTATTCCCGGATTCTGGACTGAAACTGCCGCATTGCATCTTCCGTGACGCGGGAGGAAACTGCATAGACTTCTGCATCTGAAAGACAATTCTGCAATTGTGAACCTGCAATCTGCAGGATGTTTTCTGGCATGCCGGTAAAAATGGCATGTCTGTCTTCTTCACGGGAAAAGTGTCGGGAATAAGTATGCGCCCAGCGAGCCCCATGGTGAGGAGGAAGAGGGATTTTTTTGAGTGGGAATTTACCAAAAAGATGAATGCCGTCGGGCTATGATGACCGCCCGACGGCATTCTCCTCTTCATAATAATAAGCCCGAGCTCATTG
>CASDPB010000114.1 GCA_949282305.1 uncultured Lentisphaeria bacterium | reverse complement strand
CAAGAATCCCTCGCACGAGGAGTTCGCCGAGCCGACAAGATGGAGCCTGTTGAATGCGTTCACGGAGACGGTCAGGAAATACACCCCGCAACGGGTGGACGTCTCCTACGCCGCTCTGAACCGCTGCTTCGGTCTGGACGGAAAAATACCGTTGTTATGGGAAAAGTAATCATGGGTATTCACCCCATGGTACGCCCTCTGCCGGAAACGGTGCAACCAGCAGAGTATTCATGCACTCCGGCGGCTTCGGGCGCCGGTTTTCTATTCAAAACAGAAAGGAAAAAATGATGGTGAAAATCTTTTGTCCGCACTGTTCCACACCTGCCAATCCCGTGCATTGCGCCCGCAATTTCGGAACCGCAGTCGGAATTGTTGCGGGAGGAACAAGCGTTGTTGCCGGTATGGCTCAAGGTGCCCAAATTGGAAGTGCTTTCAGTCCGGCAGGAATTGCAATCGGAGCTGCCGCCGGTTCTTTGCTACGTATTCTCTTCGGAGTTTCGTCCGGAGGTCTGCTCGGAGCGCAGGTCGGAAGACTGATCGACGAGAATCTGATCGGTTTCTACCGCTGTCCGAAATGTCATGTAATTTTCAAGGCATAGGGGAAATCATGATGGATGAGATTCATTGTCCGGACTGCGGTTCTATTCGCTGCATTCCGTGGGATGACGGATGGCTCTGCCGTTGTTGCGGCACGGAGTTCAATGTGCCTGAGTCAGCAGAGGAGTTTCCGGAATCAGAAACGAGTGTTGAAGAGTAGAATTACACTCAAGAAGTATCCGGAGATTGCCCGGATACTTTTTTGTCTGACACCATCCATTCAAATCAAATGGTCTTCTCTGAAAACTGATTTACGGAACGGTCGTCCCGTCAGTTCGATCAGTTTTCTGTATTGTTCTTCGGTGCATATCCGATCTTTTAATTTCGTGAGGATATTGAGACGACGCCAATCTTCTTCGCTGAACTGGTCAAAGCACGGGCAATCCGGCAGCAGTTCGGCGGAGCTGTACAGGATGCTCCACCACATCGGTTTCGTGAACTGTTCCCGGCAGGGACATTGGAACCAATGGCGCGGATTATGCTTGATGATCCAGAACCAGTCACCAAGTGTGAAATCATGCGTGTCGATGTCTTCGTTGAAATATTTATCGCTTGCCAGCAATCCGCTTCTTACAGCCGGGTGATCCGGGATCTCGCAGTAATGAAGCAAGGTCGGCTGGCGCCGTAATAGTTTCTGCCACTGATACGGGGTAAAATCCTGCCAACAGGAACATCGCCATGCAAGCGGAAGTTGTCCGGATAAGACTGTAACCCAGTCGTCCGGGGTGAACTCGGAGAACGGGCAGAGCTCCTGCAATTCCGGATGCCGTGAAATAATACGTGCCCATTGTTTCGGTGACAAGGGAGCGGATACCGATTCTGTTTCTGCTGCAAAGGCGGTACAGTTCCATTCAAGATCAAGGAATGTGTTCAGTTCTGTTTCGGTCATGGTGCACCTCATGTTTTTATATTGTGGATTTTGTGACAGGAGGATGCCTGTCATAATATTGTTGTGCGAAAATAAAACTGATTGCATAAGTATCCGGCTGGTGCGGTTTCCCGCACACAAGCCGGTATCATCAAATTATCATCATCCGGACTCCGCCGGACT
>CASDPB010000113.1 GCA_949282305.1 uncultured Lentisphaeria bacterium | reverse complement strand
TAAACGAGTGTACTTTATCTTGCTTGGAAAAGCGGAGAATGGCAATGCGGGGACGCAACCATTCAAGGAATATCCAAGCAACATCCCGAAGAAGTCGGAGTATTGTGCTTCGGCTTTTTCTTTTTCCGACTTCTTCGGGATGTTTCCATGCCTTAAAAAATCCCGTGGGGCGGGGCAGAGCCCCGTTTGGATTGCGGCTATCATCTTCATCATTTTTCGAGAAACTCCTTTCGTGAGATTTTACTCTCAAGCTTTTGCGTCTCTCATAATATCTTACCGAGCCGCCGATCCCGAACATGACCGTACCTTGAGCAGAACCAACACTTCGGACAGGGTGGTACTGTCGAAACCTTTTTCCACCGAAATTTCTATGCCGTCAACCCGCAGCTGAACTCCTGATCCATTCCGCGTATCTGCGCTCAATGGCTTGGCTTCTACCAGCTCCAGCGACGCCGAGCCGCCCATACCATCCTGGCATGCATTTTGCAACACTTGGATCCAGCGACGAGTACTTTCGTATAGAGTTTCACAGCCTTGAGCTTGTCGGTGACCGAATAACGGGTTACACTCCGATTCGGTCCAGTTTCCGATGCTTCTATCATTTCACACCTTCCTTCTTGTTCAGAGAAAAGTGTTACCCGTTTTTACAAACTCTTCAAACCATTTTCCCGCAGTTTAGCACACTCAATTCTTTCTGAATAAATAAGGTTTTCCTGTTTTTGCAGATTCATAAATGCCGCAAATCAATTCAATTGCCCGACGCCCCTCGTAACCATCAAGAAACCGTTTTTCACCACTCAATATCGAATCCGCCAAATCGGAAATCTGGCAGGCATGCCCTTCCTGATTGATATTCGTTGGCGAGCTGCCGCCTTTTGCATCGGCTTGACCAAAAAGTTCCGCTTTGATGATCTCATCTTCCGGTTGTGGCACAGCAAACTCCCAGCGGGTAATTTTATCTTCCTCAAAAGATACGGTTCCAGTGCTTCCCGAAAATTCCAAACGGCGTGGAAAGCCAGGGGGACATGAGGTGCTGACCTCTATCGTACCAAAGGAGCCGTTCCGATATTTCACAGCAGCACAAAGGTTGTCTTCCACCTCGATATTGTGGGTAAGTGTCCCAGCAAAGGCAAAGACTTCTTCGGGAGCCCCATTGATGTAAAGCAGCAGATCCACCATGTGAATAGCTTGGTTCATCAATGCACCACCGCCATCCATTGCCCATGTGCCGCGCCAGCCGGAGCAGTTGAAATAATCATCATCCCGGTACCATCTCATCTGAGCGCTTGCCAATACCATGTGCCCGAATCGCCCCGCCTGCATAGCCTTGTGCACCACCTGAACCGGACGGGTAAAACGACTTTGGAAGACTGTCGATAAAAACACATGGTTTTCTTCACATGTTCTAATAAGGTCATTAACCTTGGCAACAGTAAGTTCAAGTGGTTTTTCGCACAAAATATGTTTCCCTGCTTTCGCAGCAGCTCCGGCAACTTTGCCGTGAAGACCTGAAGGCGTCGCTACCGTTACCGCTTGAATTTCCGGATCCGCCAAAAATTCCTCAAAACTGCGATAAAACTTGCAATTAAATTCCTGTGCCAACTTTTGGGCTGCATCAAGCTTTGGATCATAAAAACCGACAAGCCGCACATTGTCCAGAATCTGCATTGACTTCGCATGGCATACGGCAATCATTCCCGCACCAATAATTCCGAATCCGACCTTGTTTTTCATCTGATTCAAACTCCTTTAAATCTAAAATCCAGTATGCTTCTGGCAGCTTCCTGCTGTACCCTTCTTCTGAAACCGTAGAAAAATCCATACTCAGCAGTTTCATGCACTCTCCAACGGAACGTGATGAATTTTTCATTATGGAACCTCCTTGAAAACCAGCTTTCCGCAAATTAATGCAGTTCCACTTTTTTCATTCCCTCAAAAGTTTATTAGGTCAGATGTGACTTTTTCCTTTTTGAATCTTCTCATGCTCTGCCTGTTTGACAATTCATTTTGGAAGCCCGCTGGATGGCAACCTAAGCCCCCGACAACTGGCACCACTCTATTCAATTGTAGATTTTTTCAGCCAACGCCGCAGAATCGATCAATATACATTAGCGAACACATAAAAGTATTTCATGATATTATTTGTTATCGCAAGTGTGCCTTGAGCCACGCGTAAAAGCTTTCGGCAATCTGGGCATAACCTTCATCGTTCGGGTGAACGGCATTGGTACCGCGGGATACCGACTCCCGACTTTGGGCAAAAACCGGTTCTTCCTCTCGCGGATAACCATAACGGCAATCGAGGTTGAGATGGGTCGGTATCAGGGAAACCCGCGGATCGTCAGCATATTTTCGCAACATTGCACCAAGCAGCGTATGTTGGTTTTTTCGATATTGCCCATGTTGAATGGTTGTACCGTAATTCCGTCCGAAGGCAGCGGGAGACGCAGAAGGCGGCGGAATCAAAGCCACCCCGATCAATGCCGTCGGAGCCGCCGCCTTTAACGCAGCGATCAGTTGTTCGGAATAATGCAACGATTCCGCGACCAGCGCATCCAGCGATGTTTCATTGGCTCCGGCGATATCGTTGACTCCCAGAAACACCGTGATCACCTCCGGCGCACGACCGTTACACCAAATTCGGAAATAATTCGGCAGATCAAGTTTCACCCCGTCCTTACCGGAAACCAGAAACTTTGAACGCGCCCGGTAATCGCTTCCGTCCGTCCAGTGATCACAGAAGCTTCGCCAACGCCAGCCGCCGTATCCCTCAATTGCGAAATCCGCCGTTGCCGCTCGCCCGCTGCCGGCGTGACTGCCGACCAACCGGAAATGAGCAGCTCCGTCGTTGCGCATCAACTCCAGCAGTACGCGAGGATAGACCGCCGCATCGGTCAGGCTGTCGCCAATCGGCAACAGAGCCAGCGCCCGATTATTGCCGTTGGACGCCGGGCTGACCATCACCGTACACCCCGCTTCCGCCACCACTTGGTCGGCATCGTCATAAACTTTCAATTTGAACGGGAAGTGACCGACGTCTTCCGACTTGGGAATGAAACGCCAGCGCCGTCCGTCCATTCGTCCTTTGGTACATTCGACCGCAAAACGGTATTGTTCCGGATTATTGACCCGGATGACGTTGGCAAAATAGACATTCATCTCATGTCCCGGCACCGCGTAAATTACCTTGGGCAGCAGCAACCGCACGGGAGTATCAGCACCAGCCAGATGCGATGACGGCTGCAGCTCCTGTGGAACCGGCCTCCAGGTGGCCCGCTGCACTGCCTGATTGGTTTCAGGTGCAGCCGTCGACGCGGCGGACACGGCATCCAGACTGGAAAAAGTCAAGTCATCCACCACCAGATCGCTGCCCGGCAGCACAGTGATTACCGGCACCAATTGCGCCAATGAACCGCGGGTTTCATGTGCCAATGCCGGGACTTCAAGCTCGAAAACCACATTACGGTAGTCGTTCGACGCAATTCGTTCCGGGGCTGCCAGAAAATTGTGTCCCACCCACTCCTCTTTTGCCGTATAACCATAAAAGCCAAGTTGAAACGCGCCTTTTCCCTTTACAGCCGCCGTAATCCGGTATTTTTCCCCAACCTTGACTGGCTGCCGATGACGCGACATCAGGGCAAAATTCGTTGTCGCAGAACTCTTCACGCCCAACGCTTTTCGACCGCCATGGGTCCCTGCCGTCACTGTTGTTATTGTTCCGCCCCGGTAGGCACTGTTGATTTGCCAGTTTTCCGGAACGGCACCGTCAAAATGCTCAAAGTTTCCGTTGATTTCAATGGAGGTTCCCGTAGCAATCATGCCGTACAGCAAAACGGCTCCGACTATGGTGCCATATCGTTTCATACCATCAAATCTCCTGTTTAAAGCGTTATCGTTTCCTGTGCGTTAAATCTGTTCGTTTCAGAATGCGAAAGTTCAGTGTCACAAGTTTCACGAATACTGAAAACGAGAACGTCAGTTGTTGATCCCGTTTCCTGTATTTCCGCCAGCTTGACGATTCTTTTTCCCCCAGCTGAACGGATGACGGCAAAGACCACCCGGGTGGTCTGCACTGCGTCATCTACGCCGCATACTTCCTCAGTACGGTAGCCAAGGATCTGGTCAACAAACTGGTCGAGCGCGTGAACGTGACCCTTATCCGTCTCAGCGGTGAACTGCAGCAGCGGATCATGTCGGTGGTCTGCTTCGGCGCAGGCGGCGGTTCGTTTTTCCGACCAGCCTTGAATGCTGTTCATTCTGCCCATGGTCGGTTGCGAATCCTTGAGCTGGGAAAATTTCAGTGCAGGATCGTCCTCCGGAATGCCGGCCATTGAAAGGAATACCGGAATCGTGTACCAGCCATTGTATTCGGAAGAACTCCTCAAGCGTGGTGCCCAGGTTTTTTCAACATAGACCGTTTTTTTGTACTGTGCAGCCAGCTCAACAACCGGATAGCGCAGTTTTTCAGTCGTGGTCAGGCAGATCGCATCAACGTCCAGATCGGCGATCACTGTATGCCAATCTTTGGCCACTGCCACACCATAGGTCGTGCAACAATACTCCAGTGCTTCGTCCGAGAGGCCGCAACAGATATGCAATTGCGCTTTTTTCGAGGCGGCAATATTCGGTAGATACTGCATCCGTGCCGGCGCACCACAAGCGTTCACTGCAAAACGAAGTTTGGGATGATCCATTTTCCTACAATCCTTTAGAACGATACCACTTCTGCAAATCCACTGGTTTTCCGGTTTCTAGCGAATGAAGCAATGCAAATGTCATTTCCGCCACCTTGGCGCCGGCAACTGCGTCGGTGTTTTCCGGTTTTCGATCATCAAGGAAGCAACGGGCGAAATGTTGCAGGCTTTGCAGCCACCCCTTGTCGGCGGTGAAGAAGCGCATCTCCTGATTCTGCCGGTGAAATTGTTCGATATCGAAGGCCGATGGTATCGGACGATGAATCGGAGGATTGGCAATACCGTGTTTCTCCCAATAAACGTGATACTCTTCCGGAATGTATTCGTTGGCCCGGGCCACGACATATTGTTCATAAAAATCAAATCCATATTTGCGTACAGCTTCGGCCTGTTCGCCGAGATGTGGTACAAATAACCGATCCGATTCACCGACAAAACCGCGGATTCTCATGTCGATGAAATCCTGAATGCCAATGGTTTTGTCGGCGGCAAAGATTTCCATATTTTCTTTCCAGTAGGCCACTGCACCGACCGAAGCGCACAGGATCTGAAATTGCGAACCATCCGCGAAACTCAGAATACAGCAGTTATTGAGATAGCGGTCGCCGGTCATGAAAACCCGTACCGGATCGGCATCAAGAAAATACTGGGCCAGATCCAGAATATGGCAACCTTCATACAACATCCGCGGTTCCCGGGCATAATAAGAGTCTGCCAGCGCATGGGAGTTCTGATTGACAATCCGGTAATTAATGAACCACGGCGCCGGTACCTGACGCATCAATTCGCGGGCCTTACGGTAAGCCGGAGCAAAACGGCGGTTGAAGCCGATGGCCAGTCGTCCGGGATTGCGTTTTTCGGCAGCGATGACGGCAGATACTTCAGCATCGCTCTGGGCCATCGGTTTTTCACAAAGCACCCATTTGCCGGCATCGAGGCTTTCCACGATCAATTGCGCATGGGTATCGTGTTTGGTGCCGATAATCACCATATCGATTCCCGGATCGGCCAGGATACGGTGGTAATCGGTTGTAGTGTAACGCAGGGGCAATTTCGCCGCATATTCTTCCAATACGCCGGCATTGAGGTCGGAGAGCGCCGCTACTTCGATCTCCGGAATACGTAACGCATTGGGCAGATGCTGACCGCGGACGAATGCGCCGACACCGATGAATCCAACTGAAACTTTCATAATATTCTCCAAATACTTTCTCTTTGCGAGGAATCGTCTTCACTTGCTGGTTGATGGTTTACGATACCATTATCCGCTGCGCTGTTTTTCCGGGCGTCCAAATCCCGGAAAAGGCGCCGGGCATCCTGCAGTCCGCCTTGAAAAATCCAGACTGTGGATCGTATCGATCATGGTTCCGAGCCAAATGTGAAAACACCAGAAAAATGACCAAGCCGTTTCCGGAATGTCCACAGGCTCCCGGGTACCCAATGCGAAAACGCTCCACCAGAACACGGTCCAGCCGAATGTGGGTGGCGTAAAACAGCCAGCGTTCACTCCCAGTAAAATCCGCAGTGATACCGATCAGCCGATTAAATTTTCCCATGCTGCCTTGAGTGGCGGTGGAAACCGTTTCCGGGGGTTCCACATAGGCTCCCCGATGCAGAATCCGGTCGAAGTTGTAAAGCATCTTCCGTCTGACTAAAAGCGAAACGATGATGTAAATTACACTGGCTGAAGCCATTGCGATAAAATAGCCCCATTGACCGTTGACGGGAAATTTTTCCGGGAATGGCACATTGGGGAAATATTGAGTCAGCCGGGGCAGCAGAACATCCTGAACGAAAATGTTTCCCCTGGAATGCAGATAGGTGTCGTCGTAACCGATCACGCTGCCGATGATAACTGCGGCGAACAACCCGAACAATCCGACCGGCAGAATATTGCGCTGGAAGACTGGGACAGTCATCTGCTGACGGATCACCGGATCGGCAATCGTGTCAATCTGCTGCTGGATGGGCACCCCCAGACCGGCAAAATCCGGACTGTGCTGCACGGCATAGGCTATCAGTGGAATCAGCAGCAGACACATGGTGCCGGCAAGCAGTATCAGGGCAATGATGGCCCAATCGGAAAAATGGACATTCATCGGATACTGTACTCCGGCTGACCGGCCCGGGAGAGCGCCAGCAGGTTTTCCGGAGGTGTTTCCGGGGTGATTTCGCAACCGCCCGAAAGCAGGAGTTTGCCGGGCAACGCCGCCAACAGTCGACGTCCTGCCGCCTCAATGGCGGCAGGATCGGCATTCTGGATATCCAGGACCGGATCAAGATTGCCGCAGAATACCTGATGATCATTAAGTTCGCCGGCGAACCGGGTCATGTCACCGACCAGATGATCCACGTCAAGGATGTCAGCACCGGTGGCCGCCATCCGCGGCAGAATTGCCGCCGTGTTGCCGCAAATATGGAGTTTGGCCAACACCCCGGAACGATGAATGTGTTCAACCAATCGCCGTTCCAGTTCCCAGGCAAACGATTCATAAAATTCCGCACCAAGCTGGGAACAGGCGGCATCACCAATTCCGATCATATTGGCGCCGGCGGCAATCTGGGCGCTGATAAAGTGTTCGGCGTTGCAGCAGAGCAATTCCAGTGTTTCATGAACCAGCTCCGGCTCATCGTATAGATCAAGGAAAGCATTCTGCATGCTGCGCAGATCGCAGTATTCGGCCATCGGTCCCTCGACCCAGCCGCAGATTGCCGTCGAATCACCGAGTTCCTGCCGGAACAGGCTCAATTCCTCCAAGCGCCCGCGAATGCGCCGATGAGCCATGAAGTCGATCTCTTTCAGTCGTTTCAGTGATTCCGGCGTATCGAATAAAATAACTTTGTCCAGCGGCAGGGAATTCTCCGGATATTCAATTTCGGCGCCATAGGCCTCCAGTTCGCCATAGGGATCGCTCATCACGTTCACCCAGTCTGAACCAAAGGCACGGGCACAATCGATGTTGCTGCGACAGTGCGCTGCCGGATCTAGAATGAAATCCCGATATGGCGTATGAGTATAGCCGGCGCAGAAACGCATCAGGATCGGCATGAACGGCGTCCTGCCGGCTGGTAACGCTCCAGCCTGTAAAAATTGTTGAATCGCATGCATTGAAAACTTCCTTCCTGCTTAATGCCGGTTGGCGGCATTGGCACTCCGAGCGAGGTCCATGAAATCGTCCAGCAGTACCAGTTCAAATTCACGAGCAATATCCATCGCACTCCGTTCAGAGGAGTTGCTGTAAAGCAATGCCGACCCGATCGACGGCGGAATATCCAGCGTTACTTCATCGCCGTACTTGCGGCAGATGTCATTAAACTTTTCCCGGTTCCAGGTCAGGTGCATCATCACGCGGTCGAGGTTAATGGTCGCTATCGGATCGGGCACATAGCTGCTGGCGAACTTGACCTCCCGGCCGAACGGGTCCATGATGCCGTAAGACGCATTGACTGCAGAGAGCGCTGCAATGAAGAAACTGCGAAGGTCATATGCCCACATCGATTGCATCAGACCGCCGTGGTACATACTGCTGAAACAGAGGATATCCGGCTTTGCGGCTTTGTAACGCGCCCGCAATTCAGGAAAATTGAGGTCGAAACAGACGGCCAGACCAATCCGACCGATTGCAGTATCGATACAGGCAATGTCTTTTCCAGAACTGAAACCGAGGTCAATCTCCGAGCCCGGACCGAAAGTCAGGAAATTTTTGCGGTAGCTTCCGGCAATCTGACCGTGGTCATCGAACAATGTCAACGTGTTATATTTGCGATTCCCGTCATGCAACAACACCGAGCCGGCGACGAAACAGCGCTCCTCGCGGGCAAAATCTACATAAAGCTGCATCAGCTCTCCGGGGTGTTCCAACGACTCCGGCAACGCCGGATCGTAGGTGTAATAACCGACGCTTTCTGCCGTCACGACCAGATTCAGCCCGAACCCCCGCAACTGATCCAGCCGTTCGCGGGTTTCACGCAGAATCGTTTTTCGTAACGCTGCCGGATTACCATAGTCGCCGTAAGTGGAATAACTCACCGCCGCAACACGTACTAACTTTGCCATGATAAAGAACCTTTCATTCTGTTGATGACGAGGTATGATTCTATATTGATGCAGTGTTATCAGTATCCACGGTGAATGACGGCGACTTCATCATTCTTCAAAGCAATACTGATCTGCGTGTGACCGTCCACCACCTGGAAATTCTTTGCCTCGCGGCAACGAAAGCCGTTGCGGTCGAAAATGACCGCCCGCAACGGCGCAGTGTCGCGCCAGGAAAAAGTACCGGAACGCATGGTGATGATCTTTTCCGCCCCGATCACATAACCGGTGTGCAATTCCTGCGGTGTAATCGGATAGAACTCCTGAATGAAGTTGTTATCATGTTCAAATTTCCGGGAATAATACATGAACAGCGCTCCTTGACTCAGATGGGTTCTCATAGTCCCGGCAATGTCGTTTTCCGTCAATTCGGAATCAGCCGCCCCCCAGGCCACCGGCGAGTAAAAGTGCGTCCGGTTACCCGACATCGGGTCGTGCCCTTCCACGAAGCGCAGTACATTCGCCTGTTTCGCCACCGTCCAGGTTCCCGGCTCGAAGTTGCAGACCACCGACAACCCGGCACGGGCGAAGTGATTCAGGACTGCCCGTTGATAGTCCTGCGTGTACAGGATGATGTTAGTCACCTTCTGCTGCAACCGAAAACTCTTCGGATCCAGTTCTCCGGAGTAGCCATCCCAAGGGGTATGATAACTGTACAGTGGATCAACGCCGATCGACTCGTCCCAAAACAGGCCAAGCCGATTGGGAATATAGAACCGATCAAAAGTCTCAAACAATGCTTTACCGGTTTTATTGTTGACCGTGGGAAGAATTCGCTGGGACTTGACTCGAGAATAAGTTACTGGTTTGCCTTCACGATCACGCCACAGTTCATTGGGATATTTGATGGCTGTGTCCTTTGAGGGGATCTGATAGGAATTATGATAAGCGAGGAAATGCAGATTGGGATCAACTTGAGAGAAGCGATCTCGCAGCAACACCGTCACCGCCCGCAACGGTGCAAAGCGTTCGGTCAGGATCTGCGGGCTGCCCCATACATAATCTTCCAAATTGCGTTCTTCAACCTGATGTCCTTCGGGAGTGATGTAGGTTTGAGTATCGAATCCGACATAATACGGCTTATGCCATTTTACGAAATTGACGAAATCCTGCTGTTTGCGCTGCTTGGTATACTGAGAGAAGCCATGAGCGAAAACCAGATTTTCCAGTTTGAAATTGACCTTCCAGTTACGCCGGGCCGCATTGACGAACTCGAAATAATCGTTACTTTTCGTCGGATAGACATCGACTGCCGTTGTATAGCTCTTGCCGGGATCAATCACCAGCCGCCGGTTCATCATATAATATTCTTCATCCGCACTTCCCCCGGTTACGAGGTTGGCACGCAACGCATCGTCCACCGCCAACAGACCAACCCCGCCGGAAGCCGCCGCAACATAAAGCGACGGGTTCTCAGCATTCAGAATCTGTTCCTGCCGAAAACCACTACAGCCGATCTGCCGGAAGCCATTGAGCCGCAGACTTTCAATCTTCGGCGACTTTCCATCCACGGCATAGCGGATCATCAGGCCGACCGGTTCCTTGGACGTATTGGTGATGGTATCGCTGAGCCGCACATAATTCTCAAAGGCCTCCACTTTCCGCTCAATCCGGTAATAGGGATTGGCTGTCCGAGCAGTATCCAACCACTTGCCTTCCGGAATACTGTAGCGCGTCACGATTCGGAAGTCATCGACCATAACATCGCCATTGGCGTCAATATGATGCCGGAACGGTGTCGTCCAGTTCGTCCGAGGACTCGTCACCCCCGGTAGCGGTGACAGATCAGGAGCCGGCAACTCTTTACTCCAGTCCGCCGGTGTAAACTCCGAAGTGAGTTTGACATTGTCAACAATCATCGGATAGGCGCCGATGGTCATCAAATTTGCTATTTTGAGTCGATTGAGTTCTCCCGGCTTGACTAGATCAGTCACATCGAGGATAAGACGATAGGGATAGCGTCCCAACTGTACCGGCATATAATGCAGCGTGTCTTGTGGGAACTCCTGAAAATCGGGACTGTACACCACTCGGAAAATTCGGTGGGCACGTGAGTAAATCGGATACTTCATCCCGCTATACGCGGTATAATCCAATCCCCGGTAATTCACCAATTGCTCGTAATTCAATGTACGACCATTGAGCTCAAGACGCAGGGCAAACCATGATCCATTCCGCGATTTCGTTCCATTGTCCAATCTGGCATCTAGCTGCAAATAATATTTTTTTGATAAAAAGTCCGGTTTGAATTCCACCACTTTCTCTTGCCGGTGATCAAATCGCTTCGGTTGTTCAGACAGCGGCATGATAGCGGCTCCGACGGAAATTGTCAATGTCAACGGCAGTAGAAGAAAAAAAAATTTGAAAATCATGGGAAGAGATCCTTCCTGAAAAGTGAAGTTGTTTTAATAGTTATTGTTTATCGAATGCCTTGCCAGTATGAGTCCAGCGGTTATTATCGCGATCTGCACTGCCGAGCAGTCCATCGTTATAGGGACTCAACGGATTAGCATTGGCTTTGATGCTTTCCACGTGACCATCGGTAAATACCACATTGAAACCCAAATCGTGGCGGTTATGGACTATATTCGACAATCCGGCATTTGCATAGTCATTCACAGAATAATATCCCTTTATTTTACCATCACTCAGAGTGCATGTATCAGCTATTTCCACCATATTCGATGGTCGCCTGATTGTCGTGACCTTTACGGTCGTTATGGCGTTCACATCACCGCCGTTGCGGCTCGTATAAAACTCTCTTGCAAGACCGTAGCAGTTGTAACCATAGTGAATAAAAGAAGCTCCATCAATTTCTTCTTGCAGGGAAGGACATCTGAAAACTGATTTCTTCCAAGCCGTTTGTGTCTGCTGTGTTTGCCGAGAAAGATAATTGGCATATAATACTTCATTCCACTGTTTGTTTCCAGTATCTACATTATTATAAGTATGGAGGAATGGGAAATGATCTCCACTGTCATTGACATAGGTCAACATCGATTGGCCGAGTTGCCGAAGGTTGCCGGTACAACTAATGCTATGAGCCTTATTTCGTGCCTTGTTCAATGCCGGCAACAGCATACCGGCGAGGATGGCGATGATAGCAATAACGACCAGAAGCTCTATTAATGTGAATGAGCGACGTTTCATTTTCCCTCCTTAAAATTTTTCCATACCATCTTTCTCACAAGACTTCTTTAAACAGTTAATACTGAGATTCAGCTCTTCCGAAAAACTTCTGCCAAAACCATTTGGCACTTGTTCTTATTATACAAGATAAGAATAGCAATGTCAAGAGTCAATCGAAAAAAAATAGAAAAATTCTCCAGTAGAGGATGTGTCAAACAGAAAGGAGTTTGCAGTGAGAACACGGGTGGTGAAAAGATGACGCCCGGTAAATTTCAGATTGGCAATTCCAGTTGTTCAGGCTATTTCAGTCGACTGCGAAAAATCGCTCAACAGCCTGAATATCACTGGAAAGTTTTGATTTTTGTGGCATATTATTACAGGCAATTTGTATAAAGGTGAAAGAAAAACTGCAACATGATGACAAAGAATGCCCTCCGTAAGCTTGAAAAAAAGAAGATTATGAGAAGGAAAGGACCTTCCCTCAAAAGTTTTTTCCTTCTCGCATCTGACTTTTGCATGATCGACTATTTTATGGTAAGGAGCTATGATAAAACGAGTTGGCATCAAGGTTGTTTTTGTCGGCTGAGGCTACGGAGGGGGACGGCAGGAAGGAGTTGGGGCGAATGGTAAATCGCAAGGTGCTGGCGGAGCGTGCCGGAGTTTCAATGACCGTGATTTCTCACGTACTGAACAATACCCCCGGAGCCCGGGTAAAACCTGAAACCCGGGAAACTGTTCTGCGGATTGCCCGGGAACTCGGGTATGTGACCAACGCACTCGGAAAAGCGCTGATTGAAAAGAAAATTCATCAGGTTGGTCTGGCAATCAACAGTTTTGACGCCGATGAAGATCAGATATGCAAGCGAATCATTACCGGAGTAACAACTGCGGCGGCGGCGCAGGATTACCATGTACTGCTTTGCCCGTTGAAAAGTCGCATGGATGACAATCTGGCCGCCGATCTGGCGCAACTGGTGCAATCCGGCCGGGTGGATGGGCTGATCATCAATAAAGAAGACGTGCTCACGTCGGAAATAGCCAAGCTGATCGGTCAGAAGGTGCCGCTGGTACTGATCAACAATCATTTTACATTGCCGATCCCGGAGGGGTACCGGATTGACTCCTTTTGCCCTGACTTGTTCGGTGGTACCCGGAGCGCCACTTATTTTCTGCTGAAGAAAGGTCATCGCCGGATTGCACTTTTCCGGGGGGAGAACGGAATATTCGCCAAGGAAAATCACCGAGGCAGTGACCAGCGGCGGGAAAGCGGCTATCTGGAAGCGTTGAACTTACTGGATGTTCCTGTTGACCGGGCGTTGATCGCGGTCGGAGATTTTTCTCGGATGGAGGATATCAGCGCAGCAGCTCAGACTCTGGCCGAATTGTCGCAGCCGCCCACCGCGCTGGTGGCCGCGACCGATGCCATAGCACTCAAGGCTATGCATGAATTACATCGTTGCGGTGTGAAGCTTTCTGCGGATGCGGTGGTGGGCGGTGGCAATCTTTTCTTCCGTCAATATCTTGAGCCACCGTTTCATTCTTTGGTGTTGCCGTGGGAACTGATGGGAGAAATGGCCTTTGACCAACTAAAGAGGGTGATTGACCGGACTGCCGGTCCCACAGGAGTGATGACCGTATTACCAGTAACTATGACACCTGATGGAAAAAGTTGAACAGTGCCTGATACCGCAGGAAAAGTCTTTGCTGATGGAAATATGTTTGCCATAGATCATATTTCTATTGTAATTTATGTTTTCTCATAGAACCGTGAAAACAAAAATTGCAGAAAATTGCGAAAAAAACACAGCCGTCCCATACTTCTTTGAAATAGTCATTTTTACCCTCCTGTTTGAGCTTGCATAGATTGTTTTCTGAAATTACCCATTTCCGGTTTTTCCTTTCCGTTGAGTTGGATTATAGTTGCGCGAATCCTGGTAAATATGCCTGTTCCGGAGCGCCTCGCATACGGACAGGATCAGATGCTGTCCCACAACATCTGAGGACACTTCCCATATCCAGACAGCGCCAGATGACTCCGCGCAAGACAGTGAGCAGTCTTGTAAAGGTATGCTTCCATTCATTCTGCCATGCAATAAAGCGGAGTAAAATACATGTGAGAAGAGCCGTCCATATCTGCCGGCGCACCGCGTTCTCGTTGTAGCCAATGAAGCCTGAGAGTTGAAGAGTCTGTTTGATTTTCTTGAAGAAAACTTCAATGGTCCTGCGAGTCTTGTAGAGATCACAAATAGAGCTTGCCGACCAAATGAAGTTGTCGGTAATGAAAGTCATGCGTTTGGGGTTTCCGTCGACTTCGACGATTGCCTCAATCAGACGCAGAGTTTCAGGATACCAGACGCAAGTGCGCTGTCCGGTAAGTCTGATGACGACATCCCGAAGAATATTGAGCTTGGGTGCGCTGTGCTGTCCCACAACATCATACGTCATATTGTCCTTGGCACGGGTAATCCAGAAAATGCCGCGTTGGAAAAGCCGCCAAAGGTGTTTGAAGTCGACATATGCCTTGTCGAAAATGACAATTTCACCTTCATTGATTCCCTCACAAAGTGCCGGTGCTCCCGCAGAATCATGGGTACCGGCTGTTTTTACAAGAATGAAATTCGGCAGAAAGAACGCAAATCCAGACGCAAATGCATTTTCGCCGCCGCTTTCCGTCTGCGATGTTTCGCCCAATCCAGACAGTTGGCGATCAGCTGAATCGTTGTCGAATCGACCACGTGGATCATGCGCTTGAAGCGCCTCGGCAACGCACAGTATTGCCTGCCTTGAATCCGGAAGTTCGGACTGATCTCATTCAAATGAGCAAGAACTTCCCAGAGCAGCTTTTCCGCCATACCTGCGTCACGGTTCCGGTTCGCGTGGGACAGACCATTCCGGCTTGGCGGAACGCAATCCCGAATTTTGCTCACCAGTCCGCAATGATTCCGAAGCGTATCGCAAATGTCGTTCAGCCCCAGAGCATGCGTCAACTGTCCGAAGACCAGAGCCAGAACATGACTCGTCGGACTGAACACGCGAGCCTGTCTGTCATTCCGAAATCATTGGCAAGTTTCGGAATCAAATTTCGTGGAATCAACTTGAAAATTTGCGACAACACGGTCATTTTATGCTTTGATGGTTTCATGGATGCTCCTTGTTTTTTTGCTGAAATATAAGTTGCATCCAAAACCATCACCTTTCAACTTTTTCTTTCCCTATGGGATGGCTGTGATCCCGATTTAAACAATCAATTCCGGAAACTTTTACCGGACAGCAGTGTTCCAAAACGTTTTTCGGTAGAAATGTCAATAAGGCTCATCATTTCAATTACTGTTGGAAAAATGGGACACGACTGTTTCCATTTTTTCAACAGATTTGCATCCATTCGATCGTTGTGCCGTCAGTAATATTTCGCAGATATTTCAGCCGTTGCTGGCACTCTCGTAATCGTCAAATGCAAAAACATCCGTTTTCCCGGTCTGATGGATGGTTCTGTTGAACCAGTACCACGCCTTGCCGGCAGACAGCCTTATCCGCTTTTCTTTCACGCCGGGCGCCGAGAACCTGATGTCCTGTTCCACTGTGGAGAACAGTTCTGCATGAAGCAGGACTCCGCCGCGCAGAGTCGCCGACACCCGTATGCCGCCGGGCGCACGCAATGCCTCAAATGAGACCTTACGCCATTCCTCCGGCAATGCGGGAAACAGTCGGATCACTCCCGGTTCCGCATGAAGAAGCATCTCATGGATAGCCTGCATCGCCACAAAGTTTCCTTCCAAGGTAAACGGGCGATATTTAAACGAAGAATCTCCGTGATCCTGAAAATCTCCATTCAAATGGAATCCGTTCCTGCTCACGAACGAATCAATGAATTTATTCAACAGACGGATGGTGCGGTTTCCGCGTCCGCACCAAGCATTGAGGGCAGCCTGCCAGCCGAAACTGTAGCCAACCCATTGGCCCGTTCCAAGAAAATCAATCCGTCCGAGAGAATTTGTAATCGTTACCGCATCATGTTCCATATTCAGCAGCTTCAAAGGCCAGATTCCCATCAGATGAGAATGATGACGATGGGATTCCTTCAGTAGCTCTCCCGGTGCAATCAGCAACCCTTCCTTCGGATCAACTGCCAGAGGTGCCAGATAAGAACGCATCCGCAATGCCTTTTTTGCCAACGAAAACTTCTCTGCGGCCTCCGTCAGCTCGGCAAGATCAGTGTAAAAACGCAAAAGCAGAGCCTGATCGAAGTTGGAGTTGGGCGTAAGAAACGCTTCAAGATCCATATCGTGAATCTCCGGTGAAGAGGACAGCGGCAGTTTCAGGAAACCATCCTTGTCTTTCTTCAGGAGCGCACCAAGCAGTTCAGCGATACCGGAACAGAACGGCAACGCTTTTCGTTTCAGAAAATCCCGATCCAATGTGTAACGCCAGTGGTCGACAAACATCGTTGCCAACCATACCCCGTTCATCGGAGAAAAACTATACTGCGGCCATCCGCCGAGCGCTTCTCCCGCAAGGGAAGTCACCCCCGGCACTGCAATCCCCGGACAATGATAAAAATCACGGGCGAAGTCACGGAATTTCGGTAGGCATTCCACCAGATAATCGAAAAAACACTCACCGCAGTCAAAATCCCCGCTGGTCAGATAAGCGATATAACTGAATTCCGTATTCAAATCATGGTGAAAGTCTCCGCGCCACGGCGGCAGGGAACCGTCATCGGCAGTCCAGACGCCCTGCAACGGCATCGGCGGTGCTCCCCGGCGGGAAGCCGCACCGTAGAAATAGCGGCAAAGCTCATAATAACGCTGCAGACGGACATCAGGTAGAACGATCTTAGAACGCCTCCAGAATTTCCTCCACCATATACAGTGCCGATGGAATGCGTTGCACCAGTTGGGAAGATCAGGACACCCCGCTTCAGCGATCCGTTTCAGCTCCTCAAAATCATAAGAACGCACAATACGGATCACATATCCATCCCGCCGGACTTTATACAGGAAAATCCCATAGTTCAACCCTCCGGCACACGGCTGCAGGAAATATTTGAGTCCTCCCGTCATTCCTTGAATTCCCGGAGCATATCCCAGAGAGCCAACGGACTTGACTGTTCCCGCGGTATCCAGCAGAAGAGCCTTCCCCTGATAATCCGGTGGAACAATCCGGATCGAATGCAGAGGGACGGAACTTTTCAGGTAAATCATATCCGATTCCGCATCGACAAAGCAGGAGATGATCTCTGTGCCTTTCCTGTCGCAAAGCATTCCAAGCGCACGCAGGAGATCAAGCTCATAAGTTGCATCAGCAATCCCGGATTCCAGCTCCAGTTCAATTCGTCCCACAGGAAGTTTCGTAGCCGGCATCTTATTGGAAAGTTTCTGCAATTCAACACACGGGCTGTTGTCTCTGCGGGTGACAGCATCGACAAGCGTCTTGTAGTTCCAACGCGGATCCCTGCGGACACCATTATCCCTCTCATCCCAGAGATCACCGCGGTCAAGCGACAATCTGACTTTGCGTCCGCTGCCCCAGAGCAGAACGCCGATCAGACCGTTGCCGAGCGGAACCGCCTCATCCCAGCGCTCGATGGGACTATTCAACTTCAAACGTTTCATAAGACCATCTCACGACACGCACTTTTCATTAATTACCGGACCATACAGCAGCTCCGGCTTTGAACAGACCTCCGGGAAGCACCCATCCGCCATCCACTTTCTGTTCCTCGATTGCAGTATTCACATAACGCGGAATCTTGACTTCGGATATCATTTTCCCAATGGTCATTGAAGAAGCATGCCCATCCAGAAAAACAACATTTCCCTGTCTGCCGTGAGCCAAAGCAAACTGCCCGACATTGGCGTCTTTATTGCCGCTCATCACAGGGAAATTGCCCCAAAGACTGTTATAAGCTTCCCCAAGCAGAAGCATGGCGGTAGGTCTTTTATACTGACTCATAGGAATCACAGCCGGTTCATGATGAACTGCGGGAAGAGCGTAGGTATCAACAACATCAGCTTGCGGATTCGCAGCCAGAACAGAAGGGCAAACAGCGATTTTTCTGGCACGGTTGTTGCACTCGGAATCTCCGGAAGAAGTAAAACCGGAAATCCCCGCCTTGTGATAAAGGTAAAACCATGCCTGATCCCATGAAGCAATTCCTTTATGAGAAAGCAACATGCCTCTATTATCATCCATGTATTGGATCAGATACAGGGAAAGCTGTTTTTCCGTATTCAGGCACGCAATCGTCCGCGCCTTTTCTCTCGCCTTGTTCAAAGCCGGCAAAAGCATCGCTGCAAGAATCGCGATGATCGCAATAACGATTATAACTACTTGTTAAATATACAATATGGTGTATATTAAAAACAAGTAATATGAGGAGGGTAACTGATGAAAGCGTTGATTTATGCACGTCAGAGCAGCGGGAAGGATGATTTTTCGGAGTCTGTAGAGGCACAGATCGCCAACTGCAAGAAGCTGGCGGCAAAAGAAAAACTTGAAGTGATTGGCATTTATAAAGATTTGAACAGCAGCGGTGAAACTTATCCGGTCGGCGCAGAAGAAATTGCCCGGTTAGACAAGGCATATATGAAATGGGCTTTCAGTCAAAGCGCCAAGAAAGATTTCCGCTTTGGTCTTTGCCAACTACTGCAAAAACTTTCCGAAGTCGATTTTGTATTAGTGAATGAGCTGACCCGATTGTATCGTCCGATCAACGGGAGTTTTCTGGAGGGGCATATCAATCAGCTTCTCAAGGAAAACAATGTCAAAGTTCTGCAGGTTCAGGGTGGAACGATTGATTTGAGCAAGTTCGATCAGCAGTTGATTACACTGATCAAAAATCAGATTTTATATGAGGATTTGCAAAAGAAACGGCAGAACAGCATCAACGCTTTCCGGATCAAGAGAGACAGCGGCAGACTTTGCGGCGATGCGAAAATGTATGGCATTCGCTACCTTGGCAACGGAAAAATCGAGGTGATTCCCGAATGGATTGAAATCATCCGCTTTGTCTACGACAACATCTGCGCCTATCGTCCTTACCGAGCAATCATCCGGGATTGCAACGAACGCTGGGTGAAAGAGATCTTTTTCTATGAAAGCTCCATTTATGCCATTGCAAAACAGCCGATTTATTGCGGCTATCAGTATAACAGTCAGGGCGAACTGATTAAAAACGTGCAGATTACCGGTCAGGAATTTATCTCTTTCGAGCAGTGGCAGGAGGTTCAGAAGATCATTTCGCAAAAACGGAAAGATTACCATGTCAAGGCGAAAAAACACTGGCTTCCACTGTCCGGTAAACTCTACTGCGGTGAATGCGGCAGCAGATTGACCTGCATACTGGAACATGGAAAAGTTTACTACACCTGCAATAAACGGACACTTGACCGTGGTCATGCGAATTGCCGTAACAGCCGAATTCGTTTTGAGTCCGGATTACGTGGAGAACCGGCTCTTTATGATGCCATCTATCCGCTGCTTTCCATTGCGTTGATTGAACGTCATAGAAAAGCTGTTGAAGTCTTGAACGATAAAAGTGAGTTGGCAAAGTATGATGTGGAACTGAAGAATCTGGCAACCAAAGAGGAACAGCTTCATGAAATGTTTCTGGATGGTCTTGCCACGGAGGAACAGTTGCGCAATCTGCTGACGCGAAACAAAGCAAGGCGTTGCGAATTACTGAAAAAAGTGACTCTTTTGAAAAGTAGCAACCTGAATGATGAGACGTTACAAAGTCTGGAAAAGCATATTCTTTCAGACCAGTTCAATGATCTTGCGAACAAGAATCTCCCGCAAGGCATCTATGAAAGGTTGTTGAATGATGCTCAAATTACTGCAACGAGTTATGCTGACCGGGTGGAGTTCAATACTCTCTACGGGAAAGTGACTTTGCCGCGTATCCGTTCCACAAAC
>CASDPB010000112.1 GCA_949282305.1 uncultured Lentisphaeria bacterium | reverse complement strand
CTGGCGGTAACATCATTGGCGTGTCTCGGTCCAATATCACAAATTTCGCTGCCATCATACACCTTTTTTTTGACTGGTAATATATCATGCTTTTATGATTTTTCTCGCAGAACTTGCTTTTAAGTCCGACAGGCTGCTAGTCTCCGAAGGAACAATCAGCACCATTAATCTACATTGTTCTAAAACAAAAAAAACGTTAAAAGGAGCATAAAATGAAGTATTTGATGACAGCGGCACTCGCAACAGCGGCATTTTTCATGGTCCAGGCGGCGGATTCGTTTTTCCGCACAGATCTTGACGGACGCAAAAATCACATCGAACTTATGCCGGGAAGCAACGACTCCGTAAAAGCCGAAAATCCCATGCGCGACGGCGAAGCCCAGAGAGAGCTCATCTATGCAACGGGCAAAACAAAACTTTCCAGCACAGAATGGAAAGAATATGAATTTTCCTTCACTCCTTCCGTCTCCGGTTCAATCAGCATCGCGGTAAAAGGACAGTGGTCACAGAAGCCGGAAAACCGCGGATGGGTTCTGGTCAACAGAATTTCCGTCAATGGGAAACTGGTGAAAAACGGCGACTTCAAGCAGTTCTGGCGCTGGAAAGCAAAAAACAACAAGCAGGTTCCTAACGAATTTATCCTCGGTGAAAAAGCGCAGTATCTCCAGAATGCCGGCAAAGACATGACGCCGGCGGTTCTTGTAAACCACGACAATCCCGTATTCCTCGGATTGAATGTTGAAGCAGGCAAGACCTATACGGTCAAATGTCTCGTCAAGGCAAAATAAAACCTAAAATATGAGATATGAAATATGAAATGCAATGTTCCGGTTCATATTTCATATCCATAATAAACGACTTGATTCAACGGAATAAAAAAGAAAGGCAGGCTCACAGTGAAACCTTATTCCAACATAAGAAACGTTTCATCTTTCAAGAGCAAATCCAGCAGATTCACCATCATAGAGCTCCTTGTGGTAATTGCTGTCATAGCAATCCTGGCTGGCATGCTTCTCCCGGCCTTGAATGCGGCGCGGAAAAAAGCGCGCGCAATCACCTGCACGGGGAATCTCAAGCAGAGCGGACTCATGCTGGAATTCTACACAAACGACAATGAAGACTGGATGCTGAAGCCGTACGGCAACTGGATAAACGGCGCTCTGCGCAACTGGCCGCAAGCTCTGGTCATGCTCGGCTACGCTCAGAAAAAAGGAACTGAAACTCACTGGAAAGATCCCGTTCCCTACAAAATCATGCAGTGTCCGACGCAGCCAATCGTCACAGGAGCGGAATTTTATGAGCAAACATACGGAATGAATGTAAATCTCGGCGGATACGAGGGCTCTTACAACGATGAAAACTCCTGGAAATATGCAAAGAAAACAGCTGTCTGCCGCCGGCAGAACGTAGACTGGATCGTCTACGGAAGTCCAAGCAAAACCATCTGGATCGGCGACAATGTATCCATCCGTTATTCCCCGCCCCGTCAACTTTCCGTCTATCTCACCCTGGGCAATGAAGCTTCCATTCATATCCGCCATTCGCAGCGGGCCAATCTTCTGATGCTCGACGGAAGCGTCCAGACCGCCGGAAAAGCGCAAATAAAGGTCCAGAACAACGGCAACGGATACTATATCGACCGGGATTACAACAGACTTACATTCTAAACGAAAAAAGGAAAACGCTATGTTGAAACTGCTCTGCTCAGGCCTTGCGGCTCTTGCGGCACTCCCCCTCATCGGCGTGGAGCGTCTCACCCCGTGGGCAAGCATGGATCCGAAAAACGGATCCGGAATCGAAATCATCAGCCGGGTAAACTGCACCGCAGACAATTTTGCGGACGGACGCCCGACCAAACAGGACGACTGGATTGTCGTCAACTGTTCCGGCGCGACGCTGCCTGCATCCGCAATCAGGCGCGAGAAAAACGCGGTCCGCTTTGCGGGACCTGTCACCATCACAAAAGAGAAACGGCCGTTCAACTGCGAAGGCAAGGTTGAAATCAACTCTCCCGCGGAAATTCTCTATTCCGTGAATCTGAAATCCGATACGAAACAGAAGGTCAGAGAATCTTATATCTCCCTCCGTCTGGGACAGCCGCTGCTCGGAAGAAAAATCCGTTTTGAATACGAAGACGGCGGGAAACGCGAGTTCACGATCAGTCCGGAACACGGTGCCGGCTGGCTCTGGAGTTCTCCGGATACACGCAGAATCCGCTCCTTCACCATTCCCGCGATGCAGGGATTCTTCCGTTTCACGGTACCCGGAAACAGAGTCATGATCAACAAATGGCACAAAGACGTCGGGAACATCGTCGTCTATTTTGCCGACGGTGCACGGAAAGAGATCGCCTGTTCCATGAAAATCGAATTCCTTCCGTACAAAAATGTGAAGCTAGATCTGCGCAAAACTTTCAATATGGGATTTGCCGACGAGACAGCAGACGACAGAAAGGGCGGCTGGACCGATCAGGGACCGAACAACGATCTGCGCACCTTCAAGCCCGGAGCAGACCAACGCTACGGAAATGTGGTTTTCGATACGGTAACCCCTGCGAAAAATCAGGGAAAATCGGTTCTCGCCATGAGCGGACCGGACCGGATGTATTTGGCAAAATTCGCAGAAGTTCCGGTCAACGGAGCCCAATTTGATTATCTGAATCTGCTCCACACGGGCGCATACTGTCTCGGCGACACGGCCGGCTGCGTCGATGTGCTCTATCAAGACGGAACAAAAGATTCGTTCGAGGTGCGCAACCGCCGCGATGTGGCGAACTGGTGGGGCGGAATCGAAAACTTCCCCAACGCAACAATCGTCTGGCGCGGCCAGACTCCGGGCGCGCTCGTGTCTCTCTTCCTGACCCGCTTCAAAGTGCAGAACAAGCCGATTGAAAAGATTGCATTCCGCAGTTCCGGCGGAATCGTCTGGCTCGTCGTCGCGGCAACCGGAACGGCCGGTGACATTCCCTTCCCCGTCGGCAACAATATGGAAACTCCGCTCGTCATCAAAGAGGGAATCAGCTGGAGACCGTACGAGTTCTCCTACGATCGCATTCCAGGAGGACCGCTCGATTTCTCATGGATGCTTGACGCGCCCGCGGGAAAATACGGCCGCACAGTCATCCGCAACGGACATTTTGAATTTGAAAAACGTCCGGGGCAAAAGGTCCGGTTCCACGGAATCAGCATCAACAACGACATGGCGCTGCTTCAGAGCAAGGAACTTGTCGACCGTCTCCTGAACCGCGTCTCCGCAATCGGATACAATATGATCCGTCTGCACCGCTTCGATGAAATGATGACAAAGAAGGGAGTCTCCAAACTTCCGCAGATTCTTCCGGAAGAGCTGGATCACTTCTTCTATCTGATTGCAAAAGCGAAAGAGCGCGGCATGTACATCACCATGGATATTTTCGGTGAACGCATTTCCGGCTTTCCGTATCCGTATACAAGTTCTCATGACGGAAAATTCGATGTTCTTTTCCGCAAAGACGTCCGCGACAATATGAAGGATTTCGCCAGGCAGATTCTCTGCACGGTCAACCCCTACACCGGACTTGCGCTGAAGGATGATCCGGTCCTCACCATGCTGACTCTGGTCAACGAGGGAACGCTGGTTCATACGGATCCGACGCTGTTCCTGCCGAATCCCAATCCGCGCCGCCAGGCGGTTGCGGAACCGGTCTACAAGGCGTGGTGCCGCAGAAACGGACTCTCCGAAGAGATGCCGGACAAATCGAAATTCCTGCGTTTCGCCGTGGACATGCAGCACGAATTCTATGCGGATATGAAAAACTATCTGCGTGGAATCGGCGTCAATGTTCCCCTCGCCGACACCAACAACCGCAACCACCTCCCGATGGCTCTTGTCCGCGAACCCTATGACTTTGTGGACAACCATTTCTACTACGACCACCCCACTTTCCGGAAAGGTCAGTTCTCATGGCCGCAGCTCTATCACAACCGGAGCATCATCAAGGATGCGTTCATTCCGCTTCTTGAGGAACAGGCGGCCACCCGTCAGTTCGGCAAACCGTTTGTGATTACGGAGTTCAACTTCTGTCATCCGAACCAGTACATGGCCGAAGGCGGAGCCGTAACCGGAGCGATCGCGGCAATTCAGGACTGGGATGAAATCGTGCGTCTCGGTCCCTACTATCAGAGAAAATACGGATGGGATTCGGGACATCTCGGTCCGTTCTCAACCTTTTTCTCTCCGATCACCTCCCTCTCCGAACTCATGCTCCACATGTTTTGGGTGCGCGGAGACGTCAAGCCGGCGGCGAAACGCATCATTCTGACCATCCCCTCCGATTTCTGGAAGGACCCGGTCTCCACCATGTTCATGGAATGGGCAACCCGCGCAAAGAGCTTTGCTCCGCACGCGGCGATCCGCTATGCGCTCTCCGCGCAGATCGGAACCAACGTCGCCGCACCGGGCGCGAAACCGGGCCAGGACGAATACCCCATCGCGCTCTTCCGCAACGGAAATGAGCCGCAGGAACTCAAAGCTCCGGCAGACGGCCGCTACAGCAGTGAAGACGGACAGGTTTTCGCCGACACAAAGACCGGTGTCATGAAGGTCATGACGCCAAAAAGCGAAGCGCTTGTCATTCCGAAAGCCGGAGCCGACGTCGAGGGCAAAGCTCTGAAGGTCACGAACAGCAACACAAACTGCACGGTTTTCGCGGGCGCAGCCGACAACGTTCCGTTCGCCGAAAGCAAGCGAATTCTGCTTCTGCATCTCTCCCGCATTCATGGACGGAATCAGAAGATTTCCGCTATAGGAGAATCGCTTGTGATTTACAACTTCGGAACCTTCCGTCCCTACCTCGCCTACCGCGCGAAAGCGGATATTGAACTGAAGGCGGGCGACGGGGAATTCACAGTCAACGCCCTGGACGCAGCGGGAAAAATCATCTTCTCGAAACAGCTCAAGGCGGTCAATGACGTGCTCAAATTCCATGCCGCCGTTGATGCGGGACCGGAAAAGACCGCAATCTTCGCATACGAAATTCTCCGGAACGGAACAGAGGCTCAAAAAAAAAATTGACAGATAATACAACATCTGCAGCAATTACGACGGGACGGCAAAGCAATCCGCCGTCCCGTCCGTACATTTCAAAAGGAGAGAAAAAGATGCTTAGGGAACAGATTCCTCTCACCCTTTCCCCGCAGTTCCGCGATCATGCGGTTCTGCAAAGGGAGCGTCCGCTCAGCATTCGCGGACGCACGGCTCCGTACCGGATTGTTCACGGAACCATCGGAACAACCACCGTTGCCGCGCGTTCGGATGAGAACGGCAGATTCACTCTCCGTTTTCCGCCTCAGCCGGGCTCCACGAAACCGCAGACGCTCACGGTAAAGGAAATGCGCAGCGGGAAAAGAGTCACATCCGAAAACCTCCTCTTCGGCGAAGTCTGGCTTGCCGGAGGACAATCCAACATGGAACTGCCCCTGCGTGAACTGCCGGAACGCCTCGCGGAAGCGCAGGCTCTGCTCAAATCAAACCCGGAAATCCGGATGCTGAATGTCGGAAAATGCGCGGAAACTGGCGGACGCAACGAGATCACGGGGCTCTGGAGCTGTCCCGCGCCGGAAACAATCGGGAACTGGTCGGCTGTCGCCTTCTTCTTTGCGGCAAAACTGTCTGCGGAACTGAATGTTCCTGTCGGAATCATCAGCTCCAACTGGGGTGCGACGAATCTGGAGGCATGGAGCACGCGCGCGAGTCTGCTTCAGTTTCCCGAAACGGTGAAAATGCTGACGGAATATGATGAAGCCGCCTCGCGTCCGGAAGTCTGGGAGACGCTGATCAACGACAACTCAGGAGCCAAAGCGCACGCATTCGACCCGGTGTCGGAACGTCTGAAGGAACTGGAACAGAACCCGCCCGCAGACAAAATCCGGGCAAAGGACTGGGCGCGTCCTGAGTTTGATGATTCCGCATGGAAAACGGCGGAACTGCCGGGATTGTGGAAAACGTTCGGCTTCCGTTCAAACGGAGTTCTCTGGTTCCGCCGCACCATTGAACTTCCCGCAGAATGGCGCGGACGGGCGCTGATACTCGAAATCGGCGCGGCGGACAAACACGACATCACCTATTTCAACGGAACGGAAGTCGGACGCACCGGAACCGGAGTCGATTCCGATGTTTATGCGTTCATCCGTTCATATCCGGTACCGGGCTCGCTGACCGAAAACGGAAAAGCTGTCATTGCCGTGCGGAATTACTCGTTTATCTACGATGGAGGGCTGCACGGTTCAAGCTCAAGAATGCGTCTGTACCCTGCCGGAGAACCGGAGAAAGCGGTTTCGCTGGCAGGACTCTGGAAATATGAAATTGAATGCGACATCGGGAACACGCTTGCGCTGCGCACGTACGGACGGGGCAATCCGCGTTCTCCTTCCATTCTGTTCGAAAACATGATCCGCCCGCTTGCGGGACTCTCTCTGCGCGGAGTGATTTTCTATCAGGGCGAATCCAACACCGGACAGCCGACCGACTACGAAGGGCTGATGAAGAATCTGATTGCGGACTGGCGAAATCTGTTTGAAAATCCGCGTCTCCCGGTCATCCAGGTTCTGCTTGCGGGATACCATGAACCTTCGCAGTTCGATCCGTCATCCGAATGGGCACGCATCCGTTTTGCTCAGCTTTGCGCGGCGGGAGAGAACCTCTGCGCAACCGCGCTTGATCTGGGAGAGTCCGCGAATATTCACCCCGCACGCAAACGCGAAGTCGGGGAACGCCTCGCCGCGGCGGCCCTCACACAGGCATATGGACGTTCCGGCGATGGATGCGGTCCGGTTTTCTCGCACTGCAAGCGAAACGGAAATATACTGGAAGTCACCTTCCGTCACTGTTCCGGCGGGCTCCGCTCCGAGGGTGAACTCCGCGGATTTCATGCACTGTATGCGGATGGGAAACGCGAAATGCTGACCGGCACAGTATCCGGCAGAACGGTTCACCTGAATCTGACATCCCCCAAACCGTTTACACTCTATTATGCCTGGAGCGACAATCCCTCGGAAGCCAACCTGCGCGGAGCGAACGGACTTCCCGCCGCATCGTTCCGCGTGGAAACCGGGAAGTAAAATTGAAATGGACTTCCGCATTCAGTGAAGCTGTGCGGGAAGTCCGCCCCTCATGTATATATGGTCCCCCCTCCTGGCGCCGGAAAGACCCGAAGGGCGCTTGAAACAAATGAAACGGGCGCTATATTATCCGAAACGCAGCAGGGAGGAAATATGAAAGCAACGGTTCGAGTCATCGCAAAAGAGGCCGGAGTTTCGCCGGCTACGGTATCGCGCGTGCTCAAGTGAAAATGCTCCACGATTTTCGCAGGTTTATCGGAGTTGGGCAGTAGTAGATCTTTACCGAGCCGCTGATGCCGAACATGACTGCCTCTTGAGCAGATTCAACACTTCGGACAGCGTAGTGCCATCGAAACCTTTTGCCACTGCAATTTCTATGCCATCAATCAGCAGCCGAATCCCTGAGCTATCACTCGCATTGGTCTGCAAAGGCTTGATCTCTACCAGCTCCAGCGATTCAGGGGTGCTCGCATCATCCTGGCGTGCCTTTTCCAACACTCGGATCCAGCGACGTGTACTTTCGTAAGGAAGCTCCTTCAGCTCGCTGTATTCTTGAATCGTCGGATTTTTCCGTCGGAAAGACCATTATCCGTTATGAGACGGAATTTCCGGGGCTGGGGCAGAAACTCCTGCGGAAAATCAGCACGGCAACGCCCTTTGACATCGGCACACCGCAGCTTTTTCTGGATGTTGTCCGTGACCACTGCTGGGGCGGTTATGAAAATGAGAAGGAATATATTGATGAAATCTGTTCCTGTGAAGATGAAGAAGCCCGCCAGATGTATCTGGATGAGATGGATGTCACCCGGGCGG
>CASDPB010000111.1 GCA_949282305.1 uncultured Lentisphaeria bacterium | reverse complement strand
TTCCGCCCGTCACGGCTGATCAGCACTCTCGGACCGACATGCCGGTAATAATGGTTGACCGAAGGCGGCCACGGCAGTTCCAGTTCCAATGTCATTTGTTTTGCCTGCTTTCCTTATCAAGTTGAAATTCCATTTTCAAGCGATATATTGAAAATGTCGTTGCAGCGAGGAAAGTGCAGACAACCAACATCAAATTAAAAAGGGGTTCCCAGTCGTGTTTGATTATTTGTTTGAACGACTCTCCTGTTATATCCCCGACTCTTTTGTCGGCGGATTTACCGTTGGCATCATCTGTACTTTGCTTGTGGTTCAGGCGGTAAAAGAGTCTGGAACTCTTGTCGGCTTGATTTGTTCCGTTTACACGCACCGCCGTATTCGTAAAGAGCAGCGCGAGGATGAGGAGCGAGCTGAAGCCAAAGAAAAAGCAAAGAGAACGGAGCGAAAGAATTCCGCATTGAAACTTTCTGCCTTGCGAGAAAAAGAGAGAAGTGTTCATAACAGATAACCTTTGTCATTTGTTCCCGAACTGGAACAGAAACGGGCTGTTGGAGGGGACAACACCGACGGCGTTTTGCCGTCCCAGCGTTTCGCGGATTCCAGACGAGCTTCCGCTTCCATCTGCCGGATCTTGAGCTCCACCATTTTTGTCTGAGCTTCTGCGGCTTTCGCAAATTCCTCCGCCTTCAGACGTTCATTCTGAGCGATACTCAACTCTTTTTCATTGATAATTTTCTGTGCTTCGCGTTCCTGTTCCGCCTGTTTGACCCGGGTTTCATTCACAAACACGGCATCAATGGTTTTCTGCACCTCGGCATTGTCGTAACTCATGCCGTCCGCAATTCCGACATTGCTGATGGTGATACCATACTGTGCAAAATGCGTTTCCAGTTCTTTTGCCAGATCAAGAACGATGTTTTTCTTTTCTTTCTGACAGACCGAGAGATCCCGGCTTCCGAACTCGCGGGCGAGGACGTTCTGGATAAAACCCTTGACGTTTTTGTTCATCACGTCAGCCAGCGAATTTCCGGGGTAATAATAGAGGAACTTTGCCGCATCCTCCTCCCGGATCATGCCGGTGCAGTTTACTCCGACCGTGAAGCCGACGGAGTCCAGAGATTCAACTTTTATACCCTCTTTGTCCAGCCACTCCCGTGTTACCGGAGAACGATCGACGACGATTACGCGGGCAAGCGGAATCCATTCATAATCGAACCATGCTCTGCCGAGCGATCGTTTCCGTAGCGGGATCACGATACGCTTGGTGGCGACTTTCGCCTTTTCGAGATATTCGATGCTCATGAACTGTGCCTGTTTCGATTTGGAGTCGCTTTCCAGCGGAACCACAAAGGCGGTTTCGTTGTTTTTGACCTCAACCGCCTGTTCAGTCGGATACGGTCCGCAGCCGGAGAGTCCAACCACAGTGAAGACTGCGACGAGAAGAAGGATAAAATTGAAATTACGCATGTTGTTTTTCCTTTACCGATTTGAAAATTCGCACGATCAGCCATCCGATACAGAACCAGACGGCCAGATTGAAAATGGTGTTGAGTGATTCGAGACCGACCTGATAGAGCATTCCTGCGGGCAAGGTTCCGTTGACTTGCTCCGCAAGAGTGTCCGTTCCGGCGAGATACGGCGCGAGATGCGCGGTCAGTCTCGCCAGAACAATCGTTGCCGTCAGCCAGAAAACCGGAGCAAACAGCCGTGTCATGGGTTATTTCCTTGCCCATGGAGGCGCGGAGTTCGCACCGCTCTGCGGAGGCGGCGTCGCGGGCTTGGCGGCGGCAACGCCGGAAAGAGACGTTCGCGGACCGTAGCCCTTGATCTCGTTGACGATCTCGTCATCCTGATTCTTTTTGCAGCGCACAGTGATTGTGAGCGGAAGATTGTGCAGTTCCACCGAATCACGCGGCTGAAGCACATTCACCGCGCGGCAGATGGCGGAGAGGTCCGCCCGGGCGATCCGGACCGCGTCCGCGTTCGCATTTTCCAGATTCAGCCGCGCCCAGACCTTCCGATTCTTGTATTCACCCTCGATGATCTCGAATTCCAGCTGGAGATACTGCCC
>CASDPB010000110.1 GCA_949282305.1 uncultured Lentisphaeria bacterium | reverse complement strand
AGTTTTACATAGAAAGGACTGCAAGAAATTGCAGAGGGTGGATTTTTGTCTTCAAAAGACAAAAATGAGTTTAGAAAACGTGAAAAAACAAAAAAAACGTGAAATCTGGGGTTCAGTCCCTTGAATTTTACATAACAGGAAACAACATGAACGAGATTCTGCAAAAACTCGGTCTCCTTTCTCTCGCGGACGCGGATCAGGAGGAACAGCGGAAGGCTGTCCTTCACAGAATTGATGAACTGAACGCGGAAGCGGAGAAAGTCTCCACACTTCTCAAGCTCTACGATCTCAAATCTCTCGAAGAGGTCGAAAACAAACTGAATGAACTCATTGCATCCGATGCAAAGGAAGCGGTTCGGGCGGCGTTCAGCGACGGCAAGCTCACGGAAAGCATGCGTCAATGGGCGCTGGATTTCGCAATGAACGACCTGAATGCGTTTCAGACATGGAGCGACGCCGCGCCGCGGATCGTTCCCGACAACAGAAACACCGACGAAGCGCCCGTCAAAGAGGACGGGGCGGAAGAAGAACTCACTCCGGAAGAAGATAAGATTGTCCGTCTGCTCGGACTCACCGAAAAACAGCTCAAAGCAATGAAAAAGAAGAAAGGAACACGCAAATGACTGCTCTCTCCAACGCAAGAAACACCACGGAAATCCTCTGCCATACGCAGAAGCTCCATCGCACCAGAACCGTCAAGGACAATACGAAAATCTATACCGGCTCCATTGTCGCGATCAACGGTTCGACCAATGAGGCGGAACCCGCCGCAGATGCCGCCGGGCTCATCGTCATCGGACGCGCCGAAGGCTTCACCGCTGACGGCAGAGTCATTGCGAAAAGCGGCGTCTTCAAATTTGACAACGCCTCCGCGGAAACGGAAAAACTGACTCATGCGGACATCAATAAAACCGTCTACGTCGTGGACGACCATACCGTGGGAAAAGCGGGCGGCACCAACAAGGTCAAAGCGGGAATCCTCCGTGAAATTGATGCGGATTCCCAGGTCATCGTCGAAATCGGAAACCAGGTCATCGCATAACGGAAGAAAGGTATTGCAAATATGGATATCAACAGAAAAAACATGGATTTTCTCTTCAAAAGTTTCAGCATGAACTTCGCCTCCGGCATCGAAACCGTGCCCGATACATGGCGGAAATTCTGCGGAACCATTCAGTCCGGCGCCGCCGCGAACGTTTATCCTTTTCTCGAACAGTTCGGGGGAATGCGCGAATGGATCGGAGACCGCCAGCTCAAAAATCTCTCCTCTCGGAAAATCGAAGTCGTCAACCGCGACTTCGAGGACACCGTTTCCATTCCGCGCAACGACATCGAAGACGATCAGTACGGCATTTACTCCACGTTCATTGCCCAGATGGGCTACAACGCCGGAAAACTCTGGCAGGATCTTGCGGTCAAGGCTCTCGTCACCGACTCGAAATGGATTGACGGCGCAGACTTTTTCTCCACCACCAGAACCTACGGAGATTCCATAATCGCAAACAAAAGCACCAGTGCGCTCTCCGCGGAAAACTACGCCGACGCACGCAGGAGCATGATGGAATACCGGGGTCACAACGGCAGAAATCTCGGCGTAATCCCGAACCTGCTGATCGTCGGTCCGAAAAATGAAGCAACCGCATTCGGCATTCTCAAAGACCGTCTCCAGCTGAAGGAGCTCGACGCCGGCGTGGGAGCGACGGACAACCCGTGGAACGGCAGCGCAGAACTCCTGGTTCTGCCTGAACTTTCCGGAGACAGCGAGGATCTCTGGTTCCTTGCCGCGACAAACGGAATCCTGAAGCCGCTGTTCGTCCAGCAGAGAAAACAGCCGAATCTGGTCTGTCTCGACAGCGAAACCGATGAAAATGTATTCTGCCGCAAGGAATACATCTACGGCACCGACGCACGCGGCGAAGCCTTCCTTGCCTTCCCGCACCTGATCTACAAAGGCGGCGCCGCCGCATAACCCCGCGGAGAAAGGGAAGCGCGCTTCTCTTTCCCCGTATTTTCCATCTGAAAAAAGGAAACAGCCATGGGAAAATATGTTTCATTCGAGACCTTCAGGGAAAGGGTCACTCCGACAAAACTGATGAATCTCGCCAATGTACCGGAATCCGAACAGGAAAGTTTCACGGAAACGCTTCTTTCCCGTGCGGAAGCCGTGGTGGAAAGTTTTGCAAGTGTCCGCTATGCCATCCCCCTCCCCGATGACAATATGGTGGAGGAATGGGTTCTCCGTATCGCGGAATACGAACTTTACAAACGCGGACCCGGCACCAATGTACCGGAAAAAATCCGCGAATCCTACCAGGATACCATGGAACGTCTTGCCGATCTGGCAGCCGGACGGCTCCAGCTGGCGACCGATCCCCTGCCCTCCTCCGACCGAGGCAAATCCATTGACATCCCGCCGCACGAAACTTATTTTGACGCCGAAAGCATGCGTTCATACTGAATTCATCCCCCCGAAGCCCCCTGCCCTCCGGGGGCTCCCTCTTCTCCCGGAACAGCCTGACTGCGGCAAAACGGACAAACCGAGTCATTCCCTTCCTCCTGATATGCCGTTCCGCCGCCATTCCCTCGTTCAATCCATGCAAAAATCTGCCGGAAAATTGATTTTCAACTGGATTTTACAGCATGAAGCGGGTACATTGAACTGGTTTGAATCCGGCATGAACTGTCCCGATGCAGACAGAATAACGGCAGATCGGGAGATTCCGTCTGCGGCGCTCAGCTTTTCCATGCGGGAGCACGGCAGGATTCGCTTTCATGATTGCGGTGCATTACGGTATCAAAACAATTTTTTGAATAAAACGGGAGAATGATTATGGAAAAAATCGCAGAAAATATTCTGTCGCTCATCGGCAACACGCCGCTTGTCAGAGTGAACAAACTGAACGACTCCAAAGCGGAAATCCTGCTGAAACTGGAATCATTCAATCCGATGTCCAGCGTCAAAGACCGTATCGGATTCGCCTTGATCGAGGATGCGGAGAAATCCGGAAGGCTCCGGAAAGGCGGACTCATCATCGAACCGACCAGCGGCAACACGGGAATCGGACTCGCCATGGCGGCGGCGGTCAAGGGTTACAAACTGATCCTGACCATGCCGGAAACCATGAGCATTGAGCGCAGGAAACTTCTCGCGGCGCTCGGGGCGGAGATCGTCCTCACGGAAGGTGCAAAAGGAATGCAGGGCTCCATCGACAAAGCACAGGAGCTCCTCGCGGCAAATCCGGGCTCAATCATCCCCGGACAGTTTACGAATCCGGCAAATCCTGCGTATCATTACAAAGTTACGGTGGAAGAAATTCTCCGCGACACCGGCAGCCGGATCGACATTTTCGTCGCCGGGGTCGGGACGGGCGGAACGCTGACCGGCATCGGGACACGCCTGAAAGAAGTCAATCCGGATGTAAAACTGATTGCGGTCGAACCGGACGATTCGCCGATCCTCTCCGGCGGGAAAGCCGGACCGCATAAAATCCAGGGCATCGGAGCAAATTTCATCCCGAAGATTCTGAACACGGAAATCATCGACGAAGTCATGCCCGTCAGAGCGGAGGACGCGGGGAACACCTCGCGGGAACTCGCAAGACAGGAGGGAATTCTTGTCGGGATCTCCTCCGGCGCGGCGCTTTTCGCGGCGTTGACGGCGGCGCGCAGAACGGAAAACGAAGGAAAGCGGATTGTCGCGCTGATGCCGGACTCCGGGGAGCGCTATCTCTCCACATGGCTCTTCGACGACGTAAAATAACCCGGGACAGCTGCAACAGGAACCGCTGGGCGGAAGTCAGAACGTTGAAGACCGCCCGATGCACAGCCGCACGGAACCGGAAGCTCTCTTTCCGGGCATTCCTTCTCTTCCCGAAGCCGTCCCCCAATTGAACACAGTGAAATAAAAAACGGCGTATCAGGAAGTGTGGAGGTTCCTCCCGATACGCCGTGCGGGGTGGTCTGCGGATTTACTGCTCTTCCGATTTCCTCCGGTATTTTCCGATCAGGAAAGCCGCCGTTATCAGAACGACCAGAGAAATCAGCAGAATCACGGCATTGCGTCTGGTGAGCTTCGATTCCGTTTTTTCCTGCTGAATCACCTGTTCCTTGAGCTTCATTCCCTCCACCTCTTCGCTCCTGCTGTCCTGCGAAGAGGAAGGCGCCGGAGTTCTCACTTTTCTTATCTCGTCATTGTAAGACTGTTTCGCCTGCGCATCGGAAAGTCTGGAATCAATGAACTCCTTGAGTTTGGCATTGTTGCAGACAAATCCGCTGCATGCCGCGCCGTGGTTCTTCACAAGCTCGGCGTGAAGCTCCGCAAGCTGTCTGAGCGTCGCCGCATCCGTCTTCCAGAGTCCCTTGCGCGCGGTCTCCATCATTACGGCGGTGATCTCCTGAAGCGCATACGGGTTTTTGGATTCGAAATATTTCTTCATGTCCAGATTGTATTTGTCATCCACGAAAACCGCCTTGTATTCGTCGAAGAGATGATCCTTGAGCATGTCCGGCTTCATCACCTTCCAGCCGTAACTGTTGCGCAGGACTTCCGCAAAAGTCCCGGCTCCTCCGGGGCCTTCCTTCATCATCTCCTTCAGATATTTCGGATTCAGCACCGTGCTTCTCGCCTCGACCATTGCCGCTTCGCCCGCCTCCTGAATCCTGGCGCGTCCGGGCGTGCGCAGATCGTTGAAATAAGTATCCGGCTCCTTGCCGGTCACATTTCTAACCGCCAGGTTCATGCCGCCCATGAATTCATAGACATGGTCAAGAGAGAGCGGTCCCCATGAATTCGAGGAACGCGGCTGGACCACGGTATCCGTGTTCTGCATTGCCGCCTTGAACACGCCGGGGATGGATTCGCCCCAGTGATCCTCGGTGTAAAGCGCCCCCATATTGTTCAGATACAGGTCAGCAATCACTTTGGAATCCTCCCATTTGTCGCCGGACTGCACCATACCGGTCACGCCGGTTCCGAAATTGCCGTTGACTCCGCCGAAAACGCGGGCATCGGCAAGGCTTTTCGCCTGTTCAGGGGACATGCCTCCTGCAATCAGCTCGCGCACGACGGTCTCGGAGCCCTTCTGCACGAAGTTGTCATACTGTCCCTTCGGCGCCGAACTCGCCAGTCTGACCGCCTTGTCGATCAGCCTCATCCGGCTGGCGGCGGCGCCGCGGAACTGTCCCGACGTCTGCACAAGCACGTCAATGCGCGGACGCCTGAGCTCCTCATCGGGGATCAGCCTGACATCCTGCACTCTTCCTCTGGAATCCCAAATCGGCTCCACTCCGAGCAGGAAGAAAATCTCTCCGATATTCGTTCCCCTGCTCCGGATGAACTCGCCTCCCCAGAGCGTGAACGCGACCTTTTCCGGATATTTTCCGGTGCTCTTGAGCTTCGCCGCAATCAAAGCCTCGCCCAGCTTCTTTCCGACGGCGTAACTCTCTTTCGTCGGCGTCCGCTCGGGATCTATGCCGTAAAGATTGCGTCCCGTCGGAACCGTGTCCGGATTGCCGACCGGATCGCCGCCGGGTGACGGAGCAAGATAGCCGCCGGAGAAGGCATTCACGATCGAATCCAGTTCATACTGTGTCGAGGCGATCAGCTCTCCGCGCACATGCAGCGCGGACTGCACGGGATCGAACTTCGGTTTTTCCGGCGCTCCTCCCATTCTCATCCCGCCGGAACGGCCGCCGCGTCCCATTCCGGCAGGACGCATCCCGGAAGCAAACATCTTCATTGCGACGCTCCGTTCCTCCGGCGTCATCCGTTCAAACGCGGCTCTCATCGCCGGCGGCATGCTTTCCAGTGCCTTCTTCATCGCTTCCGGTGACATCGGAGCGCCGGAAGCCGTTTTCCTCTCCGGAACGTCAGGTTTCTTCACGGTTTTCTTCGGAGGATTTCTGAAAGCCTCCTCAATCATCTTCCGCGCAGGCTTGATATAGTTGGCATCATAGAAAAGCGGCTTGTCACGCTGTTCCTCCTTCACCCTGCCGCGCTTCACATCCTCCTTGAAAAGCTGTTCCGCGACATGATCCACGGACATCAGCAGCGCGGTTTCATCCGCCTGCTCCTTCGAGTAGGGACGCCCGATCACATAAAGCCCGCGGTTGACTTTCGCGCCGCCGATTTCATGCAGATGCTCATGCAGCCGTTCCAGATCCCCGTCCGTCAGTTTTCCTTTCGCGAACTCCGGGCTGAATTTGATGTCCTGATCAATCTTCTCCTTTTTCACCGAAGCGATAATCGACTTGCGATATTCCTCCCTGAGCATCTCCGACTCAGCAGTTTCATACTCATCGATTTTCTTTTCCAGCTCGGCAAGCGGACCGTAGGAACCGGAATTCATGAAAGGCGCGGTCAAATGGCTCACCATCGTGGCATAACTGCGGCGCTTGGCGATCAGCGCCTCGCCGGGGTTGTTGATGACATACAAATAATAATGCGGCATTTCCCCGATCAGCGCATCCGGCCAGTCGTAACTGGAGAGCGCAACCTGTTTCCAGGGAGTAAACTCCAGACTGCCGTGCGTTCCGAAGTGCATCAGGGCGTCCGCGTTGAACTTATGCCGCAGCCAGAGGTAAGTCGCCAGATAACTCAGCGGCGGAGCCTGTTTCACGCCGTGAATCAGCTTATTGGTGTCCTCCCCGTAGGCAGGCAGCCCCTGCGGCATCAGCACGATGTTGCCGAACTGAAGTTTGCCGAGCACAAGATACGGTTTCCCGTCACGTTCGACGCTCAGATATTTTCCCGGAAACCTGCCATACTGTTTTTCCACGCTTTCAAACAAATCCGCCGGAAGGCTTTTTCTGACCCAGGAAAGGTATTCCTCCTCTGAAATGAGTTCCGGATTGCCCTTTTTGATGAACTCCGAAATCGCGCCTTCGGCATAAGTTCCGAAGACAGCCGCCTGTTCCTGCACCATGCGGTTGAGTTCCGCGGGAGTCTCCGGCAGCGTCCCTGTCGTGAAACCGGCGTCCCGCAGATGTTTCAGAACATTCAGCAGAGAGTCCCCGACCTCGATTCCTCCGGCGTTCATTGCATTTTTTCCGGGCCCCTTGTAATAGATGATGACAATCTTCTTTTCGGAATTCGGTTTCCGCTTCAGATCCAGCGTCTTGCGCACCATTGTGCAGAAACGCTCCAGACGGTCCGGAATGATCCGGAACTCCTGAAGTCCGCGCGCATTCGGATAAAGCGCCGAAAGCACGAACGGCACCGCGCCGCCGTCCAGTTCGGGCATCGTCACGCTCTGGCTCAACATGCCTCCGGTCATTCCGCGCTGGTCTTTCAGATATTCATGATATGGCTGGCTGACCTTGATCGGGCAGAACAGCGGAATGTTGTATTTTTTCAGAGCCGCGACCGCCGCATCGGGATCATCCATCGAAAGCCTTCCATGAGGCTGGTAGATAATCAAATCCGGCTTGATCTCCTCCAGCATGGAAAGACGGCGCATCATGCCGGAAACGCCGACGACATTGATATTGCGCTTTTCCAGTGCGGCAACCAGAGTCTTGAGGTCTCCTCCTCCGTTGCCGGAAAGAATGCAGACCGTCGGGTTTTTCTCATTGTATTTTCCGGATTCCTGATAGAATTTCAGATACTCCGCATAGGTTGTGAAGACGGCGTTTTCATCGGTATGGAAAAATGCGGAGGCAGGAATATGTTTCGGGGGAAGCGGTTTCTCCGCGAACAGGCGTCTGCCGTGAATCGCATAGCGCGTATAATTCATCAGCTGCCGGAAATTCTCCCTGCCGCCGTTCCCCATATAGGCGGCTACATTCTTCGTCTGCGCCTCCGTCAGAGTATTAAGGCGCGTCTCGGCACGGGTGGAAGCCGTCACGTAAACAGGCACGCCCCGCTTCATCAGCGCGTCGAGCTGTTCCTGCTGCTTCTCGGAAAACTGAAGTCCCATTCCGAAAAAATAGAGCACGTCGTATTTGCGCAGCTCATCGGGACTCGTCTTGTCGCTCCACTTCACCGGAGTGATGCGCACCATCGGATTGATTTTCTGATCCATGTTCTCCGCGAGCATGTACTCCGGATAATTGATCATGCCGACATGCGTCGGGGAACCGAAGCGGTAAAGCGCGAATGCGGCAGCCGCGATGAAAATCACCAGAACGGCATAAAACATGATCTTTTTCTTTTTGTCATCGACACTCATTTTTCATTTCCTTCCGGGACATAAATCACCTCTCCGCTCTCCAGGCGGTATGCGATGCCGACTCTCTGCCCCCTGCCCGAACCGGTCGTCTTTTCCGCCTTGTAACGGGATACCTTGTTTTCCTTCTTGACAATGATTTCCATATCCGGTCTGCCCGCGTTTTTGACGAAAGTCACATCTTCGGAAGTCAAAAACTCCGTCATGCGGCTTTGAATGACAAACGCCACCATCAGACCGACGGCAAAGACCATCGCCGCGTCAAAAAGATTGAGCAGCCCGGTCAGCGGATCACAGTCTTCGTCATTGTCAAACGCTTTATAACGCGGCGCTCTTGCCATTTTCCGACTCCTTTCTCAAATGAATGTCCAGTGCATAACGCAGGCTCGCGATCTCATCGGCAAACCAATGCTTCTTCACGGAGTAGAGAAGCAGTCCCACGCCGGCGACGAAAATGCCGACAACCGTTGTTCCGAACGCGACCTGCATGTTATATGCCATTGAGGCAATGTCGCCCGATGCAAGCCCGGCAAGCGCGGGGCCGAGCGGAATCAGAGTCCCCATCAGCCCCAGCATCGGCCCGATCTTCATCATGAACCTGGCGCGTTCAAGTTCATGCTCATAATTCTGCGAAAAGTCGAAAATCAGCTTCTCGCAATGAATTTCGTCCCAGTTCATCGCGGCAAGTTCCTGCAGATGACGCGCAAACACTCCCTGCCCCAGCATGGACGGTTCAATCCGCCGGTCTTTGCGCAGAAGCTCCATGATCGCCTCGCGCTTTCTCCTGTGTTTGAGCAGCGTCAGCCAGGTGGAGCAGAACCCTCCCAGTTCAACCAGTGCAAAGACCATCGCCGCAAGCAGCAGCACAATGTCGGGAAGCATGAAGCTAGCCGACACCCAGTTCAAAATTTCCGTCACATAACGCATTTTCTCTTTGTATCCTTTTTTTCCTTGTATTTTCTGCAACAATGAATTACACTTCCCGAAACAAGCACGCACACGGCAAGCGCTCCGAGAATACAGAAATCCCTGACGGGGACCCACTGCGCTCCATGTTCCGCCTGTGCGGAAAACTGACCGTCCGCGGCAGCCGGCATAAACACCGCCAGCAGGACAAGAATCCAGGTGGCGTTCAGCGCCGCGGAGATTTTTTCCATGAGTCCCCTGCCGGTAATGAACGGGAGAAGCTCGCAGAAAAGCGCACTCACGCAGACCAGTCCCAGCGCCGTAGCCCACATGATCGTGTTGAAATCATAACGGATCAGGGTGTTGAATGCAACCGCCTCCGCATACATTGCCCCGGCGGGAAGCAGAAGCGACGGCAGAAGAGCGGCATATTTCCAGAACCTGTTCCGCCGTCCCAGCTCGCGGTTTTTCAGCAGGGAAAAACCGAGAAGCAGCGCAAGAAGCTCCTGAATTACGATCAAAGCGCAAAAATCCTGCAGGTTCCCGCTGTCGGAAAGAAACGCTCCCAATGACTGGAAACTGCATGCCGCCAGCCGTTCCTTGAAAAAAAACACCGGGAGAACCGCCAGAATCAGGATGCCCCACCGGAACAGGCGCGGCAGCAGAGTCAGCTTCAACATGCTCTGAAACCACGCCGCAAATAAAATCATCAGGATGAATATATCCAATTTCGTCTCCCTGTCTCCTAAAGACAAACTCCAATTTAATTAGATAGAACTAATTACAAAACCAATAGTCAACAAATCCGCTTCATCTTCTGAAAAACTCCTTCCTGGCTGTTTCCGCAGAATGCGGAAACGGGATTATTTTATGCTGTCCGATATTAATTTGCAAAGAATATACTTTCATTCATAAAAAAATCAAGCAATAAAGTTAGAAAAGACTAATATTTTTGTTTTGTGTTGCAATGCTGTCAGTCTCTCACGGAAAATCCGGCACAAGCCAGACAGCCCGCCGCAGGAATTGTCCGGGGAACGGAACAGACCTGACTCTTTCCCCTTTCCCGCCCGCGTCCCGGTTTCCGGAAGGAGTTCCCGCAGTGCGGATTTGTCCATTGCCGATCTTTGCGTCCGGCTCGTCTATGAGCCGTATAAGAGCAGGCGCAATACTCCGCACCTCTGCACATCGGGAACAGTCTGTTCCGAAGCAAAAATTTTATTTTGCGGAAAACCGCTCGACTTCGCAATAGCAGTTCTTCCTGCTGTACAACACTGAAATCATTTATTTTGCGGAAAGCCGTTCGACTTCGCAATAGCGGATTTCTCCGTCTGACAAACTAGAAATCATTTGATTTGCGGAAAAACATTTGACTTTGCAGAAAACAGCATTATCTTAACTGGTAATGACAACATAACCATTGAGAAAGAAAAGAAATCATAAATCATGGCTTTAAACAGAGAGACGCCGGTACCGCTTTATTTTCAACTGATCGGAGAACTGCGAGAAAAACTTCTGAAACGGCTCGCACCCGGTGCAATGATTCCTTCGGAACGGGAACTCTGCGAACGCTTCCGGGTCAGCCGGATTACAGTCCGGAAAGCGCTTGAGGAGCTGACCGTCAACGGAGAAATCTACAAACTTCACGGAAAAGGCACGTTCAAAACCAGGAACACGGCAAGTTCGATCCGCGAGCTTGTCTATGTCATCTACAATATCGGGATGGTATCCTATCCCGGACGGGAACGCTCCATTCAGGCAATGGCGGAAGTCGCCGAAAGACGCGGCTGTCATTTCGTAATCCGCGGCTTCAACACTTCGGCGGGGAACGCGGGGTTCCGCGATTTCGCATTCCGGGAAATCAACGGCGGTTACATCATCAGCGTCCAGGAACTCACAGCGGAAGACCTTGCGGAAATCAGGCGGAAACGCATTCCCTGCGTCTTCATGAACCAGTCGGAAGGGTATTCCGTCCGCGTCCCGTCTGCCGATGCGGGAGCCCTTGCGGCAAAATGGGTCAACAGGCAGAAAATCCGGCGGATCGCCCTGCTGGTTCCTCCGCTCGACCTGCCGGACAACCGGGATTTTCTCGCAGGATTTCAAAAGACACTTGCCTCCGGGCATCAGACCGAACTCCGCGAGGTTCCCTATGACCGGCGGGAATCATCTGCCGTCATGGAACAACTGCTGGACAGCGGTTTCACGCCGGAAGCGGCAGTCTGTGCGGACGACCTGATCGCGGCAGGCGCGGCGGATGTGCTTGAACGGAAAAAGCTGCGGCGGAAAGTGCCTCTCTGCGGAGTCAACAACACGTATCTGGCGGAGGAGCTCAATTTTTCCAGCGTCGATCTGTGCACTTGCCGACGCTCCCGCGCCGCGGCGGAACTTCTCGCCGACATTCTGGAGGGCAAAGCACCCCCGCCCCCGTATTCGATCATCATCAAACCTGAACTAATAGAAAGGAAACAGAAATGAAAGTCGGTCTCTTCCACCGGTCGAAACAATATGATTCCCTGGAACACTGCGGAAATTACAGCAGACTCCCGATCAGGGTCCCGGGTCACAGCGGTATCATGCAGATGCGCTTTTCCGTGCCGATCCTCGACATGCACGGATACTGGGTGCCGGAAAGCCGCACGCCGTCCGCAAAAATCGCATGGGTGATCGAAAGCAAAAGCGCGGGACAGCGTGACTTCCCGTTCATCGCGTTCTTCAATTCCAGGCAGATCAACCGTCTCTCCGCAGGCTTGACGAATCTCACGGACGATGCAAGGATTCTTGCAAAGATGAATCAGGAAAAATGCACCTACGACATCACGATCGAAGTGGCGCTCGGCAAAGACTCGCAGGACTTTGAACTCGTCATCGATCAGCGCCCGCAGGTCTGGACAGACTCTCTGGCGGACTGGCGCAGATCGCTTGCCCTGCCTCCGCCGGAAATTCCGGAAGGTGCATGGGAACCGGTGTTCTGCACATGGTATGCGGTTCATGCCGCGGTAACGCAGGACTGGGTGGAAAAAAATGCGGAGATCGCCTCCGGACTCGGCTTCCGCACACTCATCATCGACGACGGCTGGTGTTTCGACGTCATGAAACGTGTCTCGCCGGAAACGATCACCTCATGGTACGAAATGATCGGCGACTGGGAGCTTTCGGAGAAAAAGTTCCCCGATTTTGAAAACCACCGGAAACGGGTTCAGGCAATGGGAATGAAATACCTGTTCTGGGTGGCGCCGTTCCTCATCGGGGCGAAAAGCGAACTTTACAGACAGCATTCCGATATTGTCAGGCAGGAATGTCATGAGGGCTGTTACACGTTCGACAGCAGGTGCAGGGATGCGGCAAAGCTCCTGCTCGACAAAATGAAACATGTCATTCGGGATTATGGACTGGACGGACTGAAGGTCGATTTTCTTGATCATATTTTCCCGGACATGGAGGAACCGCGCGGAGAAGACACCACGCACTTCATTCAGGAGCTTGCAGCGACAATCCGCGAAGTGAAGAAGGACGCCCTGATCGAGTTCCGCCAGGCGTATGCAACCCCCGGGATGCTCGCTTACGGCACCCAGTTCCGCGCCGGGGACGTCCCGTTCGACTTCACCGACAACTTCCACCGTCTCGCACAGATTCGCATCAGCGTCGGAGACGGCGTTCCGGTACATGCGGACCCCACCTACTGGCATCCGCGGGAATCGCCGGTGAACATCTCACGCCACATGATCGCCTCCCTTGCAGGTGTGCCGATGCTCTCGATGGATCTGCTTGCAGTTTCCGAAACCGAACAGAAGATCATCCGGCACTGGCTTGATTTCTACCGGGCACACCGCGAAACCCTCAACTACGGAAAGTGGGACGTCACTTATCATCAAAGCGGCGTCGCCTACGCGATGGCATCAGGCGAAAAGGAGAGCGTCATCATCCTTCACGACAGTGCGCGCCTCGGGGAAGCGCTCGCGAAGTCCGCAAAACATGTCTTCGTCCTGAATCTTTCGCCCGACGAGCTCCCGCTTGCCGGGGCGGAAACAACGGATTACGAGGGCAAAGCCTCCGCCAACGGCATCGTGCCTCTCGGCGGTCTCGGGGAAAAGGCATAACCACTCCGGCGCAGGTCAGCTCAATCCGGCGGCATGATCCGACTGCCGCCGGCAAATCCTCCGGCACGGTCCGGCGACGGACCGCGCCCGCTCCCTCTCCCCCGGAACTCCCTGCGCATTTCCACGTTTCAGCACCGGTTCCAAGCCCGGGGAAACGGCATCCGTCTGGAATGAAAAATCAACTTTTTTTCTTTTGCCCCCTTGTTTTATCAACCGATTGATATATAATTATACTGAGGGAGGCTTTATGGAATACCACACCAAAAGACTGACAATGCAGAATATCGCGGACATGGCGGGAGTCGACAAGGCGGTTGTATCCAAAGTCATCAACAATGCCAGAATGATCCCCGCCAGCAGCGAAAAGGTGAAGCGTGTCCGTGAAATCATCCGCAAGTATCACTACATCCCGCTCAGCGCGGCACAGTCGCTTGCGACAAAACGCACCCGTCAGATTGCTTTCCTGCTGTCGGAGGCGAGCGAAGCGCTTTTTGCGAATCCGGCATTCTCCCTGATGCTGACCGGCGCCGTCCGGGCATGTCAGGAGTTCCACTATCAATGCCAGGCGGACATCTGCGACTTCATGAATATTCATAATTTCATCGTTCCGGAAAATCTGCGGAACCGCAGTATCGACGGCTGTATTCTTGCAGGTGCGATGTATGACGACGCATTGGCAAAAATTGCGGAAATCCGAATGCCGATCGTTGTCCTCGGAGGCAAAAACATCCGCCGGCAGGTGCCGATCATCAGCCGGAACAGCCTGAAGGAAAACGGCTTTTTCCTGGATTATGCGCTGAAACACGGTCATACCCGGATATGGATTGCGGGAATCTCCTCCAACTCAAAGCATGATTTCGGCATTTTGCAAAAAGAGCGCCCACAGTTTCAACTCCGTCTGTTGGATGGGCCGCACCCGGATGAGATCGTTTACGCTTACCACTGGGCAAAACGTTTTCTCGCGCTGCCTCAATCGGAGCGTCCTACCCTGATCTTCGGCGCCGATCAATTCTGCTGTGTCATGGCGCGTGAACTGGCACGGAACGGAGTGCCCTGTCCGGAGCAGATCAGTTTCATATGTTTCAGCGATACGGAAATGGCGGCGTGCTACAATCCGGCATTGACCGTTTACGCAGAACGTCATTTCGACGTAGGATACCGGGGCGCGAAAGTGCTGATTGAAATTCTGGAAAAAAATCTTTCTCCGGAGGAAGCCATCCGTCTCGCAAACAGGGAAGTCACGACAAGCAATCTTATTGAACGTGAATCTGTCAGGAATCTGAAAATGGAGGAGAGAACATGACACATGCCAGGCAGCCGTTTTCCGGGAAAACGAGCAGTTTTACATTGATTGAACTTCTGATCGTCATATCAATTATTGCGATTCTGGCGGCTCTGCTGCTTCCGGCATTGAATAAAGCCAGAGAAAGTGCCAAAGACATCTCCTGCCGCAACAATCTGAAAACCTATCATCTGCTGATGACTCAATATGCCAATGACTATCAGAGTTATTATCCGCAATGGGGGCGGAACACCTATTGCTGGACACGCCAGCTCGGGGAACTGTATTTAAATCACAAATACAGCAGCGAAAATTACTTCATCGGCAGCAGCAAAGTCTTTCACTGCCCGGCGGGAGTCATTGATCCGCAATACGCAAAAAAACCCCGCGGGTATGCGATGAATGCCTACGTCGCCGGAAGCGACCATTATTATTCCGGAACGGACAGCCCGGCAGGTCTTTCCGCAATCAACCGGCGTGACATTCCTTTTAAAAACAATTCCGGCATGATGCTTGTCGCAGACTTCGGACTGTACGGGAAAGAGACTTTCTTCGGCGGACAGGTGAACAACAATGAATATCTGTACCGCTGGCATGGCAAATGGATTATGAACCGCCATAACAACAAGATCAATTATGTCGTGAAAAACGGCGCAGTCATGCAGTCCGCCAAACGGAACGACGGAACAACGGGAGACATCGGACTGGACATCATCTGGTTCATTGTCGATCAGACACACTACATGAAAAACAACATCACCTGTTCATTTTAACAGAAAGGGAGGAGATTTTATGAAACATCTGGCACTTGCCTTGTTTCTGCTGGCTCTGGGATTCCAGCCGGCAGGAGCCGAAAAGATTCTTGAAATCCGGGACACTCTTGTTTTAACCGGAACCCCCAAAAAAATTCCATACAATCCGAAATTCAATTTCGGACCGGAGCAGTCTTTCACCGTCGAGCTCCATTACCGGCAGGATGAGCCTAATCCGGATCAGGCTTACAGCAGCAGTCTGGTCGAACGCGGATTCTGGAGAATCAAAGCCGCAAACAAGTTCGGCACCCCTATCTTTCTTGCATCCGGACGGGAAAACAAACAATGGAAAACCTTCTACTCGGTCGTTGCGATTCTGAAAAAGTCCTTCAAAAAATGGCATCATGTCGCTTTTGTGCGGGACGCGGAACAGAGAAGACTGCGTTGTTATCATAACGGGAAACTGATCAGGGAACTTGCCGATGCGCATGAAAACATCTTTTCCTCCGGCACCCTTCCGCTGACCGTCGGGGGAACATTCAAAGGCAGGATACGCGGTCTGATCCTCTGGGATGGAGCAAAGGATCAATTCGAGTATCAGGAACTTCCCCATGCCGCTCCTCAGCCTGTAAAAGCGGATCCCGAACTGCAGAACAGCTGGAATCTTCTGCGCGAGCATAAGTTGAACATCGTGCCCGCCCCGAAGAAAATCCGCCTGACAGATACATCGTTTCCATTCCGTCCCGATGAGTGGAGCGTGAAATTCGCCGACGGCTCTTCGGCTCCCGGCTTTGCTGTCTTCTGCGAACGTGCAGGAAAACCGGGCACGGGAAAGCATCTGATTGAGGAAAAATATGACCGGTCATTAAAACCGCAGGGCTACCGCATTCATTTTACAGGGGACGGAAACGCACGCAGAATTCTTCTGGAAGGAGCGGATTCAGACGGGCTGCGGTATGCCTGGCTAACCCTGGCATATTTGATCAACGAACAGAAGATGATGTATCCTGCCGCCATTTCGGATTATCCCAGCTTCCGCGGCAGAAAAGCGAGCGGTCTGGTTCCTTACGGCAAGGCGGAAAAACTTTACCCGGTTATTGAAGATGCGTTCCGGAACAAGACAAACAGCATGGAGATCAGTCTTCTGACCAATTTTGAAAGATGGGGGGAATGGCCTGTTCAGGAATGGAAAAAAGTAAATTCCTATGCCGCGGCACGCGGGATCAGGCTTTTTGCGTATATCTTCCCCAGCGTGCTGGACTTGGGAAAAGATTTCCGCAAACTGATCCCGCCCGGTTACACCCATTACTTTTATCCTTACAAACCGCAGGAAGGATTGATCGGGTATGGCCGCGGCGCTTACAGCTGGAGCAGAGACGACCTGGCGCAGAAGCGCGCGGAGCAGATCGCCCGGTTCTGCGCAGATACAGGTCTTGGCGGAGTAATCATCCACGCAATCGACCACGGCGGCTTTGAAAATCCGGGGAACTGGGCACAACGGACTGAAATGGACAGAAAGAGATGGGGCGATGACTATGCCTCCGCCCATGCTCATCTGATGAACATATTCATCCGGGAAATTCATAAGAAATCCCCCGACACTCTGATCTGGGTGATCCCTTATCCTTATGTCGCCACCAATCATGAAAAAACGCTTCAGTTCTATCATGATCTGTCAGAAAAACTGATAAAAGACAATACCATGCTCCCGCTGCGGGAAGCAACACGGGAACTTTTCGCCTCCACCCATAAAGCATACGGGGATGCGGTCGTAAATGCCTGCTATTATCCCTTCCTGTGGGATTTTTATCCGTCCTACATGAACGCTGGAAGATTCGCGGCGACTTTTTTCATGGGCGAAAAACACCACATCGCGTATTATCTCGGCTCCCTGCTGGGCGGATATCAGAATCCGAGCAAGACGGTTACTGCGGAATATCTCTGGAATCCCTTTGCGCCGGGCGCCGCTTATATGCCGGAAAATAAATATGATTATTCCGTTGTTTATGAAACGGTTCCCCTGATCGAAAAAGAACTGCTGCCGCGCGCGGCGGCACGTGCGGTGGGGGAAAAAGCCGCCCCCGCGTTTGCCAGGATCTATGCCTGCAAATTCACAGATAAAATTCCGGAACTTCCCCATGATCTGCTTCCGGCGGGGACAGACCATAAGCAGTATTTTGAAACACTTCTTGCAAACATCCGCGCCGCGCGCAGAATCTACGACAGCGCCAAAAGCCAGGTCATACCTTCCGGCGCTCACGCTTCGCGGCTTCTGGGAGATTTTCTGACCAGAATGGAGCTTCTGACCCGGGCACGGCTTCATTGCATTTATGCCAGGGAGGCATTGAACAAAGAAGACGTCGAAACAGCGAAAAAAGAGGCGCTGGCAGGACAGGAGATTCTGAAAAATCCCAAAGCCAGAGGTCGCAATTTATACAAAAAAATCGAAGCGGATCTCAAGATTGCCGACGGAATTCAACTGAGACTTTTGAAAAGCAAATACCTGAAGTCCATTCCGGAACGGAAAATCCGGCTCGGCTTCTACAAATACTCCGGCACCGCGGACATCAAGGACTACATCGGAGCTCTGCCGGAATCCCTGGACGGCGCGGCAGGAATCTCCGTCTCCCTCATATCCAATTTGACAAAACAGAATTTGCAATCTTTTGATGTAATCATTTTCAATGCGTCCGCGGACATCGGAGACTGTGACGAACCCTGGAGGGAAAACCTGATTGATTTCGTCAATACAGGCGGCGGAATCATCTTCGCCCATAATGCGGTCGGGCGATACAGCGGAGGACTGAAAGAGCCTCTGTTCCCGAAAATCTGCGCAGGATTTCAGGGAACGGTCGAGGAACCCGAAATGTTCTTCAGCGACGGAAGCAAAACCAGACACCGCTACCTCGATCACTGCCAGCTCAAAGCCGGCCCGGAAGGAAACGTGATCTGCAAAGACCGCTTTCAGGCGCCGGTCACGGTAACGGGCAGCTTCGGCAAAGGGCGTATCGTCTACACCGGGGAAGTATTCGGAGTGAACAGCCGGAGCAATTCCGTCGCGCCGGAATGGGACGAGTGGCTACGTCTTTTCAAGCTGATACGCTGGTCTTCCGGAGACAATGAACCGCTGAAATAAGAAAGGCTGTCCATGCGCTTTATGCCGCGGACAGAATTCATCTGCGGACGGGGTGTCCGGGGACTGCCGGAAGACATTTCCGTCTCCCCGTCCCGCCATAAACATCTCCCGCAGGGAATCACTCCGCACCGACAGGCTCCTGCAGGAGAACCTTCGCGGAAAGTTCAGGCAGACAACGGCAGACAGCGGTCCGGGACGTTCCGTTTCACTCGTCGCCGAGGAACCTGCCCTGCGAGATATAATTCCTGATGTAGTCCGCGACCGTATCTTCCAGCGGCGTGACAATATCCGTATACCCGGCTTTGCGGATTTTCGTGATGTCCGCACAGGTGTAATACTGGTATTTTCCGCGCAGATGCTCCGGCATCTCGATGTATTCGATATTTACAGGTCTGTCCAGCGCTTTGAAGACCGCCGACGCAAGCGAGTTCCACGTTTCGGCGCGCCCGCTGCCGATGTTGTAGATGCCGTGACAATGATTCTCAAGAAGGAACATCACCATCTTAACCGCGTCTTTCACATAGATGAAATCGCGTTTCTGTTCGCCGTCGGCATATTCGCTCCGGTATGACTTGAAAAGCCCGACCTTTCCGGTATCGCGGATCTGTTCGTAGGCGCGGCAGACCACGCTGCGCATTTCCGCCTTGTGGAGCTCATTCGGGCCAAACACATTCGTATATTTCACGCCAGTAATCTTGGAAAGAAGTCCCTGACGCCTCGCCCACAGGTCGAACATCTGCTTGGAATAACCGTACATGTTCATCGGGCGCAGTTCTTCGATATGCTCCTCGTCATCCACGTAACCGTGTTCGCCGTCGCCGTAAGTCGCCGCGCTCGAAGCGTAGAGGAAGCGCACGTTGTGCGAAACGGAATACAGAGCCAGCGTCTTGGTGTATTCAAAGTTGTTGCCGATCAGATAAGTTGCGTCCTTTTCCGTGGTGGAGGAACAGGCGCCCATGTGCAGAATGCACTCCACGTCGCGCGGCAGGGCTCCCGCCAGAAGACGCTCGTAAAAGACGTCCTTCTCCATATAGTCGGCATAGCTGAGGGCGCGAAGATTCTTCCACTTTTCGGAAGTTCCGAGATGGTCCACCGCAAGAATGTCGTCAATCCCCATCCGGTTCAGTTTCCAGATGAGAGCGCTTCCGATCAATCCCGCCGCACCAGTCACAACATACTTCATTTTCCTGCCTTTCCCTTAAAATTACCAGTCATAATAAACGGGGCCGCTGTCGTCGCTCCGCATACTGTCGTGCAATGCTTCGCTGCGCCGCGTATTGCTGTCGCGCCACGGGAAGACCCGTCCCTCCTTGCTGTCGTCGTTCAGCGGGCGTGAAACATCGCGGAGTCTCGCCTTGCGCTTCGCCCGTTCACTGCCGCTGAAATCAAGCTGCCCCAGCAGCGAATTGCTTTTTTTCTGTTTTTCCTCTGCCGAATGGTCCTTTTTCGCCGTGGAAATATCCGCGAACGGATCGTCGTCCGATTTGCACGATGCAAACAGGAGCAGAGACACGGCACATGCCGATACAATGCAAAGTTTCTTTTTCAAAGGTTCCTCCTTACTCAAATATGCCGGATAATGACCATCGTCTGGTCATCCTCCTGCCCTTCCCCGTTCGGTGTCTCGGCAAAGGTGTCAACCGTATTGATCACATTGTAAATCAGGTCTTCGGGGGAATCCCCCCGGATACACGATTCCCTGTAAAGATCGGTCAGGCGCTTCACGCCGAAATACTCGTTGGTTCTCGGCGACGTCGCCTCATTGACCCCGTCCGTAAACATCAGAACAGACATCGAGGGCGTAAATTCCATGCAGAAACAGTCGAAATCGGAAAGTTCGCTCGGCAGAATTCCCAGCGCGGAACCGTCCGGGTAAATCGCACGGATATGTTCCCGCACGTAAACCAGCAGCTCCGTATGCCCGCCGCGCGCATATTCCAGCGTCATGTCGCGTTTGTTCAGCAGACAGCACCCCAGAGTGATGTAACGTTCATCACCGGTGTCGCGGTAAAGATTGTCGTTCAGCTCCAGCAGAAGATCCTTCAAGGAGGTGAAACGGTCGATGTTGGAGCGGATGAAACTGCGCGTCATGAACATAATCATGCAGGCGGGAATCCCCTTGCCGCAGGCGTCTCCGATCACGACAAGAAGCCGGTCGTCGTCAATCTGGACAAAATCATAAAAATCGCCGCTGACCTCTTTCGACGCCCGCGTAAACGCCTGCACGGAAAAACTGCCCCACACGGGAAAGCTCTCCGGCAGAAGCGAACGCTGCATATTGCGCGCGAACTCCAGCTCCTGGTTGATGCGCTGCTGTTCGCTCAGATTCGCATACGCGGCAAGAATATTCTGCGCCAGGACGACCTGCGTCGCAATGAATTTGAACTGCGACACCTGTTCCGAAGTAAACGACGTGCTCCCGTGCTCTCCGCTGTTGACGGCGCACATGACGCCGGTCACAACTCCCTCATTGGAGAGCGGCACCGCCATCAGGCAGTCAATCGGGACAATCGGATCGATCATGCTCACCCGTTCGTCGTTCATCGCATCCCCGATCACGATTTCCTGATTCGTCTGCGCCACCCCGCCCAGAATGCCGTCGCCGATCCTGAGCCGTTCGCGCCGCAGCTGCTCCAGAATGTATTTCGGTTTCGTCATCACATAGTTGGAAGTCTTGTGCAACAGCGGAAAGGGCCCCGACACTCCGGCGGCGCGCAGGAAATCCCCGTCGCGACCGAAAATGCAGACGCTCTGCGCATCCACAAGTTCCGCCACATAACGTGCGGTCACGTTCATCCAGTTGTCGAATTCCGCCTTGGTTTTCAGGTTGCGGGAAAACAGCGCCAGGAAATTGCTGATCTCAACGCTGTTGTGCATCGCGGTCTTGAGACGGCGGCGCAGGAGGTAAATTCTGGCTCTCTGGCAGATGCAGACGGCAATCAGAATCAAAGCCGCAAAACCCAGAAGCACCAAAATAATCACAGGAATTTTCATGAAACTGATCTTGCTCCGTTTGAAATTATTACAATTACGCTTAACTTTATTGCATTTCGTGAATTTTTCAATCTGTTTTAAGCATTATAATGAGGAAAATACGAGAGTTTTTATGAAAAAAAAGCGTGCAGACGAACTTTTATACGAACACGGTCACTGCGAAAGCCGCCAGGATGCCGCACTGCTGATTATGGCGGGCAAGGTCAGGAGCGGCAAAGACGCGCTTGTCATGAAACCCTCGCAGGAATTCCCCGCGGACACCGTCCTGATCGTCGACAGCGGCAACGAGTTCGTCAGCCGAGGCGCCCTCAAGCTCAAGGACGCCCTTGAGAAATTCGCGCCCGACCTGACGGAAAAAACAGCGGCGGACATCGGAGCGTCCACCGGCGGCTTCACGGATCTGATGCTTTCACACGGAGCGGAAAAGGTTTACGCGGTGGATGTCGGCAGAGGACTCCTCCATTGGAAACTGCGTTCCGATCCGCGCGTGATCTGTCTGGAGGGCGTCAATGCGCGCAATCTCTCACCCGCGGAAATTCCGGAACCCGTGGATCTTCTCAGCATGGACGTCTCCTTCATCTCCGCGACGAAAATCCTGTGCGCGGCGGACAGTGTCATGAAGCCGGGCGCCATGGCTTTCATTCTGGTGAAACCGCAGTTCGAGGCTCCGAAGCACGACGTTCCCCCGGGCGGCGTCGTCACCGATCCCGCGGTCCGGCAGGCGGCGCTGGACAAAGTCTGCACATTCGTAAAAGAGAATCTGCAATGGACGCTCCGCGACGTATCCGACTCCCCGCTGAAAGGCCCGAAGGGAAATCTCGAATACGTCGCGGTGTTCGTCAAGGCATCATGAAACCGGGAAGTCAGCGACCGGAATCATTCCTTCGCTTCGCAAAGCGGATCGGGCAGATCCATATACTCGCCGAGGGTGTAGGAGCCAGTCCGGAACTTCGGATTCAGCGGACTGTAAAACTTTTCACCGCGCCTTCCGGTATACCACCGGTAGTTGTGATAATAGTAAATTCCTGGCGTATGTTCAAGATAGGTCTTCACACGGCGGGCAAGCACGGCGGGCGGCACCCAGTAATTGACCTGTCCGGGAATCAGCAGTGTTTCAAGTCCCGTCCTTTTCCATTTTTCCTCCAGTTTATTGCAGAGCTCCGGCATGTATGGAACCGCATAGGTCTGTTCGGAAAAGACAGGAACAGGCGTTCCGGGAAGCTGGAAACCGGAAATGAATGCCGTATACAGCCATTCTCCGGTATAGTCGCTTGCCGTTTCCGGCAGCATCACGGCGGCGCACATGCCGGGGGCAATTTTCCTCATGGCGGCGTATCCTTCGCGGCAGAGTTCCGCCAGTTCCGCGGTTTGCCATTCGGCATAAGCGGCGGTTTTACCGTTTTTTCTCAGGTATTCCGCCCGTTTCTGCGGAGGAATCCCGGAAACAGCCAGACCGTTGTCCCGGGCAAAACGGTAAAAACAGTCATCGCAGTAACAGTGATGATGGCTTCTCAGGTTGGTAGGCGAAATTCCATCTCCCAGCTCAAAGACAATCCCCGCAATATTCGCTTCCGCGGCAAGTTTGGCGAACTCAACCATATTATGCCGGATGCCCGCCTGTTCGGAATACTCGCGATCCAGATAGCAGGGAAAATCCCGGACTGTAAACTTCGGATTCCGCGGCGGACTGGTATGGTATCCCGTCGAACCGTCCGGCAGAACGAATTTGCGGAAAGTCCGTTTCGAGTTGTTGATTGAAATATTGTGCGGAGTAAGCGCAATCAGGTATGTCATGCCGCGCTCTGCACAAAGTTTTCCGGTTTCAATCACCGTCCGGCGGACATCGTGGGGAGGATAAAAACTTCCGTGCCCTATTTGAAACACCATGTGGATGATTGCATTGATTCCGGAACGCTTCATGTTATCCAGCGCTTCCGCCGTAACACCGTGGCTGGTCGTCACCCACGCTCCGATGAACTTGCGTTCCCGCAAGGCGCGATGGAATGCGCTGCTGCCGGGGATGGCACTGTTGTCCACAAGGAACTGATTCCCGCCGGTACCGGAGACCAATCCGCCGGAATGCGGTTCCGAACCGAGAATCGTTACTCCGGGGCGTCCGCTGAAAAGCAGCTCATCGCTCTCCGGCAGATAACAGAGAGAACCGCCGCAGGCAGCCGGAGCCACATCACGGTGCGTATACAGCGGAACCGCATCAGTACTGCCAAGACGGTCAATCTCCTTCCATTTTTCCGGCTCATCGGCATTGGCAAACACATTGACATCCCGCCAGCCGGCGGCATAGAGCACATTGCGGCGCGTGTCGGTTGCAAATCCCCAGCGGATCAACCTCAGTTCGGGAACGGTGCGGACGATCCTGCCCGACGCCAGTTCGTAGGCGGCAAGGGGACTGCCGAAATAGAGATACCGTCCGTCATTGGAACATCCCAGATGAAAAGCCTCAAACTGTTTGAATCCCTTTGGGAGAGGCAACTCATGAAACCTGCCGTCATAACGATAAAGTCTGTCCATGTTGTATACCGCAGCCGAACCATCCGGAAGCCCGGTCACAGCACCTTTTCCGCCACGGATTCCAATCTTTGCATATTCAAGCCTCAGACTTTCCGGATCAAATTCATAGAGGGCGTTCTGCACGGCGACCAGCACTTTCCCTGCCCTGGGAACCGCCGCAAGCATGGGCAGATTATAGGACTGTGACAGATTCTTCAATTTGCCGACGCGCCGGACGCGGTTCGCCGCCGGGTCCCAGACTCCCAGACCGTCCCGGTCAAGCAGGACAACTTCCCTTCCCAGTCTTACCGCATCGAGCAGTTCAGGGAAAGCCCTGAACGCATAGCGTCTGTATTTTCCATTTTCAAAACGGTACAATGCAATCCCCTGATTGCCGGCAATCATGCACTCACCGTCATCCGCGACCATCCGGTTCACCTGAGTTCCCGGAAGGGACGGCAGGGAATCTTCACTCCAGAAAGTCGAATGTTTCCACGGAGAGGCGGCGGCAGTCAAAGCGGCAAGCAGCAATGCGGTCAGGGCGGTCAGATATTGAAACTTCATTACTTCATCCTTTCGGTTGTCTTGAAAAAAACAATGTCATCGACAGAAACACACTCTCTGCGCGTCTCTTTCATTCCCATGGGTCCCATGGCAGGTTGACGGAACCTTTGGAATGCGTCACCACAGTCGGGCCGTTCCATGTGTCTCCTGTCAAAGTTCCGGTATGTCCGTCGACAAATGCCATATTCGCCCGTTTTGAGTGCCGTAACACCGTCTGCCGGCGGCCTGCCGATGTATAAAATTCATACGCCATGATGACGCGATAGCTTTCCGGCGCCCAATCTCCAAGCAATACGACTTTTGAAGGATGCCGGATGCGCGACATTTTCGGAACTCCTTCTCCCTGCGGAGGCAATATATATGCACTGCCCAGCATCCAGTTCAGCGCATAACTGGTATGCCACCAAGATGAATGCCTGTCCTGAACTGACGGACAGAACAGCAGTTTCGGCACCACGGTATAATCATCCCGCGCTCCATAATAGGGAGCCACGGGGCGCAGCCAGATATCCCCGCAGGCCTCAACCGCCCCCGGCATGTATTCCCCGTTGTCAGCGGCATACATCAGACAGGCAGTTCCCAATGACTTCACATTCGCAGTGCATGACACCCCCCTGGCTTTTTCTCTTGCCTTGCTCAAAGCGGGAAGCAGCATCGCCGCAAGAATCGCAATGATCGCAATTACAATCAGCAGTTCTATCAATGTAAATACATCTCTTCCGCGCCTGAACGGAAACGGAGAACACGGCAGATGCCCTCCGGCTGTCCCGCTCCTCTTTTGTCCGTTCCGCATTCCGCGCCGCAGCCAATACGTTCTCATCTTTACTGTTCTCCTTTGATTGTAACATATTTTGAAGGAATCCGCATCTGCATCCTGCCGCTTCCGGCACATTCCCGAAAAAGAATGGAGGAGATCGTTTCCGTATCAATCTCCCATGTCGAGAGCGGGAAAATATGGTTCCGCACCGCATGAATGTTGTTGTGTCCGCAAAGCACGATGTCCCTGCCGATGACATAATGGTTCCGGTGCAGATAGCGGATGCCGCCCAGCATGAAATAGTCCGAAAGATACATCAGGGCGGAAACCGACGGATCGGCGGTCATGATCCCGCGCGTCTTCTCATATCCCATCGCAGTCAGCTCGTCAATGCTGTCCACTTCTCCGTTGAAATCCAGAAAGACGATATACCGCCGCAAGACTTCTTCACAGGAGAGGCCGGGGAAAAGGGCGCAGACGACCTGAATCCGTTCCACCTGATTCGGAGTGCCGAGCAGCAGTCTGAAGTTGGAACGGCCCTCCTGCAGAAACTTCCGCAGTGTGACGTCGATTGAGCAGAGACTGTCATTCCGGAGATTCCGCTGAAAACCCGAAGCAAAGCCGATGACGCTGCGCCCGTTCGATAATATCTCCTCTTCAATCGCCTGGAACCCGGTCGGATTCCCGAGCCAGACAAAATGATCGGTTCCGCGCAGGATCAGCTCCCGGACCATTTTCAGATTTTCTTCCTCATCCCCGGCAACCGTTTGAAGATACGTCACGTACCCGGCTCTCTCAAATTTGTCCAGAAGCAGCAGGACAAGACGCTGATTCTGCTCCTCCAGAATCAGCCGTTGCATGGAAAGGACAATCGCCACGGTCTTCGTCTTTTCCCCGCGCAGCAGCTTGTGCCCGAATTTCTGCTTGTAACCGAGTTCGCGGGCAATCGAAAAAACACGCCTCTTCGTCTCCTCCGAACTGTAATCGTTGGGCCGCCGGTTCAGGATCTGCGATACCGCGGCCTGTGAAACCCCTGCACGTTCCGATATGATTTTCAGCATTCCCGCCATGATTTTTCCATATATGATTTTTTAATATTAAATTTTCATATATTTAATTATAGGGAAAAATCCTGATTTGTCAATACCTGAAACGGAAGATTCCGATAAAAAATCAAAAAATAACAGTACGTTTTCCGATCATAACGCCTTGCGGATCACACGGCAGCCCGGTTTTCCATCGTGGATTTCAACGGCAGAAGCCGGTTCGGAATTTTCACTGTAACGGGCTGGAAGGAGGGATTTTCACGCTGTTCTTTCAGAAGCCTCACAATCTCGTCTCCTACCAGCGAGTAATCAATGTCGAAGCAGGTGATGGAAGGGACGAAAAGACGGTTCAACCGGTTTGAACCGATCGCAATCAGAGAAATATCCTCCGGAATCCTGACGCCGTGATTCAACAGAAAACTCGCACCGGAAATCGCAATCGAACTTGATGCGGCGACAAGCGCCGTCGGACGGCATTCCGAGCGGAGCAGCTTTTCGGCAAGGGATGCGCCGGACAGGGAGTCATGAAAATCCCCGCCGGACGGAGCCCAGCCGGCTACGATCTCCAAACCGCGCCTTTCCATGAAATCAAGATAACACCGGTAACGGCATTCATACTCACCGTTCCGCGGAGAAGTCACGCCCAGAAAACCGATCCGGCGGTGCCCGAGCCCGTAAAGATGCTCCATCGCCTTTTCCATCTGGCTTTCAAAGTCAATATAAACCTGCCCGTGCCAGTTTTCCAGGTTGAATGTCACAATCGGGAATCCCTGCGGCAGACGGCGGTCCAGAGCCTTCCGCAGTTCCTCGTCGCACATTGTGATGAACAGGGCGTCGACCTTTGCCGGGTCAATCATATAATGAAACAGCTGCTCATCCTTCAAAAGAGCATCGCTCGTCAGGTAAAAAGTCTGGATCATGCCGCCCCGGATAAACGCCTCCGTCAGTTGAAGACGCTCCCGTTCAAAGTGCCAGTAGTCTCTTCCGAGCGGGGGGACGATATGACCGAGCCGCATCATGCCGCCGGAAAGTTGCGCGCGTCCTCCGGAACGCAGAATCCGGGCGGACTCCGATGGTGTATAGCCGAGCCGCTGAACTGCTTCAAGCACCTTCCGGCGAACCTTCGCACTCACATGGGGCCGGTTGTTAATCACCCTCGAAACAGTCTGTCCCGACACTCCCGCGGCAAGCGCGACTTCCTGTAATGTGACACTCAACGGCAACTCCTTCCGTTCACACTGCCGGGAAAAACACCGGTTTCTCACTCCCTGATACGGCAGGAGAGGCATGATGTCCGGCGGGACTCCTGCCTTCTCCCGGCTCCAATCCTAAAACCCGAAAAACTCAAGCACCGATCTGAAAAAAGCGCTTAGCCTTTTCCAGAAAGTTTTCCCGCACAGGGTGCGAGCCTCCGTTTCCATTGGATTGAAACGCCTCGGAATAACGTTTCAAAGCATTGCGCTGCTCTTCCGTAAGTTTTTTCGGCACCTCGACAAAGACCTTCACATAATGATCTCCGCGCCCCTGTCCGCGAAGAGACGGCATTCCCTTGCCGCGAATCGTGAAAACGTCGCCGGTCTGGGTGCCGGCGGGAATCTCCAATGCCGTTTTGCCCGTCACCGTCGGAACATCCACCGTTCCGCCGAGCGCCGCCGTCGGGAAATCAATCGGGACGCTGCAGTAGACGGAAAGTCCGTCGCGCTGAAATATTTCATGCTCACGCACATGGGTAATCACAAACAGATCGCCGTTGCGTCCGCCGCGCAGCCCGGGCTCCCCCTCTCCTGCAACGCGCATCCGGGTGCCGGTATCGACACCCGGCGGGATATGCACCTGCACGGTGCGCTTCACCTTATGCTGCCCGGTGCCGGCACACTGGCGGCACGGCTTTTCCGCCATCACGCCTGCTCCGTGACACTTCGGGCACTCATGCATAATCGTGAAAAAGCCTTGCGACATGGCAATCTGACCGCTTCCGCCGCAACGCTGACAGCGCTTCTTTGAAGTTCCCGGCTCGCAGCCCGATCCGCGGCACGTCTCGCAAGCCGCCATGCGCTGGAATTCAATGGTTTTATCCGTGCCGAAAACCGCCTCTTCAAACGTAATTTCAAGATTATAGCGCAAATCCGAACCGTCCATGGGACCATTCGGATCCGCACGGCGCGACTGTCCGCCGCCGAAAAAGGAATCGAAGATCCCTCCCCCGCCCATGCCGCCGAAGGCTTCGCGGAAAAGATCGAACGGATCCATTCCTCCGCCGCCCGCGCCGCCGTGGGAAAACGCCGCCTCCCCATACTGGTCATACAGCTGGCGTTTTTCCGGATTTCCCAGAATCTCATAGGCATGGGAAATCTCCTTGAAATGCTCCTCGGCTTCCTTGTTCCCGGGATTCTTGTCCGGATGATATTTGACGGCGAGGCGCCGATAGGATTTTTTGATCTCGGTATCGGTCGCCTCGTGCGAGACCTCCAGGATTTCGTAATAATCAGCCATTACTCGGCGCTCGCTTCTTTTTCCATGCCGAGCGTCATCAGCGACGCCGTGCGTCTGGTGAACAGAAGCGGATCCGGAATCGGACTGCCTTCCGCAAGAAGCGCCTGGTCATACAGCATCTCCGAAAACTCCGGCAGCTTCGCATTGTCGGGCGACTTCTCATAGAGCTTCTTCATCGCAACGACCAGCGGATGATCCGGATTCAGTTCGAGAATGCGCGCCACATTCGGAGCATTCCTGTCCATCGCCTTCAGGACACGCTGCATATAGGCGCTGGGATCATATTCATCGCTGACGAGGCAGCATGCGCTTTCCGTCAGGCGCGAGGAGAAACGGACATCCTTGACCTTTGTCCCGAGCGCTTTTTTAATCAGCTCCACCAGCGGCTTGTTCTCATCCGCCGCCTTTTTGGTCTTTTCCTCAAGTTCCTTCTGGATCGACTCGTCGAACTTGACGTCGCCTTTGTTGACGGATTTCAGTTTCTTGCCGTCGTAAGTTCCGATTTCGGATATGACCCATTCGTCAATGGGATCGGTCATGAACAGCACATCGTAATTCTCCTTCCTGAGAATTTCGAGATGCGGCGAAGTCTCCAGCGTCTCGCGGCTGTCGCCGGTGATATAGTAAATCTCCTGCTGGAGCGCCGGCATCGCGTCGCGGTATTCTTTCAACGTCACGAGCTTTCCTTTGGGGCCGTTCATTGTCTCGAACAGCAGCAGATTCTGGAGTTTTTCGCGGTTTGCGAAATCCATGTGGACGCCTTCCTTGATGAGACGCCCGAACTCCTTGTAGAACTGTTCGTATTTCTCGCGGTCGTTCTCAAGCATCTTCGTAAGTTCGGAGATAATGCGTTTCGCAAGATTCTTGTTGATCTTGAGAATCTGGGGATTGTCCTGAAGCATTTCGCGGGAAATGTTCAGCGGCAGATCGCTGGAATCGACCACGCCCGAAACAAAGCGCAGATAGTCCGGCAGAAGCCCGGGGCAGTTGTCCGTGATGAACACGCGCCGCACATAAAGATGCAGTCCGTTGGTTCTGCGCTCTCCGAACTGGAAGTCAAACGGTGCGCGCGCCGGCAGGAAAAGCAGCGCCTTGAATTCGGAGGTGCCCTCCGCACTGTAGGAAATGCGTTTGAGAGGTTCGCCGACCTGACCGGAAAGATGCGTATAGAAACTGTTGAACTCCTCCGCGGTCACTTCGGATTCCGGACGGAGCCAGATCGCCTTCATGGAATTCAAGGTCGAATCCTCGACCGTCTCCTTGTCATCCTTTTTGACCGTATGCCTCATCATGACGGGGTATTCAATGAAGTCGGAATACTTTTTGATGATCGAAGAGACCTTCCAGTAATCAAGATAACTCCTGGCGTCCTCTTTCATGTGCATGACAATCGTGGTGCCCTGGGAATCGCGCTGCGCCTCTTCGATGGTGTAGGCTTCCTTCCCGTCCGAAGACCACTTCCACGCCTTGTCCGAACCCGCCTTCCTCGTGATGATGTCCACGCGGTCCGCCACCATGAAGGAGGAGTAGAAACCCACGCCGAACTGCCCGATCAGCTCAGGCCCCGCGGGAGCGTTCTCCCCGTCCTTTTTTGCATTTTTCATGGCTTCGATGAACGCCTTGGTGCCGGAACGGGCGATTGTGCCGATGTCGGAAACAAGTTCGTCATAGTTCATGCCGATGCCGTTGTCGGAGATGGCAAGCGTATTCGCTTTCTCATCGGAATCAATCCTGATCTCCCATTTCTGGGCGAATTCCGGCTTGCTGAGGGATTCAAAGCGCGCCTTGTCAATCGCGTCCGCCGCGTTGGCGACCAGCTCACGGATGAAAATGTCCTTGTTGGAGTAGACGGAATGGATCATAAGCTGCAGGAGCTGCTGAACCTCCGCTTTGAACTGCATATTGTTTTCCATAGGGGAAAAGCCTCCTTTGTCTGTCAGAATTCGTTCCGGTTATTTCGAGGGGGTGGGCGCGGGGTTCTTGAAATCGGTGCAGTAAAAGCCTTTGCCGTGGAAAATAATCCCGGCGCCGCCGCCGATTTTGCGTTTCAGCTTCATGGCCTTGCACTTCGGACACTGTTTCAGTTTGTCGTCCTTCATGCTCTGAAAGACATCGAAATCATGACCGCAGGCCTCACAGACATACTCATACGTAGGCATTTCCAACTCCTTTTATCTTATTTTTATATTATTATGTCCATTTTCTGAATCACATTCATGACATACGCCCTGTTAAGCATTCTTTATGCCAGAAAACCGCTTTATTCTCAAATCGCTGCATTCCATGGAGTTACGTTCAATGCAAAGCATTTCTAAAAAAATCTCCCAGTGACATTATGTCACAATCCTCCGTTTCAATGACACACTCAGAAGAACAGTTTCAACGCCGCGATCGCGGAAAGGAAGAGCACAATTTTCTCGAACAGCCTCTGCGGCAGCTTCTTCAGCACCCAGATTCCAAGCGCGGCACCGACCAGAAGCAGCGGAATCATCGCCAGGTCCGCACGGAACGATTCCGGAGTGATGCGTCCCTGCGCATAGAAAATCGGAACCTTGAGCCAGTTCAGCAGGAAGAAATACCATGCGGCAGTGCCCATATACTCCGTCTTCTTGTCAAACCGCATGGAGATCAGGTAAATCGCCATGACCGGTCCCGCGGCATTGGCGACCTGTGTCGTAAATCCGGCAAGAAGACCGAAAAACGCGGCAAAACTCCAGTGCGTCGGCACCTTTGTCGCGTCACGCCAGAGGAAATCCTTCAGCATTGTGAAGATGCACAGTCCCAGGACGATCACCCCGATCAGCACGTTCAGATTCACATTCCCCGCGAAATGGAGCACGATCACGCCGATTCCGATGCCGACGAGAGCCGCGGGGAGCAGACGCAGAATGATCTTCCAGTTCACGGTTTTACGGTAATAAATGATTGCTGGAATGTCCGCCATCGCGATCATCATAAGCTGCAGTCCGGTGGAAAGCCCGGGTTCAAACGCATTCGCCAGCATCACGACCGGCAGCAGTCCGAGCCCCGGCATCCCTGTTTTATTGATTCCGATGATAATCGCGGAAATGCACAATGTGACAATCTGAAGTATTGAAAAGCCGTGAAAGAAAAAATCCATTGTCGCTCCTGTTTTAATATGAAAGCGTATAATATACCATAAAAAGGAAAATAAACTACCGGAAGCGGAGAAATATTCCGAAATACGGCAATCCGAATCCCCCGGGAGGGGGGAAAAAACGCAGGCTTCCGCAATCGCATGTCCGAAGGGCGGAAAAGCAAAATAATTCTGTTTTTTTTTGATTTTCCCCATTGACAAAGGCATGTTTTTGCGATATAATTATAATTATGACATGGTAGATCATACCAAAACTTCTTATCAGGGCTGAAATAGTATAGTATGGCAAGACAAAAATATATTCCATCCGTCGTAATCGACAAAGGGAGCGCCACTCCTCTGCATGTCCAGATTACAACAGGAATATCCCGGGAAATCTTCAAGGATCGCCCGGTACCGGGCACCCCCGTCATTTCGCAGCGTCAGTTTGCCGATCTGATCGAAGTCAACCGGATCACCGTAAACCGCGCCTATAAAAAACTTTTCGACGACGGGATTCTGATTCAGCCGCCGGAAAAGAAAAATGTTTACATCGCTCCCAGCGCTTTCGATAAAGTCAGACCGCCTTTTCCGGTGATCGGCATTATTCTGCCCTGTCCTTACTCCGAATTCATCTCCACGATAGACCAGACTCCGCAGAAGTACATGAGCGGGCTTCTTGACCGGACGGTGGAAAAGGGCTACGCCCCCATGCTGCTGAATCCTCCGCCTCCCGGTTCAAGCGACGATGCGACCAGACGCTGGCTTGACGACACGATCAGCCGTCTTACCGCATTGATTCATCTCGGGCACCGCACGGAAACGCCGGACAGACCTCTTGAAATTATATTGAAGGAGACTTATCTGCCGCAGGTTTTCGTATCCGGCTATTCCGACGATCCGCGGATCGGCACGGTATGCTGCGATATTGAATCCGGGCTCAGCGCCCTGGCGGCTTATCTCAAGGAACGGGGACATACCCGCATCGGAGTCATCGGCGATGTATTCACCCCGCCGCACTTTTTCCGTTACACCTACAGCATGCGCACGGAACGCGGCGTCCGATGTTTCCGAAACGCCGGAATGGAACTGCGTGACGAATGGATTCTGCGGATTCCGCTGGAGCAGTCGACGCGCCCCGTTCTGGACATGCGGGTCGACCGGGATCCCAATCATTTCGACTGGCTCAGCCAGGAAGGCGGTTTCCTGGAAACCAAAGTCGCGGAGATGTTCGAAAAATGCGGCTCCGATCTGCCCACGGTGTTCTGGTGCAGCAATGACTTTCTTGCGATACGCTTCTGCAACTTCTTAAAAAGCAGAGGATTCCATATTCCGGAAGATTTCTCCGTCGTCGGCGCGGACGGTAACAGAGAATCCGAATTTGCCGAAGTCCCGCTGACGACGCTCAGGGTTCCGATGTATGAGATCGGGCGCCTTGCGATTGACATGGCGCTGGATCACTTTTTCAATGGAGTCAATGAAAAAAATCACATTTGCAGTATTCCGCCGATTTTAATGGTCAGGAACAGTGTCAGGAGACTGAAGACAATGCGTTCCTACTGTGCGGCGGAAAAATGTAAATATGAGCTGACATATAACTAAATTACACAAGGAAAAGAAAAAGGAGGAAGGATCATATGTCACCGAAAATGTTAAGGGCGCGTTGCCAACGATTTACACTGATAGAACTTCTGGTCGTAATTGCGATCATCGCCATTCTTGCGGCAATGCTCCTGCCGGCACTGAAGAAGGCAAGAGACTCGGCAAGGGGAATCAGCTGCCTGAGCAAACAGAAACAAGTCGGAGTCGCAATCTCAATGTACTGCGGAGATTACAACGACGTCATGCCGCTTTACAATAAAGACAAATGGAGACCGTACACCTGTTTCATCGCCGGGAATGCCCACCTGCTGGACGCCAACGAATGGAATGAACGGATCGGTACCACCAATTACATCGGCAAGAGAGACGCAATGAAATGCCCGGGAACATGGCCTGAATACCCGCTGATTTTTTCCAAACATTACAATGCCATCTGGAAATACAACTACGGCGTCTACATGGGCACGGCCGATCAGCCGGAAGGCATTACGTCAAGCTACAACGGAAATCTGCTGGATCTGCGCCAGATCAAGCGGCCTGTCAGATTTTTCACGGTCTCCGATTCGGTAACTATGAACCCAAGTCAGCAAAGAGACGGCAGAATGAGCCAGTACACCGATATGAGCGCCAAGAAGACGACCGACGGCAACATATATCTCCGTCACAATGGAAAAGCCAATATATTGATGGCGGACGGTCATGCGGAGGGGATGACGGACAGGCTGATTCAATCGACATTCGGCGCCCGTAACACGGTAAAAGAAAACGGTCAGTACAATATACACAACTGATTCAAAGAAACAAACAGAAAACAATCAAAAAGGAAAACAGGCATCATGCGCATCGTACCGGCTTTGTTTTTAGCCATCCTATCTTTCTCACTGCTGTCCGTTGAAGAAGTGCAGATTGCAACTTTTGAAAACGCCGACAGTCTGAAAAAATGGCATGTCAGAAAAAATACTCAGGCAACACTTGCCAAATGGCCGGATAATTTTCCGGGTCTCTGCGTGAAACTGGTATTGGAACGTTACGTCGTAGGCAACGAACGCTGGCCGGCAATCGTCATGACGGCGCCGACTCTGCCGTCCGATTGGTCCAATGGAAAGGAACTGCAGTTCGACATCTATGCGGAAACGGCAGGCTCGCTCGGCTACTGTCTGCGCAGCGGATTCCTCCGCAATCAGTCATCCGTCGATGTGCCGCAAGGCCGGAGCCGGGTTTCGATTCCACTGCCGGAAAAAGGCCTTGACTACGGCAAAATGACGGAACTGCATCTTTTCCAGGGCGCTCCCGCAAAAGATTTCGTCTATTATATCGGCGACATCAGTCTGATCCGGACCGATGCGGCGGAACTTTATGCGGAACTTCTGCCACGCTGGAACAAAATCAAGGAAAATCCTTCCGGCATACGGACACAGCTTTCCAAGGCGGAAAAGACAAAGAAGGAAGCGGAAAAGAAAATCCGCGCAAACAAATATTCGCAAGACGCCTCAAAGACGGTGGAAAAATGGTCCGAGGAAATATCCGAACTGGAATTTCAGCTTCAGGAACAGAGCATTGCCGCTTTGACCCGCCCCGACGGACTGACCGCTCTCTGGGCAACGCCCATGGAGAAAGTGCATCGTGACCGGCAGCGTTTTCTGAACCTCCCGGTTGCGAAAGGGCACATCACCGCGGCGGCAAACGAGGCTGAGGCGATTCAGCTGGTTCTGCGTTCCTCGCGTGACCTTCCCGCCGTCAGTGCGACGATTTCCGGAAATGCCCGCACCGCCGACGGCAAAGAAATCCCGCTGAAAAATCTGCATGTCACGCCGGTCGGTTATGTCTTCTGCGATCAGCCGCTGTACGCGGTTCCCCGAACCGGCTACTGGCCCGATCCGCTCCTGACCTACACGAATCAGGTGGATCTGACAAAGAATCTCTGGCAGTCGTTCTGGGTGGAGGCGGAAATACCGTCCGGGCAGACTCCGGGAAATTATACGACGGAAATCGCCGTCCGCTCCGGAAACAGGGAACTCTGCCGGCTCCCGCTGACAATTACCGTAAACAGCTTTGAACTGCCTGTGGGAACGCCTTACAGCAATGTTTTCAGCATCGCCGGAAGCTACAGCGGCGATCCGCGGGCGAAAAAGGATCCGGAACGCTATCGGCAGGCAATCCGAAAAGAACTTCTGGACCACCGTCTGAATCCCAGCCCGCTTTATGACTGGCGGACTCCGAGTGTAAAAGACGCCAGGGAACAACTGGCAAACGGTCAGAAGGATTTCAACATCCGCTATGGCATTTACGGAAACGACAAAAATCTGAATGACTATATCACCCAGGTGAAAAAAGCCTATCAGACTTATGAAAAGGCGGGAATTGCCGACAAGGCATACTGCTATGTTTTCGATGAAGCTCCTCCTTTCCAGATGCCGGAAATCTCCCGCAAACTTGCAGAAGTAAGGAAGCATATTCCGAACGTGCGATTCCTGACCACCGCCTACGACGGCAACAAATACGGAGTCGGAACGCCTCTGCACGAAATCGACATGTGGTGCCCGCAAACTCCGAGCTATGAAAAAAATATTGAGTCCGTCAGACAGGCACGGCTTCACGGAAAAAAAGTCTGGTGGTATATCTGCTGCAATCCGCATCTGCCCTATGCCAACATTTTTATCGAATATCCGTCCCTTTGCATGCGCCTCCTCACCGGTGCCATGGCGTGGAAATTCCAGCCGGATGGACTGCTCTATTATGCGGTGACATACTGGGGCAAGAACAACAAACAGCTTGAACACCTGTTCAAAAGACCTCCGATCAGCGGAGCGCCTCTGACAAACTGGAACGGGCGGTCGTTTGACAAATTCAACGGAGACGGACTGCTGCTTTATCCGGGCGCAGACGGACCGGTGCCGACCATACGCCTGAAACAGCTCCGCGACGGGCTCGAGGACTATTTCTACTGGCAGCTGCTCCAGAAGGCGCTGGAGGATTCCAGTTTCATGAGCCAGGCATGGAAAAAACAGGCCGGCGAAGAATTGAAAATTCGTCCGGAACTGGTTCATACCCTCAAAGACTATGCCAAGGATCCGCAGATCCTTCTCGCACAGAGGGAGCGTCTTGCAAAACTCCTGAATGAATATCACCAGAAGAAACAGCATTCCGGGAAAAACAAGTAAGCCTTATCATTCTTGAAACTCAAATGCCTCTGTCGGTTTCCTGCGACCGGCAGAGGCAGATTCTTTCTCCATCGGCAGTCTGACTCAGTTCAGCGGCGGGATTGTCTCCGCATTGTATGTGGAAGTCGGAATAAATCAAGCACTTTCCCGCCCCAGAACTTGATTTTTCCGTATTGTGTGTCAAATTGATATGGGAAATCACAGCAAGGGGTGACTCATGTGGAAACTGAAATATGCCGTATCGCTTCTTCTGATCTCTTCCGCCGCTCTGCTTCGTGCGGATGAGATCGCAGAACATCTGGACAGTGACGGGGACTGTTATTTCCATATACGGAAAGAAGCCGTTGCGCCATCCCCGCATTCCGAGGAGAAATCCCGCGGCCGACAGGTTTTCCGGGCAATTCTGAACGACGCCGGTTTCAATTCGCTTGGCGGTGTCGGAGCAAGTTCTGTAAAGCTGGAAAACGGCTACCGTCGGAACAGGATATTCTTTCAGGAAGCCCGTACCTCGGAAAATATGCAGTTTCTCTGCTGGAACCTCATGAACGGTCCGCAGGCAGACATCAGGGAACAGGCGGCACTCTTCCCCGAAGACAGTATCGCCGCCGGACTCTGGCAGATTGATTTTGAACGTATTCTGACATTCGCAAAAGAACAGTTTGCAAAGTATGGAAAGAAAAAAGTGCTGGAAACAATCCGGTCTGCCGGGGACTTCATGCGCAGATGCGGATTCATCCCCGCACAGTTTTTCGACTGCTATGCCGGAACGATCGGCTATGCCGCGGTAACGGATGCCACTGCAGGACACTCATGGCTCCCCTTCTCTTTCGCAGTCTATCTCAAATGCAGAGATGACCGGATCTTCCGCATGTTTGCGGACAAACTGCCTTCCATACTGACATACACTGCGGAAAAGCGGAAAAGCAGCGTCGCGTATGTAATTCCCCTGCCCTTCACCCGTTTTGCATTCTGCTTCGCCTACAGCCGCAGTTATCTCGTCTTTACAAGCTCCGTCCCGATGATGGAAAAAGTCTTCACCGCCCTGGGCGGTGGAAAATCTCTCGCCTCAAACGCCGCCTTTCTGAAACTGGCGGAAAATCTGCCCGGCAAAGGAAACGGTTTTGCCTACAGTTCCGGCAGAACCAATGCCGCCCCTCATGACAAGGAACAGTATCCGCAATGGGATACCGACAGTTTTCTTGTCCGCACTTTCCTCGCCTCCGGAAAAGAAAGATTGCTTCAGGTCGTCCGCACCCCGGACGGCATTCTCCGGCAGGAAGTTTTAGGGACGAATGGGCAGTGAAAAAGATTGCGAGATGGCGAGATGGCGAGATGGCGAAGGAAAAGGAGAAAGGAGAAGCGGGGCAAAGGTTAAACCAAGGGTCTTTACACCAATCTTTTTAATAAAAGTTGTCCAGCCTAGGGGAGAGCCGCATGGAGACAATTATGAAAATACTGTTGTTGGGAATGTTTTTTATTGCTTTGCATTCCTTTGGGGACTCCGCCTCGGAATGCTATTATATGCCTTTTAATTGTGACTTTGTGCAGTCAGTCAAGTCAACTATGACAATCGATTTTATATCAGAGAAGCCACATTCGCCAATGCCACTAAAAACTATTATTTCAACGAAAGCAAAATCGCCTCAAACGAATGGAATCTGCGAGAGATTTCATAAAACAATTCTCTCGGAATTCTATCAAATTGCTTTTCGGAAAAAGATCTACGAATCTATTGAGATGCTGCAGAACGATCTGGATGAATGGCT
>CASDPB010000109.1 GCA_949282305.1 uncultured Lentisphaeria bacterium | reverse complement strand
CGTGTCTCGGTCCAATATCACAAATTTCGCTGCCATCATACACCTTTTTTTTGACTGGTAATATATCATGCTTTTATGATTTTTCTCGCAGAACTTGCTTTTAAGTCCGACAGGCTGCTAGAGGCATTACAAAATTCCATGATGATTTTCAAATATTGCCCTTAATTTATTTTCATACCCTCCATACTCAAAGATTCTCCAAAGGCGGTAAGGCTGTTCTGCGTGACTTCATCGCCGTCTTTGACACCTAAGGTCGTGCCGAGCAAGTCGTTGAACAGGATTTTGTCATCCGCGAGGATCGGATTGCCGCCGGTGACGGCGGGTTCATTCACGTAACTGGTGCTGTTGCGCTGAATCAACGCAAGGCCATCCCAGTGGAATGTCTCGCTGGACTCAATGCTGACACGCGCAGCAAGCTGGCCGTCGATATGGTAGGTGAAGGAACTCAATTTTCGTCCGCCTTCCGTTACGGATTCAATTTTATCCAATCCAATGTAACTATAGACAGTATCATCCTCATTTTACAAATAAAATTATTATTCCCTATGTAATATTGTTCCAGAAGGGAAATACAATTGAATAAGTTGAAATAATAACAATAAAAAATAGAACAAGAATCCGAATGTTATCAAATGCCAGAAGAGTCGCACAAAACGCAGGTCCCATGGATAAAAATAAGAAAGAAACATTACAAAAATCAAATAGAGGAAACACAAAACTGTCAGCACGGAGACAATAAAATTTTTCCGGATCACATAAAAACTGCTCCAAATTCCAGTGTAAATACAGATGTTGATGAGTAGATTGAAAATAGTATTTCGATCTAACGGAAGCATACGATTATTTTGGAGCCCCAATACATGGAAAGGATAACCATAATAATAAATAACATCATCCATGAAAGGATAATGATGAATTCTTTTCACTCCAAAAGACAATGCAACAATGATCAATATTAAAAACAGTAGAAAACGCTTCATGCTAAAAGAAAATAGCGGCTTCATAATATTTGCGCCTTTCCCCTAGGTTGGAGAACTTTTATTAAAAGATTGGTGTAAAGACTCTTGGATTACTATATCCCACTGTATGCCGATTACAAGTTCCGAAATAGACTTCATCCGCGTCCGATATTGGAGTGTCGAATGAATGCCTGGAGTTGTAAAAAGTTTATATTATGCTGTTCGCCGAAACGCAACTACGGCGAACTGACGTAATCTTTGATCTCGAGTGATTTTCCCCCCGTTCGCCATTCATTCTGTCAGTGATATTATTCGTTTTGTAATCAATATATTTTATTGTAATTTGCATTCTCTCACTTTGATTCTGCGGTTTAAATAGATTTGTTCGCATCATCGTCTGCTTGCCTTTCAGATAAAACAGTATTTGAACATTATATTTATTCAACTTTCTTGCCAGTATCTTGTAGATATCTGTGCGATAAAATGCTTCCAAAGATGTATTTATTTCTGTTTCAGGCTCAGGATGAATGGAATGCGTAAGATATAAGTCACAAAAAGAAATCAACTCCTTTTCTTTCAAATAAGAAAGGATCTCGATATGTTTTTCTGTGTAATCCAAAAGCTCTTTTTTTGTATTTTCCATTTCTCGAGTATTACAGTATCCGTAAAGCAAATTAAAGTAAATCATGAAAAATGATTCTGGCCACAAAGACAATGCCTCTTCTCTCATTTTCTGAAAACAATCTTCATTATTATATGCCGTCGCTAAAGCACCTAATAATTTCATAGTTCTTATATTTCTTTTGTTGGCCAGTTCTTCTGCAATTAACAATTTTAATTTTACTATTTTGTTGTTTAGTAAATACGATAATCCCAAAGCGGTAACACTTCCCTTTTCCATAGAATATGTCTGGAAATATTCTAGATAAAGATCTGAGAAGTGTCCTAAATAAATAAAATCCCGTGAAATTCCGGAGCTTACAGCTTTAGGCGAGAAGATGAAATCCGTAATTTTCTCATAAGGATAAATATATTTCTTCTTTATTTCTGATTTTTTCTCCGGTTGCTTCATCTTGATAAGAATATCTTCTTTATATTTTGGGCCATCCTTACCTGTAAGTTTCAGAACAGCTTCTAAAAAAGAAGAAATCTCATTTTGATCTTCATTTCCGCAATGTACAACAATGTGAAAAGAGAGAAATAAAACAATACTGCAAATTATTCTGAACATGAGACAACTTCCTTCGGAACTATTCCTGATGATTTCATTTCTTTGAATTCCATTGTGCCAGTACCTGTTTTTCTTCCACAAGCATAAATAATCTCATCCTTAGTATATGTATATGAATATTTTATATTATAAATCATATAACCGGAATGATTGCATGAAGAGTTTGAACAGCTGTAGTTTACAAATACAGTCAGTGTGGAAGGAGTATCCTTTATCTTATTATCCATATCCTCAATAAAACAATTTCCAACAGCAATTGTGACATTGAGTTTTTGACCACAATCAATTCTATTATTGACATTATCAATTCCTTCAAAGATATATTCTTTAGCAGGATTCACAGAACAGGGGAGCCATTCGCTGACTTGGTAATCTTTGGGCGGGTTTTTAGGATCATAATCGCGCAAATTTCCTGCAGGATCTCGATATTGGCAAAGTCCTAATTTATCAAATTGTTGTAATGGAAAATTATTCACATACGCGAAATTGTTCCACCCGTCGGGATAGCCGAGGGGATCGGCTGTCTGCCATTTGCCCTGATCGGCACGATAGGCACGGAAGAGGAATACATATCCCATTTCTCCAACATGCGGTTTGCCTGTGAAGAAAGAGTCCTGCATGGGAGACGTACTCAAGGATTCTCCGAATGCGGTAAGGTTGTTCTGCGTGACTTTGTCGCCGTCTTTGACGCCTAAGGTCGTGCCGAGCAAGTCGTTGAACAGGATTTTGTCATCCGCAAGGATCGGATTGCCGCCGGTCACGGCGGGCTCGTTGACGTAACTGGTGCTGTTGCGCTGAATCAATGCCAGGCCATCCCAGTGGAATGTCTCGCTGGACTCGATGCTGACACGCGCAGCAAGCTGGCCGTCGATATGGTAGGTGAAGGAACTCAATTTTCGTCCGCCTTCCGTTACGGATTCAATTTTATCCAATCCAATGTAACTATAGACCTTGTCACCCTCTTTTACAAGCCGTCCAGCGGCATCATATTCATATTTTGTGATTTTTTTATTGCATTCGCTGGATACAAGTTGATTCGCCTTGTCATATTTGTAGGTGGTCGTTCTGCCGTGAATGGTTTTCTTCAGGATATTGCCGGCGGGATCATAGACATATTCTTCAACGGTATTCCCCTTTTCGTCATAAACGCCGAGGAGCTGGCCTTTTTTATCGTATTTGTAACTCTGCTTTCTGCCGTTGATCTTGCGCCCGATGATCTGCCCGCTGCGCGAATACTCATATTCCACCGTCAGGACCGGTTTCATTTTCGGCGCCGATGTTCCCGTCTTTATTGCAGCCGCATTCAGATTCAATGCCGCAAACGCGCTCAGCAGCACTCCCGTGAAAATTCCGATGTTTTTCCGTTTCATCCCCTCTGTCTCCCTTGTTTTTTATGAAAAAAAATTGTTATTGATCCAGTTCCGCACCGAGCGTCTTTGCTTTCAACTGCCCGTATTTTGTGTAATAATAAAATTCCGGCACGGTGTTGACAAGACGCTTGACAACCTGATTGAAGTTGTTGTAGTAATAGACAACTTCGCTGTTGCCGGATTTGATCTTGGCTAGTCTGCCAAATTTATCGTATGTTTTTTCTTCTGTCAGCTGTAATGCGCCGTTGCGCATCACACGCCTTGTCCGCTGATCCCATGGATTATAGTCATAGACCGTCACAACCGGATCCCCGCCATTGACGGATTCGCTTTTTCCGCTCATGCGGTTGTAATAATCATAGCGGTATTTTGCCACACGCTTCTCCTTGCCGTCATCTTTCGTGGCGCCGATCAGTTTGTTCCAGGAATCATACTGATAGGTTTCCACCTGTCTGCCGTTGTCGTAGGTAACTTTGACGATTCGGTCGAGATTGTCGTATTCATACGCAATGGAACGATCCTTTTTTGATTTTCCCCTGAACTTTGAATCAATCCCTTTCAGCATGCCGAACTTGTCATATACATAATCCGTGAGCTGGTTTGCTGCAGTTGTCTTTCCGTCCAGCCCGAACCTTGTCCAGTCGAACTGAATTTCATGGTTGTTCTGATCCAGCACCCGATTCAGCTGTCCCAGTGCGTTGTAGGAGTATTCCACAGTCGAGTCGTCCGGGAAAATCTCCTTCAGAACGCGTCCGAAGGCATCTCGCTCGAATTTTTTCACATTTCCATCCTGATCCCGGTAGGAAACCGGCTGGCCCATGCGGTTGTAGGTGATTTCCAGTGAATTCAGAATCGTTTTTCCGTCCATCCGGGCAGTTTTTGTCACAAGACCGTTTCCATCGTAAGAGATCCGTGTGGTCGTCCCATAGTAATCGTAAATTTCCGTCACACGGTTGTAAGCGTCATAAAGTCGCTCGATTTTCTTTCCGAAGGTATCGATAATGTGCTGCGGATAACCGAAAGTGTTGTAGACAAACCGTGTCGTATTCTGTCCGTTGTTTACACTCTGAACCTGTCGGTTGGTCGTATAGGAATATTTGACTGTGGAATAGGCTTCTCCGGATGGCTTCAGACGGCTGACTTCCACAGGCATGCCCTGATTGTTGTATTTTATGCCGAGCACAGGTTCCGGACGATCCTGATTTGCCGCGCGCCGTGTAATCCGGATCAGATCGCCGGACCGGTTGTAGCTGTAATTGATGTCGTTTCCCGCCATGTCGCGCATGCGGAGCGGATTCCCGGAAAGCTTGTCGTAACGGTAACTGACAACCACGCGATCGCGTCCGTCGATGATCTGCCGGATCTTCCCGAGATAGGCTACATCGTAACGCATGAAATAGTAAATTGTATACTGTTTCCCGGAAAACTCTTTGATCCGGAATACCCCGGTTTTCATGTCATAATGATATGTGGCGGTCTGTTTAAGTTTGTTTGTCAAAGAGACAATTCCCGGCTCTCCTCCTGCCTCGTAACGATAGGAGAAGAAAGAGTCGGAAAGCAGACGTCCTGCGACTTTCCCGCTGTGTTTCATGTTTTTCTTGCGGTCCGCGGACTGGATGTTTCTTTTCCGTTCCGCCAGCGTTTCCGTTTCCACCTGGAATGCGTCACGGAAATTGCCCCGCCTGATTTCACTCAGATATCCTTCCGAAGTGTAGGAAAATTTCATAGGCTCCAAATCTCCAAGCTGAAACGCCTGAAGCATTGGACGCTTGGTCCTGACCATCTTTCCTGAAAGAATCTTCGGAAGAATCAGCACATTGTTTTCACTATAAACAAGTTTGACAGAAATTCCGTTGATCCGGATCTCGGAAACATTCATTTCGTCATAATTGATTTCGATAAAAGTTTTTCTTCCCTGAGAGATTTTCGCAATTTTTTTTCTGGAATAGGAAAATTCAATGTTCCTGCCGGAGGGTGCTTCGATTTTATCGAGTTTTCCTCCCCGGTAGATAAACTTCCATCCTTTTTTTGATCGCCGTCCGTTGAAAATCCATTCCCCGGAATTTGCAAATTCCTTTTCCGGGCACTGTGCCTCCCATTCCGAATATGGTGAGAAGAATCCGCGCCCTTTTTTGGCTTCCTCATATAAATCAATCTTGATCGCATCTTTGGATGCTTTTGTTTTTTTGGGGAAGAATTTTATCTTTTCTCCCCATGGAGCTGTCCACAGAACGCCGTCACGTTGCGGCACGGCGGAGCTTTCCAGTTGAGGGCAGTTCCATGCATAACCAAATAAGCCTGTTTTATCTGACGCGGAATTGTATATTAACTGAATCGGGAAACGCAAATCCGGTGAAAAGTTAGCCGTTCCTAGAACTTGCGATATGATATAACCGTTTTCTGTGAGAGACGCCTTTCCGGCGGTCATTGGACTGGAAAGGAAATTAATCGATTCTGAGGCGGAAAGGCTTCCGATCAGACATGTGAGCAATACTGCAAAAAAGGAATTTTTCATTCCTCCCCCCCATCCTTATCAAAATGTTTTATTTTTATTGCGCATATATATTATATCGGTTTTTTTATTTTATCAAGATGCATTTTACATTATTTTTAAAATTAATAATATTATTATTCTTTTTGTTTTTATGATCGAATGTCATTTGTTTTTTAAACTGAATAAACTAGAATATCCTTCTTGAATGCAGACGTGCAGTCAATTTTTAAATTGAATGTATATTGGTTTATGAATATTGCTGATATTGTTGTTTTTTAATCGCAGGCGGGTTAATTCCCCGCTGCTTGCGGCGCATCCACATTTCAATTTTGCGGCCGCCCGCAGAGCGGGCGTGTAAGAGCGGGCGTAAATACCCCGATGCTTGCATCGAGGATAGCCCTGGTCGGAGCAAAATTTTTATTGTTTTTTGAGGTTAATCATTAAGGCTCTTGAAAAAAGATGCCGGGAGATAAGTTATTTACCCGATACTTTTTCATATCGGGCAAATAATTGAATGTAGTCGTGAATGAAACTATGCACTTTTTTCCAGGAAATCAGTTTCACTCTCGTCTTCCTCTGGTTCGTCTATGATGTCGATTTTTTCGGCAATCACTTCGATGCCGAGATCAAGATAGTCGGAAAGATGCGGCATTTCTGCGATCCGTTGCTCTTCATGCAGCAGATCCAGTTCGTTCAGTTCATAAAGGAGCTTGTCGAGCTCCTTCTGAAGTCCGATGCGCTCGTCAGCGTATTTGAATACGCGTTTGCCTTCGGTTGCAGTAAGCTGTTTCAGACGCTGGCGGTTCAAATCCAAATTCTCATTCTCGCTGATGATCTCTTTGACTTTTGCCTCGAGCACTGACTTCAGACTGGAAATCAGCCCGTGTCCAGTTGTGACATCGCTTCCAACACGGATTTTTCCGTTGCAGAACGATTCTCCGGCAAGGCGGTAGCGAATCACCGCCTGATCCTCTCGGGCACGGTAGATCTCAAACGGACAGACCGCTTTGAGTTCGATTTCGATGCCGTTGATCTTCGCATACCCAAGGTCGATTGACGCATCTTCCCGTTCCCGTCTGGCGTGCAGAATCGCCTGATAAATACCTTTGCCGGTCAGGTGATCAGCCAGTTGTCTGACCCGGTATTCGGGCGTGCCTTCCAAGGCAATGCCGTTGATTTCTATTTGCGGGAAGTCGGTCGGGAACGGATATGCCGCCAGTTCTTTCAGGCGGACAATATCCTTCTCCATGCGGGGAATTGCCTCTTCAAGCTCCCGTTTCAAATCTTCATCACGGCGTACAGAACGACGGAACTGATATTCCAGAGATTGCAGTTCCCGCAGTCTGGTTTCCACCTCAACTTTGCGGATCAGCTTCGGATTGCCGGAAATCTGCGCCGAAAACGAGGCGAAATCAATTGAGCTGTCGTTGATCTCATCCATGTTTCGGCGCCTGCCTTTCAATGCGTCATTGATGAACTTCTGCTTCCGGGTCAGGATCTGATACATTCCTGCGTCGAGTGTTTCCGACATGCCGTATCGTATGACCTCCACTTCCGTGAGGATATTACCCTGCCGGACAAGACGTCCGGTCCTCTGCTCGGCGTCTGACGGCCGAAATGGCGCATCCAGATCGTGTTCGACGGCCAGGCGTTCCTGCATATTGACACCGGTTCCAAGTTTCTGCGTCGATCCCATGATGACGCGGACATCACCGCTGTTCACCATGTCGAACACTTCCTGCCGCTGTTTATCGGTTTTATAATCATTGATGATTGCGATTTCATTGGCCGGAATCCCTTTTTCAACCAGCTTGCGTTTTATTTCGCGGAACACGTCGAAATAAACTGTTTTGCCGTCTTTGAGCTGGTAAAGATCGCTGAACACGACCTGAGCTGCTTTGATGGAATCGTATTGGCGATATTTTTCCAGAATCTGATTGACGCATACATTCAGCTTGGAACCGGGATCATCCTTTGCATCGGCGGCGATCAGACGCAGGTCGATGGTCGCCTTGCGGGAAAGCCCGTAAATCAGCAGCGGGATATGCGTAAATTCCCGCTTTTCCGAGTTGTCAAGCTGGTCGAACCAGGTGTAAATATCGCTTAGATAATCCATGAAGCGGGAAACCTGTTCGGTCCGCGGCAACCTGATCTGCTCCGGATGTCCGCCCTTGATCGGCGGTTTGGGAATGCCGCTCAAATCCTCCGGCAGAATCACGTCCGCACAGCTTCGGAACATCTTGGAAAGTTCCACAATGTTCGTATATTTCGCAAAACGCGTGACCATTTTGAAGCGGCCCGCAGCATTGATCTCCAGCGCGGTTTCACTCTGGGTAAAAGTTGATGCGAACCGGTCAAACGTGTCCACGTGAAACTTTTTCAGCGTGTCCGGCGAAACGTAGCGAACCATATTGAACAGTTCCGCGAGCTGATTGGAAACCGGAGTGCCGGTCGCAGTGTAAATATTCCTGCCCCCGGTTTTTTCCCGGATGTGATCGAGTTTCAAAGTCAGTGAGAATGCTTTTTGCGATGCGGTATTATCCAGTCCTTTTACCCGTGTCATTTTTGTGACGAAGAAGTTTCGCTTATAACTGTGAACTTCATCAATGAAGATGCAATCCACACCCAGCTGGTCAAAATAAACGATATCCTCGGAGGCATGGCGGTCCTCCAGTTTGTCCAGACGTTTTTTGAGACTGCGTTTGCGCTGCTCCTCCGCCTTTTTCTGACGGCGGCTGAGCTGGATGGCAACACCGCGTGCATTCTGAATCCGCTCCATCTCGCCCAGCTCGGACTGATATTTCGCCCGGACAAGGTCGGGATTGTCCTCAATCATATTGAATGAACTCTGAGCTATGATGACAATATCCCACTTGCCAGTGGCAATGCGCCCGAGAAATCGTTTGCGCTTCTCCTTGACCAGGTCATTTTTCGTGGCGACAAGGATATTGGCCGTCGGATAGAGTTTCGGGGCAAATTCCGCGAACTGCTGAAGTGTCGCGTTCTGAACGACGATCATCGTTTTCGTCGCAAGTTTGAGGCGGATCAGCTCCATTGCGGCGGTAATCATCACAGCTGTCTTCCCCGCGCCGACGGCATGCGCCAGCAAAGTGTTCTCCTGAATGCACCGCGTGACCGCCCGCTTCTGATGATCCCGCAGGATGAACGGCCTGCCGTCAATCACCGAACTCGCACCAGGATAAACGTCGAACGTCGGAAGGTCATATTGCTGCAGCACATAGTTGTTGAAACATTCATTATATACCTGTTCGACCTCCAGCGCGAGTTCATGGTCATCCATCACAAAATCATGAAAACGGTTCTGGATTTCATTCTTGTACTGACGCGCCGTCAGAGTCGCCTCCTTGTCAATGACATCAACAAACGCCTTGCGATCCGCATCCCAGACCGATTTCTGGATGACCGGATCTTTCAGATTCAAAATGAGTTCGATCAGCTCCACCGTGTCGAGTCTGTCGAGATTATACTGATTGAGAAGCTGGCGGCTCTGATAATCGGCGCTCACTTTCCAGCTGTCGGAATCTTCATCATAATGAATTTCAACTTTGCCGTTCAGATCCTTTGCAATCCATCTCTGAACAAGTTCCGCAGGCAGCCAGAACGAACCGAGCGAGAAGTCAATATCTTCAATGGTCAACGGTTTCGGCAGAACCGTTTGCAAGGCCTCCTCATTGGCGGTCAGGCCATAGGCTCGCGCCTCCTCGATCTTCGTTTTGATGTGACCGGAAAGATAGCGGCTTTTGAGTTCGATTTTCTGTGCTGCCGGGTTGTAGAAATATTCGCCGCTTGTTAGAAGTTCCGTTTTTACCGATTCACAGTCCTTACCGGTGATCCGGGCGATATATTCAAGGTCGATGCTGTTACGATAGGCATGGGAAATCAGACCAGCTTCGACGACGTTTCCCGCATGATCCGGTTCCCGCCAAGGCCATTGTGTCCGTTTGAAAAGGATATCGCCCGGTTCATAGACTTTTTTCGTTGTCTTGATCCCGGCTTTATTGGTTTCGGTCACTTTGCGGCAGTTTTCAATCGCCGCGACTTTGAGATATTCCGGATCTTCCACACAATATTTATGAACGGTCTTGTTGGAGAGAACGCCGTATTTTGAAACATGCTCATTGTAAATGCACCGAAGCCGGATGCGCAAATCCTCAATCTCACTGTCTGCGGTATCGTTCAATTGCGCCTCAATGAGTTCGTTCAACGCGTTTTTGATCTTGACGAAGGAATGAACTTTCTGCGTCTCTTTGAGCGTGAGATTTTCCCCTTTGCGATCCTTCATGCGGCGTCCCATACCGTCAATGACCTGATAAACCGCATCCGGCGAGCTGAAAATGCTGTATTCCCGACAGCCTTCCGGCGGCTTCTTTTCCTCTGCGATATCCGTCCGTTCCGCATAGGAAATGACTTCAACTCCGGGCGTTGTTGCTTCCGGCGTTGTATTGCTGAACAGTTCGGTGTTTTCGGGAACTTCCGGCAGAGAGGGCATGAACTCTTTACGGGCGATGTCGAAATGTTCTTTCAGGCTTTTGCCGTCCGGCAAAACCGTGGGTGTATTGAGCTTGCCGTACATTTTGCCGGTATTCGAAAGTTTGCCGAACACATGTTCCGGATGATGCGCGAAGTAGCCGTTGATCTCAATTCTGCCCGTATCGTCGGCTGTGTCAATCCATTGCAGATTGCCGGAAAGATTTTCCCGATGCCCTTTTTTCAGGATGAGAAGATCGGCAACGATCTCCGTTCCTGCGAAGGTATTGTTCGGCAGACGGTAAGCCTTTACAAGTCCTGCACGCCCGTTCGTGATCTGCGGCATGGAACCGGGTTTGTCCATTGTGGAACTGGAGGTCAGAAGGACGGCATGGCCGTTTTCCTTCAGGCAGTCCAGTGCGCGTGAAATGAAATAATTATGCAGATTCCAGGCATTATAGGAACGGTAATTCCGGTCATACGGGGCAAATCTGCCGAACGGAACATTGCCGATTACAAGGTCATACTGTTCCGGCAGTTTGACGGTCTCCAGCGATGCGATCCGGATGTCAGATTTCGGATAAAGCGTCTTCGCAATGTTTCCGGAAATCTTGTCGATTTCGACGGCCGTGAACGCATAAGCATTCTGAAACGGCGCAAGCCCGATGAAATTCCCGGTCCCGGCGCCCAACTCCGCAACCTTGCCGGATTTGATTCCAAGCTCCTGCCTGACAATGTCCCACATGAACTCAATGATAAATTCGGGCGTGTAATAACTGTCGAGAATTGAACTCTGCGCCGTCTGATATTCCTCATCGGAAAGCAGTTCCTTGAGCACCTGATAATGGCGATTGCCTTCCATGAAAACCTCGGTCAAACCGCCCCATCCGCTGAACTGCGAAAGCGCGACCTCTTCTTCATGAGACGGAAGCCGTCTTTCGGCTTCAAGTTCCTTCAGCAGACGGATCGCCTTGAAATTCGCCTCAGTCCTTGCCGCCGGAGTCGTCGGTATCATATGCCTGCCGTCATTCTGAAAATTCCGCAGCCTGACGGTTTCCGGTGTATCCTGCACTTTTGGATGAATTGCCGCCTGCATCGCGGCAAACTCGAACAAATCCAACTGTATTGCTTCCATTATCCAATCCTTTCGGTTGATTTTTTACCTGAAAGCGGCCGGACCGAAACAGGATGCAGCGTCATCCGGTCCGGCAGCCGGGAAATCAAACGAAAGTCCCATCGTATATCAAGAGATCAAGATCAAAAATATATAGTATTTTCGGCTCCAGAAACTCGCTTACAAAAAAGTATCCCGCGATAGCTTCTGTTACTTGCTTTCTTATCTATATGGAGCTATAGTGTAATTATCATGGAACATGTTATTGAAAATTTTGTGGCGGAAATCCGTCAAATTATATCTGATGCGCGGACAAATGCAGTTCGAAGCGTGGATTTTTGCCGTGTCCAGATGTATTGGAATATTGGGCGCAGGATTGTTGAGGAAGAACAGAAAGGTAAAGTTCGCGCTGATTACGGATCATATTTAATCCGGAATCTGGCATTAAGGATTGAGCCTGATTATGGAAGCGGCTTTTCTGTTCGACAACTTGAACGCAGCCGCCAATTCTATCGTCTGTATCCAATTGCGTCCGCACTGCGGACGCAATTAAATTGGATGCAATATAAACTTCTGATTTCCATTTCAGATCCGGTCAAGCGAGAGTATTACGAACTTGAAGCAGCCAATAACGGCTGGACCGGGCGGGAATTGGAGCGACAGATCAATTCTCAACTATATGAGCGTCTCTTGCTTAGCAATGACAAACAGGGGCTTTTGGCTCTTGCCCGAAAAGAACGTATTCCGGAAAATCCATATGAAATCATAAAAGACCCTATGGTTTTAGAGTTCCTTGGGCTTGAGCATAAACCTAAATATTATGAAGAAGATCTTGAAAGCGCCTTGATAGAGCATTTGCAGATGTTTTTATTGGAGATGGGAGCTGGATTTTCTTTTGTCGCCCGTCAAAAAAGAATTTTATTGGAAGATGATGAATACTTTGTTGATCTAGTTCTGTATAATCGCCTTTTGCGGTGTTTTGTGATTTTGGAACTTAAAACAAAGAAGCTTACCCATCAGGATTTAGGACAGTTGCAAATGTATGTCAACTATTTTGATAGATATGAAAAATTATCTGATGAGAATCCTACTGTTGGCATTTTACTCTGTGCTGATAAAAATAATGAAATGGTCAAATTGACCCTTCCGAAAGATAATCGCTCCATTATGGCAAGTAAATATGAACTCTATTTACCAAAACCGCAGCAGTTGTTGACGGCGGTAAAAACTGAAATTGCCGCCTGGGAAGAATCGCAATCATCCGAAAATGATTGATTGTTTGCGTTTTTATCAATGGAGGGATACCGCATGGAGAACCGCTGCTCAAACTGAACCGGGTCGTCATTTTTCAAATGAGAGTTCTGGTGTAAGTGATCAATCGGCAGATATTTCTTCCTGAAGTTTCTGCGCGGGAAGTAGATCAAAATGCAGCGATGCAGATTCCTGCGAGCAGTATGACGCTGATCACTCCGATCAGCAGAAAGAACAGGATCACTTTTCCCGTGTTGAATTTTCCGATATGCCTGATCAAACGGATCAGCCCCATAAAACCGAATTGCATGAGGATGAGAAAGGCGGTTCCGCAGACAGCCCAGAGGAATTTTCTGTCTGAGAAATTCTGCATGGAAGGCACCTGACCATACACCAGTGAAACCAGAATCAGCATGACTCCGCCGATGGCGATCAGGAACAGAAGTGCTTTCATCAGTGCATAAAGTTTGAGCGAGGCGGGGTGCCCGTATACTTTCTGGTCGATCCAGAACTCTTTTTCACGGTCGGATTGACGCATGATCCATTTGTAAATACCATAGACCAGAAGAATCAGCGCAACCGGCGTTGTCAGAATAATATACATACTTTTCAATCCGGGCGGGAAACGCTTTTGCGCGTCCCGCCCTGCTCCTTGTTTAGTTGAACAATTCAGCGGCTCCGTCGGTTATGACGGGGACATTATGTCCGTCAACAGTAGCATATTTTTCGATCAGCTCACAGCCTTCCAGCGACAGCAGGTGTTCCGCCGGAGTGTCGCCGGTGACGCAGTGTAATCCTTCCTCGACCTGCTTTCCGGTCGCCTGATAGTATTTTGCACGGGTATCAGCCCATGCGCAGGCCAGTTCCGGAACTCTGTAAAAAAATCGTTCCTCCGACTTTTTTGAGTTCAGATGGGCGGCAAGTTCATTCAAGGCAGCAAATTTCTTGTTGTTGACGCTCTTCATGCAATTTTCCTCTCTTGAGTGTTGTGTTGGTTCATCAGGTCGTCCAGCAGTTCTCTTTCCTCCGGTTTCAATCGGTCGATGACATTCAGCACGAGCGCGACGGAAACCGGAAGTTCAGTCTTGGGCTTCGGTGCCGACGAAATGAGCTGTGAGGCTTCTTCCTCTGTCATGTTCTCCCATTGCCGACGGGTGATCGTGGGAAGCCTTCCTTCGCGGATCATTTCAGCCAGTACCGCTTTCTGTCCGGACGTGGCAAATCCGGTTCGCATAACCGGAACATATTCCATCTCAAATCCGAGCAGAATTTGAGAGGAGGATATCGGTGTAACATCCGCTGCAAGACGTCCGGAGAGATCGTCCGCAGAGACAATTTTCTTGCCGAACGCGAAGTAATGATACAGCCCTTCCAACGGATTCAGATAGACTTTCCGCTGCAGTCCGGTAACCGTGGATACCTCCTCCGGTCGGAGTTCCGGCAGACGAACGGTCAGATCATTCAGATATTCTTCGGTAAACGCAGAGAGCGTCATCAGCCGGAGCTTTCTCTGCCGGTTGCGGTAAGCAATTCTCCGGCTGAACAGGAGTCCGACGTGGAGAATCAGTTCGTCAATTTCCTTGTCGCATGCAGGAAGTGCATAATCTGCCGGGATCAGTCCGGCAGCGGAGCCCCGTGTGAAAGCCTCATGTTCAAATTCAGTCAGATACATGAGATTTCCTCCTTCTGTTCATTTCTCCATGCCAGATCAAACGCTTCGCAGACAAATGACAGAGCTTCAGCAGTGTTGCTGATGAAAAACGGCGCAAATAACCTTCTCTGCTCAGCTTTATGATTCGGGAAAGTTGTTCCGGATCGGCGGGAGCGGTATCGGTATCCGTCTGCCGATAATAATCGGCCAGTTTTTTCTCACTCAGCCAGCGGTTGTCCTCAGCACATTGGACGAGGAAATCCGCCTCCCATGCAGTCAAATCCCTGAGATCTTCCGGAGTAAAGTCAGGAAGCAGTCCCTGTGCATGGCAGGAGCGCAGCAGATTTTTACATTCCGGCGAAACCGGTGAATAAGTAGCTGGGGGTGTATTTTGCGCTTGCCGAATGAACCTTTTGCGCTGGTATTCTGTCAGCGCCTCCCATTCGGAGACGGAGATATGCCGAACCTGTCCATTCCGGGCAAGCTCTTGCAAGAATTTTTTTACGGTGGACATTAAAACCTTTCCACACACCCCGCAATTAATCTACAGGATGTTTTCTTTTTTTCAAATTATTTAACCCGCAGCGGCATCAAAATATAGTAAAATCCTTTGCCATCCTCAATCATGACTGGACTCTTTGCATTATTCATTTTGATTCGGAGCTGATCTTCCCTGATGTACTGGAAAGGTGCCTGCAGAAGCTGATAATTGAACGTGAGCTCTAATGGGTCATCATAGTCATAAGCGATTTCAAGTCGATCCTTTCCTTCGCCGATGGTATCGTTACGGGAGAAAAAGTTCAATTCTCCCCGTTTGAATGTCAGCTTGAGGCTGCTGATATCGGCAGTCAGCGGAACCGCCAGCAGGTCCAGTGTCTGCATCACGGAATTGCGAGGAATGTCCAGCGTCTTTTGGAAACTTCCCGGAATGATCTGCCGGAAGTTCGGATAGGTTCCTTCAATCAGTTTGGAGTAAAGGAGGGTATCGCTGAAGCGGACGCGGATGTGGCGCTCGGAAATTTCCAATTCGGTCATTCCTTCCTCACCGAGAAGCCGCCGAAGCTCCAAAGCGGTTCTTGACGGCAGGATGATATCGCCGTCGCCGCTGCTTTCTTCCACTTCTTTTTCGACAAAGGCGAGACGTTTCCCATCTGTGGCGACAGTCGTCAGAATACTGTCCTTGACAGAGAACAGAATGCCCTGAAGCGTTTTACGGGAACTATCCTGACAGGTTGCGTAAGAAACATAGTCGATCATGCGGGCCATGACCGGCTGATTCAGACGGATTTTCCATTTCGATTCAAACAATGGATCATCCGGGAAATCGACTGGAGAAAGACCTTTCAGCAGAAATTCCGCGCTGCCGCATTTGATAGAGGTGTGATGATTATCGCCGCAGTCCAATTCGACTTTATCACCTTTGAGTTTGGAAACAAGAGTCAACAGGCTTCTCGCCGGCAGAGTCGTTATGCCGGAAGCCTCGACATCCGCTCTGAGTTTCGTGCAGATCGTGATATCCAGATCGCTTGCTTTCAAACTCAAATTGCTATCTTCGGCCTCCAGACGGATATTGCTGAGAACCGGCAGAACCGGCCGGCGGCTGACAATATTGCAGACTTTCTGCAGATGCGTCAGCAATAATTCTTTTCCAACAGTGCATTTCATTTTATGGCTTCCTTTCATTGTTTTTTATGTTCAAACACTTTGTTCGAACACCAAAACAGAGCGTCCGAAAACAGCATCGTTTTCGGGGAAAGCGAAGGTTGAACAAAGTATTATATTGTATCAATCAATCGGAACGGGATTCATGCGTCCTGTGTCGAGATTGATGTAGAATCCGCGGTAGTCGAGGCCGCCCTTGCGGAAAAGCCGCCAGATCAATTCGAGTTCGGCGGTTGCGAGCCACTGGTTCACGAACAGCTCCTGGATGGAAAGCGATTCGGCGAGGGAACAGCTCGGAAGATTCTGTTCTTTGACCTTGGTATCAATCAAAGTCGGCAGTTCTTCGTAGGGATACGGCAATTCCTTACTTCCATTGCCGATGATGACTTGCCCGCAGGTAGCAAGGACGCCTCCGTCAAGGACGTATGGACCGTTCTTTTTCGGGAGCGTCTGAAAGATTTCCTTCCGAGACTTTCGGGAATCCACGCAGGCAATGAGAATATCGAAGCTGCGGGTGAAGCGGTAGCGTTCCGGATGTGCTTTCCAGTTCAAGGCAAAGCCGAGATTGTAGCGGTTCACGAGTGCTTCCGCCTTGTTCAGCCCGATTTCCGAAGCGGAAAAAAGCTGTCGTCCGATGTTGGCGTGAGAGACTCTGTCGGGGTCCCATACTTCAACGTCCAGTCCATAAGGATGACCAAGGCTTTTCATTGCCAGATGAAGTCGGACCAGCCCGGAAAGCACCAGCGATCCGCCGCCACCAACACCGACCAGATTGATTTTGACCGGATTTGTGTGAAATCCGTTTTTTACAGTATGTTTCATTTCAAAAGCTCTCCAAGAGTTTGATTGGCTGATTTCAATAATTCAATCGGGAATCGATCATGTTTTTTCTTTTTCAAGTATTCAACCCAGAACCCGTCATGCCCGCCGGGATGTTCGATCTGCCGCATGGAGTGGGTCGCATGACCGAATTTTCCCTGATAGAACAGCTCGGATACCATACTCATATTTTCTTCCAGAGAGTTCCTGCGGTAGATCCGAATTCCTGCCGGCAGACAAACCGTTCCATCGGTTTCATTGATATGTGTCAGAGGTGCGATATAGAGCTTCGTTTTGAGCGTCGGACGGCGATTGCTTTTCAATGCGCGACAGCAGAGTGTTCCGTTTGCAATCATGAAAAGCAGCGGCGGCCACATAACTTGGCGGCCGGAAAGTTTGTTCAGAATCGTCCGCTTGGGTTCATTTTTGCGGTCTATCTGAAAATAAATCGGAGCCAGGCGGCTTTTCTCATACCATACGATGCTGTCATAGGAACGGGCCAGAATTTTGGAATCCTGAAACTTCAGCTTGTCGGCACCGTTGGAGGTTCGGAAGAAATATTCCAGCGCCTTCATGTCGAGAGCCCGTCCGGGTGCCAGAGAACCATTCTCATTCACTTTGTGGAGAAGTGCCGCCACATGATGCGCGGAATAACTATATCCATATTCCGACCAGCGGCGATAGAACAGAATCGCGCCGTCAAGCCGGAACCTCATTTCATTGGGGACCATTACTTCCATATTCTTCTTCCTCCGTATGGATTCGATTGAGAATCGGCAGCAGTCTGCCGAGCGAGCCGACCGCATGACTGATTTCTTCCAAAGTTTCCTCCAAGCGGGCGCTGTCTTTCGGAAATGTCCAGTAAAGTCCGTTCAGAATAATATCCCGCCCATCATTGACCGCCTGATTGTAAATATTGTCAAAACAGTCGAAAATCATATTATTATGCCAGATCAGTATTCCCGGCAGACAGGTATTGCAGCGGGGATATTCCGTATGGCTGTATTTTCTGTCCGGAAGTTGGAATAACTCCTCCAGTTCCGGCGGAATCGAACCTTGAAACATATTTTCTTCCGGCTGAAGCATCCACGGTTCAAAATTTTCATCGAAGTCGGTCCGTGTGACATATATCTCATCCAGATACATCTGGCGGTTTTCTTCATCTTCGCAGGAACAGATTTCATCGACATATTCTTTTTCATCTTCATAACCGTTCCAGCAATTCTCACGGACAACATCCAGGAAAAGCTGCGGAGTGCCGATGTCAAAGGGCGTTGCCGTGCTGATTTTCCGCAGGATTTTCTGTCCCAGTCCCGGAAATTCCGTCTCATAACGGATGATGGCCTTTTCGACGGAAAAATCCGAGGCATAAGGCGAACCGAGACGAAAGAGCAGTATGTAATCTCCCTCATTGGAATCGAATTCCAAGTCGGAACAGCCCTGATTGTCAGGTTCCGTGATGAAATCAATCTCAAAATCCAACATCTTGTCAAGTGTTTCAGAAATCATCTTCACGAACCATTGTTGCAGAGCTTTCTTCAGAACCGACAACGGCGAATAATCGTTCTTCAGCAACGGTTCAAGGTCGGTATAATGCCCGATTCCGTGAAGAATCGGGATGATACGTGACAGATTTCCCTGCGAATACAATTCCGTCGGTAGAACCAGACGCGGAATTGTTATAAAAGAGGCGGCAGAAACGCCGCATCCAGCGGGATTGACGGCGTCTGACGGACGGCGTGAATCAGTTTTTGGGTGCATTCTTCACTCTCTTCCGGAGATTCATCTGGATTAAGTTTGTTTTTTGTTGCCTGTTCCTGGATGAAGTGCTGGAACAGGCGTTTCATGCTTACGGTTTTGATTTTCTCGTTTTTCATCTGAAAGTTCCGACCTGTGGGACGAATTTGTATTCATCGTATCCGTCCGCCGTTTTTGTCGGGCCCTTGATTGTGACGTTGGTCAGCTCCGCATGAAGCAGAGAGTGGAACTCTGCGACTTTCTGCGGAGTCATCTTCGGATCGGGATCGGCAAGCTGCATTCCGTTGAAAACGAATTTGCGCGGGCGTGCTTCGGTGGTTTTTCCGTTGATCTCGGACATGATTGAATCCTCCATGTTTATTTTCAGAAAAGGGACAATTCCCCTTGAGCGGCTTTATTTTCTTCGACCGCCTTCTTTTCGGCGGCTTTGCGGGCGGCGGCTTCCTGTTTGAGTTTGGCTTCCGCAGCTTTGAGTTCTGCTTCATGTCTGGCAGCTTCCTCCTTGGCCTTCTTCTCGGCGGCCTCTTTAGCGGCAAGTTCCAGATAACCGGGCAATTTCTCCGCAATCGCGGTTTGCAATTCCACGAGCGTGCCATTGACGACCAGAGGTGTCGTTATTCCATCGCTGACGCCGAGCGCGTACTTGTCGTCTCCGCTGTATGAGACAACAAGCCGGCAATTACCGCTCTGCATGGCGATTTTACAGAGTTCTCCCAACAACATTTTCATCTCCTTTCCAGGTTTGTTCGGGTATCAAAACACCTGCGCAGGAAGTTTGAATAGACTTCCAACAGCGCAGGCAGACGAACAAAGCGTTTTTATTCCTTTTTGATGATTTCCTTTTGGCTGAATTTGTAGATTTCATTCCAGCGGCAGCCGCAATTGTTGCAGGAACAGTCCTGGAAATTTGTGTCCGCTTGAAATTCGACATCTCCAAAATCAATATTTTCACTGCCGCACTCCGGGCAGATTCCAGGCTGGTTTTTCATTTTGTTTTTCCTTGATACTCAGGTTTTCCATACTTAGAAAATCAGATCTTCCAGATAATCCGGTTCCAGACCATATTCGTCGATGATGTCGAAGGCATCTTCTCCTTCTCCAATGCGATCCAGGATTTCCTGTCTGGTTTCATCTACTTCTTCCTGGGTATAACCGTCGCGGCGTTTCAAAACTTCATCAAATGTTTCTCTTGTCATCTTCATTGTTCTCCTGCGATATTGTTCATGAATTGATTTTTCTGATTTCCACTCCAAAAAGTCCGCATGCGGCATTTTCACCATTCTGCTGAATGAACCATTTTGGAGGATTTTCCGGTAGTGCGATGACACCAATCCAGCCATTCTCGCGGTAATATCCAATGACTTTGCATCTCCCGATGTTGTTGATGGCAGCAAGAACTGTTTCTCCGATTTCAGGGATGAAATCGCCGGAGAATTTGCCGCAGGGAAATGTGTCAGTTCCTTTCATGCAGGATGTCATATAGAGATAGCCGTCACTGGCGCACGGGGAGGCATCAAATCTGTAAAGCCAGGTTTCCAGAGTAAAGGTTTCCTGCGTCCCTCGTGTCCAACCTTTTTTTCTGATATATTTTTTCAGTTCGGGAAGCGCCTTCTGCCAGGTCCATGCACAGAGCGTTTTGCTGGCGTCAGTTTCGCCCAGACAGCTCTGTCGATCCGGCAGAAAATCAATCTTGCCGTTCTGAAAGATTGCTCGGGCTCCAAATGCGGCCAGGGCTTTTTGTGGATGACGGGGGCGAAGTCCATACTTCAGCTCGTTTGAGTCAATCATTTTTTGATCTCCTTTGGGATATAAATTAAAACCAGCCGTTTTTCTCGGCCGCGACATAATACTTCTTTTTTGCTGCCTTCCATGCCTGTTTCAGCTCAGGGATGGAATCCAGTTGCTTTTCTGTGAGGTCGCAAGCGGATAAAACTTCCGCTTTCCCGTCCCAGTTGATTCCGAATTCATGGTTGCACATTTCAAAATAAAACATGTCCTGGACATAATCGGCATTGATTCCGGTTTTGGCAAAAATCGCATTTCTGCGTTCTTCCGCATGGCGCTTGAATGTACCGTGAATCAATTCAGAATCGGCCCTGCGACAGAAACCTCCGGTGTTTCCGAGGCGATAGAGTTCACAATTCTCCTTGACTCCTAGTTTGAGTTTCATTTCCTCAAACTGTTCCCCAGAAAAGGCGAAGCCCAATGGCAGGGCGTTCATTTCCTTTTCATGACGCGCTTTCAATTCCTGATACGTTTCCATCTTTTTTTCCCTTTCTTTTAATGGTTTGTTCGAGCGCGAAAAAGCCGCGTCGGAAGTCCGAATGGAGTTCCGAAAACGCGGCAAGTCGAACAAAACGTTATATCAACTCCAGTAAACCCAATGCCCCCGGAGTTCTTCGATACGATTCCTGATCTTTTCAATCAGGTGGACTTTTCCCGGACGGGTGCGATATTCCCGAAGCATCCGGTCGATTTCAATATCAAATTCCGGAAGAATCAGATCGCAGGAAAAGTTGTAAATCATGCCATGCGTATATTTTTGCAGTCCGGGACGCTGTTCGCCAAGCTCCGGATTGAGTTTACCAAGCCAACAGATTCCGTTGTTTTCATTGTGCATGACGCGAATCAGAGCACGGGCATATTGATTGCAGATTCTATCTGCCTCGATCCGCAGCGCATACTGACTTAAGTTATCCCCCGCCAAGTGATCAGACAGCTTCGGCAGCTCGTCCGCCCGGAGTTCCTGCCGGAGCCATTCGAGAATTTCCCGCATGGATTCAGCAGAAACCGTCCATGCAGGAACACCGTTATCCAGCAGGAGACCGAAGTTTGGATCGTGTTCCAGAATCGTTGCCGCATAGTAACGGGAAACGAACTGACCGCGTTTCCATTCTTTATCGTTCCGATGCCGGTAATCGTAGAATTCGACCAGCGGTTTGCGTTCCTTGTGGATAAGACAGTCTTCAAGACCGTATTTCTCACCTTTGCGCAGGATGCGGACATTGAAATGTCCAAAGATTTGTGATGTTTCGCTCATGTTTGCGACCTCTTTGATTTGGACCTTGGAATGAATTCAAAAAAGCTCCGGAGTGTCCGGAGAAAATATCGCAGGCTTTTTCCGGAACGCCGACAGCTCACATTTCATGACGGTTCGATATACCGGATTGCCATTGATCGTCTTCTGAATAATCTGACCGCTTGCGATCAGAGAGGCGAACACTTCGTCCACATAGTGACCGGCCGCATTGTTGACCTGCTCGTCAAGCGCCTGAAGCCCGTATTTCCGTCCAATTGGCAACTCGATGTCCCACCAGAGAAAATTGCGGGGATTGTGATATGATTTCCGTTGTGAAGTGCGAAATACCGCGAGAAGTTCCATCTCAATCTCCGGTCGTTTTGCAGCAATGTATTCTCGCTGTTGTTCTGCCGTAATGTCATAAACGGGCTCCATGACCCGCATTCCGTTCGGCAGGAGATGGAACAACTCCGCCTGGGCAATGAGTTCGGGGACGACATTGAACAGTTCCGTATGGACGGTCCCGAGAAACTGTTGCGGGTGCAGATACAGGCTGGATTTTCCTTTGACGACATAATTGTTTTCGAACTTCCAACCGCCATCTTGGAATATCCGTTTGCAGTCTGCAAGGAAAGCTGCCCTTTCCGGTTCATTTGAGAAGCCGATTTTATTGACTTCGGGTTTATGATAGGTCGGTGTGTCAATGCAGTAGACAATTTTGGCATAATCCGGTTTGAGTGGATTGATGTTCATTGGCGGTGTCTTTCTCTTTATGATTTGTTGTGACTGAAATGATTTGTTTCTTCTATGCACTCTTTTTCATCGGATGGATTCTTTTGACGGCATTGTCGCTCCACAATTCCGAACCGCAACCGTAAATCTCACGGATTCCATAGCCATGACAGCCATCATGGTCAGCCGAGGCAATGCAGCGGAACGGCAGGCGAACATCTTTTTCCAGCTTGATTTCCAGAATACTGCCAGCTCCGTTCCAGGCATCATAGAGTCCGCAGGTGGTGTTTCTGTCCAGAACCAGATAGCCGCGACCGTTTCTTTGGGAGAGATAGAAGCTTTCATTTTGCTTTTTCTCCTTGTCGATTGCTTCACGGAGCTTGAAATATTCTTCCAAGGTCATTTTGACCAGAAAGACCAGTGCATTCATATGGGAACTGCAATTCAGCGTCTCCGCGTAAATGGATTTGAGCAGAGGCGATTGAGTGTCTCCGCTGTAGAGCAGTGTCTTTTTGAGTTCGGATTTTTTATAGCCCTGCTGACGCGCCAGCCACAGCAGACTCGACTCCTCCGGAATCGAATCATCACTGGCGTCATAATGCCCGCCGATTATGTTGGAAGTAAAGTCATAATTCCTGTCGCCGGTATCAATGATCAGATCAACCAGCACATCTTCATTGAGGAAATATTTTTCCGGATACCGGATATAGAACTGTTCGCGGATCAGCTCCCGGACTTCATTCGTGTCCAGATGCTTGGAAAGCATCGCCACTCTTTCTTCGTCAAGCACCTTCTTGATAATTTCATCAGCATACTCCCATTCACAATCGCAATACCATTCATCAAGCAACTCCCAGAATTTCTCTCTCGGATGCTCATCGTTACAGATTTCCTTCATCGTCCGGTCATTGATTTCATCCCGATAATCCGCATAGATTTCCTCATAAAACACGCCATTTTCATCTTTCCGGCAAACAGTGGACAGAGCATCCCTGACTGCCTCCTTCAATCTGTTTTCTCTTTCCTGATCATTTTTCATCTTCTTCAGCCTCCTTTTCGTGTTTGTTCACCCCAAAATCCATCTGCTCCAAAAGGCTTTATGCCGGGGCGGATGGATGACAGGCAAATACGAAAATCTTCATTGATTTTTCTGGAAGGATAGTTCATACCTGATAATGCAATTCTTTCTTAAATATACAACTTCAACATTTCTAAAGTCGGACTTGTATTTTGTATAAACAGAGATATTGTATATGAAGAAGAAAATATCAGCAGAAATGGAGCGCAATTTATGATTCAACGGACAGTTCAAGTTCAACTGAAGAAGCTGGCAGCGATGTATCCGGTTGTGACAATTACCGGACCACGGCAATCCGGCAAGACCACCTTGGCCAAAATGACGTTTCCGGATTATCGTTATGTCAGTTTGGAGAACTTTGATATACGACAAATGGCGGAAGCTGATCCCAAAGGCTTTTTGAAAAGCTATGCGGCTCCCGTTATTTTGGATGAGATTCAGCGTGTTCCGGCATTGCTGAGCTACATTCAAACCATTGTGGATGAAAGCAAATCTTCCGGACAATATATTTTGACCGGAAGTCATCAACCGCAACTGGGTCAGGGAGTATCGCAATCTTTGGCCGGAAGAACCGGGATTTTACAGCTTCTGCCGCTTTCCATTTCAGAGCTGGCATCTGCCCGTATTGTGCTGAGCCGGGATCAATACATAACGCAAGGCTTTATGCCGCGTCTGTATGATACTTCTCTTGATGCGAAAAACCTCTATCGTGATTACTTTTCCACTTATGTGGAAAAAGACGTTCGGATGATGCTGAATATCAAGAACCTCAGTGCTTTTGAAACTTTTGTAAAACTGCTGGCGGGGCGGGTTGGACAACTGGTCAATTTATCCTCACTGGCAAATGACGTCGGAATATCGGCACCTACACTCAAGGAGTGGCTTTCCGTCTTGGAAGCAAGCTTTATTGTTTTCCAGCTTCCCTGTTATTTTGAAAATTTCGGAAAACGGCTGGTCAAAAGTAAAAAACTCTATTTTACGGAAGTCGGTCTGGCGACTTGGATGCTCGGGATTGAGACGCCGGAACAGGTGGCGCGCGATCCGCTTTTCGGAGGGCTTTTTGAAAATATGGTTGTCATGGAGGCATTAAAAAGCCGCTTCAATGCCGGAGAGATGCCGAATCTTTATTTTCTTCGTGACTCTCAAGGGCTGGAAGCTGATCTGCTGTTCCGGAAATCTCATAATGAACTGATTCCGATAGAGATCAAGGGCGGGATGACCTGGAACAAGGATTTTTGCAGGAATCTGTTGAAACTCCGCAAGCTTTCAGATAAATTCGTTTCCGGTTATGTCATCTACTCCGGAGATTTGACTCCGGAAATAGACGGCATCAAATATCTGAATTTTAAAAATACTGCATCGGCAGTCAGTTGAAAACAGTGAGTGGGAGCGTTTTGCAACTGGAATCCATCGGTTCCCATGACACGAAACCGTCAAAGTGCGCCGGACAGCCTTTTCTGCCGCAGGAAAAACATTGTTTGAAGCCGGAATGCTGCTCCATCTCAACCAATGCTTCCCCGATGCGTTCTGCGCGATCCCATTGTTCCGTCTGTTCTGCTTCCAGATAACGGCGTTCAAGTTCAGCATAACGTTTTTCGGTTCTTCTGCACTTTGTGTAAAAAATGGGAAGGGGAATATCCGGAACCCCTGTGCAGTCAAGTTCCAATCCGGCATAATCGGTCGCGATGCTCCCTTTTATTCCGTTTGAAACTT
>CASDPB010000108.1 GCA_949282305.1 uncultured Lentisphaeria bacterium | reverse complement strand
ATGAGCTCGGGCTTATTATTATGAAGAGGAGAATGCCGTCGGGCGGTCATCATAGCCCGACGGCATTCATCTTTTTGGTAAATTCCCACTCAAAAAAATCCCTCTTCCTCCTCACCATGGGGCTCGCTGGGCGCATACTGATGCAAAATGAAAAGCGGTGGAGAAGGAACTTCCGCCACCGCTTTTTCTGAATCCGAAACCGGCTTACCGGATCAGTTTTCCGGAAAGAATGCTTTCATCGTTTCCCGCATTGACTTTGACGACATGGATTTCCTTGAGGATGTTTCTCGGCGATCGTGTGCGTACCTTGACATAGTTTGAAGACCAGCCTTCGTAACCGTTGTTGGCGAGGGTGCGTTCAAAGAGGACGGACAGTTCCGTCCCGATCAGGGACTTTGCGAACTCCGCGGCACATGCCGCCTTGACGGGTTTCATTACCTCAATGCGGCGAACCATTTCATCGACGGAAATGCGTCCCGGAAGTTTTTCCGCTTTCGTGCCTTTTCTCGGAGAGAACGGAAATACGTGAAGATTGGCGAAGTGCATGGACTTCACAAATTCGCAGGACTGTTCAAAGAGCTCCGCCGTTTCTCCGGGAAACCCGACAATCAGATCGGTGCCGATGTGGATATGAGGCATTTTGCCGCGGGCGTAATCAATCACGGACTTGTATTCCTCAAGCGTGTATTTGCGTCCCATTGCTTTCAGGATTTCATCGGTGCCAGCCTGAAGCGGCAAATGGAGGAAATCGCAGATTTTAGGTGTGGACGCCATCAGGTCGATCAGACGCGGAAGAATGTCTCCCGGTTCCGTGGAGCCGAGCCGGATGCGGAAATCGCCTTCGACCGCGATCAGCTTTTCGAGAAGCCCGATCAGATCCAGATCCCCGCATTTGTAGTTGCAGACATTGACTCCCGTGATTACAATCTCATGGAATCCCGCCTCAAGGAGCTGGCGGAAATCCGTCATGATCTCTTCCGCGTCGCGGGAACGTTCCCGGCCGCGGGCGTAGGGGACGATGCAGTAGGAACAGAAATTATTGCAGCCTTCCTGGACTTTCAGGTTCGCACGGCTCTTGAACGGGAAATAGGCGACGGCGTCTTCCTTGAAGATCGTCTCATCCGTTGTTTCGGACGGTTTGTGTTCATGGTGCTGAATGTTGAATCTGCGTTCCAGAATGGCTTCCAGATTCTTCTTTTCCGCCTTTGTGAGCAGAATATCGAAATCGGAATCTTCTTTCAGCTCTTCATCGACTTCCGCCGCGCATCCGGTGAGAATGATGTAGGCATACGGATGCTTGTGACGGATGGAGGCCAGGAGCTGGCGCGTTTTCCGCGCGGCGGTCGCCGTGACTGTGCAGGAGTTGACAATGACAAGATTCGGGCTCTCCTCGTAGTCTTCGTCGACTATCTGAAATCCGCAGCGGCGAAGCCTGTCGCACAACAATGCACTGTCCGCCTGATTCAACCGGCATCCCAATGTAACAACAGATGCTGTAATGGTAATCATTTTTCTCTCTTAACCTCACATAAGAAGAATGCAAATTTGTATTTGTTTTCGATAACTCTCTCATTTTTTCTGATCAGTTTCCGCAGATCGGACGGGCGCATTCCCCTGCCGGAAATTCTTCCGGTTCCGGTCAGCTGGAACGAACGCAGGAATTCTGCCAGTCCATTGTAGGTTTCGGAGCATTCCGCCGTCTCATGCGTATACAATGAAAAAACGTTCCCGCTCAAATGTGGTATAATACTCTCTAGTTCCGGAAGTTCAAGCCCCGGAAACGACAATGATTCGGATTCAAAAAGTTTTTTCAGCGTTTCCGTGGATTCCGCGAGCGGAAGGCAGAGGTAAAAACGGGAATTCTCGCTGCGCAGGGTCGCCGCGACATTCCGGAGCGTGATGTCGAAATCTTCCGCCCAGTGCATTGCCATGGAGGAGAGAACCGCATCGAATCCGCGTTGGAAAGACTTCAACTCCTGATTGAAATCGGCGCGTTCAAAACTCATCCGGGGCATCTCGGAAAATTTTGCGCGGCAGACTTCCAGCATTTTATCCGACAGATCGCTGACGGTCAGCGCCGCGCCGGGAAACAGTGCCGGCAGATGGGCGGTCAGGAGTCCGCTTCCTGCGCCGAGCTCCAATACCGAAGACGCCGGCGCGCGCCCGGATTCATGGCGCCGGATGAAATCCGCAAACTGTCCGGCAGCAATGCGCTGAAAGGACGCCGCCGAATCGTAAGTGGAGGCGGCGGCGGAAAAATTCTTCTCAACCACGGAGGAACGGGACATGATCAGAGAACCTCCAGAGCCTTTCTTACAGAGTCAAGACAGACTTTGCCGCTGAACGGCAGGAAGTGCCCGCCTTCATATTCTTTTCTGCAGGCGCGGGGCGGGGAGAAACTCATTTCCCTGTTGACAATTCTGTCTTCCGCAGCGGTCAGAACTGCGACGGGACACTGAATTGAGTCTGACAGACTGCGGTAATCAAATGCCGCAAGGAAATCCAGTCCCTCCAGCAGCGCCGTGACATTCCGCTGCTGCGGCACGTCGACACGCAGCTTTTCCGGGAATGCGCAGCTCCTGTAAAAATGCTTCAGCGCGACGGCTGCATTTTTCCCGATGCCGTTTTTCAATGCGGCAATATCCTCCTGCTTCCAGCCGCATGTGAAGTCGTCCGCATAGGCAAAGCGTGCAAACGGATTGAACAGAATCAGGCCCCGGACCGACGGATCCTGCGCCGCGCAGCGAAGCGCGAATGCGGTTCCCAGAGAGTGGGCGAGAATCAGTTTGCCGGAAGCGGAACCGGGAGCGGGTTCTTTCATCGGAGCATTGTCCGGGGAAAAGAAACCGTAATCGAAAAGCTCCGCTTCCGGAGACAGGCACCGGTAGAGCGCCGGATCGACGCCCCAGCCGGGCAGAATCAATTCAGGAATATTCATGAGCGGATCTGGCCGTCTCCGTAGATTTTGTATTTGTAGGAAGTCAGCTCGCGGAGTCCCATCGGACCGCGCGCATGAAGTTTGTCCGTGCTGATGCCGATCTCCGCCCCCATGCCGAATTCGCCGCCGTCCGTGAAACGTGTCGAAGCATTCCAGTATACGGTTGCCGAATCGACATTGTCGAGGAAATACCGCGCGTTGCTTTCGTTTTTCGTGATGATTGCGTCGCTGTGCCCCGAACCGTAACGGTTGATATGATCGACCGCCGCTTCCAGGGAGGGGACGATCTTCGCTGAAATAATCAGATCAAGGTATTCCTTCGACCAGTCCTCTTCCGCGGCGGGTACGGCAGTGTTGTCGAGTTTGCAGTAGGCGCTGTCGCCGATGACCTGCACCCCTTCTTTTTTGAACATCCCGCCGAGAAGCAACACAAATTCAGGGGCGATCTTTTCGTGGATCAATACTTTTTCAAGGGCATTGCAGACCCCGGGGCGCTGGCATTTTCCGTTGCGGAGGATATTGAGCGCCATTTCCAGATCCGCGTCCGCATCCACGTAAAGATGGCAGACCCCCTTGTAATGTTTGATGACCGGAATCGTGGACTGCTCCACCACGGCGCGGATCAGGCGTTCGCCGCCGCGCGGGATCACAAGATTGATGTATTGATCCATTTTCAGCAGGATTGAAACCGCCGCATGGTCCGTGAACGGGACAAGCTGGATGACGCCGTCGGGCATTCCTTTGCTTTTTCCGGCGGCGATGATGCAGTCCGCAAGCGCCTGATTGGAATGAATTGCTTCCGAGCCGCCGCGCAGAATGACGGCATTGCCCGCCTTGAGACAGAGTCCGGCGGCGTCGACGGTCACATTCGGGCGGGATTCGTAGATGAACCCGATTACGCCGAGCGGAACGGAAACTTTGTCGATCCGGATTCCGTTGGGGCGTGTGGTGGTCGAGAGGATTTCGCCCGCAGGATCGGGCAGGGTGACAACGTGGCGGAGTCCGTCCGCCATTGCCCTGATGCGTTTTGAATCCAGCTTCAGACGGTCGAGCATGGCTGCGGAGAGTCCTTTTGCCGCCCCGTTTTTCATATCGGTTTCATTGGCGGCGATGAGCTTTTCCGCGTCTTTTTCAAGAGCGTCAGCCATTGCTGCAAGCCAGCTGTTTTTGAGTTCCGGCGACGCATTGGCAATCTTGCGTGAAGCATTCCGGGCGCATTCGCCCATTTCGAGGAGTCGCGCTTTCATTTCATCGGCGCTTACAGAGTTTGCATTCGTTGTCATCGTACAGCCTTTTCTCTCTATTTGAATTTAGTGACATTATAAAATAACATTCTGAGGAGTCTTTTGCAAATGACGGCTGCGGATAAGTTGGAAAAAGACGCATTTCCGCTGTTTCAGCCGCAGTGCGGATTGCGGAAATCCCGTTTTCCGTTTCTTTTCCGTTTGCTTTTCCGGGAAAGGCATCTATGGTAACGGAAACCAGCAACTACAGGAAAGGGGGAAAATGACATGAAAACACAACTGATCACCACACTCGCCGTTGCCGCAATCGGAATCGTGCTTGCCGGATGCCGCACCGTCGGAGACGGAGTTCCCGAGCAGAAGACATTTACGGGAATGCAGGTCGAGGCAATTGAGATTGCGGGACCGTGGACCGTCGAGATGAACTGCGGCGCAGAAGAGAATTCCGTGACCGTGACTGTCGAGCAGAATCTGTGGAAGTATGTCACAATCAGAACCGGACGGAAGTTCCGGCTTGCTCTGGACAAGGATGTCAGCTTCACACTGCCGCTGAAACTGACGATCAATTCCACCGGCAATCTTTCAAAAGCCGAACTGAAAGGCAGTGTCAGCGCCTCCGTATTCAACAACAAAGCCCGGCTTTTTACGCTGGATATGGAAAATCTCTGCAGATTCCGGGGCGACAACTCGACAATCAGCATTGTCAACTGCGACATGGAAGGCAATGCCGCGGCACTTTTCAACGGATCCATTTCCGACCTGAAACTTGATGCGGAGGAAAATACGATTTTCCGCGGCGGCAGTGTCACAGCCGCGACTCTGAACCTGAGCGACAAGGCGCTGGCTGTGCTGGACGCAGTCGGTTCCGCACAGGTCGACATGGAAGATTACAGCAAGCTGACGATCGGCAAACTCGACGGCGCATTGACCGGAAAGGCAGTCGACCGGGCGCAGATCTCCTACAGCGGAAAAGGACTGTCACAGGTCAGAACATCTGGTTCGGCGGCGGTTGCCAGACAATAAAATTGCAAGCCGTCTTGCCGATACAGCCTGAAAGACGGCGGAAACACTGTCTTTCAGGTTTTTTCGCAATGTCCTGCGCATTCCGCGCCGGATTTTCGTCGTCGGCTTCTTGAAATATTATTTTTTCTTTTCCTCATCCCTTTTTCATTTGTATTTTTACCGGAATATATTACATTGTCGGCAGTTTTACCGAATGGCAATGCGCCTGGATGTGCCGGTTGCGTTTTTTGGATGGAAGAGAGGAAGAAGCTATGACGGAAAAAGAAAAAGCACGGGCGGGATTTCTGTATGACGCCAACCATAATGCGGAAATCGATGAGGATCATCTGAAAGCGATGGAGCTTTGTTATGAGGCGAACAGTCTGCCGCCGCGCATGAGGGAGAAACGCCATGCGGTTCTCCGCGCGCTGTTCGGCAGGGCTCCCGGAAAATTCTATATTGAACCGCCTTTCCACTGCGGTTTCGGTTACAATATCGAGATCGGGGAGAATTTCTATGCGAATTTCAACTGCGTGATTCTTGACAATGCGAAGGTGAAGTTCGGAGACAACGTGTTCATTGCGCCGAACTGCGGGTTCTATACCGCCGGGCATCCTTTCGACGTGGAGCAGCGCAACAGCGGGCTGGAGTATGCGTTTCCGATCACCGTGGGAAATAACGTCTGGATCGGCGGCAATGTCGTGGTGCTTCCCGGCGTGACGATCGGCGATGACGTCGTGATCGGTGCCGGAAGCGTTGTCACGAAGGATGTCCCTTCCGGCGTGCTCGCCGCGGGAAATCCCTGCCGTGTCCTGCGTCCCATCACGGAGGCGGACCGGAAAAAATACAAACTTTACGGGGGCGACGGCAGGATATGAATTCCTTGTTTGCATCGCTGGCTCCCGGAAGGCGTTCCCTGATCCTGCTGGTGATTATTTACATCGGTTTCATCAGTCTTGGACTGCCGGATACCGTTCTGGGAGTTGCCTGGGACTCCATGCGGCTTGAACTGAAGCAGCCGGTCTATTACGCGGGTTTCATCACAACCCTGCTGACGGTCTGTTCCGCGGTTTCCTCCTTTTTCAGCGGGGCGATCCTGCGGAGGGTCGGAACGGGCAGACTCCTGATGCTCTGCGGATTTGTCACCGGTTTTTCTCTGCTCGGGTATGCGCTGGCGCCTGCCTTCTGGGTGATTCTGCTCTGCGCGATTCCGCTGGGGTTCGGGCAGGGGGCGGTGGATACCGGCATGAACTATTATGTCGCGAAACACTACACCAGCCGTGATATGAGCTGGCTTCACTGCTGCTGGGGAATCGGGGCGACCGTCGGGCCCGGCATCATTACCGCGATTCTGGCTTCCGGCGCGAGCTGGCGCTGGGGGTATGCCGCCGTTTCCTCCACGCAGATTATTCTTGCGCTTGTTTTCCTTCTTACCCTGAGTCTCTGGCGGGAGAACGGAGCGTCGGAAGACGCCGCCGGAGCCGCCGTCACCGGAAAAGTCCGCTATGATGTCCGCTTCTGGTGCTGTCCCCTGATGGTATTTCTGTATTGCGGAATCGAGTTTTCAATGGGGCTGTGGAGCTATATGTTCCTGACTGTCTGCCGCGGAGTTTCCGCGGAGATTGCGGGATATGCCGTTGCCGGATACTGGGGAATGCTGACTGCGGGGCGTTTTCTGGTCGGGATTTTCGCCAACCGTCTTGGGAATGTCCGGCAGATCCGTTTCAGCATGGCGGGGGGACTGCTCGGCGGCGTTCTTCTTGCTGTGCCGGGAGTTCCCTGTCTGCCGTTTGCCGCGCTCGGGCTGATCGGCTTCTCCTTTGCCTCGTTTTATCCGGCGATGATGCACGCCGCGCCGGAACGTTTTGACGATGCCACAGCCTGCACTGTCATCGGTTATCAGGGCGGTGCCGGAATGCTGGGAACGGCACTGGTTCCGGCAGTTTTCGGGTATGTCGCAAGCCGTTCCACTTTCCTGCTGCTTCCCTGGATCGTCATTGCGTTCGCATTGCTGATTTTTTTCCTGCAGATCCGCGTGGACGGCTGGAGAAAACGGAGTGGATGAGATCCCGGCGGGCTTCCGCTGCCGCAAGAAAAGTGTGCGATTTTGTCTCCGAACCTTGAAAAAAGCGGCAGCCGTGGCATTTTAATATGTCAGCCTGAAATTAAAAAGGGAGAAATTATCGTGCCGTATATTGCGAATACAGAAAGCGACCGCGCGGAGATGCTGAAAGCCGCGGGTTTTTCGAGCCTGGAGGACATGTGGGAGAAGGCGGGTGTTCATTTCCCGTATCCGGCGCTGGACGGAATTCCGGAAGGCAGATCCGAATATGAAGTGGTAAAGCATCTTGAACATCTTGCGGGCATGAACGCCACGGAGCTGATTAACTTCGTCGGAGGCGGATATTATGACCATGTCATTCCATCCGTCGTCGACAGCATCGTTTCCCGCGGAGAGTTCTATACCGCCTACACCCCGTACCAGCCCGAAGCCTCCCAGGGAACGCTTCAGGCAATCTATGAGTATCAGACCGCGATGTGCCGCCTGACCGGGATGGAGGTTTCCAACGCGAGCCTTTACGACGGCGGAACGGCGCTTTTTGAAGCGATGATGATGTCGGTCAAGATTACCGGCAGGAGACAGGTGGTGATTTCCGGCGCGGTCTCTCCGATTTTCCGCCGCATGATCGAATGCTACTGCAGCAACCTGGATGTGGAACGTGTCGAGGTCGAGGCGGGGGCGGGAACGGATTCCAATCTTGAGAATCTCAAGCGTGCGGTCAATGAAAACACGGCATGTGTGATCGTCCAGTATCCGAATTTCTTCGGGGAGATTGAGGATCTCAGCAGCGTGGTCGCCTCCGCTCACGCGAACGGTGCGCTGGCTGTCTGTTCGACTTACCCGATTGCGCTGAGCGTCCTGAAGACTCCGGGCGAAATGGGATTTGACATTGTCACGGGGGAGGGGCAGAGCCTCGGAATTCCATTGAGCTTCGGCGGACCGTATCTCGGCTTCATGACCGTCCGGAGCAAATACATGCGCAAGATGCCCGGGCGCATCGTCGGGCGCACGAAAGATCTGGACGGCAGAGACGGTTTTGTGCTGACGATTCAGACCCGGGAGCAGCACATCCGCCGGGAACATGCCACAAGCAACATCTGTTCCAATGAAAGCCTCTGCGCGCTTTCCGCTCTGATTTACCTGACTGCCGTCGGCAAGCAGGGATTTGTGAATATCGGCAATCTCTGCATGTCGAAAGCGGTGTTCGCAAGAAACGAACTCCTGAAAATCCGGGGCGTGGAGCCGGTCGGCAGCGGCGTCTTTTTCAATGAGTTCGTCATCAAGGTTCCGTGCGATTCTTCGGAGCTGGCGGGCAGACTCATCGACAAGGGATTCGCCGCGGGCTTTCCGCTCGGACGGTATTACGCGGACCGGCGCGACCAGTTGCTGATCGCGGTGACGGAAAAACGTACAAAAGAAGAGATCAAGGCTCTTGCAAACGCAATGGAGGCATTACTGTGAAACTGATTTATGAATCCGGCAGACCCGGCCGCACCGGTTCCGTTCTTCCCGTTCTGGATGTCCCGCAGGGATGCGCGGTTCCGCCGTCTCTCAGGCGCTCCGAAACCGCCGGGCTCCCCGAAGTGTCCGAACTGGAGACTGTGCGCCATTTTACGAATCTCAGCCGCATGAACATGAGCGTGGATACGAATTTTTATCCGCTCGGTTCCTGCACGATGAAATACAATCCGAAATCTCATGAAAAGATCGTGCGGATGCCCGGTTTTGCCGAACTGCATCCGCTTCTGCCCCAGCTTCGCCACGGCGGCATGCTGACGCAGGGCGCGCTGACGGTGATTTATGAAACGGAGCGCATGCTGAGCGAGATTCTCGGTTTTTCGCAGACCACCATGCAGCCGATGGCGGGAGCGCACGGCGAGCTGACCGGTGTCATGCTGATTGCCGCATATCATAAGTCCCGCAGGGATTTCTCGCGGAAAATCATGCTGATTCCCGATGCCGCCCACGGAACGAACCCCGCAAGCGCATCCGTCGCCGGTTTCACGACGAAAGTGGTGCCGAGCGATGAAAACGGAAATGTCGATCTGGAGGCGCTGAAGGGACTGCTTTCCCCGGAAGTCGCCGGCATCATGCTGACCTGCCCGAATACGCTCGGACTGTTTGACCCGAACGTGAAGGAAATCTGTTCGCTGGTTCATGGCGTCGGCGGGCTCTGCTATTGCGACGGTGCGAACTTCAATGCGATTATCGGGCGTCTGCGCCCCGGCGATATTGGCTTCGATGTGATGCACGTCAACATCCATAAGACTTTCTCCACGCCTCACGGGGGAGGCGGTCCCGGTTCCGGCCCGGTCGGCGTGGCGGAGAAGCTGGTTCCGTTTCTGCCTGTTTCACGTGTCGTGCGACGGTCGGACGGCATGTGCGTGCTGGAATACGAACATCCCGAGTCGATCGGCTACATCGCTCCGTTCTACGGCAATTTCGGTGTGATCCTCCGAGCCTACGCCTATCTGCTGACTCTCGGGCGCAGGGGATTGTTGCGGATCAGCGAGAATGCGGTTCTGAACGCGAATTACATCATGGCGGCGCTGAAGCCTTATTATGACCGGAAGTATGACCGGGTCTGTATGCACGAATGCGTGTTTTCCGCTTCAAGACAGGTGAAAGAGGGCGGAGTGCATGCCCTGGACGTCGCAAAGGCGCTGATCGACCGGGGAATTCATCCTCCGACGATTTATTTTCCGCTGATTGTGCCGGAGGCTCTGATGATTGAGCCCACGGAGACTGAATCGCGGGAGGACATGGATGGATTCATCCGTGCGATGATTGAGATTGCGGAACTTGCGAAAGAGTCTCCGGAATCATTGAAAGAGTCTCCCATCAAAATGCCGGTCAGGCGTCTGGACGAGACAACGGCGGCGAGAAAGCCGGATCTTTCCTGCTGCAGCTGACCTTTTCTCCGCGGAAAAATATTCTCAGATTTGCATTTTGCCGCGGACGAGGTTACATTAAAGTGCTTATTTATGATTGATATTTTCAATCCGGAACTTTTTTGGAGAACAACGGTATGGAACTGAAAGTAATAAAAGCGGACGGCGACTATACGCATGTGGCGCTCTGCGGACGGCTTGACATTGATGGAGTGACGTCGGTTGAGATGAATTTTACGAACGTCGTCAGCGCCAAGGGGAAACCCGCGATTGTGGATATGACGGAAGTCAGCTTTATCGCCTCGCTGGGGATGCGCATGCTGCTGAGCGCGGCGAAGGCATTGCGTGCCAACGGCGCGAAACTTGTCATTTACAATCCGCAGCCTGTCGTGCTGGAAGCGCTTCAGACTGCCGGCTTTGCCGCAGTGATGCCGATAGAAAACGATTTTTCAAAAGCATTGACTCTTTTGAAGAACGTCTGACCGGTTGATGATTTCCGCGGGGAAGGGAGCAGGGCATGTCCGGTAGACTGGAATTCAATCTGCGCAATTGTCTCAGGGAGGTTTCCGGTTCCCTTCTTTTCGTCCATCGTTTTGCGGAGGAGTCCGGGCTTTCGGAGCGCCAGGCATATCTCCTGAATCTTGCCTATGAGGAACTTGCGACCAATATCGTGAAATACGGTTTCGACGATGCTTCCGAACATCGGATTAAAGTGTCGCTGGAGAATAATGCGGAAGGCGTTTTCCTGACGCTGAGGGATGACGGGCATGAGTTTGATCCCCGGAATGCCCCGGCGCCGGAACCGGTGACGGATCTGGCGCTGTGCGAAGTCGGCGGCGTCGGGCTTCACCTTGTAAAGAAGATGGTGCATTCCATGGACTATTCCCGGGAAAACGGCTGGAACATTGTCAGAGTTCAGATATAAAGATTGCACAAGTGGCGGAATGGCAGACGCGCTGGATTTAGGTTCCAGTTCCGCAAGGAGTGCAGGTTCAAGTCCTGTCTTGTGCACCATATTGATTGCCAGTAAGTTATGGATGAAAATCTTTCTTGTTGTTTCCTTGTCTTGTGTTGCCCTGTGAAAATCAGAATAACGGGAAAATTTGAATGATATTCTATCCGGAAGTTGTTGAGGCGGAATTCCTGAGCCGCCCGAACCGTTTTATTGCCGAAGTGATGACGGGGGAGGGAAAAGTTGCCGCGCATGTGAAAAACACCGGACGATGCGAAGAACTGCTGGTTCCCGGTGCCGGCGTGTTCCTTGCCGTTTCCGGTAAAAAAGGGCGTAAGACTAAGTATGATCTGGTTTGCGTGGAGAAGCGGCGGAATGGGAAGACGCCGCTGCTTGTCAATGTGGATTCTCAGATACCGAACGATGTTGCGGCGGAGTGGCTCCCGGAAAGCGGATTATGCCGGGGCGGCGCGGTGATCCGGCGCGAGGTGCGGTATCGTAATTCCCGTTTCGATTTTTTCATTGAGGACGGAGCCAGGAGGATATTTCTTGAGGTGAAAGGCGTCACCCTGGAGAAAAACGGAATCGCCATGTTTCCTGATGCGCCGACGGAACGGGGGGTGAAGCATATCCGTGAACTGGCGGACTGCATTTCGGAAGGACTGGAAGCGTATGTTTTATTTGTCATACAAATGGACGATGTTTTGGAATTCCGTCCGAATGATGCGATGCATTCCGCATTCGGGGATGCACTCCGGAGAGCGGAAAAATATGGCGTCAGACTGCTTGCCGTGAGCTGCCGTGTCGGTGCGGATTTCATCGGGATTGCCCGGCAGGTGCCCGTGAAGCTGTACTGAGTCCGGGGAGCGCCGGAAGAGCGCTGTTTGTAAAGAATGACTCTCTGACGCTCGACATTATATTCCGGGATTTTGCCATGCAAACAACTTGAAAAGTTGTTTGCCGGAGTTTATAGTAATCATAGAGAATATATCTGACGGATGGAATCAGATTGAAACGGTTGCGGGTCATAGGGATTGTCGCGGGAATCATCGTCATTATTGGCGTCATGGTCGCCGGAGCGGTTTATGCTTATAAGCACCGTTACGACGGCATGTATTACGTCAACTGGCGTTCCGGGGTAGTCCACAACTGGACTTGCCGCCATTTCAGAAACGCTGATCCGTCATCTTACAGAAAAGGGAAGCCTCTCCAAGTCGATCTGAAAGACTGCAAGACCTGCAAGGGGAGAATCAGGGGAGAGAAACCTTGAACTACATGAAGAATAAAAACGAATGGACGCCCATAAGTCTTCTCATCGCGACTGTGATTGTCTTCATACCCATGCTGATTTTATGGGAAGTGTTCCAGATTCACCCCGTTCTTCTGTTTTTTGGCGTGATTACCATCGGTTCGCTGTTTGGGTTGCTGCGGAAACTGTTCCGCCTTTTATGACAAATTATTGTATCGGCAATTAAGGGTATTTGCTTTTGCGGCAGTTTCAAGCACGACAAACAAGCAATCTAAATTGCCGAAGCTATACAAATAAATCAGGGGAGAGAAAAAAATGAAGATATCGTGTCCGCATTGCCAGCAGAACTATGAAGTGGATGAGAGTTATGCCGGGCAGAATGTCCAGTGTCAGAACTGCGGAAATGAGTTTTCAGTAAATGCCTCTCCTGTTGTTATGCTTCCGACTAAAAAATGTCCCATGTGCGGAGAAGAAATCCTCGCTGTTGCCAAAAAATGCAAACATTGCGGTGAATATCTTGACTCAAACGAAACCTCGGCAAAAAAACCGAAGGATTTTGGTATTTATTGGCGTTTGGCTTTATTCTTTGGTGGTCTTGGAATTCATAATTTTTATGATGAAAAAGTTGAGCCAGGCATTGTAAAAATTATTATTACATTTGGAATCATCATATTTATTAATATAAACCCTCCTATTGGGATTGTTTTGATTATTGTAAATATGTCATGGATAATTTCAGAACTTCTTACTTTTAATGAAAAAACGCAATAAGGTAAATATATAAAAGACATATTGACAAACGGCTCCTGTGGTAAAATACAGGAGTTTTTTTTATGTCATTGAATCTTGGAACACTGCACGCAGCCGTCGATCTTGATACGCAAGCCTATAACGACGGGATGAATTCACTGCCGGGAACCGCGGAAAGCGCAATGCGGAAAGTCGCGGCATATTCCGCAACCTATCTTTCCGGGAGAGCGCTTTTTTCATTCGGCAAGGACGCTTCCATGGAATTTTCCAAAATGGAAGAGGGCGCGAACAAGCTGAAATACGTCTATACAGAGATCAGCGCATCCGCAAAACTTGCGGCAAAAGACCTGGGGGACACTTTCGGGCTTGCCAATCAGACCGCGACCAACATGATTGCCAATATCGGCGACCTGCTGACCGGCTTCGGCTTCCAGCAGGCGAAATCCCTTGAAATGGCGCGGCAGGTGGCGGAACGTGGAATCGATGTCGCATCCTTCAAGGGACTGGATCAGGAGCAGACCGCCTGAGATGCGGTCCGGAATGCCGGATTTCAGACCGCACAATATTACAGAGTCTGTCCGTCAGGACAGCATTCCGCAGTCCCCGCATTAAAGATCGCAGGGAATGAGCGAGCCGCCCTTGTTGAGGAGATTTCTGACCTGTGCCGCATCGACTTCCGCCATCTCCTTTTGATCGTTCAGCGAACAGAACGCCGCGACCCCGGCGGCTTCTCCGCACTGGTTGAGGTTGACCATGACCCGGGCAGCTCCGAATGCTTCCGCATCCGCGTCGAGCATTCGCCCGGCAGCGATCAGGTTTTTGGTTCCCGCGGGAATCAGACAGCTCAATGGAATCCGGTAGTAGGGCAGGACTTTGCCTTCGGGAAGCCAGCGTTCCTGTTTGAGAAGGATGTTGGAGCGGAAAGTCTGCTTTACTCCCGTCAGAAGTTTGAACGTAATGGAATCATCGGTGTTTCCGTGAATGTCGACGGGATAGGTTCCGGCGGCAATGGTGTCCGGGTATCTTGTGTCCGCGAGCATTTCATTGCCTTTCAATCGGCCGATGGATGTGATGTGTTCACTTTCCCGGATTCCGATCTCGGAAGGAAGCGCCTGAAGAGAGACCGGAATTTCCGGATAGGCATCCCGGAACAGGTCCATCACTGCCCGGATCTGCCGGCGGGATTCAAATTCGGCATTCGTTATTTCGTCGGCATCCATGCAATTGCAGTTCATGACCCTGGTTGCCGCAAGCATGTAGACGTTTTCGCTTCCCGGAATGTCGCAGCCCCAGAAATATCCGCAGGGCAGATTCGGAATCCGGGATCTGTTTTTCTCGACCAGTTCCTTGAACTTCAGGTCTTTCATTTTCCGGAAGTTTTCAATGTGCGCGCAGGCGGTCGGCGGCTGTGGCGTTTTCGGGCGGTACATCGGGACTCCCGCCGCCCGGCAGAGCAGACCGTCGCCGGAAGCGTCGACAAAGGCGCGGGCGGAGACGACGAAGCGCCCCGATTTGTTTTCCGCGACGACTCCGGTGATTCTTCCGTCTTCATCGAGAATCGGACGGGAGAAGAACGTATGGAAAAAGGTGCGTATTCTCTTCTGTTCCAGAACCAGGGCGTCAAGCTCAAGGGTGAGTTCCTCCGAGTTGAAACTGATGCCCGGCTGTTTCGTGCGGTAAGAGCTGGCGGCATTCCGCTTTCCGAGCCGTTCCAGCGTTTCGAGCGTCAGCCCGCCGATGATCTGTTTTTCCCTCGTGATGTCGAACAGCGAATGCCACATGCAGACGAGTCCGCTTGTGGCACATCCGCCGAACCGGTTCTGTTTTTCAAGGATGACGACGCTGGCACCGAGACGTGCGGCACGGATTGCCGCAAAGACCCCGGTACAGCCGCCCCCGATTACGCAGATGTCGGCTTCCGCCGTCACCGGCAGTTTTTCCGTCGGAATCGTGACTTCTTTCATCAAATGCCTTCCTTTTTATAATGAGTCAGTTTCAAAATGGTTGATTTTCCTGTCAATCACTCTTTTTCCTGGGCTTCAAGACCGTCTTGACGCATCCAGGATGACTTTTTTCTCAAAAAGTCGCAAAAACTCAAGTCTCTGCGCGTATGCCTCCTTGCCCGTCCGGGATTAAATGACCGGACCATGTCCCGGCTTTTCCGAATTGGTCAGCATAAGTTTGCAACCGACTTCCGGTTCACGATCTGGCAGGGGAGGAACTGCTGGTGGCGCACAGAGTCTCCGCCTGCCCGCTTCTCATACAGCAGCCGAACCGCGCGCTTGCCGATTTCGGTGCATGGCTGCCGCACCGAGGAAAGCAGAAGGGTCCGTGCTATGAAGGAGTCGTCGAAGCTGAACACCGATACATCACGCGGCACCAGTTTCCCGAGTTTGCGCAGTTCGTCGATCGCGTTCGCGGCAATCGCGTCGTGGATGCAGATGATCGCGGTCGGCGGCTCGGGAAGTTTCATCAGCTGCCGGAGCTGCTCGCGTCCCTGCTCATCCAGCGGCACATCCCGGATGGTCAGATGGTATTCCAGTTCCGGCGCCAGCCCTTCCAGCCGCAATTGATCAAGGATTCCCGCCAGGCGCTGATCTGATGAAAACACGCCGTCGAACACCCGGATGCTGCCGATGCGGCGGTGTCCTCCCCGCACCAGCTGCCGCACCACGCTGCGCATCGCGCCGTAGTTGTCGCTGCCGATGAAATTCCCCCGGATCATCCCGTCGCGCAGCAGCGGACTGCCGATCACCACCCAGTTCAGCCCCGCCGCTTCAAACGCATCCAGCACCGGATTGTTGACCTCATGATAGTTCCGGCAGATTTCGGGTGCGAACAGCACGTTGTGGCAGCCGCGGCGACACAACCGTTCGATGAACTCAGCTGCCTTCTCCGTGTGACCGTTCAAATTGCAGTAGATCAGGTCAATGCCATATTCAAACGCCTGCAGTTCGGCGCCGCGAAGCAGCAAGTTCCCGGACAAATTGCCGGAGGTGTTTGATTCGAGGTATGCAATCAGACCGCTGCGGAAAGAGTCGCTGCCCGGCCCGGCGGTCACGAAGCACCCGACATTGGCGCGCCGTTCAATTTCACCGGTGCGGACCAGTTCTTCGAGCGCACTGCGCACCGTGCAGCGCGACACGCCGAAAAGATGGGTCAACTCCAGTTCCGTCGGAATCCGCACGCCCGGAAGCCATTCGCCGGTTTCAATCCGGCGGCGGATCGTTTTAATCGCTTGTTGCCGTCGCAAAGGTGCCATTATTCCTCCCTTTTTATGCGCAGCGTCCGGATTGTCGCTGCAGACAATGTCAATCGGAGCGGGCTGCCGTTCAGCGGTTCCCCTTCGGGGGTTTCGTCAAGCCGCGCCGGACATGCCCGCAGACCCGGCGGCAGCAGCACCGAAACTTCGGCTGTCTGCCGCTCCGGATTGTAGATACGCAGAATGTCGCCGTCGCCGTCCTCCGCCTTTTTGAGAGCGGAAAACACCGCCTCTCCGCTTAATTCGATGCCGGAAGCCTGAAGCGGCAGCCGCTGTTTCTCCAGCGGCAGGTCGCGGAAGAACAGTTCCCGCACCGCGCTGCACTGGTCGCACGGGCGTCCGCCGGTCAATTTATGCGGATCGACCGAATCGAAGGCGGCGAAAGCCGGTGCGAGATAAGCCTGATGTTCCTGTTCCAGCTCCGCCGGAGTCGCCGCGCCGGGACGCAGAGCGAACCGGAAGGTGTGATCTCCGATCAATTTTCCTTCGGGCGCGCACCACTCTGCGCCGGAACGAATGCACTGACCGTTTTCATCGTAACGGACCGCATTCACATTGCCGGTCGAACGCAGCAGCGTCAGCGCGATTCTGCCGTCTGCCAGATGCTCGTACTCATGCAGTCCCTCGTTCAGACAGCTGAACTGCCGCTTTCCTTCCCGGATCGTGATTACGCCGGAATCGGGCTGGTCCGCGTTATGGCGTCCCTCCTGCCGGAGCAGTTCGTCACGGGTGCGCTGTTCGAAACCGAACGGCACGGATGCCAGCGTGACGGGAGATGCGATTCCGTGACGAAACACCGCCCGCAGCCGGTGGGAGCCGGAACGGTTTCCGATCCTGGTTTCGACCGCGACATGGCGGGAAAACTCATCAAGAGTGTATTCGACGGTCAGCCGGTTCAAAACCGTTTCTTCCGTCGGACGGCACAGATCAAAATCGTAATCGCGCGGCAGGTCGAATTCGTATTCGACCCGCACACCCTGCCGCAGTCCCCGCCGGAAGCCGTTGACCTGTATGCGCGAGATCGCGCCCAGCTCCCGGATGCTTCCGTTTTCGACCGGCAGGAAGTTGTAGGAGTGACCGGCGTCCCCCTCGTCAGTGAACGAAATCAGATCGGGGAATGTTTCGCCGGAATCTTTGTCGAGGAGTTCGCACCGTCCCGAAGCATCGACCGTAAAACGAACGAAAGCATTTTCCAGCACGGTTCCGGCTTCGGCGTCGGCCACCGTCAGCGGCGTGTTTCCGCCGTAACTCAACCGCAGAACCCGGAATCCGCACGGCGGAAGCGCTTCGGCGGCAATGTCAAGCTCGACCCGCAGACACGGAATCTGTCCGGGCAGGTTGATCGCCGAGTAGTTGGTCTGGAACCGGCGTTCCACCGAACGGACCGCAAACTGCACCGGTTTGCCTGCGGGATCGGTAAGCCGGATTGTCTCCGGGTTCTCGTCCAGCGGCAGGAACACCTCCGCTGCCACGACCTCCGAGCGGGTGCGGGGCAGGGGATTGAACAGCACAAGCAGGTAGTCCGCCGGATTCATGTCCCGACGATCGAGCCGCGCCCAGAAGTGCCGGACGCCGCGGTCAGTCAGATCTTTCACCAGGTCGCCGAGCCGGGCGAAACGATTGGCATTGTCCTGATGAACCCGGTCAGTGCTGCATCCGCAGATGGAATCGTGCGGCTGGTTGCGCAGCAGAGATTTCCACAGATAACGGAAATAGTCGCGGTCATACAGTTCGTCGCCGCAGAGCTGTTCCAGCAGGATGTACAGCGGTTCCAGCCGCAGTTCGATCAGCGCCTCGAAATGATCGTTCTCCCGCTTCAGGGGCAGCCGTGCCGACAGTGTTCCCTGCAGAACGTTGCCGGATGCGCCGTAGCGCAGTTCTCCTGTTTCGCTGTGCAGCGCGACGCCATGTTCCTTCACGAACTTCCGCACAGCTTCCAGATAACCGCAGAGTGTGGACTGGAAAATCATGTCCGGCGCGATCCGGCGGTTCAGCTCCTTCAGTATCGGCAGCAGATTCTCCTGCGCCTCCAGATGATCGACGCCGTTCATCAGCAGCCGGTGCGGTGTGACCGCCTCAGTCTCCTGCGCCGCCTCCACTTCGCGGAAAAAGAGCAGCGCCAGCTCCGGATCAGCCGGAAACCGCTGGGCGTTGTTGTACCAGCGGCTCATAAAGGAGGCAAGCACCGCCGAACCGTCCGGCGAACGCCATTCAAATTCGTTGGGCAGCGTTTCCCCCTCCCGCCGGTAGCCGCGCCCGAATACGCAGTTGTCGATGTCGAAGCCGCGGAAAACCTGCGGCAGTTGTCCGATCAATCCGAACTGATCGGGCGTGTAGCCGCACCGGGCGCACGCTCCGAACTTCTCCGCCAGCGAGGTTCCCATCAGAAGATTTCGCACGGTGGCTTCGCCGCCGGTCAGGAAGAAGTCGTTCTGCACATACCACGGTCCGACTTTCAGATTGCCGGAACGTATGCAGCGTTCCAGTTCCGCGCGGCGGTATGGGCGGACTTCCAGATAATCCTCCAGACAAACGGTCTGTGCATCCAGCTCGAACACATATTCCGGATACTCCTGATAAATCTCCAGCAGATGGTCGATCAGATCGACCAGACGATGACGGAATACCTCGAACGGCTGATACCACTCACGGTCCCAGTGCGTATGTGAAATCACATGAAACTGCTTCATTTCTGACACCTTTCTTATGTTGTTGACTTGCTCTTATCACTAATATACCGAACTACTTGAGCAAAAGCAAGGATTGTCTGAACAAAAAAGAATGATATTTTATATTTTGATCATACAATTTTGTATTGTAAATTTCGTAAAATTCTTTTCTTTTTGCATGATTGCCTATTGACATTCTCCCCTGCATAATATATAATTAACGGCGAAGACATAATGACAGTGATCTCATAAGGACGCAAAAAATTGGAAGGTGACGGAGTTATGATGTAGCTTATTTTATTCACAAAGGAGATTGACAGCGAACGGCATTGTGTGAACGAACAGACATAGCTGTTGTCTGTCAGTTGCGACGGCTTCTGGAAGAAGCCCAACGGACTGATAACGGAGATATTGAAAATGGATAACATCGTAAAGAATAAACAGTTGGAATGGAAAACACGTGAAGGAATGAAACACATCAACATGTCCGGCGCCGCCCGCCGGGATTTTACCCTTATTGAGCTGCTCGTCGTTGTGGCGATCATCGCAATTCTGGCAGGGATGCTTCTGCCGGCGCTGAAGCAGGCGCGGGACAAGGCGAACGCTATCAAATGCCTCGGCAACTGCAAGCAGATCGGTTCCGCCATCGTCCAGTATACCGCCGACTATGAGGACTGGCTGCCCTCCGGCAAGCTCGACGGCAATTCCAGCATGTGGAAATATCAGCTTGCTCCTTATGTCGGCATAACCGACCGGACCACCAGAGGGGATGTAATCAAAGACAAGCGGTTTGGCGTCGGCAGTGTATTCAGCTGTCCCAATTTCAGCGGTGTCGGCAGTAAATTCGCCTCTGAATTCAAGACGTATCCCGGTCAGACCGGCGGACTTGGCTGGAACGACAACGTCAGCGGAAATTATTCGTCAAGCAATCCGGCGACTTCGACTCAGATCAAAATCTCTAAATTCAAACGGCTGCTTTCCGAAACCGCCCTTGTCGGCGACACTGTCGATGCCTCCCAGTGGATTTACACGGAATACGGTCACTACTGCATCCTGCACCATATCCGGGATGCCACGATTCGATGAACCGCCGCCATGAACGAGTCAGCCGCCGTCATTCCGGCGGACTGAACATCACCTGGGCGGACGGTCATGCGGGCTGGATCAGCCAGGCGGAAATCGCACGGGGCAAAAACGGCAATTATGCCTGGTACTACACCATTAACCATTAAACAATGAACAATAAAGTAATTCTGGAGACTGTTATGAAACAATCACTGATGTTTTGCGTTGCCGCACTCGGGGCACTCTCTCTCAACGCCGCGTCGCTGATGCCGGTCAAAGATAAAATCACCATAGGAGGGTCGGACGGTTCCTCGTTCAAGGAGGAAAAAGGCATACTGACGCTGAACCGGGATACCCCCGGAATTCAGGTGTTCCTGCGCGGCGCGATCAATTTCAAGGAAAAAATATCCTCCGATTTCGAGGCTGACGATGCGCTGGTTGTCGAGCTCAGGAGCGCCAAGGATACCGTGATGCGCACCCGCTGGCGCAAAGCCGACAGGACGGTTGTGGACGGAATCGAAATGCCGGTCCGCGCCAGCTCCGATTTTCAGGAGATCGTGGTCCCGCTGCCGGTGGCGCCGGGCAAGAAATTTCAAATGCTTCAGCTTGAATTTCAGCCGGACCCGAAAAACGTCGTCATCCGGAAAATCGCCATTGAGAAGCCCCGTCGGGTCACGCTTTCCATCACCGGAAACGTCGCCAAGGTTCAGTCGGAGCTGACGGTGCGCGGCACGACCTCCGTTCCGAATGCCGAAGTCACCGTCCATCTGCGCAATTCGCGCGGCGAAGTCAAAACCCGGACCGTCAAAAGCCGGAACGGCGTCTATGAACTCAAGTGGAAGCGTCCGCCGGTCAACATCGGTCTCTGGAACACCCTTTACGCTACGGTCAACGGCGGAAAGGAAACCGCCGACACCTCGATTCAGCTGCCGCTTTTCGGCTACCGCGCCGATGACTCCCACACCTGGCTTCGGGTGAAAGGCAAGGAGATTGTCACTTCGCCTCTGGCAAAAGACGGTGAGAAACGCTTTATTCCGGTCGGCGTCGGCTACTGCCGCGACGTCATCATCCCGGCGCAGGACGAAGAAGTCATGAAATTCTGCAAGGCGCGCGGCATGAATACGATCCGGCTGCCTTTCTACGTCCGCTTCTTCAACAACGATGAATCCGTTCCGCTCAATATCGAAGAGCATATCCGCGATTTCGTGCTTCCTGTCGTGCTGGCTGCCAAGCGGCACAATCTCTATGTGATCCTTGACGACCACGGTTATTTCAGCGCCAAGATTGACGAAGCCAAAGCGCGCCAGAAACAGTCCGTAGACCGCTGGAACGAAGCCGGTGTTGCCAAATGGATTGAATGCTGGGTCAAGGTCGCCGAATACTTCAAGGATGAACCCACCGTCCTCGGCTACGAACTGCTCAACGAGCCTCACGACATCAAACCGGAAACCACCCGGGAATGGTACACCCGCTGTCTCAAGGCGATCCGCAAGGTTGACCAGCGCCACATCATTCTGCTCGGCAACGCCGACTGGTCGCACGCCCGCGCCATGGAAAAAACCTGGGGACCGACCGCTTCAACCGTTGATGCGCCGTACAACAATGTCGTTTTCATCTTCCACGATTACCCGGAAGACAATCACCCATGGCAGGTTGCAGGTTATGTCACCGCCTTCCGGGACAAGCACAACGTCCCGGTGCTCTGCACTGAATTCGGCGCAACCACGTGGGCAAAGAGCGAAACGGTCTGCCGCAGTTTCATCGCCGGTATGCTGACGCTTTGCGCCAAAGAGGACATCGGCTGGATGATCTGGGCACTGAAGCGTCTGGAGGACAACCCGCGCTGCACCTACAATAAAGTCGACAAAGTCGGAATAAATCCCCTGCGTTATGATTCCTGCGCTTACAGCGACCTGTGCTTCCCGGCGGCGAGAATCATGGCCACTCCTTTCCCGAAAGCCAAATAACAGGGAGCACGCCTTGCCATGAAACTCGCTTCCGTTGCATTGGCATCGTTGCTGTGTGCCGGTACCGCCATCGGCAGAGACGGCTGGACGCCCTCTCTGAAGCTGGACTGCGCGAAAGTCACCGCCGTCGAAGCCCTGCCGCTCGGCGGAACCGCGGTGCGGCTCCTGCTGAATCCCGCGCCCGGCTCCAACATCCGGGTCGCGGTCTGGCTGCCGGAACGGAAGGAGTGGAACGGCAGGCTCTTCTCTCTCGGCAACAGCGGCATGGCGGGCAGCATTGATGAAGCGAAATACATCCCTTACTTCCAGCGCGGTTTTGCGGTCGCAACCACCGATCTCGGCACCAATCCCGCGCCGGACGCGGGGATCGGCAATCCCGAAGTCTGGAAGGATTTCGGCTACCGCGCCACCCATCTGATGACCGTCGCCGCCAAGGAGATCATCGAGGATTACTACGGCAGACGCCCCGACTACTCCTATTTTCACGGTCATTCCACCGGCGGCCAGCAGGCAATCCGGGAGGCGCAGCTTTATCCGGAGGATTACGACGGTATCGTCGCCACTCTCCCGGCACATTGCCGGACGCCGCTGCATGCCTATTTTCTCTGGACGTATCAGATATTGAAACGCTGCAACTTCACTTCCGCTCAGGAAAAAGCGATTATTGCCGCCGCAAACCGGATCAAGGCGCCTTCGGAGATTCCGCCTTTCGCGGGGAAGTGCATCTCTGATCCGCGTTTTTCCGAGGCTGAACTTGAAATGCTCATCGCCGCCGAGCCTTCGCTCACGCCCGATCAGCGCGAAGGGCTCCGTCTGCTGTTTGACGGACCCCGCCACGCAGTTTCGGGAAAACGGATCTTCGACGGAATCCCTCCCGGCTCCAATTTCTGGCCGGCGGCGGGAAATCTCTACCTCTTCAACTGGGTGTTCGGCAAAGACGCCGATTATCTGGCGCTTGACTTCGGCAAGGATTTCGACCGCTACACCGCGGCGCTGGCGACAGACCTGACTGCGGAAAACCCCGACCTTGCGGCTTTCCGCAAGCGCGGCGGCAAGCTGCTGATGACCTCCGGCACCGCCGATTCGGTGGTGCCTTTCCAGGCAACGCTGGACTATTATGAAAAAGTCATCGAGCAGGTCGGCTCTCTTGAGGAAACGCAGAGTTTCTTCCGCTATTTTCTGATCCCCGGCATGGCGCATCACGGTTCCGGCCCCGGCATCAATGCGCTGCCGGACTGGGTTGCCGTCATGACCGACTGGTGTGAAAAGGGGCGTGCCCCCGAATCGCTTGAAGCCAAACGGTACGAGGGCGGAAATTTGGCATACACCGTGCCGCTTTATCCCTATCCGGCGAAAACGGCATGGTCACGGGAGCGCGGCTATTATCCGGTTGTGATTCCCCGTGGCAAAGTCAAGCGGGTGGCGCCGGAGTTTCTTTCCTCCGGAAAAAGCGGTCAGAAGCCTGTTCCGCAGCCATAACTGTCTTTCAAGTCCGAGCCGCCCCCCGACCGCTGAGCGTTCCCCGCGGCGAACTTGCCGAGCCGGAGGAAGTCCAATCGTTCCGCTTCGCCGGAGATCGGGAGCAATGATTGAAACGTGTCCCGTCTTTCCCGAAGCGGTCCTGATTTCCTCCGCATCACAGGCGGAATTCGGGCAGACCGGTCATTTTCCCTCCGGTTTGTCTGACCGGAGTCGGGCAGCACTTTTTCTCTCTTTTTTTCCCTTCCGCCGAACAGAGTCGTTTTTGAATTTGCCTCACCAAGATACCGGATTGCCTGAGCACGGGAGTAATGATATTTTATATTGAAATCATACAATTTTGTATTGTAAAACTAACAAAAATCTCTTCTTTTTGTGTGATCGTCTATTGACATTCCCCCCGTATAATATATAATATTAATAAAGGAATATTACAGTCAGGACGCAAAAAATGGAAGGTGACGGAGCATGATGTAGCTTATTTTATCCAAAAAAATTGACAGCGAACGGCATTGGAGTGAACTAATAAACATAGCTGCGGTCTGTTAGTTGCAACGGCTTTCGGAAGAAGCCCGACGGACTGATAACGGAGGTATTGAAATGGATAACATCGTAAGGAATAAACAGTTGGAATGGAAAACACGTGAAGGAGTGAAACACGTCAACATGTCCGGCGCCGCCCGCCGAGATTTTACCCTCATTGAGCTGCTCGTGGTTGTTGCGATCATCGCGATTCTGGCAGGGATGCTTCTGCCGGCGCTGAGTCAGGCGCGGAACAAGGCGAACGGCATGAAATGTCTCGCCAATTGCAAACAGCTTGGCTCTGCGTTGCTGATGTATACGAACGATTACGACAGCTGGCTCCCCACAGCCACTGAAAAAGGCGGCACGCCCGCCTATTGGAAACTGCAGCTGGCTCCTTACACGGGGCGTGCGCAGGTCACTTGGAGCAATATGGTAAAAGACCTGAAAGGATTTGGACAGCCGAGCATTTTCGGTTGTCCCACATGGGCAGGTGTGCCCCCTGCAAATTCCAACTGGCAAACTGGAGAACCGGGAGTCTATGCCGGGTTAGGCTGGAATCGCTGGCTCTGCTACAATCCGGAGCTGTCTTCCAACGGAAGCGATGGACCTCAGAAAATCACCTATTTCAAACAGCGCCCCACGGAAACGGCTCTCGTCGGGGATGTGCCGGATGGAACGATTCATACCGGTGCCCAGGATAATTACGTGACCATTGCCCGTGCAAATGACGGTCTGCCCACCCGAATCGCCTCCAGGCACAGCAAGGGCGGCAACTACCTCTGGGCGGACGGACATGCCGAATGGAGATCGCTTGTGGAAATGAACAGCGGTAAAAATGATATCCCGAACTGGTATTTCAAAGCTCACTGATTTCAATTGAAAGGTTCACTGATGAAACGAAAGACTCTGTCCGCAGTCTGCGTGATGACGCTTGTCTCCGCAACATCGCTCTTCGCCGAAATGGCTTCGCCTGAACGGGAATTGTCCATCTTTCCGGCAAAGTCCGGCGACAAACCGCAAATTGTCTGCAAAGGAGAACAGGGAGCGGAGACCGTTGTCCGGGACGGCGTTCTGACGATCCGGCGCCGCGAGCTGACCCGACAGCCGGGAATCCGCTGGAACTTCCAGTTCAAGCCGCAGCTCAATCTTGCGGAGTTTCCGGAAGCGGCGCCGCTGAGAATCCGGTTGCGCGGCGGCGAACCCGGCCAGGAATATCAACTGGAAGCCTACTGGTATCTCAGTGATCCCCGCGGCTCAATGGGGCAGATGGTCACTTTCAAGGGCGGTTCGGAGTGGCAGACGCTGGAGTTCCCGGTGTCGCGCCGTCCGAGCGGCAGCAAGGCACGGATGCTGGCGTTCCGTCTGAACCGGATTGCCGATTTCGATGTTGCCGAGATTCAGCTCGGCGAAGCCCGCAAACTCTCCGTTGAATTTGCGGACAAGCCGGAAAAGGCGGCTACGGAACTGCATCTGCGGGGGCGGGTCGTCGGCAGCAGCTCCGAAGTGACGCTCAAGCTCAGTAACGCCTCCGGCAAAAAGACCGCCCGGAAAGTTCCCGTCCGGAACGGCAGGTTTGAATATGTCTGGAAAAATCCGCCCCTTTCCATCCAGAAATACAACTCCGTCACCGTCTCCGCCGCTGGAATTGGCGAATCGCTGCCGCTTGCGGTTTTCGGTTATCGCCCCAATTATGATTTTGCCTGGCTCAAGGTGAAGGGTCCGCAGATCGTCACCGCCGACGGTAAGGAGTTCCTGCCCGCCGGAATCGGCTACGCCCGCGACGTTATCATCAGCAACCTGGACGATGCGGTCATGGAGTATGCCAAGAAGCGCGGTCTCAACACCATCCGTCTGCCTTTCTACACCCGCTACTTCAACAATAACGTCAAGGAGCCGATCGACCTCACCGCCCACATGAGCGACTTCATTGATCCCGTGATTCAGGCAGCGAAACGGCATGACATGTATGTGATTCTCGACGACCACGGGTATTTCAGCGAAAAGATTGACGAAGCCAAAGCCCGCAGCAAACAGGCTGTCGCGCTGTGGGACGAAGCCGGAGTGACCGAGTGGGTCAGCCGCTGGCGCAGGGTCGCCGAACGCTATAAAAACGAACCGCACGTGCTCGGCTATGAACTGATGAACGAACCGCACGACATCCGCCCCGAGCAGGCACGCGAGTGGTATATGCGCGCCATCCGTGAAATCCGCAAGGTCGACACCAGGCACATTATCCTCGTCGGTTCCGCCGACTGGTCGCACAGCCGTTCCCTTGAACGGACCTGGGGACCGGCGGCATCTACCGCGGACGCGCCCTACAACAACCTCGTCTTCGCTTTCCACGACTATCCGCTGGACAATCATCCGTGGCTTGTGCAGAAGCACATCGTGAAATTCCGTGACTCCCATCAGGTTCCGGTGATGTGCACCGAATTCGGCGCAACCCATTGGGACAAAGGAGAAACGGTCTGCCGCGAGTTTCAGGCCGGAATGCTGACGCTTTGCGCCCGCGAACGGGTCGGCTGGATGATCTGGGCACTGGGCAAGCTCACCGATCAGCCCCGCAATCCTTACAATGAAGTCGACAAGGTCGGCTTCGGCCCGCCGCGTTCGATGGACTCCTGCGCTTACAGTGATCTGTGGATTCCCGCAGCCCGGATTACTGCCTCCCCGTTTCCGCAGCCGTAACTTCGCTTCCGGTACTGAAGTTGCCGGACTTTCCCATGAGGTGCACTCTCAGAGTGCACCGTCGTGAGAATGTGAATGCGAACCGTTCTGCGTGATACATCTTTCCGATTGATGCAAGTTTCCCGGTGCGTGCATCGTTATGCCTGTCCCCTGAATTTTGCGCCCGCCCGCAAGGCGGACGTGCGGGGACGGGCACAATTTTTTCGATGTCTGCATCGGAGACAGTCCGACCTGCGCAAAAACCTTTATTGATTCCCGCACATGACAATTGGATATTCCGGTCATATGCAGGGCGTTTGACGACTGCAAAGACATGCCGGACAGATAGATTGTCAGATGATGTTGTGACTTCAGCCTTTCCGCCTGCGATCAGTCATTCGGGTTGATGGTCCACATGCCGCCCCAGCGGTTTCCTGCCGCCGGGTAGTAGAGAGTGGTCGTCCTTCGGTAATCCAGATACTCGCAATGGCTGTCCACGAATGTGTAATTCGACTTGTTCACTTTGCGGTGCAGTCTCGCAATCAATCCGCCGACGCTGTGGATGTCGTCCTTTGGATAGCAGATCGCGCCTTCCGTGGAGTTTCCGACGCTGTTTCCCGGTGCCCAGTTTTCGCAGAAGAGGATCGTCGCTTCCGGCTTGGAAATTTCACCCAGACGCTTTCCCTCCGCTCCGTAGGAACCCTCCGGAGCCCAGCCGGGGTCCTTATGCGCAATCGCATAGGAACGTGTTCCGCCCCTCGGACCGGCGGAAGGACAGTGCATGATCTGGAGCCGTCGCGCACCCTTGCTCACATAGAGCGGATCATTCGGATGACCGAGATAGGCTCTCAGTTCATAGTCGAATCCGTAATTTTTCGTATTGGAGACAATATATTCCTTGTAGTCGTCCGCATAAAGCTGCGAAGCATAACCGAGCTGCTTCATCTGCCCGATGCAGGCAGACTGTTTCGCCTTCTCCTTTGCCATGCTCAGCGCAGGCAGAAGCAGGCTTGCGAGAACCGCGATGACCGCAAGAACGACGAGGAGCTCGATCAGGGAGAAAAGACGCCGTATACTCATTTTGCCAACTCCTTTCCTTTGTGTCCGGTCAGGTCAATACTGAGCATTCTCCAGTTATAGGGATATACGCGGACCATGATGGAATTCCCCTTCACAGGACAGACCGCGCCGGTCAGGGGATCTACAGCACGCGCGCACGAAGGAAGCTCCGGACAGAAGTCGAACGAAAGCGGCACAACTTTTTCCTCCGCGGAAAGATTGGCAACCCAGAGCAGCAGCGCCCGCGGTGTGCGGTAGAGACTGACGGCAACATCCTTTGCAGCGCTTTTAACAGGAAGGGAAGGATCGTAGTAGGCGATGTATTCCGCCTGTTCCATTCCGAATTCCCGGAAGACGCGGCGCATCCGTGCAAGTTTTTCCAGATAGCTTCCCTTCCACCAGTTTTCCGGACGGAGGAACATCCCGTGGAGTCCGGCGAGCGCCCATCCCGCGTCCCTGCGCCAGAACGGCGGATATTCATACAGAAGGAGCTCGCCCGGCGTACCGATGGTGCGGCCTGCGAAATTCGTCCTCCACTCCGGCAGGGGAATGGCCTTTCCTGGATTTGCCGCAAGTTCCTTGTATTTATACCCCTCGCCGACCCAGACCGAATCCGGGTAGCCCCAGAGCGGGCCGGATGCCTGGTTTCCGGTAATCAGTCCGCCCCGGCTTTTGACGATATTGTGAATCCGGCGGATCATTTCCAGATAGCGGTGCACAGGCATTGTGGCATGCAGCTTTCCGGCGGAATCGCGCCATCCGCAGCCGTGAAGTTCATTGGGACAGGGATAAGGAACCATTGCCGCGTCGATGAATACGCCGTCGAAATGAAACTCCTTCCAGGTTTTTTCGATGGCAAACGTGATGAAATCCTGCCAGCGGCTTCCGTAACAGACCTTTCCGGATTTCTGATCGTGGCGGACCAGGGAAAGCGGCGGAGTGGGACGATCCGGATGGAGCCGGAGCACCTCGCGATGCCATTTCGCAAATTCCGGCGCCTTCTCCGAAAGTTCAAATCCGAAATAGAGCAGAAGCTTCATTCCTTTTTTGTGACATGCCTCAATCAGCTGATGGAGTTTTTCCGGTTCCTCGGTGCGGTAATGGCTCTGGATGGAGGACCACCCCTGATGGAAGATCATAGCAGTCGTGCCGGTTTCCGCAACCCGGTCCAGACAGCTTGTCTTCATCGTCGCGGGATTCTGATAGAGGCACAGTTTGCCATCCGCAAGTGTTCCACCCCGCGAGACACGTCCGGCAGGTCCCTTCTCCGGACGGCTCAAAAGCTCGCCGTCCGGCAGAGCTGTCACATTCCGGAAACGTTCCAGAAGCACCGTCCCTTCAAGAGGATGCAGTGTGCCGGCATCCTCTTTTTCCGGAGGAAGCGCACGGTCAAGGAGCCGCAGTGCCGCGATCCGGAATCCGGAGCCGAAACGTGGCGTCAGAAAATTGAAAATGCTCTCTCCGAAACGGATCTGCGTCGTGCCGTCTGTTTCGGGAAGAATTCTGCCGCTGAAAAGCGTCTGCCTTTCGCATTCTCCGATCAGTCTGCCGTCCGCAAAACAGCGCAGTTTTCCCTCTCCCCAGCAGAGCGTGAGGCGGAACAGACGATTTTTTTTCGGTTTGAAGCCGCCGGTGAAAAGGGTTTTCCGAGTCCCGTCCCAGATTGCTTCCGAGGATGGCTGAATGCCTTCGTCAGCGATGATTCCGCCGTGCGGAATGCTGTAGCAGAGCCGGAAATGTTCCTGCCCGAGCGTCACAACGGAAAAGATTTCCCGGATGTAAGGTTCCCGTCCAAGCCGGCGTTCCATTTTCGCGTCGGGATTGAACGCGGCTTCAAGCAGAATGTCCAGCGTTCCCTTTTCCCGGTTCAGAAGATTCGCTGCGTCATAGACAAGATTGACTGCGCCGGGAATTTTCTCCATATCGTAGAACGCGCCGTGGAAGAAACCCATCTCCGGGCGGGACTTCGGGAAATCCCGGACAGGCGTCGGCTGAAAAAAGAACGTGAAGGAACTGTCGGGCTTGAACACGGTCGCAGCACTGATGAAGTTGACCGTCAGAACCGCTGTTTTTTCAAAAGGTTCCAGAACGAACGCATCCTGCGGTTTTGGATTGACCCACCACTGGTCGCTTTCTGCATAGAGCGTCATGCCGCACGTTTCCCCGCCCGCCCACATCGGAAACGACCAGGCCTTGGAAAGTTTTTTTGTCAGGAAGCCGGAATAAGCGCCGACTTTGGCAAGCGGCGTGTTTGTCCGGGGCAGTTCGATCTTCATCCGGAACGAATTTACTTTCGCTCCGGCAGCCTGATCCAGCGGTGCAAGCGTCACACCCGAGAGACCGTCGAACTCGATCGAGACCTCGCCGCGGAAGTTCCGTGCTCCATAACGCAGTTCGCCCGCAAGACGAACCTCGCGTGGAGATTCGGACAGGATGCGCAGTGTTCCCGGCACGGCTTCCAGCGCTTTGCCGTCCCATTCTGCGCGGAGCGGAGAAGCAAGCAGTTCGACATTGCCGCGCAGGAGGATCCGGTCCGGCAGAATTCCCTTGTTGAAGTAAAATTCCTTTTCCGCGGCGGTGACGGTCAGGCGGCCATCCGCTTTCCGGGAAACAGTCACAGGTTTCCAGGGCGCGGGCACCTGATCGGTAATGCCGCAGCGCGAGCCCTCCCACTCGAAAGTCTTTGCGGAAGACTCCGTATGCTGTGCGCTGAGCGGACGGGAAAATCCAAGCATCGGAATATCCAGCGCTTCCGGTTCGATCCGGATTTCATCAATCAAGCCGATGAATCCGCGGTCTGCCTGGTCTCTGTTTCCAACGGTGATTTCATGATCCGTCGGTGTGATGCCGCCTTTCGGAAATGATGCCGTCGCAACGGTTTTTCCGTCAATGAAAATCTTTGCTACGCCGTTTTCCTTCTGGTATGTCGCTGCGATATGCACCCACTTTCCGGGGATGAAAACCGCCAGGTTCTGCGGCGTGCCGAGTTCACAGGTCTTTCCGTTCAGGTTCAGAGCCCAGATCACTCGAACCGTTCCGCCTCCTTTTTTGGTATAAAGCCGGAAACTGCCGTTTGTCTTTTCCGGGGAATCGCCGGCACAGATCAGGCGCGTGAAATTCTCCGGCGTCTTTTCCGGTCGAAACCATGCTTCAATCGTCACGGAGAAGGGGGCGCCTTTCTTTTCGACAGGAATACTCATGACTTCGGTGCCATAGGAACCCATCCCGCGGAAACGCAGCGCACAGCGGTTTTCCCCGCCGAAACGGCTTTCCGCAACACGCACAGGAAGAGCCTTTCCCTGTGCGTTCCGGCTGCCCAGATACGCATTCCTGATGCCCGCACGGTCTTTTACTGTCAAATTGTCTCCCTCGCCGACGTCCGGCAGATAAACGCCGCCGCAAAGGCTCCAGACACAGCCCAGCAGTATGCTCACCGCCCCGATCTTGATTGGATGCTTCATCATGTTTCCTTCCTGTTTTCTTATACAGAATTTTGAAATTCCATGCACCTGTCAGAATGGTTCGTCCCCGCGCGTTTTTTCACTCCAGGGATATTCCGCGTTGCTGAACATGAAACGGCGCGGGGAAAATCCTGTCAGAGCACGAAAAGAGCGGTTGAAGGCGGCGCTGGAGGAAAAACCCAGTTTCATCGCGATATTTTCCACCCTCAGTTTGCTGTGTTTGATCATATAAGCCGCCGCGCAGATCCGGCATTCCTGAAGATAGGAGCGGAAACTGATTCCGGTCTCATGCTTGAATCTCCGGCTGAAATGGGAGGGATTCAATCCGACCTTTTCGGCAATTTCCTCGCGCGAGACACCGTCTTTGTAGTTTTTTTCGACCAGTTCAAGAGCACTCCTGATTTCCGGGGAAAGACTGTGCCGGAGAATTCGTGGCGTGGGAACGGTTCCGCTCCCCGCGGCGGAAATTTCGGATGGTCTGGCAAACGAACGGGCAAGATTCTGTTCCAGCAGCTTGTTGCGGGAACACGAAAGAATATGGTCGCGCAGAAGGAAAAGCAGCGTGCTGGAATCGCGGAGAGCCTTGAGCGTAGTTTCCGGCGTCCGGCATGTGCACCGGGTCAGTTCCGCGATGTCCAGGTCGTAACGTCTTGCAAAGGCGCGCAGGAATTTCTGGTTCGGGCGTCTGCCTTTCAGAAAACGCATTCCCCAGAAGATGCCGCCGAGCAGATCCCCGTCCAGACGCAGCGGGAGAATCATCTGCACAATTCCCGCATGACATCGGCGAATGCGGAACGGCGTGTTTTCCGGAATATCCTGAAGCATCGCATGTTCCTCCCGGATACATTCTGCAAGGGCTGCGGGAGATTTTTTCACCGCCATGCAGTAGGGACATCCGTGAATCCGCTGCTTTTTGGACAGATGAAGTTTGTATGAGGCGGAAAAGTCCCTGATGTCATAGAGGCAGAGATCCTGCCCGCAAAAATCCCGCAGTGCGTTGATATAATCGTCAAGTCCGAAATCTGCAAACCGCTTCATCATACTCCCCAATGCTGTTTATGCGGATAATTTATTCTGTGAAAATGCGTTTTCCACGTCATTTTGTGTAAATTAATTGATATTTTGTGCTCTCCGCAACCAGATTTTCCGCAAGCGGAAGACTGCGGGAAAAGTCCGGAGAGGTGCGGAAAAATTCAAATACGTTCAGCTTGTCCCGTTCCTTCCATGTGCCGCAAACATCCGCGTTTTCCAAGAGAAGTTCCTCAAACGGAACACCGTTGAAACACAGTCCCTCTTTTCACTGATAAATGGATTTTCCGATGATGATATTGCCCTCGTGTCAATTCAAACTCTTTGAAGCAAAGGGGGAAAACACGATCAGATGCCGGACGAAATCTGTTTCGATACTTGCAATCGGCAGGCAATGGGAATACAGTAATCCAAAGGCTTTTACACCGTTTCAATAAAGGCTGTCCATTTCAGGGAGAGGCGCATAGCTTTTACATTATCCGGGGGTTATGAAAAAGACAAGAGTGAAATACCGCATAGACAGGCTGCTGCTGATTGGAATGTTTATCTCTGCAGTTATGTACATTGTTTCCGGTGAAATGATGTCCGGATCGTATTTCGGATTGCTGCTTATGATCTGTTTTTTTCTAATTATACTTCCTTTTTTCAATTCCTTCTGTTATATTGAGATAAGAGAGCAAGGAATTTATTGTCGGATATGTTATGTCATGGAGTATTTTCTGAAATGGGAGGAAATTACCAGTATTTATTGGGTTCTTTTCGCATATTCTGTGAATACCAATGATTTCATGAGGTGCTGTCCACTTCCAGCTAAATGGCTATTACGGAATGTGAATGATGTTTATTCTGCTTTGGAAACGAATATTCCAAAGACTTCAAAAGCCAGAAGATTGCTCTTATATTATCACAGTTAAAACAGGGAATTCAGTCCTGCAGTCCTGTGCATTCCTGCCGTTCTCCACTTTCCGTAGGTGAGCGGCTTTTCCCGATATGCCGCGGAAGCATTTTTCAAGACTCAGGACTTTCCGGAAAATCAGATTTCAATCTGATATACAGTCCACGGAGCCAGCTGCGGCAATGTAAATTCCACATAGCCGTCCTTTCCCCTGTTTCCTTCCATATTGCAGTTCAGTCCGTCCATTCCCCAGATAAATCCGCAAGCATGGTTTGTCTTTGCCATGAGTTTCGCATGATCCGCTTTGTCCTGCGACGCATTGAGCAAACTGAAGGAGAGCCGTTCCTCCGACTGCCTTGCCCATAATGCGATCCTATGGTAACTGGAAATCCAGCCGATCAGCTGATCGTGACTCAACCAGGAAAACAACCGCTTCATCAAGGTCAGTCTTGATAAAAACAGCTGGTCGCGCAATGGATAATATCCGGCAACCGCGACCCGTCCGCCCCATTCATTCTCATAAATTCCCAAAGAACACTCAGCCAGGATTGTGCCCTGATAATCTACCAGTTCCGCCAGACTTTCCCCTTTATCATCTGCCGGAAGCAGTTCCCAGGCATCTTCATGTCCCCAGGGAAACGACTGACGACAATCCCGAATGAATCCACTGAAATCCGTGCACAACGGGTGCTTTTTCAAACGTTCTCTGGCATTCCGGCTGATTTTCCGTCCCGCCTGAAAACCCGTATAGCGGCCTAATCCGCGCTCTTCCAGAATTGCCAGAGTATCCACATCACAATACAGTCCGCCGTGAAGAATTCTGATCAGCACCTCCTGCGGCAGTGTCCAGGCGATGTACTGATTTAACATTGTGACCTGAGCCTCCTCCATTCTGTATGCCGGAGGTATGCCGGCGGCAAACAATTCGGAGGCATGCGGATTGTTCCAGGGATTCACCTCTTCTCGTCCGCACCAGTCTCCCGCAGCCAGATTTCTGCCTGCAATATAGCCCTGCGTCCATCCGTTGTATACACCGATTGGGCGCGAACACTGATTGGAAACCACCTGCCGGTCAAAAAATGGACGAAAGCGGCAGAGCGTTGAAATCAAAGGCTCATAGGCGCACAACGGATCAGCTTCCACGTCCATGATGTTCCATGCAGCACCAGTCAGTCCGGCTGCATGGTAAATCGCGGCTTCCATTGCCACGGCATGTGCAGACTTGCGCAGACGCTGATAATTAAAACATTCTATTTCGGACTGGATCCTGACTACGGAGTCAGGCAGCGACGCCGCCTCCGCCCCCAATGCCGCGGCTTTATCTAAAAAATCATCCGGACGCGAGTCGTTGTATGCACCTCCGCCGGGGCGCCACCGGGGGACTTTTTCACCCGATTTCATCAGAGCCTGACACAGCTCATCGAAATCGGCATTATCCCCCCAACGCATTCCACTGTCCATTACCCCCAGTTCAATTCGGGGATCGACCGCATACACGGAAGACGCGATGCAACGAAACAATTCCCGAATTGAGCGGCCGGACGACGCCAGATGCCGCTTCCGCATACTGAGCCGTTCCGGAAGAGGACCGGAATTAAACGCCCGGTGCAGTGTTTCGCGAGTAAAATCCGTACCGTACAGACGATTAAACTGTGCCATGCAATGATCGCAAAAGCATACAAACATCAGTTTTCCGTGCCAGCACCAGCGGATATCATCATCCAGCCAGATGAAGTCGGGGCCGGCCTCCGCCAGCATTCTGTACATCGGCTTCAAAAAACCACTGCGGAATTCCGGATCATTCGGACAGCATGTTCCTGCTTCGGTATTGCCGAAAATATCAGTAAAGGGCGTGCAGCCCGAAGGAGCGCACTCCACATTTTCTTCATGATGACCGACAGTGCAAAGCACATTTACTCCGACACTGAAACCATATTTCCGCAATTGAGCATAACGCCGGCACAATATTTCATTGCGGCGTTCAAGTTCCGGCAGCTTCAGAGGCGAATGCACCATGGCGGTGAAAAGAGCGACATCGTCAACGCCTTCCCGATTTCGGTCCAGCGTCACAAGCAAATCTTCAAAGCAGGCATCCGTCATCCACTGAAATGTCGGAATTCTATAAGAAATATGCGCTCTGGAAACCGCTTCCTTTCTTGTTTTATTTTTCAAAATACGCCTCCAGAAGTTGTTTCAATGTTCCCGGGAAACGTGCCCGCTGCAAGTCTCCGCAGCAAAGCTGATCTCCGCCATTCCACCAAATGTGAACTTCGTCATGCCAGACAATCAATTCCGCGTCCGAGGCATTGCACTCCATCACTCCCGGATGACCGGCAGGGTCTGTTTCACGCGAGGGATCGAACGTCAGAAAAGGACGATCCGGCGGCGCATCCTCCCAGTCAATCAGGTTTCGACTGCGGGTAATCCGTGTCTCCCAGCAGCCATTTCCCAACGCGGCCAGGTAGAGCACATAATAGAATCCGTCGACAAAATATAGCGCTGGTCCCCCGACATATTTGTCCTGCCCGTATATCGCATTCTCCGGCAGTTTTTCCCAGTGAATCAAATCATGTGATTCAGCGAAACGGAAAGTAAATTTCGGCCAGCGCAGATCATCCGTTTCATACAGCATGATAAAGCTGTGTCCATTGTAAACGACGGCGTTGTTGAATAAATGTTCTCCCTCTCCGGCACGCAATACCACTTCCGGTTCACTCCAGCTGGTCAGATTGCGGGACCGGATCACCTGCAGCTCCCGTATTTCCCACCATGGCTGATTCCAGCCATAATCCCCGCCAAACAGCCATATCTCGTTTTCGTGAACTGTCACCGTGGAAAAATAGTGATTGAGCCACGGATATGCGAGAATTGTGTCTGTCTCCAAATCCCGGATCAGACATCCGTCTTCATGAAAACGGTATTGAGGAGGCTGCTGCGGAAACATCGCACTGCGATGAAAATTTTCCAGCAGATAAATCCTGTCATGAAATACAAATGGAGTGGCTTCAAAACTCGTTATTCCAACAATTTGATGATCCAGTAATTTTGGTTTTTTCCACATGTCACTACACCATTGTGTTTGGTTTTGCACGTTAAAACATCCGCTCCGTTCCGATGATTGCACGGCGTCTGAAGGAATAACGCGGACGGTGATTCTTCTGCAGAACCGGAGCTGCGGGCCGAACCGTTTCCGGAGAGATTCCCGGAGGAAGTAGAATCCATGTTCCGCAATCCGCAAAATCCAGCTCCAGCAGTTTGTCCCGGGTGCTGTTTCCCCCGGGCCAGACTACAGCTTCATGCCATGGGTTCACAATCTTTACCCTGAGTGCCCCAGAATGCGACAATGCGACAAACTGAATTTTTCCGTCCCGCTTTTCCGCATCGACCCGCACCCGATGATACGCATAGAGAGAAAAAGAGGCGTCGTGATCACAGGCAGGAAAGACTCTGACAACTCCTTCATGACACTGAAGCAGCGCCTCGTTCATTGTCGCGGTCAATATGCCCATAGCCTCCATTCCCATATGCCGGAATGCCCATAACCGCCCGGGGAACGTATCCTCCAGCGTCCCGTCGCAGTCGCGGATATCCCGTTCCAGGAAATACAGCGTGTTTTCCGGATAGCTCGAATACGATGGACCGTAATGGAAAAAGCCGTTCCGGAACCATTGCCAGGTTTCAGAAAATTCCCGCAGTTCCCTGGCAGTTTCCTCCGCCAGTCCCAGGCGGGCGGCGGCAATCGGCAGAGGACACCAGCCCATGGAAGCCGGAGTCATAGTCCTGAACGTATCAACAGCTTTCTGATAAAGCGCGCTTCCTTTCTGTGCAATGCCGATGATCCCCGCCGGAAATACCGGGCATAATTCGACCCAGGGGAAAATTCCGTCATTCACTCTCATGCCATTGCTGATCGGTTCTGATACAACTGTTCCGTGCTGCAGACGCTGCAGCACGGCCGCGGCGGTTTCCGGCTCTCTGGTCTCCGGCACAGGCGCGGGAATCAGCGACAGTTGCGGAGTTCCGTCCGCATTGATTCCTGCAGCCAGCAACCGGTTCCCCAATGCGGGTTTTCCGCGATAACTGCCGTATTTCAATTTGTTCTGAATATCCAGGTAATCTGCCGCTGACGCCTCCGGATAGGCTGCCAGATTCGCCCGCAACTGCCGTCTTCGCAATTGTTCCGCCGGATTTTCGTTCAGCAGAGCCCCGGCATCCAGCAGCGCATCCAGCAATGCCTCCAGAGTGCTGATTTCACTGATCGTGTCAGTGAGCATGATCCAGCCTTCGTAGGCACTTCCCGGCCCGGTGTGCATTTTCCCGTCGGGACCCGGAACCAGGCGGCTTTCTAAAAACTGCGCAGCCGCTTTCATATACGGATATGCCCGCTTTCGTAGAAACTCCAGATCATCCGTATAAAGAAAATAACGGTAAAAATCCAATGCAATCTGCCCTGCCGGAGTATGATTTGCGAATTCGCTGGCGGAGTTGGCGCCGTCTTTATCGGTGACGTCAGAAACCACAACTGCGTCCGGCACCTGGAAAAATGTTTCAGCATCCCGCATTCCCGACTCCATGCCATGCCACCGCAGATTGAGGTAACTGAGCGCAAGTTCGGAGTGCCCGGAAGCGTAAATTCCCCAGTACAACTGCTGCTGATTCCAATGAAAGTAGAAATTCCAGTTCTGGACGTCCCGATTCCAGCCCCATAGTCCGTTGATGAAGCGCCCCGGATATTCCCCGCGCTGAGAAGCGTTCAGATAATAAAGCGCCAGATGGTAAAGCTGATTCAGGTATTCATCGCCGTAATCCATCAGGAAAGTTGACCAGAAGTGTTTCCATCCGGCAGCTGTCCGCCGACAGACAGTTTTGAAGTCCGGATTTTCCCGATGCAGAAGTTCACGGGCTTTTCCCTTCACCGGAGGCGTGCACCCGACACTGCCGCAGAATTCCTGCTTTGCGGCTTCCGGCCAGACGGCTGTCTGTCTGAACCTGCCGATCTGCCGGATCAGCCGGATTCCCGGCAAGGTTCCTCCCACGGCAAACTCCAGGGCATTGTTCAGATGAACTGTCAGATCATAGTTTTCGCCGCAGACATGACTTTCGGTCGTGAACAGTCCAAGCGAGGGATCGCGCCTGACCTGCCGATACCAATGGGAATAAGTCCGGCTTCCGTAACGTTCCAGTATGAATTCCGGGGCAACGGCATCGGAAAAATCGGTCTGAACACGAAACAGCAGCCGGTCAGACTCATAATCCAGAACGAACTCCAACGCCACCATGCCGAACGGGGTTTTGGTTCTCATCCTGGCAAGCCCGTGGGCAATATCCAGTTCGCCCCGGCATTCCTCCAGATAGAACGGGTCGAATACCGGCAGACTGAAATCAAGTTCCCCCTGTCCGGCATGACGCAGCGAGGTGACGAATTCTTCCTCATCCTGCTGCCAATTATGGAAGACCGCGCGCGGAATTTCGGAAAAAAGATCACAGCGGTTCAACTGCCAGCGGACACAACTGTTTTCAAACCAGATCAGCGCCCCCAGACGCCCATTGCCTAACGGCATTCCGTCCAGCGGATCTCCCGGAGGAGTCAGATAAACTACATTATACTGTTCCACACGTTCGGGAAACGGTAATGACCATTGCAATTTCTGGAAATCAAAAGCGGTTTCCATGTTTTATTCCTTCATCTGTTCCGGATTTGAGCTCGGCACGGAAATCGATGCCGAGCTCAAATCCTTTTCATCACAGCCTTTAGATTTCCTGTTTTTCCTCCAGCAGAACAATGCGGTCCAGATAGATTTCCTTCGTATCCGGTACCGGTGCGACAAACAGATAATCTTCCGGACTCATGGTGTAATGTTCCGTCACAGGGAAAAAACGATAGCGGTCGACGGGAATTTCATTGATTTGAAATTCTTTCCGATATTGTTTTCCCGTTTTCGGAGCATAAACGCCTATCGTGACCGAGCCGGCGGCTTCCGGTGCACGCCGTAATGCCGCCATCACCCGGAAGCGCTTGTTCCGCAGCTTTTCCGGAAGAAGATACTGGGCTCCCCATGCGCGGTTCGGCGACGCCTGCAGGCACAGGACAGACCCGTTGACTCCGTGCAGATCAGATTTTTTCCCGGCGCAGGAAAGATCGAAAATCGTAAAATCGTTTCCGAGAAATTCGTGCCAGCTTTTCCGGGGTAGATCGCGGCAGAACTCCGGAACCGGAGCGGCGCCGACAATGCCGGTACCGCGGATATTGTTCTCCAGTCGTTCCAGCAGAGGCGGGAAAGCCTCGTTTTCATGCCATCCCAGCGGAGCGGAAACCGCCGCCATGCCCTTCAACTCCTCAAGCAGCTTTTCCATCTCCTTCTGTTCGGCTTCAGTGCCCGTTCCATGGCGGTAATTCCACATGCGCACCAGATCCAGGGGCAGCCGGGCTCTGCGGACGCGCTCTTTTTGAACCGGATTTCCGGCTGCCGCCGCCAATGCACGGTCAAAACATTTCAGGGCGGCCTGCAAGGTTTCAGCGGAAAGCCAGTCGTTGACATGGTTACGATTGAAACAATGCAGCGGAACACCGGAGTTTTCGATTTCCTTTGTCAGCAGTTCAATCACCTGCAGCAATTCCGGTGCGGCTTTTTCTCCATAGTAACCATTCAGGAACTCTTTCATCAATGCCGTCTGATCCTGCTCCGGATTCCAGAGCAGTCTTGACAGCAGCCAGGTTCGCATTTCGACGAAATCTCCGAGATCAACACTGCCGCAGTCTCCCTGTTCCAAAACATTCACCACCCGGTGTTCCGCAAAATAACGCAAATCCTCTCCCAGGTATCGCCAGTTCGGATGCGGTATCAGGTAATTGCGGAAATTGGCAACGTAATTCCAGATCATCAGTTGCGGCGCAAGTTTGCTCCAAGCCTCCAGATTGGTGGCAAAACCGCCATAGGAACCGGCTTCCGGTTTAGCCAGCGGACGGGAAAAATCTTCTTCCATTGTGCACAGCCTGACTATGACATTGGAACGGGGGGCAAGCGTCTTCGGAGCCTTTCTGGAATACAGATAAGCCAAAGTCTCCACTGTGAGGTTCGGATAATCTGCTTCCAGTTCCGCTGCGATGAAGTTGACAAACCGGATCACGGACGCAGCCGGTGTTCCCTCTTTTTCATCGAGAGACCGGCATTCCCGGCAGCGGCAGTAGGAATCATTGTCGTTCTGTGAAATGGAAATCAGAACAGTATCCGGCGCCTGCTGCAAACGCTGCCGAACCCGTTTCAGAAATTCTTCACGCATTTCCTGATTGGCCAGACATAGACCGCCGGGATCCCGTTTCCCGTTAACTTCTGCAAGCCACTTCGGATGGGTTTTCTGCAGCTCCGCGCCCGGCATGATCTGTCCGAATGTGTGACACCACCCCAGAATCTGATTATGTCCCCCCAGTTCAGGGCCCAATGCGGGAAAATGTCCATTGTTGCGCATCTTTGCCGCAAATTCGGGAACGGAAAGAACACTGCGGTACAACGCTTCCCGTCCATGAAATACCGGCGCATAGCGAATGGAAAAATGATCCGGAAGCACGATCCGGGAATGCTGCGGAATTTTCTCACAGGTCGGAGTGAAAAACCGTATCCCGAGTTCCCGTTCCAGAAACTCATATACGGCATACAGCACACCGCGGGGAACGGCGCCCGTAAAAACCAGGGTATCGCCTTCGACCGCGCAAAACACCTCGTCAGGACGAAATTTCCCGGGCAATGCCAGGGCGGGCACCAGGCGGCGCACGGCATCCGGCGCGCCGACCACGATGCGTCGTGCGCCGGGGGCGGCGGATTCCTTCACCGGCAGACTGCAGCCCGTCGCCGCTTTCAGATATTTCTGCAGTTCGCCGGCAGCATACCGCTCCACAGGACCGGCATTTTCCGCGATGACAATGGTCCGATCACTCTTTCCATCCCGTACAAGCTCAATTTGAGCCATCACTGTTCCTGAATACAGCGACATCAGCAGTCCCGCGAGGACCGCCATCATTCTTTTTTCAGCCATGAGAAAATCCTTTTTCCGTTGCTATGTTATTTCCAGTATTTGGTTGAAAAGTCCGGGCTGAGAAAACAATAACTCATCATGACGTCAACAGGACCCATGTGATACATGTCAACCGAGGCGGAATGACCGTCGGCGAACAGGTTGTTGTTTCTGAATCCATGCCGCAATGACACATACGGATGATTCCCGGAATTGCCGATGTCGAACTGATTCATGTCAACCACGGTGCCGGCTGCGACTTCAGCTTCTGTCGATTCCCCGTCTATTATGCAGACCAGCTTGCTCGGAATGGTCGCGCCGGTCACTTTCCGCGGACGATATTCCGTTTCTCCGGCTTCCACCAGCCATACCTGTCCCAGGCGCCTGGCATAAAAATAACTGCTGGGTCTGCGGCCTTGAGAATCGGCTTCCCGCTTATCGGAACCGCAGAACAAGACTGCCGAAGTCTTTTCCTTGCCGCCGTCCCAGTTATTCCCGTTGGTGATGTAAGGATGCAATTGATTAAGCCAGCAGGGTGCTGTGCCGTTGGCATCATCATACCAGCCGTATGGGGTGGATAGCGGCATATATTCCGAAAAATCACTGGAATACGATGCAATTCCCCCTCCTAACTGCTTCTGATTGCTTACGCATCGGATCACCTGCGCGGACGCGCGTGCTTTGGAAAGGGCGGGCAGCAGCATTGCCGCAAGAATGGCAATGATCGCAATTACGACCAGGAGCTCGATCAGTGTAAAACCTGCAAGTCTCCTGCCGGAACGGGAGATGCGGCAGATGGCGCGTGTCCCGTTTCCTCCTGTCTCCGGAAAGCGGACTGCCGACCTGCAATCTCCCGGAGAGTTCCCTTTCATTCGT
>CASDPB010000107.1 GCA_949282305.1 uncultured Lentisphaeria bacterium | reverse complement strand
CAATGAGCTCGGGCTTATTATTATGAAGAGGAGAATGCCGTCGGGCGGTCATCATAGCCCGACGGCATTCATCTTTTTGGTAAATTCCCACTCAAAAAAATCCCTCTTCCTCCTCACCATGGGGCTCGCTGGGCGCATACTGCTGAAATACAGGAATACGCGGGAAACATTCTTAAAATGTAAGAATCACTATTTTCCAGAAGAAACCTCTCTTATCAAATTCGGAGGACACCCTATCCCTGTGTATTCCTCATAACAACATGCCAGGTCAGCGTCGTCAACTGCCGGAAACAGCCAAAAGACATACTCCCGTATCCGAGTTTCACCGGAGTCACGACACAAAATCCGGAACCGCCTCCCTCACACATCGGGAAACGGTTCCGGAATATGCGCATTAAAACACAGGGAACTCAAAGTTTTTCAAATTTCTGCCATTGCGAATGATTCATGGAACTTCTGACCACAGTTTCAATGAAATTCATTCCGCGGACACCCGCCTCAACAGAGGGAAAATCACCGTGATACTCTTTCCCGGCGATATGTGCTGCAAGAGCGTCCGCAAACTCATTGTAGATATTGGCAAAAGCCTCAATGAATCCCTCCGGGTGTCCGGCGGGCAGACGGCAGAGCGCCTTGACAGAATCATCCATTTCCGCCCAGCCCCGCCGCAGAATCTTCATGGCGGCATCATTGCGTTTCCAGACGAGATCTTCGGGCGTCTGCTGAGACCATTCCAGGCACCCGTCGGAACCGTAGATGCGCAGTTTGAACTGGTTTTCCTCTCCGCTGGCAACCTCGCTGACTTCTATAACGCCCCTGGCTCCGTTGTTGAAACGAAGCAGAATTGTCGCATCGTCATCCAGCACACGTCCCTCGACAAACGTGGAAAGATCCGCGGAAATTTCCGTGATCTCCAGTCCGGTTGCAAATTCGATCAGATGTTCCGCATGTGTCCCGATATCGCCGACGCACGCCGCGATTCCGGAAAACTGCGGATTGATACGCCAGCTTGCCTGTTTTCCGGCATTCGGCGCGGCAAGCCAGCCGAGATCATAACTGGCGACAATTTTTCGGAGATTTCCGATTTTGCCGTCTTCGATCATCCGCCGCATCTGCCGGATCATCGGATAAGCGGAGTAGTTATGCATCAAAGCGAAAATCAATCCGCTTTCCCGGACGAGATCGCGAAGGCGGAGCGCCTCCTCCAGATTCCATGTCATGGGCTTTTCGCAGATCACGTGAAAACCGTGTTTCAACGCTTCGGACGCGATTTTGAAATGCGTGACATTGGGAGTCGTGACCGCGACAAAATCCATGCGTTCACCTTCCGGAAGGCGGCTTTCCTCGCAAAACATCGTCTCATAATCCGGATAGCATTTTTCCTCGGGAAGAAAAAGTTTCTCCGCCATCGAACGGTTCTTTTCCGGGTCGGTGCTAAACACCCCGCAGACCAATTCCGTTTTTCCGTCCAGGCGCGCGGCAATCCGGTGCACTTCCCCGATGAATGCCCCGGGTCCGCCGCCGACCATCCCCATTCTGAGCTTCCGACGCATCGTTCAACCTTTCAGCATAGCGTTGAGGATATAATAGTTGAGTTCCTCGTAATCGCGTTCCGCCACAAGACCGTTAATGACGTCATCATCCAGCGATCTGGAAATTTCAAGCAGCTTCAGGAAAATTTTCCGGCTGTATTCCAGATGTTTCAGGTCGGCGCCCTCCTTCTGGGTGCGCATCACTTTCACATCCAGTCCAATCCATTCTCCCTGATTGCCGAATCCATGCTGATCCAATACGCGAACCTGGTTCAAGGCGCGGCGCGGGTCTACTGCGCCGAAAGTAAGATCCTGGTCGAATTTCAGCCCGTTCTGATCGTTCAGATGCACGCTCCAGAGTTTTTTGTGCGCAAGTGCAAATCCCATCTCATCCGAAGGGGAAAGATTTGCGAGCAGAGCATGTGCCGATTCAATCAGGCAGCCGACACGTTCCGGGGCATTCGTCATGAGCCCCATGGCAATGGCATGTCCGATGGTCGGGATATAGGTGTGGTCCATGGGCTCGTTGGGCTTGGATTCGATCATGACCCGGATGCTTTTGTCGTAATCCAGCATGGCTTGAAGCACCTCTCCGATGCGTTCCGTCGCAACTACGGGGTCTTTCGCCTCGCGGATATAGGTGCCCTCGCGCGCCAGCCACAGCACAATATTAGGCGTACCGAGAGCAACGGCGATGTCGATCGTCCGTTTCGTGCGCTCCAGAGCATAGGCACGGCATTTGGGACAGTTGCTGGTATAGCCGCCGTCAATGGTTTCCGGGGCGAACCACATGCGGGGGGCAACAAATTCCGGCGTCAGTCCGTGATCGTCAAGAATCTTCTTCAACTCCTGCGCTTCGTGGACAATCTGCTGCGGGCTCAGTTTTTCCATTTCCGGAACGGCATCGTCGTCGTGGAACTGTATGCCGTCGAATCCCAGCTTCTTGTAAGCGGCAAGTTTTTTGTTGAACGGAATGGTTGCGCGCACTGCGGGGCCGAACGGATCGGCTCCTTCGTGAATGTTCCACGGTCCGAATGAGAATCGAAAGGTTCCTTTCATGGTTTCTGACTCCTTTTTTTCCGGTTTCAATTTTATTATGATTCACTCTCGAATGCAGATAATGTTCCGCGGGTGTCTGCCGGAACACCTGCGGGAAGACTCAAGCGCGGGATATTCTCCCACGATTGAACGCGACGCCCTAAAATCCGGGAATCAGATTCTGGGCATTGCGATGCAGAATATTGTGCATGTCATCATCAGAAATTCCGGCGCCGACAATTCCACCGACAGCCTGATATTCATCGAACCACGGGAGGTCGGTTCCGAAGAGAATCCGTTCGGAACCCGCTTCCCGCACGAGTTTTTCTATGACACCGACTCTTCCGGGAATGCTGGTCAGCTCCAGATAAACATTCTCCGGGAAATCCCTGACCAGCTGCACGGCGTCGTCCCACATTCCGCTGAATGAATGTCCGATGACATAACGGATATTCCGGTATTTTTTCACGATCTTCCGCAATTCCTCCGGTCCGTCGAACATGCTTCCGCCCCATGTATGAAACAGGACAAGCGCCTTTTCATCGTCGGCGCGCTCCAGCACGGGGGCATAACGAGGATCGGATACCTTGACCTGATGATAATCAGCCAGAATTTTGAATCCGACAGCCAGCGGTTTCCATGTGTCGTACATTGCCATGTCATGCCGCATCACCTCCGGATAATGGGGGTTGACTGCAAGATAGATGCGGAAAAGATCCTTGTGGCGCAGCGCAATTTCATAACAGTCGGCATTGGTCAGCTCCGGCGTGAACAGCGCCCAATGATGGCAGAATACCAGTTTGCCGTTGATGCGCTTCAGGTGCGCGACCATTTTTTCCGTTGCGGCGAGCGGAAATGTGATGGCATTGTGTTCTCCCATGTGCCCGTGCATGTCGTAGACAGGACATTCCGGGACGGACTCCCGTTCCCAGAATGCGCGTGCGAGTCTGCTGGACATAAAAAACTGATCTGTGCTCATAATTCCGTCTCCTTTAACAGGCGCTCCAGATTTCCAGCGGCGATTTTCTTCCGTGCCTCTTCGGAAATCTGTGCATGTTTGATGTTCATCATCTGGGCGACATGTGTCCAATACGGATACCCCGAGCCGTAAAGCAGCCGCCCGGCGCCGTAGAGATCAACCAGTCTGGCAATTCCTTCCGCAACCCAGTATTCGGAAAGCTCCAGAAACACCTGATCGGTAGTTTCAAACAACGGTCTGATATAACGGTCGCAGCCCCATAAATTGGTATTGGTAATCAGAAAACGGTTGCGGGGGAAAGTTTCGACAAGACGATAGAATTCATTCCAGCCGCCGATCTCCTGAACGCTGGTCTTGATGACGACCTTGTGTTCTGCAAGCATGTCGAACTGATGCCCTACCGCCATTCTGTGCGGAACCCAGCGATGTGAAACCGGGCAGATTTCCAGCAGCCCGATGCGATTGTCGCGCATTGCCCTGCAAAGTTTCTCTCCCGACGGAATTTCTTCCTGCAGGCAGTCCGGCAGAATACACCAGCAGCCGACGAAGCGCTGTTCATGATCCTCCCGCAGTGCCCGGTTTACGAAGTGATTCCCCAGAACAGCTCCCCCGGAAGCTGTGTTGACATGGCTGACAACCGCCTTTTCGACGCCGGCATAATTCAGCTTCTCCAGCAATTTTCCGGCATCCGCGGCAAAATCCAGCCCTCCGCACATCGGTGTGCCGATTTGACAATTCACGTCAAAAAAAGTCAGATCTTCCATTTTATGTTTCCTTGTTTGTTTGAAAAATATCAACTATACTTGCCTTGAAACGCTTCCGTTTTTCCCCGGGGTTCCGGGAAACCGTCGCCCGGCGCTCCCGGAAACTGCCGCAACTTCAATCCCGTCCGGGACCTCCCAGCGCCAGTCATCCGGTGTTCCCTCGATCCGGACAGGACCGTAAGGAGTTGGAACCGAACCGGAAAGTTCCTCCAGTCCGCAGAACTGCGGTGCAATCTCAATGCGCCGGAACCCAGGCGCCAGCGGCCTGATTCCGAGCAGGTGTTCACTCAGGAAAGCGGCGGGTCCCCCTGCCCACCCATGACACAGACTGTGACGGAGCCCACGGTAGCAGTATTTGCCGAAATCCGCATGCAGATCATGCTGTCCGACATGCGGCAGTTCATCAATTCCAAAGGAATTCTGAATCCAGTCCAGGTCGAAGTCCTCCCAGAATGTAGTCGCGCCGTAATCCAGCATACTTCCCCAGTAATGACGGATCAGCTGCAGCGCGCCCTCCAAATCACCATGACGGGCACGGGCTTCCAGAACGAAATATCCGTAAAAGGTGCTGATTCCCCGTTCCGGATTCGTCTGCAGGACGTGCCGTGCCCATTGCGCGGGAATATTTCCGAGAAGCAGCATAGCCGCGGCGCTTTTATTTTCAGTTTGAGGCACGGGGGCAAGCCGCAGCCGTTCTCTCGCCGAGGCACACAGTTCCGCCAAGGTTTCCTCCTGCAGAAAAGCAGCCAGTGCCTGCCCACACTCGAAGCACCAGGCAAGCAGTCCCTGCAGCCCGGCATGAGTCGCTGCCGGATCATTTCTGCTCGGCCAGTCGAGAAAACGGGTTTCAGGCAGATGTTCGACTCCGTTTTCATCAACGCAGGCAGCCAGTTGACGGAGAATGTCACGCAGCGCGGCACGCTGTCTCTGCAAATACGCAAAGCGGCCGCGACGCCAAAACCACTCAAACTGGCAGATTACCCACCATGCCGCATAGGAGCTGGTCTCATTGAGCCAGGCGCCCGGCGGGGTGTGATGTATGGAAAAGTCAAGTGTGTTTTCCACACATTCCGTGTCATTGAAAACAGCGAGTATGGTGCGGGTTTCAGGATAGGCGTCACCAAGCCAGATCATCCGGTCGCGCTTTATGCCGTCATAAAGATAATCCTGCATGTTCGCATGGACGGTATATGCCCCGGTCTGCCAAATCCGGTTGAGACGCTCGTCGTTGCAGTGGAACCAGCCGGCATATTCGAGATCCCGGAACAATGCCACGGCAAAGACCGAGATCAGCTCAAGTGGGCGTTCCGCGTCTTTCGGAACTTCCAGACAGATGAAGCGGAATCCCGTGTTGCCGTATTCCGTCATGCCCGTGGGCGGAAGCAGCAGTTCCGTCTGATGGACGGCATGATCGTTGTTCGGTGTCCCGAGCGCTTCGGATACGGATTCCCCGAAGGTCAGTTTGACCTTTGACAGAAACGTCCCGTTCGGCGAGGTGACAATCCGGATTCCGCCCGGCAGCTCACAGCCGAAATCAAGCAGGATTTCCGCACCGGGCGCCATCCGGCAGACCGGCATGCCGCTGTATGCGTAACTCTGTATTTCGCGGCTCCCGACCAGGCGTTCCGCCTCCCGGACATCTCCTCCGGCAAAAACAATCCGCTGCGGCGGAATATAGCGCCGGACCCGAGGATCCCGAATCCCGTCGGCTATGACAGATGGCAGTGCTGAATGATTCATGATTCTTCCATATATCTCAGTTCAAAACAATGCGGAATGGAGAAAGATGTTTCCTGAATATCTTTCCCCATTCTGCGGAAATGTCGTCTGTTCCTTTTCCCCTGCTCAATATCTGCTTGCGACGATTTGGAACATATTCATGCCGCTGTCGGACACCAGAGTCCGTTTCGCATTCAGCGTCTTGCCCATCACCTGAATCACATCTCCCTTTTCCAGACGCGGCAGAGTCGCACTGACCGATCCCGCCGGGCCGGTGACACTGCCGATGTGGACGGGAGAACCGTTCTTCAATATCATGATCTGGCTCCGGTCATCCCATTTTCCGTCCGCGTAATGGACGCCGGCTGTAATGCGGACATTGTCCAGTCCGCCGACGGGAACGGTGAATTTTCCGTCCTTGCTGTTGTAGCAATTCGCAAAATGCGGGGTATCCGCTGTAACAGTCGGTGCGCTGAACACCAGAGCCGTGCCTTCAGGAGTCACCTGCTGGGAACTCCGCCGTCCGTCAAAGATCAGACGGTCCTCAAACAGCGCCATGCCGCCGACGATGGCGCCGAGACCGTTGATGTAGTTGTTGCGCAGACTGAGATTATCGACTTTGATCGGTGCTGCCGGATTGCCGATCTTTGCGAAGACAGTGGAATCGTATTCAGCTCCGCCCAGAATATCCGTGTAGAAATTGCAGTTCTGAACCACAATTGTGCCGGTAAAGAGCGGGTCCGTATTGATCGGAACAGCCGCGCCGGAAACATAACCGCCGCAGGAGATCAAGCTCAAACTGATGGACTGTTGCTCCACCGGCACTCCTTTCCAGCTTTGCGTGCGAATCTGTTTAGGATTTGCAGCTTTGAAGAAGTTCCCCCCTTCGATATGCGTATTAAAAAGAAAGGCCGCGCCATATTTGCTGTAATATTGACGGTTGGTGTTTTTCAGCGGCTGGACTTCAATAATTGGATAAGCCGGAGTGAAATTACACAGTTTGCTTCCCGTAAAATAGACCATGCCACCAATAGTGCGTACCAGCGTGGCGTCTTCGGCTTCCCAAGCGGCTTTCCGAGGATCATTGGGGGGAAGCGTCCAAGGATAGGAATAGATCAGGGAATTATTGAAAACTGCGATGGATTCAGTTCCGATCAGCTCAACACCGCGGATACAATGAACGGTGGAGCAGCCGCTCATTGTGTTTTCGCTGTCGCCGAGCTCCACTTGAATCGGAGACGGCTTTTCCGCCCATTCCGGATTGCCGAACCGCCATGGAAGTTTCGCGCGCCAGACAATCACGTTGTCCGCGCGGAAATGCCGCGAGTTCACATTGATGACGCAGTCATAGCCAAGATTGTAATTGCCCTCAATACTCAAATAGCCCGTTATCGAGCAGAATTGCTTTGTGAAGCGGATCAGATACGGGTGTTTGCCTTCTGGAGAGGCAATCAGCCACGCATTTTCCGAATGGATGTTCAAATTGGTCGTATCGGCATTCAGAGATTTCACCAGATACGCTCCGCGGAGCAGAAGCACATCACAGCCTTTTTCTCCGCCATACCAGAAACCTGCATCTTTGAAAGTATTGAGCGCTTTCTGCATTGCGGCGGTGTCGTCGGTTTTTCCGTCGCCTTTCGCACCGAACCATTCCGGTGTGAGTTTATGCAGTCCCGCCACATTGCCTTCCCCTGCAAAAACCTGACCTTTCCCGGCGGAGAACGAACTTTTGAAAGTTACGGTGACTCCTGCGGCAATATCCAGCACCGCGCCTTCTTCAAAGGTCACAGGCTGTTCAAAAGTGATATTTTTTGAAACCTTGTAGACTCCTTTGGGGAACTGGGTCTGTCCCGGAGCAATTTCGGCACAATGGACTGCAAAGCACCCCGCAAGGAGCAGCATTACTGACTTGAATTTGGGAATCAACATCTTTTCTTCCTTATGTTAAAAAATTATGGTTGAACATCAGAATGGAGACCACTGGGGAAAGTTTGGATGTGTGGTTTCATTGCACGTGATAAGCGGTTTTTTGGAGCCTACACTTCCATCGGCATACCCGAGATTCACCTTCTTATTATGCTGATAGTTAACTGTTTCATGTTCCGTGTAGTCCAGCCAGACCCGTGTATTGCGGCCGCTGTCGATCTCCCCGGTCCATATCGTCTGGGAAGGTCTTTTCAAGATAGTTATCTTATTCCCATAACTGAACTCTCCTGAGGCGGCGTCAACAGTCCCGTCTTGTTTATAAGGCAGCGCCAACCGTTGATTTACGGAATAGCTGAGACCGTCCTTGCCGAACATCGCACTGGTGTCATTGGAATAATTGGTGAAGTCGGTGAACCGCTGTTCCGGTTTGCTGGAAGGACAGACGAAAACCGGGCAGGAACTGTCCTTGTCAATAATCTCAGTCCCGTTGTTGCCCTGTTTTGAACGCAGTCTCAGATAAGAGTAGATCCGGTTGGTCCAGTAATATTGTCCCATGCTCCATTCCCCTCTTCCCGGGAAATAGTCATTCCAGTCGGAGATATACATGTGAGTTGCCAGACCGATCTGTTTCAGATTGTTCATACATTTGCTTCCCTGCGCTGCGTCTCGTGCCTTTCCCAGCGCAGGCAGGAGCATTGCCGCCAGAATCGCAATGATCGCTATTACAATGAGGAGCTCGATAAGTGTAAAAACTGCAGCAATTTTCCCTTGCAGAAAATTTCTTGCGGAAAAACCGGAAGGAGAAAAAGGTGCTCTGCTGTCCTTGCCGCTCCTGAGTTTTCCTGTTGTTTGCAGCATTGATTCCTCCATGTCTCATTTTGTTTTCTGATATTTCCGGAGCTCATCCGCATTGGACGCGACTTTGCGCACGATCTCGCCGATCGTTTCCACTGTTTTTCTTTCGGAGAGTGCCGGATGCGAAATCCCGAGCGTTCTCGGGAAAAGTGTTTCGCAGACCGGGCAGGAACAGCCTTCCGCAAAACGGTATTGACCTTTCCCGTATTCCAGATTGAAGAGCGGATGCCTGTAAACGGGGCCGTGCGTTCCGTTTCCGATGGAGAACCCTTCCGCCGTGCAGGCTTCGTCGATCACTTCCCTGGAAATGTCCTTGAATTCCTCGCCGTCGAAAATGTAGTGGAACGAGTAATATCCCTGCGGATCGGCGAGCCGTCCGGGAGCCTGGACGCGGACGCCGGGAAGATCGGCGACGGCATCCGTCAGGATTTTCGCGTGTGCGCCGTAGAGCGCGATCCGTTCGCCGAGGGTTTTCAGCTGTTCCGAAAGGATCACTGCCTGGAACGCGGTCGCGCGGTAGTTGTGGCAGATCATTCCCTCGGGCGCCTGAATTCCCTGTCCCTGCTTGAGTCCCCGGGCATAACCGATATGTTTCAGAAGATAAATCTTCTCCGCGAGCTCTTTGTCATTCGTAATGCAGATTCCGCCCTCGCCGGAAGCCATGGTCTTGCTCTGCTGGAAGCTGAAAGAGCCGACCTTTCCCCAGCTGCCGACACCTCTGCCGTTCCAGAATCCGCCCTGCATGTGCGCGCAGTCCTCAATGACGGGAATCCCGTGTCTGTCCGCGACGGCAAGGATCTTTTCCAGATCCGCGGTGGAACCGTAGGCATGAACCGGAATAATCGCCCGGGTCTTCGGCGTGATCGCCGCTTCCAGCTTTGCCGGATCCATGCAGAGCGTCTCCGGGTCGATGTCCGTAAATACAGGAACCGCGCCGACATAAGTCGCGGCAAGCGCCGTCGCCATCCAGGTCAGCGCGGGGACGATCACTTCGTCGCCTTCCTTGCAGCCCAGCGCGGCAAGTGCGCATTCCAGGGTTGTTGTGCCGTTCGCCATGAACACCGCATATTTCGTTCCGTGATATGCGGCAAATTCCTGTTCAAACTGTTGTTCCATCGGACTGTTGAACGACCACTCGCCGCTCATATAAACCTCTTTCAAACGTTCCGCCGTCCTTTCATCGCACGGCGGCCACGGGGGAACCGTAAGAGATTCCTTTTCCGATACGATTTTCCTTCCTCCGAGAAGTGCAAGATTTGCCATTGCCGTTCATCCTTTCATCTGATTACGGAAGCTCAACTTCCGTTTATAGATTATATGCGGAAAAAGGCAATTGTAAATATTCCAATCTTGCCAAAACAATTCCAATCTTGCGTTTTTCTCTCAAATTCTCAACAGCCAAAAAGCAAAGAGAAAGTCATTTCTTGTTTTTCTGATACCATTTCCAGAATGCCGCGGAGGAGGAAAAGCCCAGTTCGTAGGCAATTTCCTTCTGCTTGAATCCCTTTGCAATGGCGTTTCCCGTGAATGCAAGGCGCACCTGATTGATATAAGTCCCCACGGAAAATCCCATGACTTCACGGAAACGATGAGAAAGATAGAATCGGTTGTAGCCGAAAATTTTTTCCAGATGCTCAAGAGAACAGTCACGCGCATTCTGGGATTCTATGTAGAGCCTGACGGAGTGCACAATATCAGGCAGATCAGATACAGTCTTCTCTTTCGGGGTCATGAGAAGCACCAGTTCCTCCAAGAGACAGCGGAAGGGACTCTGCAGGTAAAACGTCTTCAGCTCCGGCGTGATTTCCCGCTGTTTCTTGAGTTCATTCCAGCGGGAGACGAAAAGCGTCTGCACATGGGACGGCAGCGGCATGGTGATCGCAAAAGTATACTGACCATGAAAACCGACATTGCACCAGTGCACATTCAGTTCATTGTCGCAGAAATGGAACCACAAGTGAACGAGGTTGTGGTCGGATTCCGTATATCCGTAGCTGTGCGGAATCCAGGAATCAATCAGAACAACACTGCCGTCTGACAGCTCATGCAGTCTGCCGTTCAGTATGAACTGGCTTTTTCCCGCAACAACAAAAAGCATTTCCCGGAAGGAATGTTTATGCAGAGGCATTTTCCCGTCCGTCCGCGTCGAATAAATTTTTCCGTCGGAGCAGTGCAGAGAGAAATTGAAATTCCCGGCATTTAATTTTTCAATGATTTTTTCCCGTTCCACGTATTTCTCCATGAGAATCGCAAGGTTCAACTATTTTTAGCAAGATCGGAATATTTACAAAAAAGAAATATCCCGTATACTATAGAAAGACGACAGAAAAAAATCAAGTCATTTCCGCTTGATTTATTTTTATCGTTCATCATTCTGAAGCATTGCTTCCGGCTTTAATACTGTAACAAAATGGAACATGGAGGAAAAAAATGAAAAACTGGAAAACAGCCATTCAGATGTACACGATCCGCGAAGCGCTGGAACAGGATTTCAAGGGGGTCTGCCGGGAACTCGTAAAACTTGGGTGCGACGGTGCGGAATTTGTCGCCCTGTTTGGCGGAATGGCGCCGGACGAACTCGCCGCATTTCTCAAGGAGATCGGACTGAAGGCCTGCGGACTGCACCTCTCCTGCGCCGATCTCACTTCGGAGGAGTCCCCGAAGAATCTGGAATACGCAAAAGCTCTCGGCATCCGCTACGTCACGTTCAGCTACGGCGGCGACTTCACAAAAGTCACGCCGGAAGTAACCGGGCTTTGCGCAAATGCCGGAAAAACTGCCGCGCGCAACGGGTTCCAGTTCACCTATCACAATCATGCCGCGGAATTTGCGAAGTTTGACGGCAGATATGCGCTCGACTACATCTTTGAAAACACAGATCCGCACCAGGTTATGGCGGAACTGGACGTCTACTGGATTGCAAAAGGCGGCGAAGATCCTGTGAAATACATCCGGAAGTATGCGACGCGTCTTCCGCAGCTTCATCTGAAGGACATGGACCGTGAGGACGGTTCCTTCACGGAACTTGGAAACGGCTGCATCGACCTGGCGGCATGTATCAAGGCAGCGGAAGAAACAAATTGTGAATGGCTTATCTACGAGCAGGACACCTGCAAACGGCCCGCATTTGAAAGCGCCGCGACAAGCCTTGCATATCTGAATAAACTTTTGAATCGTTGACCGCATTTTTTCGAGGCGGCAATATCTCTGCTGCCATGTTCAACCGTCAAAAGTTAACACAGAGTCCATTTCAAGGAACGGCTTTGACGATGCGATGCTTCCGCTTCCCGTTTCTGAAGCAGTCCGAGTTCAAAAGACATTCCTTTACAACTGCCGGCAACGCCGGGCTCCTGCCGAAAGGCAGATGCCAGCCAGCCGGCTTTTTCGTTTTCATGCTTCCGCCCGGCTCCGGCACGCGCCGGAAGTCCGGTTTCAATACTGCCGCGGGGATGATCCCCCTGTTCCACTTTGTCCCCCGCGCACAGTCGCAAAATAAAATCCGGGTGTCAAACGGGGAAAGACAAAATCAGATGGAAATCACTTTTGGCATGATTTGACATGAAATATCCAGCTTCTGACATTTATTTTATCTCATTGTCATTCTATAATATATGCCCAAAGGACATTCTTCGATGTCTCAAACCATAAAGAAGGATCACAGCAGATGAAGATCAATGCAGAACAGCGCCACCAGCTCGACATGGCAGTGGAAAGGCTTTTCGCCAAATGCCATGAAATCAGAAAGCGCAGAACCGTCCATCTGGGAGCGACAGCGGCTCCGCGCCCGGCGGGTTATGTGGAGGACGATCCGCAAATGACTGAAGTCGATACCGAATGGGTGAAGGAGATCGAACCGGAAAACTCGGCGCTGGACGCACTCATCAAAGAGATGCTGGCAGCGGCTCCGCGCCCGGACACCTCGAAATTCGTGAAGCTCGGCGGCGACAATCTCTGGGTCTGGGGCGGACCGACTCCCTACTGGGGCGGCACCATGGCGGATGACACGCTTGTCAAAGGCGCGGACTATTACGGCGCAGAAAATGTTGTATATGTCTACGGTCCGACCAATGAAAAAATGCTCGGCATTCACGGCAAATACAGACGGATGCTCTGCCAGGTCAACGCGAACTGCCGCACGCCCGGCGCACAGGGGGGAGCCACGGACGAGGAAAATGCGGAACTCCTCAGTAAATTGTCTCTTCAGTTCCCGAATGTCGTCGGTGCAATGTGCGACGATGTAACGACAAATTATCTGAAAATCGTCCTGCCGGAGCATTTTGAAGCCCGTTCCAGAGCACTGAAAAAATATAATCCGAACCTCAAAATGTACGGCGTGGTCTATGTCCATGAACTGGATGAAAAGGATTTCTCCCACATCCAGCCTTACATGGATGCCGTCAACCTCTGGTTCTGGCACAAGGATGAAGTCCTGGAATATGACGAAAAACTTGCGCTCTGCCGCGACAAATTCCCCGGGAAACCGATCATTCAGGGAATTTTCCTCCATGAATACGGGCGCAGCGATGCGGGAAATCTGCCTGAACTGCTCGTTTATCAGCTCGACAAGGCGCGCGAATATATGACGAAGGGGATTGTGGAAGGCGTCATCATCCTCGGCGACCGTGAAATCAAAAAATGGCCGCTTCAGGCGGAAACCGTCAGGAATTACCTGAAACACCAGTAACCGGCTGCGACTTCAAAAGGCACGCGGAACAGTTTTTTCATCCCGCGTGCCTTTTCCTGCTGTTCATTTCCAACATTTTTTCATCAATATTCCACAAATAAAAATACGGGAAAATTATTTTTCATGCGGTTTTCCTGAAAACGCTCTGGATTTCTCCTTTATTCCGTCTATATTAACTGTAAAATATGGAAAAATAAAATAAGGATTCTCATCATGGCTTTTCTGGATGAAAAATATCTGATCGGAAATGAAACCGGCGCGGAACTCTTTGAAACCGTAAAGGGACTTCCCGTCATTGATGCGCACAATCATGCGGACGTTGCGGAAATCGCTGCAAATCAAAAATATACAGACCCCTGGCAGCTCTGTGCGGCAACAGATCACTATGTATGGGAAATGCTCCGCAAACGGAATGTGCCCGAAGAGTTCATCACAGGAAAAACGGCAACGAACAAGGAAAAATGGCTCAAACTCGCCGCAGTCTTTCCTGAATTCGTCGGCAACCCGGTCTACGAGTGGATTCATCTTGACCTCCGCCGCAGTCTCGGCATCGAAAACGCCCTGCTTTCCGCGGAAACGGCGGAAGAACTCTGGGACAAGGCGGTCGCCTCTCTTGAAACAAGACTTCCGCAGACACTTGTGAAAGCGCAGAACATTGAGGCCATGTGTTCCACGGACGATCCGGCGGATACCCTGGAGCATCACGAAACCGCCAACAAGGCGTTCGGCAGACAGGTGATCCGCCCGACATGGCGCCCGGACAAGGCAGTCAACATTTACCAGCCGACGTTCCCCGCTTACATCAGGAAACTTGAGAACCGTTTCGGCACGAAAATCGGAGGAATCGACGAACTCGTGGACGTTCTCCGCCAATCCCATGAATATTTCGAGGCGCGCGGATGCGTCGCCAGCGATCACGGCATTCAGTATCCGCTTTCCGGCGACGCCACGAAAGAAGACGCCGACCGCGCATTCAGGAAAGCCATGGAGGGCAAGACGCTTGCACCGGCTGAAATTGATGACTACATGTCCTACCTGACGGTTCAGGTTGCGGAAATGGACGCAAAGGCGAACTGGGTGTTCCAGATGCACATCGGCGCGGTCCGTGACGTCCGCGACGTGCTGTTCAAAGCACTCGGTCCCGATGTCGGCGGCGACGTTTCCGACCACATGATCGACATTGTCCGCCCGCTCTGCAGATTCCTCAACAAGTTCGACAACCGGCTCAAAGTTGTGCTCTACTGCCTTGATCCGCATCATCAGGCGTCTCTTGCGACAGTCGCCCGCGCATTCGGAAGAATGGTTCGCCTCGGCTCCGGCTGGTGGTTTAACGACACGCCGGTCGGAATGCGCAGACAGCTTGAATATATCGGCTCGGTCGATCTGCTTTACAACTTTGCGGGCATGGTTTCCGACTCCCGCAAGATTCTCTCATACGCATCCCGTTTCGAGATGTTCCGCCGCGTTCTCTGCGATGTCGTCGGCACCTTCGTGCTGCGCGGGCAGATGCCGCGGAACCTTGCCGAGAAACTGGTCCGCCGCATGTCCTACGATGGTCCCAAATCGTTCTACGATTTATAAACAAATAAACAGGAGAAAGACTCAATGGAAGTCATCATCATGCCGACAGCGGAAAAAGCCGAACAGCTTGCCGCTGCGATCATTGCTGACGCTCTGCGTCAGAAACCCAACCTGACACTCGGTCTCGCGACCGGTGCCACAATGGAGAATCTTTATCACAAGCTCGCCGATATGAACAAGAAAGGCGAACTTGACTTCTCCCTCTGCAAGACCTTCAACCTCGATGAGTATGTCGGTCTTCCCGCGGAGGACAGAAACTCCTACCGCTACTACATGAATTTCCATTTCTTCGACCGCATCAACATCGACAAGCGCAACACGCATCTTGAAGACGGCATGGCGGAAGACCTGGAACTCGAATGTGCGGAGTATGAGCGTCTTATGGAAGAAGCCGGCGGCGTTGATCTCCAGCTCCTCGGAATCGGCCTCTCCGGTCACATCGGTTTCAATGAACCGACCTCCTCTTTCTCGTCCAGAACCCGCGCAGTCAATCTGACCCCTGTCACGATGGCTCAGAACGGCCCCTATTTCGATCCTGCCAAGGGCGAAAAGATGCCGACACGCGCACTCACAATGGGTGTCGGAACGGTTCTCGACGCCAAGAGTCTTCTGATGCTCGTCACCGGCACACGTAAAGCCGACATCATTGCAAAAGCGATCGAAGGCCCGATGACCTCCATGGTCTCCGGCACCGCGATCCAGCTCCACCCGGACTGCACCGTCATCGTTGATGAAGAAGCAGCCGCAAAGCTCACGCTCAAGGATTACTACAGATCCGCATTTGCGAACGACCCGAAATGGGACAGCTACCGCAACATCTGATCCGTTTTTTTTGAGTGATTTACTAAAGCCGTTTGGTTACTGTGCCAGACGGCTTTTTTTCTGCCTGCGGACTCTCCTTTTCATGCCGGAGACTGCCGTTTTTCCGGAGTCGCCGCTGAAAGCGGCAGAGTGACAGTATAGCGCTATATTGTTTTATGCAAAAGCATGTCAATGCAGAGAAGAAGATGGAGCAAGACTGTCCCCGGAAGATGGCAATCCTGCGGAAACACATTATATTATCTCCAAAGCAGGGAGATTCAATTTTATGATTGATATAAGAAACATGCCGCCGCCGTTTCCGAAGGGAGAACCGGGGTTTGTGGAAGCACTGCGCAGAAAAGCCGAGTTTCGCCCGTACTGGAATATGCAGCTGGAGCCTCGGGAAGACGAGGCGGATTTCCGCAAGGGGCTTGACTTCCGCGCGGAATTTCCCGATCCGGAAAAACTGCTCGTCACCGCAGCGGAGGAAATGCTCCGTTTTCTTCAGGAAGCCGGCATTTTCGCACCCGGCGCGACACCGATCATAACGCGCAAAGCCGAAAATCTCGAAGGAGAAAGTTTCCGAATCATCGTCGCGCGGGATAAAATCATGATCGAAGCCGGCGATACGGAGGGAATCCGCCGCGGAGTTTATTATCTGGAAGATCTTCTCGCCGGAAGCCGCGCACCATTCCTGAAACTCGGCGAGACATGCCGCACTCCATGGCTGAAGAACCGCATCTCGCGCTGTTTCTTCGGCCCGATCAAACGTCCGCCGTTCAACCGCGACGAACTGATGGATGAAATCGACTACTATCCGGAAGAATACCTGAACCGTCTTGCGCGGGAAGGAGTCAACGGACTATGGCTGACAATCGTATTCCGGGAAATCTGCACGACCTCCTTCTATCCGCGCGACCCGAATGCGGAAAAGCGTCTTGCAAAACTGCGCCGCTCCGTCTGGAAATGCCGGCGCTACGGAATCAAAATATGGGTATTCTGCATCGAACCCTTCCACTGGGGACCCGGCAATCCCTGCCCCGAAGGACATCCGGAACTCAAAGGTCCCCTCGCCTATACCGGAATGCCGAGCTTCTGCCCGAATTCAGACGCCGCCAGGAAATATTTATACGAATGTACCAACAGTCTCTTTTCCGCAGTGCCGAATCTGGGCGGGCTCATCACGATCTCCCACGGAGAACGCCCGACGTCCTGCCTGAGCACACTCGGAGTCTATGAGCACAGGGAAAATCCGTGCGGGGACAGATGCAGTCTCTCGATCGGAGAAATATTGAGCAAAGTCCTGCAGCCGATGGCGGACGGAATGCACGCGGCAAATCCGAAAGCGGAGCTCATCAGCTGGCTTTACATGCCCTATCGCGACCAGCTCTCCGGCTGGATTTACGAAATGCCGGAAAAACTCACGAAGGATGTAATTCTCGCCTTCAACTTCGAGTCGGGATGCAGCAAGGAACAGCTCGGGAAGGTGCGGAACGGCGGGGATTACTGGCTCTCATGTGTCGGCCCCAGCGACCGTTTCGGGCGTATGGCGGCGGCAGCGCGCGGCAGGTGCGAAATGGCGGCAAAACTGCAGGTCTGCTGTTCCCACGAAGTCGCCACGGTTCCCTTCCTTCCCGTGCCCGGGCTCATCTGGCGCAAATACCGGGAAATGAAAAAACTCGGCGTGAAACATGTCATTCAGTGCTGGTATTTCGGCAACTATCCGGGGCTTATGAACAGGGCGGCGGGACATCTTGCATTTGAAGACTTCACGAGACCCGAAAAGGAATTTCTGGAAGAGCTTGCATTCAGCGAATGGGGCGCCCATGCAAAGGACATGGCGGAAATCTGGAACGCCTTTGCGGAGGCTTATTCCAATTATCCGCTCGATATTCAGTTTCAGTATTATGGACCGATGCACGACGGTCCGGTCTGGCCTCTGCATCTGAAACAGGTCATGAGGCAGCTTCCGCGCACCTGGAAACCTGACAGCGAACCCGCCGGAGACGCTGTCGGTGAATGTATGTTCAACCATGAACTTCCGGAAACCGTGCTTCTGACACGGAAAATCGCGGACGGCTGGCACAAAGGCATGGAAAAATTCAATACATTCAGCCATGAATATCTTGACCGTCCCGAGCGGATGCTTGACGCATCTCTGTATGAAGCGCTTGACATTCAGTTCCGTTCCGGCGCCAATATTCTTGAGTTCTACCTGTACCGGAACCGGCTGCTGGATTCACCGCCGTATGCGGAAGAAATTCTGAAGCGTCTGGAAAGCATCGTGAACGAGGAAATCAAAAACAGTCTCCGCCTGGCGGAACTCTGCGAAGCGGACTCGCGGCTCGGCTATCATTCCGAGGCGGAAGTCTACAAATATTTCCCGGAAAAACTGCGCTGGCGCGCCGATGTCCTGAAGGAAATCCTTGCAGAAGATTTTGCAGAATGCCGCATCAAACTCAAGGAAGGAGTGTCTGCGGGCGACTTTCTGCGGAAACAGGAGGCAATGCACACGGCGGGGCGTCTGTACCGTGCGGGGAATCTCTCCTGGATCATGGAATCGGATATGGAAAAGGCAGTGTTTCACATCGAATGCCGCCGCAGTGACAGCAGCGGAAGCAATGAGGCGATCATGCTGTTTCTGATGGACAGCAAGGGGGAACGCACTCCCTGGCGTATTTTCATCGACAATGCCGGTTCCGTATATGACTCCTGCAATGCTGCGCAAATTGAATGCCGGGAAGAAAACGGCTGCAGAAAAATCACGGCAGAAATTCCGCGCGCCCTGTTGAACGCCGATGAATTCCGCTTCGGAATCGAACACTGCTGGACGGATTCGCAAGGTCCCCATTCAGAAACCTACCCTGCCGGCGATTTCCCGAATGAGCAGCGCCTGAACCTCGGATATTTCACACCGGGCCGCATGGTTCCAGTCAAACTTTGAGTGCAGAATGCCGCGGGAAACACGTTCCGGTTCCCGCCGGCAATCATTCCCGGAAAAAAGTCCTGATACTGTGCGGACAGGCGGGCTGACACTCTGCGGATTCGGAAATCCCCGCTTGCGAAAATGTCAATTAGTGGAAATACTGCCCGGCGTCCACAGACTTGTGACATCGGATGCCGGCACCCACCCCTCCGCATTTCCGGAACGGATGCGGACCCAGTTCATGCGCCGTTCGCTGATCGTCAGCTCCTCTCCCGCCTTGAGTTTCATCTCAATACGCCCGGATTTCTCGGACGGCAGAGAATAAACGGGAACATTGCGGACTGTGACAATCGCATATTTCTCATGGTAAGTCGTCCTGTTCTGCGACACGACCGCCGCAGAGGAAATCACAATCAGTATCACTCCGCCAGTCAGCAGCGCCCGGAACGGCAGACGCTTTTCCGTAAGGCGTCTCACCCCAAGTCCGACAAAGATCAGCACGGCGCCGAATGCCAGCAGAAGCATCCATTCATCCGGGCGCAGGGAATCACGCAGATACGGCGGAATGTCCGCCGGAGAAGCGATCAGGTATTTTTCCGGCAGTCCGAGTTTGCGGCGCACAAGATTCAGATTTTCCAGAATATCCGAATCACGCGGAGCAAGGCGCAAGGCACGTTCATAGCAGATCAGCGCCCTGGGCAGTTCGCCAAGTTTGTAAAGACAGTTGCCCATATTGTAAAGGACGCGCGCGGACGGTTTTGACTTCACAAGTTGTGACGCATAATATTTTCCGGCTTCCTCGAATTTCCCGGAATCGTAAGCGGTCATGGCCTCCGCATTGTCTGCAATGGCAGGTCCCTGCGCAAGAGAGACATCCGCCCCCATAGCCTGAACGGAAAACACTCCGAGAACGACGGCGACGACGGCAAGTCTGGAGAGCGCTTTGACCAGGCGCTGTCTGAACTCATTCGTAAACTGCGTCTTTCCGGAAGGCATCCATGCGGACCGCCCCACCTCCTCAAGCATATCCGACAACTCCGGAGATTTCGCCCTGACAGCGGATGCAGCCTCATTAAGATCGGTACCCTGCGGCAGATCCAGCAGATCTGCGATGTAGCCGGCAATATCTCCCGCCGCCCCGGGAATTTCCTGCGGATTCAGCTTTCCGAGTTTTGCGAAAAGCTCATTCCTGCGTTTCTTCGCCGCGTTTCTGCGAAGAATCGACGGATCATTCATCAGTGTCTGTTTCCGCAGGAAAACCATCTCGCAGATCAACCAGAAAAGCATGCTCAGAATCACCGGAGGAACGGCGGTAAACAGCACATTTCTCAACAGCGGCATACGGACACCGGAACCGTCAAGCGGCTTCAGATACAAGATTTCTTCCGGTCTGCGCTGCGGCGGCTGTTCCGCATCGTTTCCGGAAACAGCGGACGCGGCAGTATAATCCGCCGCCACGGGCGCAGCGGAATGGGAGCCCTTTTCTATCTCAAGTCTGCGGCTGAACGTCTGCGCCTCATACTTCCCGGTTTCCGGATTGAAAGTGGAATAAGGCGGCAGAACCAGATTGTCTTTCCCCGTATTGTTCTGTTCCGTCGGGATTATAATATAACGAACCTCGGCGGAATTCCGTCCCTTCTCGATTTCCGGCGGATAAACGCGATAGCCTTTCAAGTTCAAAGTCTGCGCGCGAAGCGTATCCGGGGAACCCGTTCCGCGGAAATTGATCCTGAGCGTGATCGGTTCCCCGACTTTATAAGGCGGCGGTGTGATGCTGACCTCCGAACGCCAGGAACCTACAAGCCCTGTGAAGAACTGACCCTCCGGAACAGGAGGAAGCGCTTTTACTTTCACCTCAATGGGAGCGGTCTGGAGAGTGCGGGAAATCTGGCGGTTGCGGGAAAAGAAACTGCCGCCGAAGAAATCATCAAACATGGAGTCCGTGCGGGACGGCCGGTTGTCCGGCACGACCAGCGCCCCGGGAGTCACGGTTTTCACCGTCATGTCTCCTGCCGAGATCGGGCGGAATGCCGTATTGAAGGAATAGACCGAGTAAAGACGGCCGTCCTTTTCATCCGTCGATTCCGCCGGACGGTCAAAATGCGGATTCTGGTCGTTGATTCCCGTATAATCCTTGAGAATCGCCGCATCACGGTCTCCGAAATCGACGGTCGGCCAGGAAAGCTGTGCCTGCGCTCCGCGCAGAATGTAGACATTGATCAGAAGCGGAATCTCCTCTCCGACATAATACTCCTTTCTGTCGCCGGGAATCGCGGCACGTGCAAACATCGCCTCGTCCAGAGTGACGTCTTCCTCCCCGCCACGGCGTTCCTCCGAAGCCATGCCCTGCCCTCCGTTCTGCGTCTGCGGAGTCTGCGAAGCACTCCGCCGACCGCGCGGAACCCGGCTCTGCGTCGTGGCGGACGGTATCTGCGAACTGGTCAATTTCGGTTCCACCGCCTGAAACTCAAGCGGCTGAGTGCGTTCCCGGCTGTGCGTAAGGCGCATCGCTGGAATCGTATATTTCCCGGCTTTCATGACCGTAAACGGAATGCTGAGTTCAAAAACGGAAGAACGCCTTCCGTTGATAATACTGACTCTGCGGCTGCTGCTGACTCCGTTTCCCCACTGCAGTCCGTCAATCTCAGGCAGACTGCTGCTGAAATTGTTCCGGGCTCCGTCGTTCGACCGGAGCGTCAGCCGGGCGGGGACGCCGACCAGAACAGGATTCGGCGTAATGAAGAGTTCCACTTTATCCGCCCCGCACAGCAGTGCGGCACCTGCAAAGACGCACAATGTCAGAATGATTTTTTTCAGTTTTTGATGCAACATAATCCCTGCCTCTTACCGTTATTACCAGTCTTTCTCAACAGGACGGATGCCATGGGCGCGTTTCATACGTTCCTTGAGCTCATCTTTCAGGAGTTTTTCGTCGTTGGACATCAGGTCGAGCAAAGCTCTGGCCTGGTTCTTGTCAATCTCCTGATTGTCCTCTTCCGCTTCTGCCTGCTGCGGTTCGGCGGATTCCTGCGGAAGCTCGCGATCCTTGTTCCGGTCGCCGTCCTTCTTTTCCTGTTCCTGCTTTTTGTTCTGGTCGTTGTTGTCTTTATTTTCATCAGACTTGTCGGACTGATCAGATTTCTTCTGATCCTTCTGATTCTGGTTCTCCTTGTTCTCTTCCTTTTTGTCGCTGGAACCACCAAGTTCTTCCAAAGCGTTCTTCAGATGCTCCTCCGCCTCTTTTCCCTTGTTCTGACGCTGTGCCTGACGTGCCTTGTCAAGTTCCTCTTTTGCCTTCTTTGCCTGTTCCTCCAGATTCTTCTGGTTCAGATCCCTCGCCTGTTCCTGAAGTTTCTGCGCACTTTCCCGAGCCTTTTCCGTCTGCTGTTCTGCCTGATTTCCCTGAGACTGCTGTTGTTCAGACTGCCCGGATTTCTGTTCCTGCTGATTCTGGTTCTGTTCCTGCTGGTTCTGCTGATTCTGTTCCTGCTGATTCTGATTCTGGTTTTGCTGATTCTGGTTCTGTTCCTGCTGGTTCTGCTTCTGCTGCTGGTCTTTCGCCTGCTGAGTATTCTTCTGTGCTTCCTGCTGCTGTTTCTTCAGCTCTTCAATTTTTTTCTTCAGCTCCTCCGCCTTTTTACGGTCAATCAGAAGAAGCTGCTGATTTTTTGCAGCCGCCGACACGTCCGAACTTTCACGCAAAGCCTCCTTGTAGATGTCCTGAGTCGCGGCAATCTGCTTCAAAGTCTGATCCACCTCCTGCAATGCGGCATCCAGCTGCTGCCCGGCAAGAGTCTTCTGTGCCTTGTCAAAAACAGCACGCGCCTGAAGATGATGGATTACACCGAGATTCTGATAGGATTTGGCAAGAACATCCTGATTGCCCGCCGCCGCTCCGATCGCCTGTTCATACAGTTTCAATGCTTTCTGAGCGTCATTCTCTTCGGTCTGCGCCTTCAGGCCGTCATTGTAAAGTTCCACAGGAGTCGCCCCCCTGTCCTTTCCGTCTTCCTGCTGCGGGGAAACCGTCTGCTGCGGCATTTCCGTACTGCCGGGGAGCGGGGCGTCTTCTGCGGCAAAGGAGCCCGCACCGGCGAACAACAGTCCGAAGAGAAGCATGGTTCTCGCCGCGGCTCCGTTCATTTTCTTTTCCGAAAGACAGAACCAGACGCAAAGCAGGAGAAAGGCTCCGACAAGGGGATAGATCGGACGCTCAATCGGACGGGTCTGTTTGCCGCTGTCGATTTCCTGTTTAGCAAGTTTCCGGATTCGTGCCTCCAGCTCTTTCAGTCCCGGATCGGTCGTTGTGGAACGGACATAAATTCCCCCGGTTTTCCGGGCAAGCTCACTGAGTCCGCGCTCATTCAGAGGACTCTTTACAATGTTTCCCTGCGAATCCTTGAGTGTGTGCACCCCGCCCCGTTCATCGGGAACTTGAATCAGAGAAGGCTGCGCCGGATCGCCGATTCCCGCAATGAACAGCGGAATTTCAAGTTTCATGACCTCGCCGACAGCCTTCCCGGAATCTCCGTAAAGTTCATCGCCGTCCGTAATCAGCAGAATGGCGCGATGAGAGGTTTCAGCCGCACGGAAACCGTGAAGAGCCGTGGAAAGCGCCTGTTCGATATTGGTTCCTCCGACGGGAATCGTATCCGTGCTGAGATCATCGAGAGAGGCAAGAAAACTGGTTTTGTCGATGGTCAGCGGACATTCCAGAAAAGCCTGTCCGGCAAAGGCAATGAGCCCGAAACGGTCACCGGGATTTCTCTTCACCAGTTCCCGCACAAGCCATTTCGCATGTTCAAGGCGCGAAGGGCGCACATCCTGCGCAAGCATGCTCCGCGAGGTGTCAAAAACAACCATGATGTCGCGTCCCTGCCCCGTATAGGGCTGGATGCTTACTCCCCAGGACGGGCGCGCAGCCGCAATGAACAGGAGAATCAGAACGCCGGCAAGAAGAACCGCTCTCCAGAAACGGCGCGTTTTTGAGGCGGAAGTATAGGACGGATCATCCGCGCGCCTTCCCAGAAAACGCTTCAGCAAACGGCTCCGCCTCTGCCATCCGAAATAAAATACAAGAAAAAACAACGGCAGAACCCAAAGCAGGTTCCAGAGAATTTCTCCATTTAAAAGACTCATTTCGTAAAACTCCCCCGATTACGGTTGACATTCCATCGGTAATCCAATGTAAACACATAGACACGGGGGACTATTGAATGTTCCCGGAGTTTTGAAAAATTATGAAGCGGCAGACCGGTATTTCCGCAAATCAGCTGAAGCAGACCTCCACTTCACTTCGGCACATCAGAACCTGACTGACCTCGCTTTTCAGAAATGCGGCAAATCCTTCGATCCGTTCCGGCTGGTCAACGATTTCAATAATCACCGGACGCACGACCTGCATATTGATGATTTCAGGCGATTTCACGGGATCGTTCAGATAATAGCCGCCGCTTCCGCGGATCACAGTCGCCCCCGCAATCCCCCGTTCGCAGGCACGGGAGACAATCCATTCGCACAGCGGCCGGTCATCTTTCATCCTGCGCTCGGGAACATAGATTTTCAGAATCTGTGCCTTTGAGTTGAATACAGATGCCATAACGGACCTCCTCTCTTTGAATTTGAACTTACAGCGATTCGCGTTCTTCCGCCCATTTTCTGATGTCTTTTTCCAATGCCGCACGGTCCTCACTCATGACAGTGCGCGCAAACAGCCTGAAATATTCTTCCAGAGCAAGATGAAGCGTATGCAGGAAACCGACGCGCTCCTCAAAACGTGCATTCAGTTCCATTTCATCCCCTTCCGGCAGATTCAGACCGGTCATCGTAAAGTTGTCCGCATCGAATGTGAAAGTCCATTTCTCCGAATCGCCGTGCGCCAGCAGCACTTTTGCTTTTTTCAGTTTCTTTCCGACGGAAAGCGCCGCTTTCGCCTCGGCGGAAATCTGGGGACATCCTTTCTTGAGAACGCTTTCCGTTGCTCCGCGCGCTTCATCGGAAGCAAAGGCAAAGGTCAGCGGTCCCTCGATGATGAGATGGAAATCCCCCATGTCACCGATCTTGAGACGCCCCTCATTCGTCTCCGCATAATACCAGAGCCATGTCAGGAAATCACGCCCGGGAACCGCATCCCCTTCATCCCGTCCATTGAAAGACAGGCTCGGCAGATCAGTATCGCTGGCTCGGAAGAGCTTCATCATCAATTCCGGAATGGTCACGGGCACCGGCTCCACCTCCATGGCGCGTGCAAATTCCGCGGCAATCAGGTCGAACCCCGCCATGGAAGCGCTTCCGACATACATCACATTCAATGCGCGATCCACAATAATCGGAATCGCGGAAATCGTCGGCGGCATCTTCATCAGATTGCGCTCAATCGCGTCCTCCTTGATGCGCTTGCGCTCGGATTTCGGAACGGTAATCATGTTGTTCGCCTGCATGTAAGCGAGTTCCTCGCGACGGCAGATCGCCTTCAGAAGCTGGGAAGGAATCTTGCGCTCCGCTTTACGGAGATTGACGTAAAGATGACCGCCGCAGATTGAGGTCATATCGCTGATTTCCCCTTCGAGCAGATGCCGTCCGCTGACCCATCCGACCGTCGGTTCATCCTTGACGTCATCAAGTTTGCCCGCACTGTATTTGGCAAGGCGTTCAAGAAAATCATCCGGCATCTTATCGCTGAGATTGCATATCATCAAGGCTGTGCTGCCGCTTTCAAAAGGCATGGTAAAATCTCCTCATGGTTACAGGTTCTAAGTTTGCCTTGCTAATATAACCATCCTTCCGGACTTCGGCAACCGCAAAAGAAGATTTTTCAGAAAGAAAAGTCTTCTCTCATATGGGAAACTTCCATTCCCCGCAATGCCGCATCTTCCGGTCCTGCGCAAAAATCTCCGCAATATTTGCACGGGAATGTGAAGTCCGGTCTTGTCAAAGCGGAAAATGACGCTACATTATGAATTATAAAATTAAGGAGTAGAACCATGCTTCAGATACTTGCCGCCACATCGAACAAACATAAAGTGGAAGAATTCAAAACCGCTTTCGCGCCACTGCTTTCAAAAATGACAATTCTGACTGCCGATGATATTCACGGCTATCCGGAAATCAAGGAAAACGGCACATCCTTTGAAGAAAACGCCGACATCAAGGCACGCGAGGCATCAGCATATGCCGATATGCCCGCCTTTGCCGATGATTCCGGGCTGGAAGTTGCGGTGCTGAATGGCGCGCCGGGAATCTTTTCCGCACGTTATGCGGGAGATCATGCCAGCGATGCGGAACGGATCAGAAAACTGCTTGAGGAAATGAAGGGAAAGACAAACCGCAGGGCACGGTTTGTCTGTGTGATTGCGCTTGCATATCGCGGAAACAGCGTCAAAACGTTTCGCGGGGAAGTCAACGGAACCATCATTGAGGAACCGCGCGGAACGCACGGATTCGGTTATGACCCCGTATTCGTCCCGGATGGTTATGACAAGACTTTCGGAGAGCTCGGACCCGAGATCAAAGACAAAATCAGTCATAGAGCAAAGGCTCTGGAAAAAATCGTGGCTTTCATCAAAGAAGAACTTGACTCCATGGACGATTTTGAGTTTGAATGAAATTCCCGCTGATACTTGCCGCTCTTTGCCTCTTCCCGTCTCTGAACAGTGCGGAAACGGTTCTGTTTGAGCGCCCTTTGAAAGCCGGAGACCGTTTCGAGTGTATTGTGGATACTTCGCAAAGTCAGCAATACACTTTGCTGCTCCCAAGTGTTGAAAAACCGGTAATAAGACTGGATACTGTCAAAGTCGCTCTGTCCGGCATACTGACCGTCAAAGAAGTAAATTCCGCTGGAAAAGCGCTGAAAATTGAGTTTGATGTCCATTCTCTGGATGGTTACGTCAACGGCAGAAAAGTGGAAACGCAAAGTTTGACAGGAAAAACCTTTACGGGAAACCTGGCTGCGGCGCCGGTGACATTTGATGCTGGAAATGTGGTAATTTCAAAGGAAATGAAAATTCTGCTGGCATCGGTATTCCGGCCGGTATCTCCTCACGGTCTGACAGAACTGACCGGACTGTCCCGCCGGCTGGAACATCCGGGGGAAAACTGGAGGCCGGAACTGACTGCCTTCAGCAATGCTTTGCGTAAACGCAAAATCATATTGCCGCCGTCGGACATCAGAGGACAAATTACTTACACGGGAAAAAATCGTTTCCGCGGCTTGGAATGTTTTGCTTTCCACTTTTTTATTCAATCAAAAAAAACCGCAGGCTATGATTTTCGCTTTTCCGCGAAAATTCAACTTCCGGTTGATCCTGCCGACGGACCGGCGGTGCGTGTCACACGCGAAGCGACAGAAGTCATTGACCGTCTTCTTCCGGCGTCCAATCCGCTTACGAGCGGCGCCACTCTCAAGTTGATCGGCAGGGATCAGACAGACCTTCTGCTGTTCCCTGTTCGTTATCTTCAGGAGGAGTCAGAGTCAAAGGAGCCGGCAAGTTTCTGGGACAGTCTGTTAAGATAATCCGGCATAAAATTGCTGCGGAGCGGAATTTTTTCTGTTTCAGGTTCCTCATTCGGGCTTTTATTACAAAAGCCGGCGGGAGATTTTCCGGACTGTTTTCCAACAGTGGCCCCTGCAGGAATCTGGAGATTTTCAATTTTCGGGTCAAGGGAGCCAGTTTACCTGTCCAGAGTATGTAAATTTTACGATTTCATTCGGCACCCCAATATCGGACACAGAATGAAGTCTATTTCGGCACTTGCAATCGTCAAACAATGGAATATAGTAACTCAAAGACTTTTATATCCCCATCTTCCTATAAAAAGTTGTCCAAACATGGGAAGAAGCGCATGTTGCACCATATTGAAAGTCAATTTATTAAACAAAAGAAAGGAGTTTCCTGTTTTTGTGCTGAAAACAGAATCATTTATTCCCGCACATGACACAATTGCAAGGATAACGCAAAGAGGTAAATCATGCGACTATTTTCTATTTCTTTGGCGCTCATTTCGTCTTTTATCATTACCGTTGCTTCTCTTTTGGGGTATTTTTCAAGAGCGGCTATTTATGCGAATTACAATGGAGTAAAACGATCATACAATATTTCGGAAGAGCCTCTGTTAAACATCGAGTGCCAAGAACTCCATCCGAAGTATTTCCAATTATTGAATGAAACAGTACTGATAACGAAAGAGGATTATAAAAACAATATTCTTATCGCTATACTTGGTCTGAGTTCATTTATTTCAATAATAATATATATTGGGACGACACAGAAGAGAAAAAATTAATGATCTTGCATGTAACCGCCCTGTGCGATACATCTTTTCATGGATAACGTCCGGAAAAATGCGCACATTTTGAGGAAAAGGGGCTGTTTTCTGATTGATTATAATGACCTGCATTCCAGCCGCCATGCGTGGGACAGTCCTCCTCTGCGTTTGCTGCGTATCTTCTTCGGGAAGGCAAATTCCGCTTACGAGCGGCGCCACTCTCAAGTTGATCGGCAGCGATCAGACAGACCTTCTGCTGT
>CASDPB010000106.1 GCA_949282305.1 uncultured Lentisphaeria bacterium | reverse complement strand
GGCTCTTTTGCTGCAGACAGGGTATTTGACCATAAAAAGTTCCTTCGTCGATCTCGGAGAAACGCTGTATTATCTTGATTTCCCCAACCGGGAAGTCAAGAACGCATTTGAAACCTATCTGATCAGCGACTACGCTTCCATGCCACAGGAAACAGTGGGAGCAAACGTGTTCAAGATGGTCAAGGCCATTAAGGCACGAGACATCAATCTGTTCATGGAACTGCTGAAGACATTCTTTGCCGCGGTGCAGTATGATGTTGCAACAGACACGGAAGGACGTTTCCAGCTGCTGTTCTACTCGGTGTTCCTCCTGATCGGGGTAAGGGTGGAAGCGGAATCCCGCACGAACAACGGACGCATTGACGCGGTAATCTGCGATGGAGATCATGTTTATATCTTTGAGTTCAAAATCAACCAGACAGCCGAAATTGCGCTGGAACAGATTCGTGAAAAGGAATATTTCCGGAAATATCAGCACTCCGGCAGGAAGATCGTTCTTGTAGGAGCAAATTTCGATACGGTCTCACGGCAGATCACTGAATGGAAAAGTGAAAATCCAGGCTGATTTTTCCTGTTCCCGGCATATTTCACCACCTTTCTTGATTTTGCGGCAATACACCTTTTTCACAGCGGCAACGCCGCAGACATCACGGAACGACTCGACGATGGCACACTTAATTTCGGACTTCTGATCCCACAGGCTGACATTGACAAATACGATTTCATCAATCTGCCGGCAACCGATGTCCAGGGAATCCTGATGCTCCGGGTTCATCCGCTGACACAGCATGGGACGCGAAGGACGTGACTATTGGGAGGCACAACTGTCAGAATTACAGGGACAGAGGTCTGACGGTTCAGGAATACAACGTACTGAAGGAACTACCTTACAAAAGTGCACGTCACTGGATTCGAGTGCTGCAAAAGGCACGCCGGGATGGTGCGAGCGAATCTGAAGCGCCGGAGTTGGTCGTGGTCAAACCATTGTCGGCAGATACGAGGGCTGGCATTGGGATACGGCTGCTGGTTGACGGCATAAAATCGTGGTGGACGAGCAACTTTTCCCCCCGGAACGGAGGTTACGTAACCATTTCGCTCTGCTGCGGGCGGAACAATGAATACGGTTTCCCTTGGAAAGTTCCGTTCATGCACTGTGGGAAGATTTCCTCGCTCAAAAATGTTTCGGTCAAGTTCCTGTTCATGGACATCACCGACTACAACGTGCAGTATGAAAAGAATTTCTGCAACAAATACTACGCGGTAAAGGAGAAGAAAAACAGTCCGAAAGCGGTACCAACGCAATGCGGGGCTGCCAGCACAATATGGCGTTGAACGTCGGTTTCCATGACGGGCACGCCGCCGCCAACCTCAGCTGCAGGCTGATCCGGGATTCGAGCAGCCCGTCAAGTCCCTCCGCTCCAAAAACTCCGACGCTTACGACAAAAACTGGAATTTCTGAACCGACAGCCAGCGTACTTTCCGATCCCGGGTCGTTGCGCCGATGGCGGCAACGGGAAGGAACGGGGAGCCGTTCCGGAAAAATCCGCTTCCGGACAGAATTACGTTTGATTTTTTGCAATGCAATGGCTATTATAGATAAGGGAACGGAAGCCTGCGGACAGGGTGCGGAAACATGCTGTCCCCGTTTTCTGTGCACCTGTCGGTTTTATGCCGCAATGATATGTCACCAACCGGAAAGGAAGCATTCAGATGAGAAGATGGATCCCGCAGCTGATCGCGCTGGCGCATGCCGTCAGTGCCGTTGCCGCCGCCCCTCTGGCGGCCGATTTCAAGATCGACGACAAGGGGACGTTCAAGATAGGTCCCGTACAATTTTTCCTCCAGCACTTCGGATCGGAATGGAAGGGAAGCACACAGTACAGCCTGACGCCTGCGGCCGGTTATCCGAAGCGGGAATCAGGAAGTTTTACGTTGCAGGGAAACATGCCGGGAGGGGGCGCCTCCAATGCGTTCAAGGTGAATGAGTCGGTCGTTTCGACCGGAGACTCGTCATTCCGCTATACTGCCGCGCTGACAGCGGAACCCGCGATTCCGACTTTATCGCTGGCACTGGCGATTGATATTCCGACCGGCAACCCCGACATCGGGCTTTACGTCGGGTCAGAAGAGATTGCGTTGCCGCTCACCAATACCGACGGTCAGGTGATGATGCACGAATCTTCCGCCGATCAGGTGGTGATTTCACTGCCGGATCGCCAGATCCGGATCGCCGGAAGTTTCATGGTGCGGGTTCAGGACAACCGTTCCTTTCGGATGAATACATTCACCGTCCGTCTGCTTCCCCGGTTCGTGCAGTCGGCGGTATCGAACTGGAAACTGACGGCCGACATCGAGCTGCTTCCCCCCGCCACCGGCGGCATGCTTCCCGGGGATCTCAAGCTGGATGCCGTGGGCAATATGCAGATCGACAACATCCGTCTGACCTGGACCCAGTATTCCCGGGGGTGGCACGCTCTGGTGCTCAGTCCGGGCAATTTCAAGACGAAGGAAGGTTATCCACGCCGCACCGCCGACCGGCTTGAAGTCGCCGGCGAGTGGGCGGGGTTCCAGGTGCAGACCAACGTGGTGGCAGCCAAGGGCGGCGGTGTGAGTTACTCCAGCCGTTTCACTGCGGATCCCGCAGTCGAGAGCGACACGCTGGCGCTGGTGCTGAAGGTGCCGGCCGGAGACTCCCGTTCGGTCACGGTGGATGACAGAAAGATTGAACTTCCCCTCAAGTTCAAAGACATCCGGGTGTTCGGAGACAAGATCGTCCATACGCTGCAGTTTGAGGTCGACGGCAAGACCGTGACCCTTTCCGGCAGGTTCAATCTGATGATTCAGGATGACCGCAAGTGGACCGAAAACTTCCTGTTCCGGATCAGTCCGGAATCCTGGAAGGGAAAAATCTCCGACGCCTCGCTCCTGCTGAACGTCAAAGTGGAATCGCCGCACACTGTGCCGGTCAGTCTCCGTGCCGCCGCCAACATGGGTTTTCAGGACGACGAGCTTGAGGACGGCAAAGGCGGCTGGACCGATCAGGGGCCGGAGAACGACCTGCGCATGATCAAGGTCGGGAAGTTTACTGCGCTCGGGGTCAATTTCGACATCATCAATCCGGACGGGAACGGCGGAAAGTCCTGCATCGTCCTTTCAGCTTCGCAGAAGAAATTCCCGGCGAAGGCGGAGATCGATCTGACTTCAATCAAGGAGCCGTTTCAGTATTTGTATCTGCTGCATGCTTCGGCATGGACTCCTGCCACGAAACGTCCGATCGGAGAAATCATCGTCGAATATCCGAATGGCGGTACCCGGAAGTTTCCGGTGGTCTCCGGGCGTGACGGCGGCAACTGGTGGCAGCCCTACAGTTCTGCCAACGGTGCGATTGCCTGGACCGGTGAGAACAGGCAGTCTTTCGTCGGGCTCTATCTCTCGCAGTTCCGGATCGGGAATACGCCGAAAAAAATAACGTTCGTTCCATCCGACGAAGCCAGTCTGATCTGGATGGTGGTCGGCGTCACCCTCGGCAACCGCAGGATGAATCTCAAGCAGATCAAGACGCCCTCGTACATCGTCGCGGACAAGGACTGGCTGCCGCTGGAGTATTCCGGCAACACGATCGCAGGTTCGGCGCTGGACTTCTCCCGGTATCTGGAGGCTCCGGCTGGAAAATACGGCCCGGTCATCGTCACCGGGGAAGGCCATTTCGCCTTCCGCGATGCCCCGGAGAAGCGGATCCGGTTCTTCGGCCCCAACCTGGTCGGAACATCAAGCTATCTGGAAAAAAAATGGGCTGATGATTTCGTGACCAAGGCTGTCCGGCTCGGCTACAACTCGGTGCGGTTCCACCACTTTGAAAACGATCTTGTCGACCGTACTTCGCCTCAGTCCTCGACGCTGAACCCAAAGGCGCTCGATCAGCTCGACTATCTTTTCGCAGAACTCAAGAAACATGGAATCTACTCCTGCCTCGACCTTTACGCCAGCCGCACGATGCGTCCGGGAGACAACGTCAGGGAACGCGAGGGTGTGACCTTCAGCCCGTATGCCTTCGAGATGAAGGGACTGATTCCGATCAGTCCGACCGCAATGGCCAGCTGGAAGGCGTTCGCCCGGAATCTGCTGACCCACAGGAATCCTTATACCGGCATGACCTGGGCGGAGGATCCGGCGCTCTATTCCCTCAACCTGATCAACGAGGATCCGCTGGTTGCAGTCTGGAACAGTTCTCCGCAGCTGGTCTCGCTCTACGAGGCGAAATACTGCGAATACCTCAAGGAGAAGGAGCTGGATACGCCGGAGAACCGCGAGAACCGCGGCGGACTTTTCATCCAGTTCCTGAACGAGGTTCAGATCAAGTGCATCCAGGAGCAGATCCGGTTCCTGCGGGATGAACTGCATCTGACCGCGCTGATCACCGACCTCAATATGAGCAGCAAATTCACGCTGACCGAGGTGCGGCGTCACCTTGAGTTTGTGGACAACCACCAGTACTGGGATCATCCGAACTTCCCGGTGCAGCAGTGGCGGATGCCTTACGCCTTCTCGAACAACTCCTCGATTTCGCGCAATGCGCAGAATCCCCGTTATCTGATGCCGACCCGGATCTTCGGAAAACCCTACACCGTGACCGAGTTCAACTTCTGCAATCCGAACCCGTTCCGGGCCGAGGCGGGACCGCTGACCGGCGGCTACGCCGGTCTCCAGGACTGGGACGGGCTCTACCGTTTCGCCTGGAGTCACAGCCGGGACAATATGATGAATCTCCAGGCGCCGGGCGGCTTCGACATCGTCAACGATCCGCAGGCGCAGATGGCTGAACGGATCATCTACATGCTCTTCATGCGTGGCGACGTCTCCATGGCCGAACCGGCCTACGCCTTCTGTGTGACTCCGGAGCAGGTCCGCGCCCTCCGCGGAACGCCGGGAAGTGCCGGCGACTATCCGGATGCGTTTTCGGAACTCGGTCTCTATGCCCGGATCGGTTCGCTGGGGCATGAGGATTCCTTCCCCGGAGTTCAGAATCTCTTTCCGCTGGCGAAGGACTGGAAGAAGGGACTCCCCCGCGCGGCCCGTTCCGCCCTCTCCGGACTGGAGAAGAACGGCGTAATCACCAGCGCCAACGGCGAGATCACGCTCAACGCCAGGGAGAAAACGCTGAAGATCGTCACCCCGCGCAGCGAAGTGATGACTTTCTCCGGCGACATGGCAGGCAGGGTGATGAGGCTTTCCGGTGCCGACCGCTATCAGACGGTGGCACTGATGTCTCTTGACGGAAAGAATCTGACCGGGAGCTCCTCGATTCTGCTGTTGCAGATGCCCAATATGGCGTCGAACAAGATGAAGTTCACCGACAAGCGCCGCAATCTGCTGGAAAGCTGGGGCGGACTGCCGATCCTGCTGGAGCGGAGCAAGGTTCAGGTTGAACTGGCGTTGCCGGCTGCGATGAAGGTGGAGGCGCTCACCTGCGACGGAGCTCCCAACGGGGAAGTCCCCGCCACTTACAGCGGCGGACTCCTCCGGTTCGTCGCCGACACCGCCGCGCGCAAAGGCGGGGTGATGGTTTACCACCTGACCCGCTGAATTCTCTCTCCTTCCGGCGTCCCGTTTTTCCAGGACGCCGTTTTTTATGCGCCAAACAGCATTGGATATGATGGTATCCTGAAAAGGTCGGACAGTGTATGCGTATCTTCAGGAAATATCCGAACATCAAGACAAAAACTTATTACAGCCTTGTGGCATCCTCCCTCATCCTGAGGGTGTCGCTCTTTGCCCCCTTTCAGGGTGCCGAAAGCAAATCCAGGTCCTTTGGGCATGTTTTTTATTGATTTTTTTTAAAACAGGTATTGACGATAGACGCTTTATGATTATAATATTAATGTTATAATCATTTTTAAAATGAAAAAGAATGAAGAAAGTGTGGGTGGCGAATGGCAGGTTTCAGATGGAAAGTATGTTTCACATTGATCGAGCTTCTTCTAGTTATAGCAATCATTGCAGTTCTCGCATCTCTGCTGTTGCCGGCACTGAAACAGGCGCGGAACAAGGCAAAAGGTGCGAACTGCCTGAACAATCTCAAACAACTCGGCTTCGCCACGATTAACTACACCGACGATTACAACGGATTCACTAATCCATACTGGGGTGACAATACTCCGGCAAATCCGAGGAGCATGAGTCCGGGAAACGCCATTCTCATGGCCGACCGGATCAAAGGGTGGGATATCTATTACGGTATGGGTCGACTGTATCTGTTGAAATACGTTTCCAGCGGCAAGATTTATGCGTGTCCGCTCGTTACGAACCACTATGGAAACAAAGGCAGTTTTGAGAATCTTGACAGCTATGGGAAATTTTACGACGTTTCCAGGATCAATAACTATCTCGGTGACAGATATCTGATTTCCGGTTATTATGCCGTACCCTACGACCTTGATCTCACCTACCGTTCCGGATTTTCGAGCGACACAGCATACTCCTGCGTCTCCTACCGGCTCACGAAACCGTATCTGCCGCTTATCAGCGACGATCTGCAGTTCATAAACCGCCGTCATACCCCCATGAGTGTGAACGTCTGTTATCAGGACGGCAGTGTGCGCAACAAGATTACCACGGCTAAATGTGGTTTTTACTGGTGGGAGATGCGTGACCTCTGGTGCAAGCTCGACCGCAATCAGAGCAGAAATTAAAAATGAACCCCCTGGATACAGGTACAACCCGGAAAGGAAATTCCCTGATGTTGAAATTCGTCTCCCTGCTTGCAGCTGCGGCCGTGGTTCTTCCGGCTGCGGCACTTCCGCCCGGCATTTCGGTCGACGAGAACGGTGCGTTGAAACTCGGCGGGCTCTCCGCCATGCTCAACGTCTATGACAAGAGCTGGAATCGGAGTGCTCAGAATCATTCAAACATCGTTCCGGAGCCGAGTTATCCGGTTCCGTCCGAAAAGGTTTATGAACTCAAAGGCACGCTGAAAGTCCCGAATACGGACGGCTTTACGATACACGAGCAGGTTCGAGAGCTCACATCGGACACGGCCACCTATTCCATGACGCTGACCAGTCAGGCGGGAATCCGCTGCCAGACCGTCGCGCTCGCCTTGGATTTGTCGACGCACCGGTTCGAGGGGAAAACCATTACCGTAAATGGGAAAGAACTTCCGGTCAAGACGACGTTGAAACCGGTCTATCACGTCAAAACGCTCCAGATTGTGAATGGAGATCAGCTGATCACGATCAAAGGGAATTTCCCGGTCGTGATTCAGGATCACCGGGATTACTCGGTGCCGAGTTTTTCGGTCCGGCTGCTTTTTTCGCAGTCGTTCGGACTGGTGAAAGAGTCGAAGCTCGATTTTTCGGTCACGGTGACGCCGCTGGCGACTGCGCCGGTTTCACTGGACAAGGCTTCCGGAGCGAAAGTGAGCGGGGGCACCATGGCGAAACTGCTGCGCGCTTACGGCATCAACGGCGGCGAACTCTCTATCGGCAGCGTGAAGTTTCAGCTCGGGAACGTCCGGAAGAAAAGCGGTTCCGCCCTGCGAATCGGAGCGGGGAAAATCGCCTCCATCCCGGTTTCCGGCAGCGGGAATGAACTTTATTTGATTCAGAATGCGACGGAGAGCGGCGCGAAACCGGTCGTCACCGCGGTCTATGCCGATGGGAACCGGAAACAGGTCGAACTTGCGCACGGTCGCGAATTCAGCACGGTCAAACCGCTGGGAAGATTGCCGAACGGGGCGCTGGCCGCGTCGAACAACGACAGCTTTGACGGGCTTTACTTCACCCATTTCACGCTTCCGGCGGGGAAGATCAAAGCTCTTGAATTCGGGAATTCCGGTTCCGGAGAGTGGATCGTCGCTGCGGCGACTTTGGCCGAGGGGGTGACGAAACCCGCGACCGTTGAGAGCATCTACTACATTTCCGAGGGGAAAGAGTGGGCGCCGATGGAAAAAATCAAGCCGGTTGTGCCCGGATCGATCCTCGATTTTTCCGGGATGCTCGATGCACCGGCCGGAAAATACGGCTGGATCACAACGGACAAGGATGGGCACTTCACTGCGGAAAAGGCGCCGGGAAAACGGTTTAAATTTTACGGTCCGAATCTCTGTTTTTCCGCCCAGTATCTCGACAAGAAGAATGCGGAAAAACTCGCCGATGAGCTCGCGCGTCTCGGTTACACGTCGGTTCGGTTTCACCATTACGACAACTCGCTTTCCGATCCAAAAGGGAACGACTCGACCGTCTTCCTGCCGGAGAAGATCGATCAGCTTGACTATCTCTTTGCCTGTCTGAAAAAACGGGGAATCTACATTACGCTCGACCTTTACTGCAGCCGCCGTCTCCGCAACGGAGAACTGCCGGATGTGCCGATCCGCGAGGGATATGTGATAAACCAGCTTCTGAGCGTCTACCCGCCCGCGCGGGAGAACTGGAAGAAGTTCGTCCGCAACCTCTTGACACACCGCAATCCCTACACGGGCCTCACGTGGGGGGAGGATCCGACGCTCTTCGCCGTGTCGCTGTCGAATGAGAATGTGACCACCAACAACTGGAACCAAGCTGAAACAGCTCTATCTCGACGGATACAAGGCGTATCTTGAGAAGCGGGGAATCGCCACTGAGGAAAATCTGAAGAATCGCGGCGGACTTTTTTACCGTTATCTGGCCGATCTGAATATCAAGATGATTCGTGAGTTGAGCGATTTCGTGCACAAGGATCTCGGATACAAGGGACTCATCACGGAGATCAACTTTACGCAAAACGCGGTGATTTCGGAAATCCGCGACACGCTTGCGTTTGTCGACAATCACAATTACTGGGATCACCCGAATTCTCTGCCTGGGCACTCGTGGAGTTTCCCGTTTCTGCACAATCAGATGAGCGCGCTCCGGGCGGCGGCGTGGAATCCCCGTACGCTGATGCCATCCCGGATTTTCGGCAAGCCGTTTACGGTGACGGAGATCAACTACGTGTTTCCGAACCGGTATCGTGCCGAGTCCGGTCCGCTGCTCGGCGCATATGCTTCGCTTCAGGACTGGGATGGCCTCTACCGTTTCGCATGGTCGCACGATGACAAGGGCGTGCGTCACGAGTCGCCGATCAACCGGTTCGACATCGCGGAGGATTCTCTTTCGCAGGTTGCCGAACGGGTAACGAATCTCATGTTCGTGCGCGGCGATGTGAAGCCCGCGCCCTCCGGAATCGCATGGCCTTACGGGGAATCGACGTTCCGGGAGATGAACTCCATCGCCGAAGCGAATTTTCCGGTCGACTTCAGCATGCTCGGATTCTACTGCCGGATCGGCAGTCTGCGTGAAAACCGCACGTTTCCGGACGTGAAGCTCATTCGGAAGCCGAAAGATTTCATACAGGAGCTTTCTGAAGCAGAAAAGAAGACGATCCGGGAAGCGACCAAGGTCAGCCAGACCGGTGAGATCGCCTACAATTCCTCGCGGGGAACTTTGCGGATTGTCTCGCCGAAAACGGAGAGTTTGAGTTTTTTCAAAGGAGAGCTTGCCGGAGAAGTGTTGAATGTTTCGGATGGTACGCCGATTTTTCAGAGCGTCACCGCCAGCAGTATGGACGGGAAGCCGCTTGCCGCCAGCGGCAGAATTCTGCTCTTCCATCAGAGCGACGTGACCAACCGTCACATCCGTTACAGCTCCGAGTCGATGAACGCGGTCGAGCACTGGGGCAAGACGGAACCGCTGATCCGGCGCGCTTCCGCCGTCGTACAGCTCAAACTTGAGCCGGGCAATTACCGCGTTCAGGTGATCGGTCTCGACGGCATGCCGAAAGGAACGATCCCGGCGACATATACGGACGGCGCTCTGCAGTTCGGCGTGGATACCGCAAAATTCGGCGGCAGTATGATCTACCTGATCGAAAAGTAAAGCGATCCGATTCTGCGGAGAGGCTGATCCCCCTCCTTTTTTGGGGCCTACAGTTCGTGAAAAAACTGATCTCGAATGATGATTTTGATAAAAAGCGGCAAAAGGGGCTTGATAAAACCTAGATTCTGTTCACACTATTGACTTTTTCTGTATTGATGCCATCTTGTCAAGATGAAAATTACACAGGAACAATATGAGAAAATCAAAAAATATTTGCCGCGTCAACGCGGGAATGTGAGCATGAGCAATCTCCAATTGGTGAATGCGATTTTGTATGTCACAGAAAACGGCTGTAAATGGAGGGCATTGCCGAAGAGTTATGGGAATTGGCATACAGTTTATGTTCGAATGAATCGTTGGAGCAAAAATGGAGTTTTTCAATGTCTTTTTGAAGGGTTGCAACGGGAAAATATCATTAAAGTCAAGTTGGAAGCAGTGTGTCTTGACAGCACAAGTATTAAAGTACATCCTCATGGGACTGGCGCATAAAAAAAATGGGAAACAGAAAATTGGTTGTTCCCGAGGAGGACTTGCAACAAAAATTCATATGGTCACCGCATCTGACCGTGCGGCAGTTTCATTCTCGCTCTCAAGCGGAAATGCAAGCGATGGACCAGAAGGACGAAAATTGTTAAGCCTTACTTCCCGTGACAAAGCTCATCGTTATCTAATTATGGATCGAGCTTATGAAGGAGATCAAACTCGTCTTCTGGCGATCAATCGTGATACATTCCAGTTGTTCCTCCAAAACGGAATAGAAAATTCCCTTGGGAATATAACAGGGAACTCTATAAGCGAAGAAATACGATCGAACGCTTTTTCTTGCGAATCAAGCGTTTTCGCAAAATTTTCACTCGCTATGACAAGTTAGATGTGATATTCTCAGTATTCATTCTATTTGCCATGATTATAGATGCAATAGTGTGAACAGAAGCTAAGAAATACTTCATATTCATTAATCGTGCGTAAAAAACTCTTATTCATATAGTTTAGAACAATCCTAATTGAGTATGTTTCAGAAAAAAGAGCAGATCTCTTGGGATAAGTTGTATTTTTCCAATGTTTTTATTCCGCCAATCTTGAAATATTGCTATCTGCGTCATACGAATGTCCTCAGACGTTGAGTGTTGAGGAAAATTTCTTACTGTCAAATGTAATGCCACGGCTGCTTCATGAGCTAAATCTATTTGTTGAGGTTCCGCATCGGGCGTTCTCCGAGAAACCAAACTTGAATCCAGTAAATTCAGCAACATATCAATAGATTCTTTTTGCCCAGTAAGAGCCAATCCTAAAGGCAAATAAATCAATATATAGCGTTTATTCTTTCTAAGTAACTGAGATGCAATAGCAAGAGTTTTTTTATTAAAACGACCTCCTTTCATTCTAGCTAGAATACAAGCTGCCAGCCAATTCCTGCGCCATTTATTCATATTGTTTTCATCACCAGCTTTATTTGCCAACCTTATTAACTCTTTTTCTCCGTGAGTTGAAAGTTCAGACCAATATAAAAGATATATTATATTCACATTTTCATTTTTTAATATTTCTTCCTCCAGTAATAATTTATCTTTGGGAAGAATAAATTTCGGATCAGGAAAATTGACAACAATATTCCTGATAATCGTGTTACTGTTTCGATTATCTATCGCTATTTGAGAAATATACCAATGTAAAACAAGTGGAATATGTTTTCCTTTTATTCTATTCTGATGATTAATTATGAACGTAAATACCTTTTCTGAAATATCTTGATCTGTTAACAAAGCTGCTAACAGGCTGGATTTACTGTTCAGATCTGTCTTTGCTAATGCCGTGTACACAGCTTTTTGGAGTGCTATAACTTGTTGCTTTTCTTTTTCAGATTGCTGTTGTGGTGTCATTTTTAGATAATCTGCAAGAAGATAATTAGCATAACTTTGTTTTACCATATGAAATAGTTTATTGTCTTCTTCCGACATTCCATATAAAATATCGGAAATAAACAGCATCAATGAGAATATCAAGCCTGCAACTATCTTATACATCCGTCTTTGATTAGATTTTAAAGAAAACATCATCGTATATCCCTCCATTGACTTTCTCTCAATTTCGTATGTTGCCCAGATTCAATTAACAGATTTAAAACATCATTTTCGTCACTAAAATCATCAGCACCCATATTATGGGCTATTTCATGAGGAGATGTTGCTCCTCCACTTTCACTTGAATAGATCCATGAAATTTTTCCAGGATATTCACCCCATGCAGTTGCTGTTGGATCTTGATCTGATGCATGAATAATAAATTGTATAAAATCATATTGTGCAATATTTCCAGTAAAATTTGTCTTGAAATACTCTTGGATTACTAATCTATCTGCTCTAGTCCATTTATAGGGTGCAGGTATATGAAGTGGATAGGGAAACAGATAAGGAGCACCTGCAGTTACATTAATTAAGCAGTGCTTAAATGTTGATGTAATTTTAGAATAGGAAGGGAGAACAGAAGGGTATACATATTCTCCTACCGCATTTTTATATCCAATAAATACAATTAAACATTTTCTATTCCTCGTCATAAAACGTAAACGTCCCTCCGTTCGTACCGGCGTTTCCAACCTGCTGGCCCGTTTCCTCCCCAAACAGGCCAGCACTGATAAAAAAGAACACTATGATCAGTCGTTTCATAAATCCATAACCGTTGGAATAATATAGTTCGTTTTATTTATAACGATTTCAAATAATATTTGAGTGTGTCCTATCCCATTGACAGATTCCAATAGAATAAATGCTATTTTATTAGTTGAGATATCCAATACCTTAGCTAGTACTGTGGAATCTACCGAAGAAAAAATAAATACAGGATAAAGTCGTCTGAGCTTTATGTCATAAAAAAGATACGCATTATCCGCTATAATTTTAGAAAAATTTCCTTCTTTCGTAGTTTCTATTATTGTTCCTTTGATAAAGATGTTCTTGTTTTTAGAAGATAAAAAAAGCTGGGATGGATAAAAATTCTGAGGAAAAGATATTACTTGAGTGTTTTCTGTCTGATGTATATACAACTTTAGCTGTTCATAGTCAGAGATTAAGGCCCCATGATCGACTCTATGAATTCCAAATACGTGTTTATTTGATCCTGTAGCTAGAAAACATGCTACTTCTGAATTACTCATGAACGACTTTAAATTATACAATTCAGAAAAAAGACAATGTTCCCCTTTAAACACAGAAAAACTCTTCCTTTCTTGCTTTATTTTAAATAAATTCTCTTTAGACGATTTACTGAGAGCCTTTTTATGGTTTTCTTCTAATACAGCAATTTTATCACGGGAAATTCCTTCCTTATTATCCTGTTTTTCAATATTATAAATGGCTCTTATTTGTAAAGGAAATTGACAAAATAAATTATTTGAATTAAGATGTTCTTTCCCATATAAAATGGTTATAAGCATAGAAATAAACACGAAGACAATAATAAGAAAAGTTTTCATTGCAAAACTCCTTTTTAATTTATTGTATCGGCAATTAAGTTAGCTTGCATATAAGACGCTTTTTACATGAAATAATTTGGCGATATGACCGGGATCACGAGAAACACCATCCATGTATGCTTTTGCATGTTCCCCTATTTTTCCTTTTGCGCGTCCCAGAGGCTTATTGCTCAGATTTGACTTCAAATCCCGATTCAGATATTCATCCGGATTCAGATCAGGGCTGTAGCTTGGCAGATGGAACACTTTGATAAAAGCGGCATGTTCACGCAGAAAATCATCAAGCAATTTACTGTGGTG
>CASDPB010000105.1 GCA_949282305.1 uncultured Lentisphaeria bacterium | reverse complement strand
TACTTTTGCAAGAGTTGAAGAATTGAGAATTCCGGAGAAAGACGATTTCGCCGGAAACGGGGCAAACAGCCCCGGTGTCGTATTCGATTCCGACCCGCTATACAGCCCCGGAGAACCTCCTGTCGCGCGCGTAAGAGGGCTGTCCGGGGGCGTGTAGGCGCACTGTCGGAGTGGATCGCAAGTCGTTGATAATCAACGAGCATAAAAATTTTATCACCTGCAAGCAAGTCTGCTTATAACGCCGACTCCTTCCGCGCGCCCTCGAAAAATCCCTTTCAAGGGGGGAACCGTTGACTCTGGAATGTGTATAAGCCTCGCCGCCTCATTTTCGACCCCTCGAAATTTCTGTGCTTCTATGAGGCTGGAAATACCCTTAAAATAAGTGACGGATTCTTCCGTCATTTCGACAAAAGTGACGGAAAAGTGACGGAGGCTCATGAGTGCATCGGCTATTCCCGGTTTTTCTTCTGGATCTGATAAATCCGCCGTGGGGTGAGTCCGATCATATCTGCGACCTCGCCGATGGGAGTGCCGGAGGCAACCATGTTCTGCACGAAGTTCTTGTCTGCCTTTGACTTGTAGTTCACCGGAGGGATATAAAGCAGACCGCGCCAATGCTTTTGAACCGCCTTGAGCAGTTCGGACGGCAGCACATCTGCCGCATTAGCATAAACGGACATGGCTGTTTTCCTTTACTTTTTGTGTTTGAACTCACCGCACCAGTCATCATCCTTGACGACCGGCCACTCTATGTATGGGGAATGTGCATACCTGACAGTTGACGGTGCGTGGCGGCGGCAAATACTGCCGGAGCCTTTGCCTCTGGAATCAAAAAATTTGCATTCGGAACATGTCTTAATGTGCCGATCTTCTGTTTTCATAAAAATCCTTTCAAAAATGTTGTTCACGGCTTTCACGGCTCTTTATATGCAAATGAAAAAAAGAAAGAAGTCCGGGAACAGCTGTGAAGTGGTGAAAAGCTAAAAAAAACAGAAGAAAAATAATATATTTTGAGGATAAATATATATATTATTATTTTTTTCTGTTCTTCTCTTTTCATTCTGCTATTCACACTTTTTTCCTTCACTTTTCCCGGCATTTTGCATCTTTTTTTCCGGGAAGCCCTGGACCGTTCACATTGTTTTTTGTGAATCATTCCACAAGCCGGTATATTTTTGCCGCAGGTCTGACTGAAGAGTCATATTCTACCTGAACAGTGCCCTTTTCCTGCAGGGTTTCTGCGATTTTCTTCATGGAGTCCGCAGACTCGTGCAAAAGCCGCAGAAGTTTGCTGTGCGACAACCGGCCGCCATGCTCCTGCAGTTTGCGGATTGCTCTCTGACATTTCTCATCGAAGATGTTTTCATAGACATAGCGGTCCGCCATGTAAAGCATCCGCTGCGTCAAATGATCAATGAACTTCCATGCCCATCGCACGGATTTCTCCGTGATCAGCGGATTGTAGACATTGCCGCTGATGCCGTGCAGCATGGCGAGCTTGCACACCTTTTCATGGGCGCGCGCCCACAATGCCTTGGCGGCTCCTTCGTTCTGTGCTTCATAGAAGTTGTAACGCCGGTCGCATTCGAGCTGTACTTCCCGGAGCGCGGCAGTTGCTTCGGGCGTCTCCGTAATGATCAGCGGCTTTGGATACTCGTTTGTCAGATTGCCGTTCACATCGAGATTCGCGAGGTAGGTTGCCGCGCGGATCAGCGAATCCGAAGGCGTGATCGGCTGGGGATTGCCGGCTTCGCCACGCTTGCCCGCTTCCACGATGATGCACCGGGCGACCAGCCCGTTTTCAAGCACACGCCGGGAAAGCGATTCATAGAAATACTGCGGAATCGCGGTTCCCAGCAGAACCAGATTCGGATTCACAATATGCGCAATCTCATGAACTGTGCCGTCTTTTTTCTTCGCTGACGCTTTTTTGCGCAACGGATAGATGGTGTTGGACGCGCCATAGAACTTCAACAGCTTTTCGTTGATGGATTCCGCCCGGTTGTCTTTACTGTATTTCAAAGTATTGAAAATACAGTCGAACTCATCCGCCTGAAACAACATGGACGGGTGCATGAACAGGGCATCTTCCAGTCCTTCTCCGGAAGCGAAGGCATCGCCGATCGCCCCGGCGACTCCCGCGCGGAAAGCGATATTGAAATTCACCTTGCGCGGATGATCTTTGCCGGTTCCGCTGTCTGCCAGCGCGATGAGATAGATGTTGCTCCGATTGTCGCGCTTGTCCTGCACCTTTCGCCCGACAAGAAACGCCAGGAGCGCCAGTGCGCCGGTGAACGAAAGGACACGGTTCGGATACGGAGCCGACTGCATCGAGAGCTTGACGACATCATCAATGAATCCGGGGATCGACAACAGCTTGTCCGGGACGGGTCCGGGATTGGGAAAGAGAGGAGCCTCCTTTTCCTGCTTTTCGATCCTGTTCGGCTTCAAGATTCCGCTCAGATCCACATCGGAGTTCGCCTCCTCCCGGCGGTCGTAGCATCCGGGTTCGCGGAGTTCACGCAATGCGCGCCAGTCATTGCCGGAACAGCCGTTGTGATGGCATTTGAATGCCACCGCCCCGGACGGTTCCTGAATCAGAACGGCGGACTTGTTGGTATGCGCCTCGTTGAACGGGCAGACGGGGAAGATCCACTTGCGTCCGCCCTTCCACGGCTGCGGAGAACCAAGTTCGGGGCAGTACTGCGCGATCCAGGCGTCGAGGTCGAATTCGGAAACGTCCCCCGTTGTTTCCGTGGCAACAGGCGTGTTTTTCCAAGAGGCGGCTTCCTCCATCTGCTCCGGCGTGACGATGCCGTTCTTCTCCGGAAAGGAGAGAATCCGGGCCATGCGGTGCGGACGTTCGGGGATGGAGTCGCCCTTGCAGTTCATCGTCCCGGGAAGCCGCCAGATCCGCGCCGGGTTGTGAACGGATGTGTCAATGGAAACAGCGTCATCCGAAGCCAGTGCAAACGCGTTGGTGCATTTTTGGACGAGACCGCCGTCTGTTGCCGGGAGGTCGATCCGGTACATCAGCTGTGCGCCATTGCCGGAATCCGTCATAATGGGATCAGCCCAGCCAAGGGAGGAAAGCCCGTCGCGGATCTCGCGTGCCTTGGCCAGCGCGGATTCGTGTTCCGCATTCGAGCTGGACACGCCGGAAGCTCGTCTGGGATCGCAGTCGATCAGGAGCCAGCGCCGCCGGACAATATCCGTGTCGGCGGTCGTCGGATTCCGCCCCGCAGGACGCAGACGGTTCACCGCGCGGGCAAGCAGATCGGGATTGACCGGATTAACCGTGACGTAAACGCCGCGAAAGGAGAGCAGGCGCTTCAGCGCCTCCGGGACGGCGGAGATGTGCTCGTAATCGAAATAACCGGACTCGATATGCTCCCGCCGGTAATCGGTGCTGACCGCATCCAGCACACGCACCTCGAACACGTCTCCGACCTGAAACCAGAGGCGCAGAGCATGGGTGATTTCATTTGCGTCGGTCATTGCGTCCTCCATGATATTTGTCGGCGAAATACTGTTCCGTCATGAGTGTGTGCATCGTGGAAATGAATCCCACGATCAGAGCTCTGACCTGCGCCGTCGCCTTCTCCTCCGCGTCCAGCCTGGGAAATACTTCGTTTCTCAGGTAGCGTTCCAGAAGCAGAGCCTTGTGTCCCGAGTTGGCGGCAAGCAGCTTCTCGACGTCCGCGCGCGGAACAAGCCGGACGACCTGCAGTCCGCCGGGTGTCCGGATCCGTTCATAAAGCGGAACGTTTTCGGTGTGTTTTGCCAGTTCCCGGTTGGGATTGCTCCAGCCGAGAATGTTGCAGATGTCGCGGATCACGAAGTAATTTTTATCGCTCTTCCGCACAATCCGGACCGGCATTTTACGGAACTGATACGTTGTGAAAGGATTCATCGGTGGACTCCTCATTGATGTTTTTCAAAAAGCGGATCACACTTGCCGCCGTGTGGATGGCTTCCGTGATCATCGCCTTTTTCGATCCCTTGTGTTCATTGTGATTCAGGCTTGCCTGCAAAAGCTCTCCCGCTTCTTCCGTTACGATGGCCGCCTGATGAATCGGACTTGTCGGCCAGTCGGGATGCAGTTTTTCGGCTCTTTCGACCTCGGAAAAGATTTGCGCCAGCGCGATTTCAATCTTCATAGACCGTCTCCGGTTCCGGCTGGGCTCCGAAGTGACCGTTCATAAGATTAACGGGAATCTCCTCGAACAGTCCCGGCAGAGTCGGATTTTCCATCAGAAGCGAGATGTCGCGCCCGTTCCGTGCGACGTAACAGCCGCGACGGAACTTGTTTTTCGGCAATCCGGCGCGATTGAGATCGCCGGGATTGCCGTTGGGCAGAAAGTTCCGGGCCAGTTCCAGACGTGCGCGGTACTGTTCATTTTCGCGGATAACCGGCGTAAGGGCGGCGCGGATGGTTTCCACAAGATTCCCGGCATGCCGGAAGCGTTTCTCCACTTCGATGAAATACTGCCTTGCCTGGCGGCCGCGTTCGTTGTTTTCCACCATGGCAAGTTCCTTGGCCATATCAAGGCTGATGAGGTATTCAATGCAATGCTTGGCTCCACTGGGAAGCTGCTCCACAAATTTATGGAGCAGGTAGTCCTGCCCTTCAATGAATTCATATTTTTCAATACGTCGTTTGATCCAAGTGGAAAAGTCTTGTTTTGATTCCAGGAATTTCCAAAGGTCACGGGCATTGACTGCGGTGATTTTGTCTCCGTTTAGAGTGATTCCGGTTGTTTTAATGAGTTCTGCTGTCATTCTTGTTCCTTTTGATGGGGTTTTTGTTTTTGGCATCAGCCATTGTTTCTTTTGAGCACGTCTTCAACCAGTCGCCACTCTGCGGGACGGGTTGTTGAATTCACATACCACTTGCCGTTGCGGAACAGATACACATATTCCGCCCAGTAAGCATCCGCCGCCCGGGCGAGCATTTCGTCTGCGTCTGCCCAGACCCGGGGCGGACACAATTCCTCGCCATAATCCCGGTGGTAGGCGTGGCAGACATCCTGCGCATCGGGTTCAGGATCGTCGTTCGACAAACGCCCGCCAAGGCCGGAAAGATCACCGAGCGCAAACAGCGCTTCGATGCGCTCTTTCGTGTTGTAGTGTGCATTCAGGCAAACACCCGCGCCGGACGGATACATGTCGAAGTGAACGTAAATGGAGCGGCAGCTCCGGTCGGCGGCCTCGATTGCAATGAGTCCTCGTGTAGACATGGAAATCTCCCAGGGTTAAAATGTGACAGTCGCGGTCAGTGTGGCGGCCGCAAGCCAGTATGTCATGTGTTTCCAGTCGCCGCAGCAGGCGTAAACGATCGCTGCGCCGACGTCCAGTGCGATCAGGATGATCGGAAAAATCTTTGCTGCATTCATGCTCCCTCCTTAAAATGGAATTTCCTCTTCAGGATCATCTGGCGACGTGGTTGATACCCACGTTTCGCCGGGTTCCAGGTCCTCTCCCGGTTCTCGCATGACGGGACGCTCTTTTAACCGGAAGCCCGTTACACGCTCGAAACGTTCTCCCGCGATCGTTTTAACGGTGATGCTCTCAGGAGCCGCCAGAAGCCCCTCGTTGGCCAGTGAAACGGCTTCCCGCGCGCTCCTCGGCATCGGGCAGCCGAGCGCGGCGCGTTCGTGCCACCATTTCTCGAACTTGCCGCGGGCATAGCCGGTATGTTCGGGGCAGACCCATTCCGATTTGAACTCGTTGAAGCCAACCTGATAATCCACCCGCATGGTTTTGGGGGCGTCGGGATCAGCTCCCCGTTTTTCGTGGACGCAGTAATACACATCCAGCACCTCGTAATCGGTATAATCCACCTGTCCGGAAATCACACCGGCGGACGATGCCGTCTGCGTCATCTTGTCATTGCTTTCCTTCGGCGGAAACACATAGCCGCATTCAGGACACGCTGTGTATCCGGCGTGGATGAGCGCGAGACATTGCGGACACTTCTTCGCCGGGGCATCACCGCCTTTCCCGGATCCGGGCTCTTTGACCTTGATCATATCGAGCGGACCGTGCCGCAGAATGTTGCCCCCGTAGTCCAGAAAAAGGCACGAACTTTTTCCGGTTTCCGGACTGAGGCGCGTCCCGCGTCCGGCGCACTGAATCAGCAACCCCGGCGAATTCGTCGGGCGGAGCATCACAACGCAATCCGTGTTCGGCGCATCGAAGCCGCAAGTCAAAACGTTGACGTTCGCCAAGAACTTGAGCGGCGGCTTCGGTGTTCCGAAAAAATCCGCCGGGATGAATTCCCCCTTGAACCGGGCGATGATTTCAGCACGTTCGGCAGGCGACGTATCACCGGTCACGATCGCACACTCCTTGCCGGAAAACGCCTGGATTTTTTCCGCAACATGCTTGCAATGATCCACTGAAGCGGTAAAAATCAGCACAGACTTGCGGTCACGGGTCAGCTCCACAATCTCCCGGCAGGCGGATGTCACCAGCGCATCGTTGTCCATTGCGACGGCGACCTCGTCGCTGATGAACTCGCCGCCACGGATGTGCAGGTTTGCCAGATTCGCCTCCGCGCGGCCCGCCCGGGAAATCAACGGCGAAAGATATCCCTGCTGAATCATTTCCTTGAGCCCCGCCTCATAGCAGATCTCGTTCAGGATGTTCTCCGGCTTGCAGATAAGCCCGCCCTTGAGCCGGAAGGGCGTTGCCGTCAGCCCGATCACCCGGACGTGTGGATTGATGACCTTCATATCGGCCAGAAAGGTTCGGTACATGCCGTCCCCTTCCGGGGCAATTAAATGGCAGTTGTGAACCAAGACTCCGTCAGCATAGAAAGAAGGGTGTCCCGCGACTTGCAAATTGTACACAGTTCGAGGGCTTTTGAGTTTGATATGTGTAATACCGACCACCCTAATTCCGCCAGCCATTCCCGAATCCGTTTGTCTGTTTTGCGTATTTTCTTTGCAAAATGGCTCCCGCCATCCAGTTGTATTCCCAGACGGAGAAATGGAATTGCCACATCCAGTTTGTAGCAGTGCGATGCTCCCGCATGATGCTGTTGCGCTGTTGTTGAGATTGGGTATTCCGTTTCCGCGTTCAGAATCTGCGCCAGCTGTTCCTGTGGAAAACTCAACGTCCTCCCATTCCCTCCGTGAATCAATGGTTGGTGACCGATTGCTTTCAGCGTCTCGGACATTTTTTCCACAACTCCCGGCAGAAACATTGGATTCTCGACTTTCTTGGAGCAGGATATTGAACAAAACCGTTGCAAATTCCATGCCGATTCCGACATCGGTCGCAGATGGTAGAAGCGAGGACGAAATTCCTTGCCGCAACACAGGCACGTTTTCACGGCTGTTCTTGCTCTCTGTTTCCAATTCATGGACTGATTTGCCTGATCCCTGTTTTCCCGCGGCTGACGGCGTGCCATTGACTGGCACTCGCGGGAACAATATTTTCTGAGCTTCCAGTCCGTTTCCATTTGGCATCTGACCGGTTTCCCGTTCTGATCGAACCAAATATTCGGATGAAAATCTTTCCCGCAAACGGGACACGTCTTCACGGCTGAATAGACACGTTCCCACTGCCAGGGCGCTTGCCTTACACCATCCGGATTCGGTGAAGAACGGGTGGTTGGGGGTGCATTCGATACTTTTTCCATTACTCAACTCCAATTTCATGATTTCAAATGCCGGACGAGATGAAATGGCTTCAATATTTCCAACGCCGAGCGCATGCCTGACTGGTTGCCCCACATACAAATCCTCAATGGGAATTTGCCCGCGCGGCGTATCAATCAGCGTTCCGGCTGGAAAACATTCATCCACGATGACAAGGTCGAATGCATCCAGCTCGCAGGCCTTGTTGTACACGCTTTGAATTCCGGCGACAATGACCTGCTCCGTGGTGTCGCGGCTCCTGAGTCCGGCGGAATAGATGCCGATCTTCAATTCCGGGCAGAGCTTGCGGATCTTGTCGGCATTCTGCTCAAGAAGCTCCTTGACATGAGCAAGGATCAGCACGCGTCCATTCCATTTTTCAACGGAATCCTTTGCGATCTGAGCGAGAACCAGACTTTTGCCCGTATTGTGATGGACTACAAAGTTTCCATCAACATACAAATGGTCACCGTCCAGTTCAAATCCATAAAAATCATCCTCCGATAAGATTTCTACCGAGAAACCTGTGCGAAGTACATTTTTCTTTTGCTGGCGAACATGAAAGACATGCCGTTTTCTACGGCATGGGATCGGCGACAAATCGCCGGAAATATGCACCCGGTAGTACCAGCCGCCGGCTCCGGTCTGACAGGCGCAATATTTCTCATGACAGTTCGCCATGAATCCAAGACTTCTTGCAAGAAAAACAATATCACCGGCAAGTTCCCGGGATTGTGTGGTGATTTCCAAACAATGACCGTCGAAAAAGCCGTCACTGTCAAGAAGTCCAGCCAGCAATTGCAATCTGTCGGATCGGGAAGCGGTCAAATATTCCTTGGGAATGAACTTGTTATGAGCGCAATGCCCGCGCAAACCCAGCTGGTGCAGTATTTCAAAGAGAGGATTTTTCGCTCCCTTTGCAACAACAGCATAGTATGTCGGCACATTCCGGTCATTTTCGGTAACACGGACTGAACAGCCGATACTTTCTGCATATCGACTGAATTCATCACCAAGTTCCTCTTCCGCGCTGGTCAATCCGATGGCGTTAGTCATTATCCCATCGCCGAGGAGCAATCCCAGAATGTGCGGCGGAATCGGTAAGTTCTTCGGGATAGAAAAGTTCACCGGAACGCGATAGAGTTTCCTCAAATGCCTCCATGATTTCGATTTTGTCAGATACTCCCGGACAGTTATGTTGGTAATTTCGCCTCCTTTCTGGTAACAAGTGAAATCGCCTTTCCCTTCGTTTGTGCTGACCAGAGACAGAATGTGATTCATATTAACCACAAATGGTTCGCCCTTGATTGGCGTAATCCGTGCCATAGGTTCACGTCCGCGAGCCAGAGCAAGCACATGCCGAGGGGTTGAGTCTGCGCCCATGATGATATCACCAACCGATATGTCCTGTACTTTCCGGACAGTTCCGTCATACATCAAAATTGGGTGATCTTTTGCGTGACAGCCCGTGGGCAACACAACGCACGGGTTGTTGTCTTTTGTGCGGAGATGCTCGTAAACAGCCTCAACCGCCTCGGACTGATACGGTCGAGGAACGATCATTTCAGCCCTCCGAATTCCGTATGCCCGCCTTGATCAGGTCAAAGGCAAGCTGTGTTTTGATTTGCTGGAGACGTTGCTTGTCAATCTTCAGGATTCTCCGGATCGCGCCGTCTTTGTAGCCGTTCATATAGAGGAAACAGACCAGCCGCCGGGTATCGTCGGAGATGTTCTTCACGAATTCCTGGACGATTTGCCTGCGTCGTCCGCCGTTCTGTCTTCGTTCTTCCATTCTATCCCATCCATGTCTTCCAGTTTTATGAAACACATGCCGCCTTCGATCGGTTCATGCATTTCAAGCAGGATT
>CASDPB010000104.1 GCA_949282305.1 uncultured Lentisphaeria bacterium | reverse complement strand
TCCCGTTTCACTTTCGGGATAAGAGGTTCCACCTTTGACCAGAAACTATCTGAAACTTCCCATGATTTCGTTGCCATACCGCACTCCTTTCAAGATAGTGTAATATAGCATATATTTATTTTATTTCAAGTTATTATTTAGTGATAAATTCTAAGTTCATCAATTTCGATTTCAGGAATACCGCCGAACATTAAAGCCCTGATATCCCAATGTTCCGCCCCGGAGCCTTTTTCAATGTAACGAGGAATATTCAGGTTGTACTCGTTCTCCCGGATTTCCTTCAGCGTCACAGCACGGGAGTACCCCGGTATGGAGATCCGTCCAATGACCGTATCCGTGATTCTTTTAATGTCGGACGCCCTAAGCTGATTGCTTTTCCCAACTTTTTCAAATCCATTGGAGGCATCAATAATCATCACATCCGTGTCAGGGCGATTCTTTTTCAGAACCATGATAATAGTCGGAATGCTCGTGCCAAAGAAAATATTCGGCGGCAGGCCAATTATCGCGTCAATGTGGTTAAGTTCCAATAATTGTTTGCGAATCTGGCCCTCCGCATCACCTCGGAATAAGACGCCGTGCGGCAGAACAATTGTCATGATGCCATCAGGTTTAAGGTGGTAAAGGTCGTGAAGCAGGAAGGCATAATCCGCTTTTGATTTCGGCGCGACTCCAAAATTTGAAAATCGTGCATCGTGTTCTTTGTTTTCTGGGTCCCAATGCTGAGAATATGGCGGATTGGACACGACGGCATCAACATAAAGGGGTTCATAGGTTCCCTCTGGATCATTGTCGTCGAAATAGGGCCAGTCGTCTTCCAGTGTGTCGCCGTTTCGGGTTACAATGTTGTCCGGTAAAATTCCCCGCATGACCAGATTCATGCGCGTGAGGTTATATGTGTTTTCCTTCAGCTCCTGCGCGTAATATTTGATTTTGTCTGTGTCGCTCATAAAACGAGCCACTGAATGTCCGATGTTGATGAGCAGTGAACCGGACCCGCTGGTTGGGTCGTAAATTTTGATCTCCGGGCGGTTCTTCAAATGGTTTGCGACGATCTGCGACATCAACAGGGAAACTTCATGCGGGGTATAAAATTCTCCCGCCTTTTTCCCCGCATTGGCCGCAAACATGCTTATCAGGTATTCATAGATGAAGCCGAGGACATCGTAATCCTGCCTGCCGTTCATCGGGATATCTTTGATCAGTTGAATCAAGGAGCTGACTGACTTTGTTTGCGATACCGAGTTCTCCCCAAGTTTGCTCAGCCCGGTCTCCAGAGTCTTAAAGATGCCGCTGAATACTTTTTTGTGGGAGGTGTTGATCAGTCTGCTGAAGGCAGAAAGTGCATCGCGGACATTGGAAATGTCAAAGTCCCGCTCCATTTGAAGCCAGGTGGAAAACAAGTGTTTGTACGCGATAAAGTAACCGATGTTCTCCCGGATAAAATTCATAGTTTCCGGATCGGACTCGTCGAGACCTTCGATATCCTCTTGCGAAAAATCATTTTCCCGGAGGAACTTCACTTCCCGGTCCGAAAGGTATTTGTAAAAGATGAATCCGAGGATGTAGTCTTTATACTCGTTTGCTTCGATTTTTGAACGCAGTTTGTTGGCAGACTCCCAGATCTTCGCGGCAAGCTGTTGTTTATTCATGTTATTTTATCTCCAGTTCTTTCTTCGATCGCAAAAAATCTTTCCGGTCTCCCTCATCGGGGATGGCATCCATAATGTCGGAAAAATTACAGTTTAATTCCTCGCAGATCCGCAGCAAGACGTCAAGGCTGACGTTCCTGTCCTGCGCCATATTTGCCAGTGTGGTTGCGCTAATACCGGTCCGATTTTTCAATTCGGTCTTTTTCAATCGCCGATCCAGCAGCAAGTGCCACAGTTTGTTGTATGAAACCTTCATGCCAAACTCCGCAGTGGGTATTTGTTCTCCACACATTCCTACTATATTCCCGCGAAAGGGAAAAATCAAGCCAAAAAATCCATGTTTTTGGATTTTTCTCCGCATTTTTGTATTTTTAGTCCACCTTTGTATCAGCACGACTATTCCCAGCGTAAGTCGACGCTGGGTGCGAATCCCCACAGGGGAGCGGAGAGGAATTCAGCTGATCCGGTTGCTGAGGTGGGACGGGAGCCAGCCGACCACGACCTGATTGGTGTCGTCATCCCAGAAGAAGTAGATCCGCATACAGTAGCGGTTCTCGTGCCGGTTGCCGCGCTCCAGATGGAACTGCAGGAACACGCACTGCGAGGTCCCGATGGGATAATTGACGTAGTAGGCTTCGCCTTCCTGCCCGGCGCGGCACTTGTCGATGGAACCGGAGAAGTCCATGCCGTATTGGGCGAGCGCATCCCGGAACGCCTTGTCCGTGCCCGTTCCCGTCCGTGAATCCCGGTACTCGTTGGCGAGGATCAGCAGGGCCCGGTAAACCATCTCCGGCTCGATATATTCCGCTTTCCCGACAGCCCGCTCTGCGCGTAGATGGAGAATCAGACGTCCTGCGAGATGCTGGCGGACCCAATCCGGCATGGCATCATATCCCCGGGGAATCGGCACGTCCGTATCAAGCTCTTTGTCACCTCTTTGACGTTTCAGATGGTTGCGCAGGACATCAATCTGCCGACGCAGGGAAATATTTTCATTCCGGTAGAATTCCGCGATTTCCTGGGCCTGTTCCACTTCGGCCAGCCAATCCGCATTTTCTTCTTCCGCCGCGTCCAATTTCCTCTGGAGGGCGGCGACATGATGGTTCAATGCAGCTTCGCGCGCAGGTGCATTGGCAAGGTGCGTGGAGTGAGCCAGCTCCAATTCCGCAGCAAGAATCCGGGCATCGGGAACGAAATACAACCCGCGCCAGTCCGTCCGGTTGGTGGATGCTGTTTGATGGACGGTATGGATCAGGAAGGATGTGTAAGCATTCGGTCCGCGATCTCCGTTATATGCCCAATACCAGATTTTATCTTTTCTGTTGCCCGGATGGCCTGCGGGAATCCCCTTCTCAATATTGACATTTTGAAAATAAGTCCGGCATGCACCATCGTAAACAGCCCAGTTTTTCCCGACACGCTTTGTCCATGCAAACGCCGTCTGAAAGGAAAGCCGGACGATGTGTGCATATCCGGCAACCTGCCTGGCGAGATAATCATCGTTGATCAGAAAAGCCGGAGGATTCGGGGTAAGAGTCCAATGTTTCCAGTTTACCTGAGAAATCACTATAACCGGCAAGTTGCGATACGGAGAAGTGATAAGAGCATAAAGATCTTCAACTTCAGCAGGATCATTAATTTTCCATGAAGAAGCCGAGAGCGGTCTGAACTGGGCCAGGCTGATTCTGGAAAACAACTCCGTCACAAGAGGCAGTTGCGCTTCCTCCAGCGGGATTTCCGTGGAGATCTCAATTTTAATACCGAACAACAACCTGCCGTTCTCTTCAATCATGGCGACATCATAGAACCAGCAGAGGTTATTCTTTGTCGTAAAACGGAACCGGGCAGTCCAGAGGTGGCGTTCTTCAAGCGATACGCATTCACATCGTCCTCTTTCACTATCAAGCTCAAAACTACGATATTCTGTTGCTTCTGATGGCAGTTTTACATACAGATACTTTGCAATGTAACTCAGCACCAGATCCGCGACCGCATGCAAGGCATTATCCAGATCGCCCGATGCATTCACGGTGGCCCGGAGCTGGTAGACGGTTAACCGCCGATGGCGGAAATTTGTGTTTGCATAAGAAAACGGCATGAACAGCTCCTGTATTAGAGATAGGTAATATACTATAAAAGAGTATCATGGCAAATTGTTCTTCCAGCTCGTTCCGAAAAAAGTGAACTGCCATTATCCGCGCATCCGCCGACAATACATCCGAATCAGGCAGAACGCGATGAAACACAGCGGAATGAGAAGCATGAGCTCATTGACGACTTTGCTTCTCTCCCGGGATCAACGAATCAATTTGTCCGACTAGAATTGTCGGGCGTAGGAGAACATCTTTGAGATACTTGTGAAAACAGATGCTGCCCCGCATCAGCATACTGTTTCACTTTTCCATTCAGTGATCTGCCGAGAGACCGTATCAAAGTTTGCTCCTACAAGGATGATCTTCCTGCCGGAGTGCTGATATTTCCGGAAATATTCCTTTTCACGAATCTGGTCAAGTGCGATTCCAGCTGTCTGGTTGATTTTAAACTCAAAGATATAGACATGGTCTCCGTCGCAGATCACTGCGTCCATGCGTCCATTGTTCGTGCGGGATTCCGCTTCCACCCTTACCCCGATCAGGAGGAACACCGAGTAGAACAGTAACTGAAAACGTCCTTCCGTGTCTGTTGCGACATCATACTGCACTGCGGCAAAGAATGTCTTCAGCAGTTCCATGAACAGATTGATGTCACGCCCCTTGATCGCCTTGACCATCTTGAACACGTTTGCTCCCACTGTTTCCTGTGGAATGGAAGCGTAGTCGCTGATCAGATAGGTTTCAAATGCGTTCTTGACTTCCCGGTTGGGGAAATCAAGATAATACAGCGTTTCTCCGAGATCGACGAAGGAACTTTTTATGGTCAAATACCCTGTCTGCAGCAAAAGAGCC
>CASDPB010000103.1 GCA_949282305.1 uncultured Lentisphaeria bacterium | reverse complement strand
GGCGCAATTCCAGCAACCTTTGACGTTCCTGGTCCGTTATTTGAATACGAATTGTCTTCATCTGTTCCTCTTCTGTTGGAGTTACAGATAACATACCACACCTTTTCAATATTACAATATAAATTTATGCAACTTTGCTTATTCGACACGAACTATCAAGAAATGTTGTTCCGCACTACCGGAATATATGAGGCCGGCTATAATGCCTTTACTGCAACAAATCTGCTATTTAGACTTAGCGATTAAGGAATATGATCGTCTGGTTAGAAAACTCTGCAAAAAATATCCGGCAACAAAAATTCTTCAGCAGATTACCGGAGTTGGAGAGCTTACATCGTTAGCTTTCGTGCTTATCGTTGGTGATCCAAACAGATTTGACAATGCGGCAAGGCTTTGTGCTTATCTGGGGGTCGTTCCAAAGCAGGATCAATCAGGTGACACAGATAAACAGCTGGGAATTACAAAAAAGGGGAATAAACTAGGCCGTAAGCTTCTAATTCAAGCCGCACATTACATATTAGGTCCATTCGGAACAGATAGTGAATTACGTTCGTACGGATTACGAATACAAGCAAGAGGTGGTAAGATTGCAAAAAAGAAATCCTACGTTGCCGTTGCACGAAAATTGGTAACTGTTATGCTTGCTCTATGGAAGAATCCAGATATAGCATACGATCCTAATTTCAAAAAAAATAAAGGACTTCACTAATAACAGAAATCGTTTTCTTATCTTAAGATAGATTGATGATCAATCCTATGCTTTTGTCCTGTCTTGGTGACTTCGGAAAATGCTCAGAGTTTTCATACGCCAAATGATATAAACAACTCGATAAGAAGATTGAAGCACCCGGACGGACATTTATCATGAGGCGTCCTTGGCCGGACTTCATATGACCTCGAATAGGAGCAAGACAAAAGCATTTTTGAGATCGCCAAGTCTACATTTCTTAAAAAAACGATTTTTCTGCAAATTAACACTTGACAAATAGTCTCTCATAGGAGGAGCATTTTCACTTCTCGAAAAATTCTCCGGGAGAAACTGGAACTTCATTCTGCCTCAAAAAAGAGTTTGAACATCGCGAAAATGGTAGAAGGACACAGCATGACTTTCCCCCTTCCCAGCATTTTGAGATCGCGGAAGACATTGATCCAGCTTACTTTGTTTTTTTCGCTCTGCGAACCTTCGTCGGTTCCATAATACGGCGGGAAATAATCCTTGAAGTCCAGCGTGTAGCCTTGAAAAGCCAGAGTGTATTGCTTGAGATTGGACATGCATGCGGCTGTTCTGCCCTTTTCCCGGGCAGCATTCAATGCAGGCAGAAGCATTCCCGCCAATATCGCAATAACAGCAATTACGACCAGAAGTTCCACCAATGTAAATCTGAGAATGCCGACTTGCGGCCTTCCGCCTCTTCGTTGTGCCGGAAATGCCTCGCACGAATCCTTTTGCCTTGCAGTTTCACGATTCATTTTCCACTTCACTCCCCAATTTCAGATTCATCCTTATCGTCAGACACAAATCCATTTCCCCATGCGCAAAAACCACATGAGGCAACCCCTGATCTCCCGCCGCATACGGATAGCGGAATTACAGCAGGGGACACAATCACATTGCCTCCTCCTTTAAAGTGGTCAGTTGACTGTTGTATTTAACACGCAGAAGGGACGCAGCCTTTTCCGCGGAAAATCGACCTGCGGCAATATCTTCCAGTTCTGAGCGGCAGTCAAAGGTGAGAAATCGATGGTAATTTTCCCCGCGCAGAAATTGCGACCTGAAAAGTTTATGCTCCCGGAGCCAGTGATCCGCCTGTTCCGGCAGATATTGAAATTCCTGTTTCATGAAATCATAAAAGTTCTCTCTGCGGATCGGAGCAGCTCTTTTGATAGTAGCAATCCACTTCTGGATTTGCGGCGAGATCAGAAACTTCATAAATTTCTCAGACTCTTCGGTTGCTCCGGAAAACCGGGAAATTGCGAGATCAAGAGACATGATCAGATTGCGGCATCCCTCTTCCGGATGGAGCGGGCACATTTGGAACGGAACATCGGGAATGCCTCGCGCGAAAATCGTATTCAGGAGTGTTGGAAAAAACAGAAGACGCCCATCATGGAATTTCCGGATCAGCTCCTCCAGCGAGTGTGTCGGGGAAACAATGCATGCCCTCGGAGTTTTCAATACCGGCTCAAGCTGGAGCAGGCGTTTTTCCAGCTGCTGGATTTCAGACGAGGATTCCGGACAGCCGGCAAGAGCCAGCAAATCCCAGGCATGCCCGGCGGCATGGCAGGTATCCGGCAGCAGAGGAGCCGCTTCCAGAATCAGTTCCAGAAGCTTTCCTTTTTCCAGTCGCCGGCGGATGTCTTTCAAACCGATTCTGGCCGCAAGCGCTCCATTCCAGGCAATCACTCCCGTGGAGAAATTCAGGGGAAGAAGATAATGATAAGCAGGATTTTCCCGGAATGCTTCAGCGGCGGAGAGATATTCCGGACCGGTCATCTGAATCCGGAGATCTTCCGGCAGCGGGCGCGCCAGTTCGGGAAGCATTTCGGAATATGAGTGGGAGTAAAGAAACAAATCAATTTGTTTTTCCTGCAGCAGTTCAGAAAGATTGCGCGAAAGCATACCGGATTTCATCGAAACAATTTTGATTTGAGTGCCGGGATTTTTTGCTGAATACTCCCGGACAATCCGGTTCCAGAACGACTCCTGAAGAGGAAGCGTTTCATAAGAAAGAAGACGGAGGGTCTTCTGCGGAACTCTGCGCCACACCATGCCGAGCGCCAGAGGATCAAGCGGTTCGGCGCTCTCCCGGAATGGAACGGATTTGCGAATGCGCGTGCCCCTGCGGACTTCCCGGACGATCTGGTTCTTTTCCAGAAACGGTTTCAGCGCATTGCGGACGGTCACCCGGGAGACCCCCAGCAGTTTTGCAAGCATTTCTTCCGGCGGCAGAAGTGTCCCGTCTTCATGTTCTTCAATGAAACGGGCAATCCGTTTCTCCAGCTGGGAGGTCAAAGTCCGGGCTGAGGAATGGTTCACGCTGAAGTGTTTCTGAATATCCGCCGTTTGCATGAGACTCCGTCATACCTTTATTTGTTTGATACAAAATATTACCATCATCTTCTTCTGTCAAGCAAAAAATTATTTTTTTTCACAAAAAAGATTATGCAGGAGAAATAATTTTATAAGTGATTTACCGGAGCCGAGTATTATAAAACAGAAAATAGGGTCTGCTGAACCGGAAGGGATCATGCTGCATTTTGAAAAAACGGCATAATGAGTGGTTCCCGCCCCATGAAAAATAGAGGCCGGAATCGGAAGAGCCAAAAAGTTTCCATGTTCCACAGCCAGCGGATCAAGTTCGCCGCAAGGAAGGTCATGGCAATAACAGTTTCAGAACAATCTCTGCGCCGAGCCATAACCCGTCCCAGTCCCAAGCGTCGTTTACACTGTCCAAATTTTCCTTCAATGGCATTGCGAGCTGAATTGTCGGCGAGCTGCTGCTTCAGGAATTCCGGATTCACGATTTTTGCAGGTCGTCCGAGACGCGGGCCGGAAAGCCTGATTCCATGTCCTGCGCAATATCGCAGATTTTCCCTGTTGCGGAACAGTTTGTCCGCCAGAACAGCTTCCGGATAATGTCCCGTTCGAGCGCGATAACGTTCACAAATCATTTGCAGATCGCCACCTTCATTGTATGCGTTCCAGGAGAGGCGCTCTATTCTTGCATATCCGTTTTCCAGGCTGACGGTCAGTTTCGCCCCGAATTCCGTTTCATGCCCGGCCTTGCCGCGCACGATCGGACGAACATGTGGCTGATGCAAACTGACAATCCTCTCATCAATGCGCCTCGAATGATTGTCCAGCATCGTTCGCTGTTGATCGTAAAGGTTTCGGATCAGGATCAGCTGTTCTGCAATGATTTGCGGGATATTCCCGCAACGATCACGCAACTTCGCGATGAACTCCAGATTCCGGCGGATGGCGTTGAGCAGAAAACGCAAAGCTCTGCGACGTTTTGATACACCACATTTCGGATGTTTGATGATCTCAAGATAACGCTTGCGGCAGATTTCCCGTTTCGTCCGGGGGCGTGGATTCCTGTCGCCGCATTGTCCACGCAATTTGTCGATGACAGTCTCTGTGAGTTCGCGCGCTTCGTTGACCAGATTCAAATCCGTCGGATACCTGATGTCTGCCGGCGCGCAAGTTGCATCCATCAGAATTGTTCCGGAATTTTCTTCCTCACTTGAATTTGAATGCTCGGGCGGGACGCCGCCTCCGTCTGGTGGGGGATCATCTTCCGGACGCATGGAGTTTTGCGCTAACTCGATTATTTTGTCATTCAACGACATCACAACTTCCCGGGGCAAACGTTTCCGAAAATGCGTCAGCAGCGAAGCGCTGAAAGGGGCCTTCGTCTGGAAGCTTTTGAAGCCAAGAAAATATTGAAGATACGGATTTTCGATCACGCTTTCCACGACTTCACGATCGCTCAGACCAAGAATTTCCTTGATCAGCAAGGCCCCGAGTGCTATACGGACATTCAACGCTACTTCTCCTCGACCATGGCTTTTGAAGTGGCGGGCATACTCTGACTCCACCTCTTCCCAGGGGACAAGATCGGCCATTTTCACCCAGCGGTTTTCCGGATTCAGACGCCCCGCAAAATACAGACCAATCTCCGGCAATTCTTTGTTCTGACACGTTTTTCGATACATCTCTCTTTCCTTACTGCATAGTTTTTTTCGTTTTTCAGGAATAAGATACTGCATAATCAGAACTTTTTCTGCTGCAATTTATTCAATTTCAATAGATTTCATCGCATTCAGCAGACCCAAAATAGGAATCATGGATCCATTCCAGAGAATTTTGCATTTCAGTTCGCATCGCAGGAATTCCGTCAGAACGGCATAAAGAAATAATACAAATAAACCGCCCATATGTGGAGCACACGGTGTATTCGGGATTTCGCCTGAGGCGACCAGCAGGTTCAGCCGGCCTGAAACAGGAGCGGAGGGTGAGCACGAAGCAATTTTTGCGATGCAGAGCATCGCGGTATTCCCCTCAATTTTTTTAATAAGCCGATCCCCCAGTAAAAGCGATTCATAGAGATTTCCATAGAGATACCGGAGATTGACATCCTGTCAGGCGGGAATGGAACCTTCCCCCCGCAGAATGCGTCCATTGCATTCTGCGGTACATCCCGGAGGCAGATCGAACAAAAGCTGCTTTCCTTTCCTCACGATTTCAAGATCACCCTGCGGAGACGGGATAGTAAGAGCCGCCCACTCCAGGCTCCCCGCGACAGGCGCAATACGGAAATGTTTCCAGCCGTCGGAAAGAATTTCCAGCCCGAAAAGAGCACGCGGCAGGAATGCCGCAGGCCCCGCACTCCAGGCATGACAGAGACTTTTCCCGAAAGGACGGTTGTAAAACGCATACACGGAAGCATCTTTTTCTTCCGGATCGCAGGCCTCCCAGAATGTTGTGGCACCGGCAGCGATCATGGCGCCCCAGTAACGTTTTACCCGTCTCAGCATTTCCGGCACTGCTTTGAGCTGCGCCAGTGCGAGATTCTCAAATGTCGCCATATAGGGTGTACCCACAGGAGAAAGTGCATCGCCCAGAAGCGCGGAACGGACGGACGGCAGCTGGGTGCGTTCGGCAATCCCCGAAAGAATGCTGAAAAACTGCGCATGTCGTGACGCAGAGGGAACAGGATCGTCTGAAGGAAGCAGCCAATGCCCCGCCGCCAGATTCCAGGCGCGCCTCCGGAGAGTGCGCTTCAGCGCATGCGCCGTTTTCCGCCACCTTGCAGCGGAGGATTCCTCTCCCAGTCGTTCCGCCAGGCCGGATGCGGAAATCAGCGCCCAGTGCCAGAGCATCTGCAGCGCAGTGTATTTTTCGCACTTCACCCAGTCGATGAAAATCCAGTCCCCGGCATCGGGAACCAAGATGCCCTCTCCTGTACATTGGGATTCCAGACATCCCATCAGGTTCCGGATGCGCCGCCATTCCTTCCGCAGATATGCCGTGTCAGCAAAATAAAGCTGAAAACAGTGATGGCAAATCACCCACCAGAGGGAATAATCGACGATGCCGTTCAGATGGCAGCTGGAAATTCCACCCCGCCCAAGAACGCTCAGGGTTTGACGGACGATCTCCGCATCGGCGAAAACGTATGCGTTCCCCATCAAACTGACCATCAGGTCACCGACCCATGGCAGACGATCCCGTTTCAAACCGTCGAGCAGAAAATCCCGCATGCAGAGACGCAAGGTGTAGGCACTGCGGCACCAGATATCGTTCAGCAGCGGATCGGAACAGGCAAACGCCCCGCGGTAGCATTCGGGGCGGAATTCCGCAAGACAGGTGACTTTTTCCGCCTTTTCCGCCCGGACATACCGGAATGCAAGCGGATCGCGGCTCATCCACAGGTCATTGCTGACCCGGACAATCTCCACAGACTGTTCCTGATCTTCTCTTTTTTCATTCAAGGCCTCCGCTTCCGATTCTCCAACAGAAAGAGAGGGTGTTTCTCTTCCTTGCAGAAGAACTTTTCCATAAAGTTCCACTCCGAAATCAAAAAGCCGTCCTTCTCTGCGGCGCGGGGTGATTTCACGGGTGCCGGCACATTTTCTTTCATGCGGAGCCGTTCCATTGCACGAAGGTCGGAATGCAGCAGGGGGATGCCGCCGGGTTCCGGTGCTGCATTCCCATAACCCGTCGTCCGTACGGCAGGAGGCGGAAACCACCTGTAATCCGGGAAGGCCGTTCCGGGAAGAGAGAGTAATCCTCAGACAGGAATCCGGCAGAAACCCTTCGGGAATGATGACCCGGTGCAGGTCGCTCCTCTGTTCCGCATGATAAATCTCCGCGCCGTCGATATCCACGGCGACATTGCCGCATGCGCGGAAAAGGAGTTCCCGGTTCCGGGCAAGCGGATGATAAAAACAGATTTTTTCCGCATGCCGGTGAAATTCTCCGGGATAGCCGACCTTTAATTTGCTTTTTTCCACCTGCGCCCGGAGTTGTTCCAGACGATAACATTCCCATTCGCATTCGCCATAAAGCCAGGGTGCCGCATGGGGATCGGTGTCCGGTTCCGGCAGCAGCGTTGTCGCGGAATACAACGGATCTATCTGCGAGGAAAACGAATGTCTGTGAGCAAACGATACTTTTTTCATTTGCAAATCTCTTTTCTGCTTTTATATTGACTTTTACCTGGTATTATATTCAGCCGGGAAGGAAAAAACATGGCTGAATTTTACTTTTGCATGTACAATTTTAATTTTTGAGCCGTTACATGATTTATTTCACGCACTCTGTGGACCGTCTGAATGCAGGAAGAACTGCGCGGCCTCTGCGTTTCATCGGTTTCGGAATCCGGCATCCGCGTTCCAATACGGAGCAGATCATTCCCAACCGTTACAATGCAGAAGAGCATATTTCGCTGGTCTTCAATCACGAGCCGCTGCAGGTCAGGATCAATGGAACCGCCATGAATCTCCCCGCTGACACTCTTGTCGTATGGAATACAAAAGTCCGGGCGATTTACGGAGAAGTGGGGAAACAATGGCGGATTTCCTGGCTGCAGATTGCGGGACCGGAAGTCGATACGCTTCTGGAAAAGAATGCGATCCCGTTCAATACACCGATCCCCTTCGGAAGCGAGCGCGTCATCAATCTCTGCTGGATGCCGCTTCTGGAGGAGTTCTGCGGAACCATTCCATTGGATATGCCGCTGGTTCTCCATCATATCGAGGGAATTTTTCTGGAAGCGCGCCGCATTCTGGCACATCCGGGAGCCGACAGTGAACAGGGCCGGATTCCGGAACCGTTTCTGCGCATCCGCAATAAGATGGACCGGATTTGTCCGGCGGAATGCGACCTGAGGAAACTGGCTGCGGAAATCCATCTGGCGCCGGTTTATTTCTGCCGGAAATTCAAGGAATATTTCGGTCTTCCGCCCGTGAATTACATGATTCTGCGCCGCCTGCACAATGCGGCACTTCTGCTTCGCAGTTCCGGCCTTTCCATTCAGGAGATCGCGGAACAGACCGGATATCATAACGCCTTCCATTTTTCAAGGCAGTTCAAACGTCACTTTGGAATTCCTCCTTCGCTCTTCCGAGAGGATGGCTTCACGGAAAAGACCGCCGTCATATCATCGAGGAGAAATCATATCTGCGGAATTCCGCCGGAGAGTAGCCCTTGATCTGCTTGAAGACACGGGAAAAATGATAACGGGAGGCAAAACCGCACTCTTCTGCAATTTCCGGGATGCTTTTTTCCGTGTAGCGAAGCAGAACAGCCGCCTGCCGAACCCGTTTTTCCCGGAGATAATGCTGCGGTGCAGCGCCTGTTTTCAAATGGAAAAGCCGAATAAAGGAATTGGGGGCCATTCCGCTGACGCGGGCCAGTTTCCGGTTGGACAGTTTTTCTCCATAAAACCGGTCAATATGGTGAATCACCGTTTCAATCTGCTTGTTTGCATGATTCTGCAGAACGGCGTCCTCCGGAAAACGGCTGAGAGCAAGTCCGCAGAGCGCCTCCAGGCGGATGGAAAAGACACGGGATGGAGCCCGGACCTCCTTTTCTTCGGCTTCAGCCATTAATCCATCAAGCAGCCGGGACGTTGCCGCGTCTGTTTCAATCGGATATATACCGGCCCGACAGTGATCATAAGGAGCGGCAGCCAGGAAATGGATATAAAACTGTTTGAAATCATGCTTCATCTCATGAGAAAGCTTCGTATTCGGAGGGATCAGGATGAGCTGTCCGGAAGGGATCCGCGCCGGAGTATTTTCAAAAAGAATATCCACATAGCTGTCATGATGATAATAAAGACGCCAGAAATCAACCGGCAGAAAAATACTTTTTCTCCAGTCATGGGAAACCGAAACCATGCGGCAGCGGCAGAGCAGAATATTGATTTCCGCATTGTAATATTGATTCAGCATAATCGAAAATATACATCGGTTTTCAATATATACAAGAGAATAATGTTAGAAACAGATACATAATTTCAGAAAATGGATATTTACAAAATATCCCAATCCGATTATAATATTCAGAAAGAAGGATTGGGGAATCATATGAATCGAAAAGAAGAGGAGATTTTATGAAACATAGAATGTTTACGTTACTCCTTTTGGCAGGAATTTTTCTGTTGTCCGGGAAAGAGCTGGATGTCAAGGGCGATTTCAAAACTGAAAAGAAAGGGGTTCCTGCCGGCTGGTATTTCAATCAGTGGAGCGGATTTCAGCCATTGGCGGAAATGCGGCTTTTCGAGGAAAATGGCCTCCGGATTCTTCACATCAGCCATGCAATGGCAAAATATGGATTCGGGGTGCTGTCTGAAAAACATTTTCCCGCGAGATCCGGAGACCGCGTCCTCGTTTCGGCAAAAGTGCGCGGGAAAGGGGAAATGGCATTTCATCTCTGGTGTTACGGAAACAAGAAGCAGCTGGGAGCGACACGCAAATCCTTTCTGACTCTGACGGAGCAATGGCGGGAACACACCTTCGAGCTTCTTGTCACGGATATGCCTTCCGGAATAACGGATGAAGTGCAGCTTTCCTTTTCCGGAGCCGGGGACACGGAACTGTTCATCACTGGAATCACAGCGGTGCAGCAGGAGGCGGAATATACCGGGAATGTGCGTTTCCCCGCGAAATGGAGAATCTTCGGACCGGTTCCCCCCACCTTCCGGGCTCCGGAGAACGTGCTGACCGGAGGAGTGCCGGATCAGCTCAACGGCGCAGCGGGAAAAGATGTGATGCTTTCCGCTGGAAAAATTGATTTCCGGATCCTTTACGGCAGCCAGAAAGCACATGTCTGCGGATGGGCGTTTGCGGAAATCGAATCCCCCTACGACTGCCGATATACAATCGGAGCGGGAGTGGACTGGTTCATGCAGTATTTCGTCAACGGAAGAATCGTCATCGACACTTCTGACTGCGGCAACGGAAAGCATCCGGTTTCATACAGCGATCATATTGCGACGGTACCGCTGAAAAAAAGGAAAAATCTGCTGGCGGTCCGTTTCATCACAGGCGGAGGCTCCTCCATTCTGGCTCTGGGGGGAGCAAATGAACTGCGTCTTTCCCGGAAGAGTTTCCGGACCGTGAAGATTTTCCAAAGCGATGATTACGATACGCCCCGGCAGCGTCCGGGAAATCCTCGTCTGATCCAGGGGTATCCCACATTCGGCGTGTACACACTGACCGGACAGGGAGTCTATACTGCCGAACCTGAAACCGTGATAGCGGAAAATGCCGGGCCGTACAAACTGCCGCGGGAAAAAGGAAATGAATATCTCGCCGCGGGACTCCGCATCCAGTCCATTGCAAAGGATACAGATACCACGGTATTGTTTGACTGCGGGGGGAACTCCGGTATGAAAATCACTACACGCAGAGGAGACAGCAATCTGTTTTTCAGTCTGCTCACCAACGGCGTGGAACAGAAACGGGAACCGCTGCCGCTGTCACTTCTGCCTGCGGATTTTATTTTCGCACAGTGCCGTCCCATAATTCTTTGAAATCGTCATTCTAACCACCCTATTTGAGCCAGAGTTGATTGTTTTATAAAATTACCCATTTCCGGTTTTTCCTTTTCGTTGAGTTGGATTATAGTTGTGCGAATCCTGGTAAATATGCCTGTTCCGGAGCGCCTCGCATACGGACAGAGTCAGATGCTGTCCCACAACATCTGAGGACACTTCCCATAT
>CASDPB010000102.1 GCA_949282305.1 uncultured Lentisphaeria bacterium | reverse complement strand
GCCGCGGAAGCATGTCGCCGTTCTCTGTCAAATAAGCCAGACGATTGTCTATGTCAAATAAGCCGTTCAGCATCCTGTTCTCCTGTTATTGATGCTGTAATATACCTTCTTTCGCATTCTTTTTCCTGTTGCAACTCAAATTTTCCTCAAATAAATAGAGGCACCCTTATAATACGAATTTCTTCTCCTAAAAATTCCATAGGAAACGACAGTCGCGAATGGAAAACAATCAGAACCGGATGATGTGATTTTTTCCACTGTTTTTACAATAATGTGTTTTTAGAAAATAACAAGGACCTCTTCTCTGCCGGGATTGTCATCTGCAGCAGACGGAGCCCATAACGGACTGCTGCCGGAGAGTCATGGGAGAAATTCTCCGCAACCGCAGGATTTTTCACAGCCTCCTTTCATCCATCGGAAATCTGACAGACAGAAAGAATCACAGCTGCCGGAAGACCTCCAGAGATGATCTGTTTCCAGTTCAGAGCATCCGGAAGTTTTGACGGATCTCTGGATTTTGTCCCTGTTTTCAGAAGAAGTCTTCCTGTCGCGGGAGAATCCGCTGTGGCGGCATATCCGGAAATCTCTTCCGGAAACTCTCCTGCCGACATGGGAATTCCATCGCCGCCGAAACTCCAGACGGCGGTCATCGACGCACCGGGAAGCGTTGATTCCAGAACAGGAACGTATCCCGCGGGGCAGCTGCAGTCAATTCAGGAACATATTCGAAGCCAACCCTGTTCCTTTTTCGGGTAAGGTTTTTCCCCCCCAACGTCTCAGATGACAAGATTACAGCTTGAAATCATGACCGCAACTCGGACAATGGTATTTGCGGAGCACATCCTCATCAATCATTCCGCCCAATTTGTTGCCCGCGGCGGCCCCGGCAGCAGCACCTGTCAGTGCACCCAGCAGAGAGCCGACTGTTTCTCCTGCCGCCCTGCCAACCGAACCGAAGAAGGAACCGACCAGGGCCCCGGCTTTAGCTCCTCCGCGGGCCCCTGCCGCCCAGCCGGCATAGCCGCCTGCTCCTCCGCCGATCAGTGTTCCCGTTGCACGGCCATGATGTTTCAGGTAAGCATTCTTTTCACACTTCGGACATTTTACATTCATGATTCCATTCTCCTCTATTGTATTATTTGGTGGAGGCGGCGGGTAACGATCCCGCGTCCGGAGATCTGCACGTCGGCCTTTCTCTCCGTCGAAACCTTTCACGCCCCCGTTTTCATTTTTATATAAGGCACTGAATGACGCTTTTTCCGGAGGGAATCAGAAATTCATGCAGAATTTCTTCTCTTTTCCCTGCGCGGAAGCCCTGCCGGAGGTTTTATCGCCGCGTGGCCTGGGATTTTCCGGCGGCAATGTTCTGCGCTGCGGCTCCTTCTCCATGAGGAACAGCAGCTTTTCGAGATCATTCCGCAGCTGTGCCGGTGAAACACGTTTTTCGGGATTGCCGTGCCCCTCGCGGAAGGTTTGAATCAGCGCAGCCTTCAGACTTCCGCTCAGCTGCCTCAAGAGGAGTACCTGCTTCCGGCGGGCAGACGGCCTCCTGTCAGACAGCTGATCCATCGCCGGGTTCAGCGCCGCCCCGATGGGAGTATCGCCTTTCGGACGGATGTTCAGCTCCGACAGATGTGAGTGTTCCAATGCAATAAATTTCTCCGGCATCCGCAGATCATCTCCCATCCCGACGGCCGCAATCTCTATCCGGGCGTTCAGGAACTGTTCGGAACGGATGGTTCGGCAGAAGTTTTCAAGTGCGCGCATCATGCCGCGAAGTCCCGAACCCCGCATGCCGGGTGCGGGGTGTCGGGCACAAGAAGCACCGCGCAATGGGGAATGACATTTTCCAGAGGGAAAAGCAGTGTTTCCTCCGATGGCGAAGGCGAAGCACCAAAATTCTGTTCCGAAGCCACATTTTCGCTTCCTAGTGCATGGATCCTGTTGTATTCCATTCCCGTAACATCTTTCATTTCATTTTTTTCCTTTTTTCTGAATTGTCCGCTGTTTTCATGGAATAATAAGGAAAAAAGAGGAGGATTTTCCGGTGTTGTCGAAAAAAATAAGAAAAACAAGAAGTCGGCAGTTTGCCGGACAGGAAAATGACCATTTCCCGGAAATTTCGGAAAGTTTGGAAAAAAGGCTGTTTTCTCCAGAGTTCAAACTCGAAAATGGTATCCATTTTCGCGATCTTTCGAACCTCCCTATACCCCTGCCTGTTTTTTGTTTAGCAGCTTGATAATGAATCTATTAGAACGATAACGTCCGGAAAATTGCGCACATTTTGATTTGGATACCTGGAATCAGGCGAGAAGCTCTGATTTTTAAATGATCTAGCAGAGATTTTTTCGAGATAATGAAATAGCCCATCTTGAGGGACTTGAAAAATTCGCCGTTTTGAGGTGGAGAGAAGATTTCTGAAAAGCCTCAAAATGCTCGAGCAAAGAAAATCAAGCTTGCTGAACTGATCGTGCTGGTATGTTTGTTTGGAAGCATCGCCGCCGGATTGGGGCTGATGTATCTTTGGTTCCCTCTCGGTATCGCAATGTTCTGCATTGTCGGAGTTGCCGCCCTTGCATTCTGCGGTGTTCGCGTCTGGCGGTGGCGGGTGAACGGGTAACTCAAATGCTTGATTTTCAAATTTAATGGAGTATATTGGAAACATATAGAATTTGGAGCAGAGATTATGTTGGACTTGACCAGTTATACTTATTCATTTGAAGAACTTATCCGGGGTAAATTCCTGTATGTGGATAAGACAGAGTATATTTGGAATATGATTCGTCCAGCAACTGCTGGTTATTTTCTCTCCCGTCCGCGCCGCTTCGGAAAGTCGCTGACTGTTTCCACGCTCAAGGCCGTATTCCAGGGAAAAAAAGAACTGTTCAAGGGGCTGGCTATTTATGACAAGCCTTATGATTGGAAGCAGTATCCCGTCATACATCTGGATATGAATGGTTTGGATTTCAGTTCCGTCGAGGAACTGGAAAGCAGTTTATGCGATTTGGTAACGGAAGCGGCTGCTTCGCATGAGTTGAGATTGGAATTGGCGAATGCCGCCAGTATGTTTCGTGCATTAATCAACCAACTTGCCGAACAGGAACAGGTTGTCATTCTTGTGGACGAATATGACAAGCCTATCTTGAACAACTTGGGGAAGCCTCAGGCTCAAAAGATTCTGGATAAGTTGAAAGTATTTTATTC
>CASDPB010000101.1 GCA_949282305.1 uncultured Lentisphaeria bacterium | reverse complement strand
CTGATTCGGATGAACCTGATATTTCCCCGCGATCTCAGCGACGGTCAGTTCCCCGCGCAGCGCTTCCAATGCTACACGGCTTTTGAATTTGGAGTCATACGACTTTTTCATAAAACGCCCTCCTTTTCCAAGTTACTTTACAGGCATTTTACACCAAGTCAAGTTGTCCAGTTTTCGGGGACAACCGCAATCAAATTATTCTGACAATTAGCATACAGATTCACTCCTCCCTCTTCTTCGATGGGGTCTCTGTTGATCCAGCGTCCCATTCGGGGGCTGTAATAACGGTAGTTGTAGTAGACCAGACCCGTCTCATCGTCGAAATATTCACTGCTGAAACGCAGCGGATTCTCTTCGGCAAGACCGCCGTCCATGCTCAGAAGCTGACCGAACGGACCATACGTATAGGTCGCGACACGATTGCCGCTCTCGTCCTGAAGACCGGTCACGTTCTTGTTGCCGTCCACGATGTAGTAAGTCGAACCGTCATAACTCATGCTCAGCGGAACATCCTGTCCAGCGTCGGCAGACTGCCAGACGAAACTCTTCAGCAGCGCATTGCCGTCATTCGCATCACGGATCTCGACCAGCTTGTAGTCGTCATAAATATAGCGATAGTGCTTCGAGAGACTCCAGCTGTAAAGCGACAGGATACCCTTCGTATAAGCCTTCTTCTCGAATCGCCGCCCCATATAGTCGTAGGTGAATTCCAGACGAGTATCACTGTTTTCCGCTTGAATCAGGCGGTTTTCGCCGTTGTAGGTGTAGCTCCAGCCGTCTCCGGTAGTCAACAGGTTCCCGTCCGCATCATACGTCAGAAGCGCCGTATTGATTGCGGTATACTGGTTCAACTGGTTGCTGCTGTAGCTTACGGCATTTGCCGAAGAACCCTCTTCCGCGCTCTCACGGTTGCCGATCCCGTCATACTCATAGCCATACTGCATGCCCGCAAGCGCCGTTCCGTCCGCGTCACGCTTCACCGCACCTGTAATCTGTCCCTTATCATCGTAAGTGTAATCCCAGTAGGAACCGTCACCGAAAGACGTCTGGACGCGCTGGGTCTTGTCGTTCAGCGTATACGATACTTCCGGAGCCGTGCCGAGCTTGACGCTCGTCAGACGGTGCTGAGAATCGTAAGTATAGTTCAAAGTCTGATGAGAGGCGTCATCCGTATCCTTCCATTGCCTGGAAGATACATACGACGTCCCCGGAAGATAGCTGTAATGCAACAAATCCTTCATTTTTTCAGTTTCTTCTATAAATCTTTTCATAATTCTAATTAGTCAAAGCTTGATGAAGACAACATGAAGGAGATATTGTCTCTTGCAAATTACATGAGTCATTCTTATCTCTACACCATCAGCTTGCGTGATGTCTCCTGATTCTTTTTTCTCAAAATCATTAGTATGAATAATTTTTTCTCCTACTCGACTATTAATAAGTTCTATTATTATTTCTTTATCCCAGTTATATTTATCAGGAGTTAAACTCAAATTTGGACTAAAAATAAATGGAGATTTTGCACATAAAACCCATTCTTTACAAATACGAACACGGTTATTACTTTCATCATTAAAATGAAGGCATTCTGTTGATATGGGAAGCATAATTCCTATCTTTTCAATTTCCTCTTTTTGCCAATATTTATGACGATCTTGACAACCTGCCAAAGATAAAAATATAATGATATGCATTAAGATTATTTTATTCATAATTTCCGCCTCCGTAATAGGTAGGTCTGTCAAAAAATTTGCTGATCAAACTCTTATCTATCAATGAGGAAATAACCTTTTTGCTATTTCCACCGAATTATCTGATTTCAGAATTACCTGAATAAACTTTTAAAGATATAGGGAATTCGAGGCGGAACAGAAGCAATGGTAAAAAGTATACAAGATAGTGTGTCAAAAATCAAGCCTCTTTCGCTGATTATCTGGAAAGTTTTCATTGAAAGAGGTATTATGAACGACCATGGAACGAAGGATCAGAAGCATTTTCCGCATGCAGGCGCACCGAGCTGTCATCTTTTTCTTATCTTTTCCAATTAAGCGTTGATGAAATTCCTGCAGAACCGGAATTTTCGGGACTCCGGGAACAGAATCCAGATAAAGAATTTGCCGAAGCCGTCCAGATGATCTTCGGCTTAAATAAGATGAATGTACACTCGAACCTGATTCCATAATTCGCGGAGCCAATCCGAATAAGGCAGACAATTCCTTCGCAGAATATTGCTTTAATGAACCAATCTCTGCAAGAATGCTGTATGCTGAAATAAAACTTACGCCCGGCATCGTTGTCATGATGTGAACTTCAGAAAGCAATTCTTCATCTTGAACAACGCAGGCTTTAATTTCTCTATCGATTTTTTCGATCTGAGTGGTTAGTGTTGCCAATGTTTGAGCATTGATTTTGCACACGATCGGAGAGGTCAGTGTATCCCTGCGATTTTCCAGGTCGACACGGGCTTTGATTAAAGTTGTCCGCTCACGGGAAAGTTCGCGAATGGTCAGAATCGTCTTGGATGGACGATTGGTTGGCTTGGGTTGACGTTCTGTGCCGAATTGGGCGATGGCTTGTGCATCGAGTTTATCGGTTTTGTGCGGCAGGTTCAGGCTTTGAATGAAAGCATGAATGTTTCGCGCATTTTCAATGGTTACGCCGACTTCTGGATGAAGTTGATTGATCCAGTCCGTCAAATGCTGCGAATAGCAACCGGTCGTTTTCATGACGATGCACAATTCAGTATCGGGAAGCTGTTTCTTCGCCCATTGGAAGAATTGTTCCAATCCCTCCGGGGTATGCTTGAAATCACGGCACAGCAGGCAGGTAATTTTCGCTCTGTCACTTTTGGTGTCTTGATCCAGCGCCTTCTCGGAAAAGAAAGTTGCAGGAACAACGACAGGGGATAACATACAAAATGCAATCTACATTTTTTGACTGCTTCTACGTAATGCCCCCTTTGAAAAACGGGGGCATTACATAACCCCGCTGCCGAAAGAACGGGGTCGAGTCTTCTGCAGCTTTCACTCCCGTTTCAATGAGTTCAGAAAAGCTTTCGCGTCAGCGCCGATGTAAAACAGCCATGATGAATGGAGTGGAGCATCAAAACTGAATTCATCCGTATTTTCCGCAATCATCCTGTGATTGAAAACATCGACGATGTCATTTTTCCGTTTCAGGCGGACGGTTTTACGTCCCTCCCAACGGGCATGAAGTGAAAACAGTCCTTCGTTCGCTTCAACGGGATCACCGGAGTCGATATAAATATGGGCGCCGCTCTCCGAGGCAAGGCGGCGGAAGAATGCGGCGGAAAAACGGTAGGCGCCGCAGAAAAGAGTCCGTGACTGCCCCTCGCGTTTTTCAGCGAATCCGGCAAAATCCGTTCCTGTGTAATTCCCCAGCAGACGGACTCCCGGCTGAGGCGGGACATAAAACGCCGGAGTCAACACATCCTCCCTGATTCCGAGAAATTCACCGTCGGGCAGACGGACTTCTGCGGGTGCGGACGGAATCATCCTGAAATCGATCCCGGTCAGAGCCCGCATGTTTTCCACGCCGCCGGTATGATTGTAATAATAACCGGGCGCATAAAGCCAGAGCAGAGTATTCTTCCGTGCGCGGAGCCGTTTCACCGCAGCAAGAAATGCGTCGTCATAGCTGAGACAGTCCGTAAAAATCCAGAGCTTGTAGTCATCCAGATGATTCGCGATATCCTCGGCAAGCACGTAATCGCATATGGCTCCGCTCCGGCTGACGGGATCGATCTGCCCCGCGATCAGGGGTCCGGTAAGCCGCAGCGCGCCTTCGGTGAAATTGCCGACGGCGCCGGTATGGTTGTAGTTCTGCCTCCTGCCTCCGGTCCGGACATACTTCCGCTCATACGCCAGATAATTCAGGGACTGTTCACTGACCACCAGGGCAATGTCGGCTTTGCGCCCGGTCTGTTTTTTCAGCAGGAAATCACCGGTTTTGCGCAAATCGCGCATCAGGGGACGCATTTCGGGGAAGCTGAATTCGCTGTGGTATTTCCCGTAAAAAGTGTAGAGGAGCAGCGGCTGGAGACGGCACAGGGCGATTCCCAGATCCCGCCCCATCACGCCCAGGGACTGCGCCGCGTTCAGCGTCTGGTCATAATTATTGGTCCACATGGGCGGCAGGGCATGTGTTCTCATATCGTCTTCAATGATGGAGATTACTCCGTGATCCGCAATCGTCTTGAAGGGTTTCATCTCCCCCATTGTTCCGCCCAGATGCCGGATGCCGTAGGACTGGGGCGACATCAGAAAATCCACCGCGCCGGATTTCAGCACGCGCATCAGGCTATAGTGTCCCGTCACCTGAAAATACGGAGAGCCGGAAGTGTTGAATGTGTAGCCGTAATAGCTCCCGACGACTTTCCTGCCTTCGCACGCTTTTTTCGCTGTCCGGCAGAGATCGATCAGCATATCCGCGATGGAGTCGGAATAGAAGCGGTTGTAAGCGATTACCGCCCGGTTCCGTTCCGGGTCAAGCAGGCTGTAAGTGCCCTCCGGACGCGCAAGACGCTCCGCAACCGTCGGAATCCGGCTGATTTCCGTATCGGGATAATTCCGCCTGACGTATTCCAGAAACGCCTTCTGAGCGGGAGCGGAATAATCGAACAGCCACTTGTCCATATATCCCCAGCCGATCCATTCCGCGGTATGCCCGCCGATGATCCGGTAGCCGGCAATCCTGCCCGCATAGGGGGAATGCTCCAGATATTGAATGCAGGCGGTAACAGCCTTGCGTTTATCCTCCAGCGCGACTTTCGAGGAAAATGAATGGGGCGTCTCCCCGATGTTGATGTGCCTGGAAATGCGTCCGTCTTCCGTGAGCGCCATTTCTCCGGGATTCTCATCCGCCCATGATTTCGGCGGATGGGTGCTTACCTGAACAAAGAACTTCACATCCGGATAATGTTTCGATGCCTGTTCCACGGCAAGATCGAAAGCGGTAAAATCATAACGGTCTCTGCCGATCCACCAGTCTCCGACGGGAAACAGCAGCCTGAAATCAAGCTGCATCGGGTCCGGCCCGCTGTTGCGCGGCACACATGCGATCGCGGGAAAAACCATCTGCCCGTTCAGATAGAAGCGCGGTCCCTGCGGAGTCTGCTTCACCTCCGTCGTAATATTTTCTACGCCAGACGCTGTTCGGTTCGCGACATAATCAAATCCGGCGAAAGGAGCGCGGTCGATTTCCCATGCGGTTTTTATCCGCAGGCAGAAGCGTGTCGATTTCAAGCTTTGAGGCAGAGGATATTTCGCGGAAAAACTCCATTCCTTGCCGGAACCAGTTTTCACATTCTCCTCAGACAGTGGAATTTCCTGCGCGGGAAGTTTCAGTCCGGCAGCAGTAGACGGATACAGCATGACCGCCGTCGGCAGTCCGGGGACTTCTCCCTTCAAACGCACCGTCATTGTCACGGTATCGCCGGCGGAATACTTCTCACGGTCAAACGTGACGCCAAGCAGTTGCAGACGCGTGGAAATATCCAGATAGTCCAGTTGCTTCGTCCACGGAGCGGCTGGCGGGGGAGACTGAACCGTGACCGGGACAAACGCCGAATCGTCGAAATTCTCATCTGCCCAGCCAGAAAATTTCCGGTCGGCGGCTTTGAAATCCGCATCCGTTCCGAGCTTCATGATTTCCCCGGACGGGAAACGCATCTGAATGTCTGCAAGCACTCCCCCTGCCCCGCGGTCATTCCGGTATTCCACGGCAATGAGATTGGTTCCGGGCTTGAGAAGCTTCGTAATATCGGCGGAGACCGTCCGTTCCCATGTCGGAGAGAAAGCGGCTTTCCGCCCGTTGATGTAAAAAATCGCGCTGTCGTCTGCGGCACATTGCAGGAGCGCATACTCCGGCTTTCCGGCGAGTTCAAATCTGCGGCGCAGATAATAGACCGCTTTCCGCCCGTTGTCGCGTGGATGCGCAATCATGCTTCCGCAGAAATAGGGAATCGAAAGACGCGGCTCCGGCAGAGGATAAAACTCCGGCTTCACTCTCGGCCATACGGGACCGTCCAACTGTTCCGTCATGCTTTTTGCCGGACGGACATTCGGATCATGGAAAAATCTGATTTTCGCGATTTCGATCTCGCCGCCCGGTTCATCCTGCATATCAATCCGCAACTGCGTGACTGTCCCGCCCTTGAACCAACTGGCGGGTTTCGTGAGCGATTCGCTTGTCACACGCATCGTCTGCCATTCACCGTTTCCAATCATCGACGGCAAGTTCCAGCGGCGCGCATCCGAAAACCTGCCGAGAGTGTTTTCATAATAAATCTGCCCGTGGGTGCGCGAACGGATTCCCCTCGCCCGATAGGTGATTTCCACCACATTCAGTCTCTGCGGGTCCAACTGCAAATTACCGCACCGGATCGCAGAATCATTACCGATGGAAGTCAGGCGCAGCCCCTCCTTCGCCGGAACACATTTCAACCGGTACAGCGCTTTCCAGTTTTCCAGTCCGCCGCCGGTCTTCCAGACCACCTCCTTTCCGGCACAAACGACAGCCAACATGCAGAATACAAAGGTTGAGAACAGAATTTTCATCGGAAACCTTTCATTTTTCATGGATTTCAAACAAGACAGTAGAAGCCGGCGATGCGGTAAAACGAATCGCACTGCCTGCCGGAAACTCTTTCCGTTCAGGAAGCAGCCGGGTTATTTTCGCCGCGGGATACGGCAGCCGGAGTATTCTCTCCCCGCCCTTTCCCGTATGGATGCCGACCAGACCTATTCCGGCAAACAGCACGTCATCGCGGTTTCCGGAATAGATGTGGACTCCGGACACGCGGAAAATATTCCGGAAAAGATCGCGGCTCATAAAAGGAATCGAACAATAGACCATACGGGCAGTTCCGCTGTCTTTCACGGCGAAAGCCGGATATTTCCGTCCGTTCAATTCGATTTCGCCGAGCACTTCCGCTTCGGGGTCATCAACGGTAAAGACGGGCCCCTCATGAAGTCCTGAGGAAAATTTGCGTCCGTTCAATCCCTTCGTATAAGGATGTTCCGCATTGCTGACCGTAACAGCCTGCTCCGCCTTGCACAAATGCATCTTCGCCTTGATTCCGGTAAAATCTCCGACACGCGCGCCATCCGCTCCCGTATCCGCCAGTGCGCCTGCGGCATACAGGAAAATCAGGACTTTGCCTTTCTTCCGCAACTGCTCAAGATATGCCAGTTTTTCTTTTGTCGGATGAAAACTGTTGCCGAACACGTAAACCTTGTAATCAGCGGAATTCAGGTCCTGCCAGAGGATCGTATCGAACGGAGCGCCGGAGTGGAAAAGCTCTTGCGCCGTAAAACTGATCAGCCGGTAAGTGAATTCATTCGGATTGACGGAATTCGTATGATACGGCACGCTGTCGAAATCGCAGACGTAGGCGACCTCGCTTCTGCGGGCGGTATCGGGGCACGACTGCACGATCTTCATCAGGCGGGAAAACAGCGAAAGATATTCCGGGCGGTCATACCAGCCGCCGTTGAAATCATAATACCAGAGCCCCGAACCGCGCGTTACGGCATTGCAGAAATCCCGCGTAAGCTGTCCGACCGATTCCGCCAGGCTGGAACTGTGCCCGTCATTCGGGTCTCCGCTCAGATGAGTTCTTGCATCGGATTCCAGAATGGAAAACTTGCCGTTCAGCGCATAACTTTCAAAGATATTGCGCGGCAGACCGCACGCTCCGCTTCCGCGGAAGCCGTAAGAGTACGGCGCCGCCTGAAAGTCCACGGCATCCGACCGGAACATTTCCGGCGTCCGCGTCTGCCATCCCTCCGCGGGATACGCCATGCCGAAGAAATAACCGCTGTAATTGCCGACAGGAACACGCCACGCCGCTGCCCGCTTGACCGTCAGATTGAAGAAACTCTGGCAACGGTTGACCACCTCTGCATGACAATCCAGATAATCCAGCACGCGGCGTTCCGCCAAAGGATCGCGCAACGCCGCCAATGGACGCTGAAGACGTTCCGCGACAGGGACTTCCGCAGTATTCAGAGATACATTTTCCCGCTTCCACGCAAGGCGGAGCTGTTCATCGGTTCCGTATTTTCTTTTCAGATAATCGCGGAAAGCAAGCGTCATTGCCTTTCCTGTGTCCGGCATCTCTTTGGGCATACCGAAATAATGCCATTCCCAGTAAAGCCCGTAGGCAGGCTGATAGGCAATGATCCGTTTGCCTGCCGGTGACTTCTCAAGTTTCTTCACGAGTTCCGCAACCACCTTGCCGCTGTCAGCCATCCAGCGTTCCGACGCCATGGAGGGACGCTTCATCGGCACACGCAGATGGTCGCCGGAGAAAACAGGGACCGCGCCGCTCCCGTAACGGATCAGCTCCTCCGGATATTTTTTCACATACCACTCAGGAGGAGTCAGATCGATCATGACAAGCAGCCGCGCTTCAGGCGCCGCGGAAAGCAGGTTGAGGAACCCGGTCTCCACGGATGCGAAATCCGGTTCCCCGTTCTCTTTCCACAGTTTTTCCAGCGAGACCGACGTGACGAAGAGACGGAATCCCGCGTCATGAAAACGGCGGAAACGCGGCAGATGCCCCTCCGGTCCGGACCCGGTATTCAGCATCACCGAATTGTAGAGAAATACGGGAAAACTCCACGTCCCGCTCTCAAACCACGGGAAACCGTTCCTGCGGACGACTTTTGTCTGAGGGGCGGCAGGTTCCTTCGAGAGACGATCCAGCGTTTCCGCGCGCAGTTTCTTCACCTGATCCTGCGATTCCGCAATATAGTTCCGGTAATCCCGATACTCCCGACGGCTCAGAAAACGGCGGAGATCAATCATTTTCCGCCATGTATGCTGTTCCGTCACACCGCGTATGACTGCAGGAGACTTCCATCCCGAATCGTCGAAGCCCGCCCGGTTCCAGCCCTCCGGACTCTCTTTCGAGCATTTCCAGTCGCGATCCGTAACCCAGACCACAGGCTCCGTCTTTCCGGGAAGCTTCACTTCCGCCCGCATGAGGAACCCCGCGCCGCTGATCACATTCAGCACCTCTGCGGCAATGACATTCGTTCCCGCCTTCAAATATTTTTCCGCCTCAAACGGAGGGCATTTGAAATTTACGGAACGATGAATCCTCCGCCCGTTGACCCAGATCGTGTACACATCATCTCCGGAAAAATTCAGGGTTCCCCCGACAGGCTTTTCCGGAAGCTGGAACTCCCTGCGGAAAAAACGGAGCTGATCCTTCAAGCCGACTTCCGGATACCAGATCCATTTCGCCTGCGAGGGCGGCGGTTCCTGCGCACACAACTCCGCCGCACACAGCAGCAGGGCAGACGTAATAAGACAAAACCAAGACTTCATGCTGTCACTTCCCATCTTCCTCAATTGCCTGAAATGCCGACACCCGTTTTATGGAAAACATAATTGATGCGGTAGCATCTGCCGATATAATACGGGACACTGTAATTACTGCTCAAAAGGGTCTGGACATTCGCTGAAACAACATGTCCGTCAACCATGACCAGATTGGCATTCCCAAGATGCCGCGCCCAGATCGCCGAAAACTTTTTATTGTCGTAATGATTTTTGATCCCCGTAAGGGAGGTGCTTGTGGGATCGGTCGTTCCTGCGTATCTGTCCCCTGCGAGAACGGCATCGGAAGGCGGTATCTTTCTTGCGGAGTTCTCAGGGTCATACAGCACATTGTTTTTGTAAATCGCCTGGGTATAAGGGACGGAATCATTTGTGCAAAAAGCATAGGATGGATAAACATAGCGGTTGCCGTGATTCTGCTCGTTCGGGCACATGTAGACACGCAGTGTCTGCTTCGAGGCGGCTTCCAGTCCCAGGCTGTTGGCGATCTCCCTGTTCGCCTCATACCCCTGCGGTCCGCCCAGATATCCGGAAAGAACCGTAAATGCAGACTGCACTCTCCCGTTGTAGTGATAATCGACATATTGAGCCCCTTTATAATGCAGAAAGTAACCGGCATAATCATTACCATACTGGAATCCCGCAATGCCGAGCTGTTTCAGATTGTTGACGCAGGCAATGCTCCGCGCTTTCTCTTTCGCCTTGTTCAGAGCCGGCAGCAGCATTGCTGCCAGAATCGCGATGATCGCAATCACGATGAGGAGCTCGATCAGGGTGAAAATCTTTGTTTTCACCCTGGAAGTAAGAACAGAAGAACAAGGAACATGGAAGGAAGAAGGAACGGAGAAACATTGGAACAATCGAACATTGGAACAATTCAACAGTCGAAGGAAGAAAGAAGAAGCAGGATCAGGGGACTGGCAACGTCCTGTCCTGCCCTGCTGCCGGAATGAAACATCCTTCTTACAATTTTTCCTCATGAGGAGCTCGATCAAGGTGAAAATCTTTGTTTTCATCCTGGAAGTAAGAACAGAAGAACAAGGAACATGGAAGGAAGAAGGAAAGAACAGGAAAACATTGGAACAATTCAACAATCGAAGGAAGGAAGAAGAAGCAAGATCAGGGGACTGGCAACGTCCTGTCCTGCCCTGCTGCCGGAATGAAACATCCTTCTTACAATTTTTCCTCATGAGGAGCTCGATCAAGGTAAAAATTCTTGTTTTCCCCCTGCAAGGATGAACGATATTCATATCAGCCCCATGATCTCCGGCAAACGGCGTCAAGTCCTGATCCGCGGCGCGAAACTGCCTTCCGCCGGGGATGAAGTCAAATCGCGCCCTGCCACGCAACCGGAATGAAATCCCGCTTTCGCAAATTCTCTTTATTCTGCTCATTGTGCCTCCTGATATTTCGTGTTAATATAAAAATCCGTTCTAAGTGCTTTGTTCATAATTATACTTGATTTCAATAAAAAAACCTTAATAAAAGAATAAATATTTAGCATAAAAATCCAAAATATCATCAGAAAGGATGTTGAATTTTTCAGGAAAAGCGTATATAGTCCCGGCATGGAAACCAAAACTTCAACATACCTGTTCCAGAATACAACCGATTTTCCTATCAGAGTCACAGTGATGGAAGATCAGAATCCTACGGAACTGCATACCCACGAAGGAGTGGAACTTGTCTGCATCTACGCCGGCGAAGGGGTCCACCTGACCGAATATGGGAACATGCCGTTGAAAAGCGGCGATATTTTTGTCATCCCGCGCGGATTCGCACACGGATATGAGGTAAAGAAGAAACTCTCTCTTTTCAATCTGCTCTTCATACCGGAGCGTCTGCCCATGCCGCAGCTCGACCTCTGCCAGCTGACCGGCTTCCAACAGCTTTTCATGCCTTCGCAGACCCGGAAGAACTGCCCATTCTTCCACATCGGACCAGAAGAACTCGCCTCCGTTGTATTTTCCCTGCGCGAACTGCTGACGGAAAGCGAAAATATCGCTCCGGCTTACAGAACCTACCGTCTGGGACTGCTCATGGTCCTGCTCTGCAAGCTGACCCGTCTCTATTCCGTCAGCGGCAAGGAGGATGAGCATTTGCAGGAGGGAATCAACAAGGTGCTGGAATACCTGAACATCCATTTCCGGGAAAAGATCAAAGTCGATTCCCTCTCCAAAAGCAGCCGGATGTCGCGAAGCAACTTCCTGCGTGTATTCAAGCTGATGACAGGCGTTTCACCGCTCCAGTATGTCCTTCACCTGCGCATCAATTACGCCTGCCGCGAATTGCAGGAAACCAGGCGCGGCATCACGGAAATCGCCTATGACTCCGGTTTTGAAGACAGCAACTATTTTTCCCGCACCTTCCGTAAATTCATCGGTATGACTCCGCGGAAATACCGCCTCCGCAACTCTCTGTTCACAATCCGGAAAACACGGGAGCACGATCTCACGTCAGCCGCGGTGCAGACAGACAGTCAAAGCAACACAGCCCTTCCATGAAGATAGTATCTCCGGAAACACCGGAATGCCGTTCTTCCCGGACGGCTTTTTTCTGGCGGCGCACGATCTGTCCAATGTAGGAAGTCAGAGCGTCTGCGAATATCGGAGCATCCTATCCCGGTCACAGCCCCACCCGCCGCCGGTCTTCCAGACCACCTCCTTTCCGGCACAAACGACAGCCAACATGCAGAATACAAGGGTTGAGAACAGAATTTTCATCGGATGTCTTTCATTTTTCATGGATTCCAAACAAGACAGTGAAAGCCGGTGATACGGATGTCCCCGAATCGCCGATTGCGCAATCGCTTCAGCTGGCACGGAGGCTGAAAGGAATTGATCCGTCGTTCCGGCTCATGCAGAACAGTCTCATGCTTTATAAAACACCCAAAAACACAGTGCTGAAAAACATGCACGCGCAAGCCGAATGTTTCGACATCTTCTGCTCCCTGCGCCGGAATCTGTCACGGGAAACGCAGGACATCTGGCGCGGAAAAGAGCTGTGGAGCTATCTGGTGCTCAGCAGCAATACACAGCCTTATATCTACCGGCGCATGTTCTGGCTGAACTTCCGGGACGAGATGAATGGACTCTGTCCGTTCTGGCACATGGAGGAACATGCGGGCGGGGACGGTTTCGAATTCTTCACGGGATCGGGCATGATATCGACCTTGAACCGTTGCTGAAGAACGATTATTCGCCGCTGTCGGTCCTGAAGAAAGCTCTGCAGCAGTGGTTCGTGGAGATGATTTCTGAAACACTTGACAAGATGATGGATTTTGAGATTGATTTCATCACGGAACCTGACAATCAGGGCTGTTCCGACTTGGAGTTCGATTCCGATGAGGACGATTATGTGCTGCTCATTCGTCTCACTTCGCCTTACGCCTCGGATTTTTCCGTCGGAAAGACCATTATCCGTTATGAGACGGAATTTCCGGGGCTGGGGCAGAAGCTCCTGTGGAAAATCAGCACGGCAACGCCCTT
>CASDPB010000100.1 GCA_949282305.1 uncultured Lentisphaeria bacterium | reverse complement strand
CTGATTCGGATGAACCTGATATTTCCCCGCGATCTCAGCGACGGTCAGTTCCCCGCGCAGCGCTTCCAATGCTACACGGCTTTTGAATTTGGAGTCATACGACTTTTTCATAAAACGCCCTCCTTTTCCAAGTTACTTTACGGGCATTTTACACCAAGTCAAGTTGTCCAGTTTTCGGGGCAAACCGCAAAATTTCCCGATGCATCGTATGCCTTGCATCGGGGTAATTCATCCGGCAGACTATGCGCCAAGACTCACTTCAAAAATCGCCGCCTGAAGCGGTTCGAGCCTGATTCGTGTCCCCGTGATTTCAGCTTCGCCGGCGGTCCGGCTGACGGCAAGAATCCGGCGGGAGGAGGTCAGACCGGTTTCCACGGCTTCGCGGCGGTGATTGATCACAGTCAGCCAGCCGTGTCCCTCCCGGTCAGGATTCCAGTAGCGTTCACACTGCGGATCGGGATAATCGACGACGGATTCCAGCCCAGCCGCCTCTTTCAGCCAGGAATAGAGTTTCCATGCTTCGGAGCGGTCGAATGCGAACGGCTCCTTGGCAAGCGAGGCTTCCAGCGGCAGGGAGAGATAATATGCCGTTCCTTTGCCGCAGCGGTGTTTCAGCATGGCGGGAGTGTCGTCCGGGTACCACGCCGCAGGCTCGGAGGCAAAAGAATGAAAACGGTTCCGGAAGTCTGCCGAAATTCCGCATTGGAATCCTGCCTTGAAGCGAATCGCGGCATGTCTTTCGGACAACGGGATTTTTTCCATCTCATTGATCCCGAAGAGCTCCTTCATGTTGCACAGGCTGACTCCGTCTCCGGAGACATAGAGCATGCTTCCGCGTCTGACGGCTTCGACTACTTTCCGCCACGCAGGCACCGAGACGGGCATACTTCCGCGCAGGGACGGCGCAAGAATCAGCGGATAAGGCGTCAGGTCGTCGCGATCCGGGCGGACAAACTTCGGAGTGATTCCCGCCTGCACACAGAGGATATAGCAGTTATAGAGACTCAGCCAGTCGTCGCAGAGATCGCTTGCCAGAATCGCCGCCTTGCGTTCCGGCTCCGGCATACGCCCGCCGAAACGGTCCGCCACGGCGCGGAACTTCGACATTTCCAGCGCGGCGGGTTTGGGCTGTCCGTCGGTGCGGGTCAGCCCGAGACCGTCGTTTTCCATCTGGACATCCCGGTAGGGGAGCTCGCCGGAACAGCGGAAATCGCTGTAACACCACCAGAGACAGCCTTCAATCCGGTTGGCGAAAAGACTGAACAGGCGCATCCGCAGGAATGCGGCTGTCAGAGGTTCGGACAGGGAACTGTTTCCGAGGGTTCCTGTCTCCTCGCAGAGTGTGGGGCGATGCCCGAGATCCGCAAGATAACGGCTTTCAACCGTGGCGTGAAGATTGGCGCGCAGGTCCGTGGGGCTCTCCATGAAACATCCCTGTGTGAACGGAGGGTAGGGGTGTGTCGTGAGCAGATCGACGGCGTCGGCGTTGTCTTCAATGCCCCACGGATGTTTTTCCGAAGCGATGTTGACCAGTCCGTGCATTCCCGAAGCGACCGGAGTCTGCGGATCATGGAGCCTCAGTTCCGCCGCCAGCGCATGGAGCCAGACCCATGCGGTTTCAGGCGAGTCGCATTCATCGGTGCAGTTCTGTTCATTGCCGTATTCCCACGCGAGAATTTCGGGGCGTCCGGCATACCGTCTGGCGAATGCGCGGCAGTAGAGCATCTGGTATTTCAGCATGAACGGATGGGAGAACAGATTGCGACCGCCTTTCCACGACGGATTGAACAGGGTTCCGCTCATCCATGCGGTCAGCAGAGCCACGATCAGCTTCAGATTGTGCTTGCCGGCGAGTTCCACCACGCGGTCGAACCGCTCCAGCATTTTCACATCCACCATTTCCGGATTCCGAACGGGAGTCATGTTCCAGTCATGACGCATTCCGATGCCGCGCGGACGGTTCTGTGCATTCGGCAGTTCATAGATCGGCTGGAAATCATCCCATAGCGGAAAGACTCTGACCGTATCCATTCCGAGTTCTCGAATCTGCGCGAATTCCGCATCGATCTCTTTTTCATCGAAGTCGCGCCACATTTTCACGCCGCTTTTCCGCGGCCAGTAGTTGACTCCGAGGAGAAATGTTTTATTGCAAAAAATACTGTTCCGTTCTGTCATCATCATTTTTGTATCTTTGTTTTCTGTTTTTGTTCCCAAGTTTTAATTTCAAGCGATTTCAATGCATGTAAACCCCGAGGTGCATCAACTTTGAGCGTAAATCAGGGATATGAATTTTTCGAGGGTCATCATTGCCGTTTTCCAGGGCGATGGCAGAGGCGATTCCTGCGGCCTGTCCCGTGATATAGCAGCCGGGAATAACTCGGATCGAAGCAAACACATCCCGATCACAACTGACACAGCGTCCACAAGTCAACAGATTTTTCACATTGCGGGGCAACAGAATACGATAAGGAATGCCGTAGCTTTCACCCCGTTTCATACAACTTTCATGAAAATGTTTTTTGTGTTCTTCTATCGCTGTGCGTCCCGGGTGCGACGGATGAATATCCGCTGCAAAATTGTAACGTCCGATTTCATCCGGGAAGTCACGTCTTGCATCAAAATCCTTACGGGTTAATACATAGTCGCCGAGAATGCGGCGTCCTTCCCTGCATCCGAGAAGTGAGCCGGAGTCAATAATCTGTGCATTGGCGAACCCGGGAATATATTGTCGGTAAAAACGCTCATATTCCTTGAGACGTTTTCTCCCGGTGATCAATGCTGCGGTTATGGATTCCGCACTGCTTGGATTCACATTGAATTCATGGCTGATATTCGCCGCTGCGGTGTATTGAGAAATCCGGAAAATTCCTGTATTATGGAAATCCCTCTGGGATAATTCACCCGAATTAAAAGCCTGTTCCAACAAGTCAAGCATAGCTTTTTCTCCATGATTGTGCAGACCTCCTTTCTGATAGGTTGTCCAGTCAAAACCAGTCCAAAGCGAGCAAAGAGTTGATGGCATCACATCTCCGTCAGGCGCTCCGAATTCAAATGGAGCCCCAGCCCAGGCCGCAACCGTTCCATTCCCTGTCCCGTCGATAAAAATACGACTTTTTACAGCAAAAAGGCCATCCGGTGCAGTTACAATGATACTTTCAATGCGGGTGCCGTCCATTTGGACCTTTGCCAATCGTGATTCGTATAGAACGTGAACCCCGCTTTCCATAAGCATATCCTCATAAACGAGCTTCAAATGTTCGGCATCAATGGATTCTGCAGAATCGAATCCCAGAGAGCTGGAATAGTCATGCAGGCGCAGAATCGCCTCCTCTCCGAAACCGCCGCAGAGAATGCGTATGCCATCGGAATACGGCATGAAGATCGGCACCCGTGCTGCCGTACTCATTCCTCCCGGCATGGTATGAGCATCTAGCAGCAATGTATTAATTCCCTGCCGCGCAGCGGAAACAGCTGCGGCGATTCCTCCGGGACCGGCACCTATCACGGTTAGATCCGGCGTGTAGCGAACCGGAATATCAGATTCAAAATGTATGGTATGCATGATAATGTCTCCTTATGATGTTTCCCTATGGCGATTGTTGTATTGAAAAATGAATTTCAATGCTGCATAAAAATAGGGACCATCATGAAAATTCAAATTATAAAAACTTCCGTCACTGCCGGACCTGATATTTCAGAATGGACTCCACTTCAAATTTTCCGCCCGGCGGGAGCGTGATCTCACGATACAGGGATTCCACCGTGTGAAGGATCGAATTGCTCCAGAAATACAATCCTGCAGCCTTTGGGAAGTTGAAAGTCCAGGTTTCCCGTCCGGCTTTCAGTATTGCGTTTGTATCGCCGGTCATGGTTTTTGCTCCTGCTGCCCCGTACCAGTTCAGTTTCACCCCTTCCCTGAGATATACATCCGGCGGCATAACTTTGCCGTTGACCCGGACTTCCGGAGTGTGACGTGTTTCCCAGACGCTGTAAGGCGTATTCTTAATCCGGAATCCGAACTTCATTGTCTTTTCTGTCGGATTGGTGAACTGGTCATACAGCCGGAGCGAACCGTTGTCTGCCAGTTCTATCCGCTTTTCCATAAGCAGGCCGGCCAGAGGATTGCCATCTCCGCCGGCTTCGGTGTCTGCCAGAATAGAGGTCGTCAGCGTCACGGACGGCACTTTCCCTTTCAAGTCAATGTTTTTGACCCTGTATTCATGTGATTCGGACTGTCCGGGGTCATAGAACTGAACTTCACCCAGCATTCCGTTGGGACGTCCCACCGGACGGTACTGTCCGACAGTCCATTCTTCAATGCGGCCGTTTCTGCCGGGATTGACGGTAATGTAATTTTCGCCGTTGATCAGATTCAGCATAATGCCGTCTTTGAAGATACGCCATTGGGACGCTCGGCTTCCTTCCTGATTGAACTGGTAGATGCTGTCGTCTCCGGCGGCGATCGGCTGTCGGTCATGCAGTTGATTACGCAGAGCCTGCTGGCTGACTGCCGGGAAATTTTCCTTCCGGTCTGAAATCCGGATGACCGCGCAGCCGTCCGCTTCGACTTCCACCAGAAACCCTTTGCGGATATTTTCCGCCGTAAGTCCGGTGTAGTTCTTTCTCCCGCTCAGATCCGCCGCGGTGGAGTTATTGCCCTGATAGCCGGGAATGGCGACTTCGAGGAAAGCCTTTTCCTGAGAGTAATTCAGGACCGACAGTACGTAGCAGCCATTTTTTTCATGCAAGTGGGCCCTGATTTTTTCAGTAAGATTCGGATAATCCACAACCTTGAGATTTCCTTTTTCATCAAAGAGTTTCAGTTTCTGCGAATTGACAGCACGGAATTTCAGTTCTTTGCTCAAATCGTGTCCGGCATAAACCTCTTCGAGACCAGCGAGCAGACCGGCTGTTTCCGTGATCGCCGTCATGTAGCGGCCATCCAATGTATCTGTCGGATAGAACATCAGACCGGGGGCACGGAGCGCAATTGTGGCGATCATGTTCTGCCGGATCTTTTCCGGAGAATAACGCACGAAGAAACGTTCCGCTTCCTCGGCGGGGTCGATCCACGGCAGGATTTCAGCGTGTTTGGCATTTTCCATGGCGTATTTGAGGACATCGTAATATTCCACGCCGCTGCAGTAGTTCATAATGGAATAGAAATCCGTTATAGAATCCACTGCGCTGACATCCACGGCATCCCAGCTGGTGAGATAGGCCTCGGCAGGCCGCAATTCCGTGGTACAGAAAGAGACTTTCATCCCCGGATAATGTTTGCGGACGCCTTCCGCGATTTTATTCATGATGATTTTATTCTGATGGATCTTGTAGAGCTGCCACTTGCGATTCAGCGGCTGTCCCGCACTTATCTCGCTGCGCGAAGGTACGCGGGAAAGTTTGGCAAATTCTGCAAAATCTTTAAGACAGTTATCACAGGTTCCTCCGGTCGCACGCGGCTCGTAGTCAATCATGAAAGTGTTCATGGATGGTGCATATTTCTTGACTTTCGCAATGGCGCGGCGCAAATATTCGCCATAGAAGAGACCTTCCGGGTCTTTCATCAGATATTGCGGGCAGATTCCCTGCGGATCAATTTTCCCGCTACCGTCCACGAAAGGCGGAACACCGGGACGGACCAGGCGGTTGCGGACATAAAACCCGAGGTCGTCGCAGTCCGTGTCCTGCAGGATCATGGTGGAGTGCTCTGTTGCCCAGGTGAAGTAATAAAATTCGCAGTAACGATTGAACAGGTCAAGGCTCTGTTTCGGGTGAAAGAAATGCTCCCAGCCGAAAGTCACGAAAAGTTTCGGAGTAAGAGAACTCCAGAATTCCAGCTTGCGCTGAAAAATCGAAGTGTCGGGATGCCCGGCACAGGGAAATTCCGTCACGCTCAACCGGAATTTTTTGAACCGGTGCTGAGGCTGCTGGAGTTCAGGCAGGACCATAAGCCGGAAACTGCCGGAAGCGATGGTCTTTCCCGCGCGTTCAAAACCGTAAAACACTGGAGCGGAAAGCCCTGCGGCCCCTTTGTCCGCTTCCAGATAGAGATAAAAGCCGCAACGCCATGGGTTGCTGTTTTCCTGTATGGAAATGTGTTGGAAATCGATTTTTTCCAAACGATACCTGCGGAGCGGCTTGCCGTCATGATCTGTTTTCTCCTCCCGGAACGGCAGATCTTTCTGAGGGACGAAGCGGGTGCAGGCACGGATCAGCCGGACCTGCGGAGGAAGATCTATCACAAAATCCGGCGGCTGCGCCAAAAGCGCATTGCGGTTGCCCTGCGGCATGACCATGACGAGATAAGGGTAATTTTCTGTTATGGAATAATTGTTGCGCTGGAATGTGACAGGAAACAGCGTAACGTTTCCAATGTCCGCGCCGTTCAGACACAGTGCCGGGAGCAGAAACAGCCAAAGCAAATGTTTCATCGTATTCTCTCTTTCAGCAAGGGGTGATCACTTGATATCGTTTTTCAACCGGGCATAAAGTTCAGCGGCATTCAAAGCCGCATTCCGGGCATCAACAGGCATGATGTAAAAGGAATAACATCCTTTGTCCCCCTTTTTCAGCTCTTTGCTCTGTTGATACATGAATTCCGCAGTGTAGTAGTATTGGTCGGTTGAAGCATACAGCAACATGCCGGGGAGTTCATTCCAGGACTTCCAGCTGCCGGCGAGAATCATCACGCCGTATGTATCTTTTCCTGAAAATGTGATATAGGGAAAGTCCGTATTGCGGTTAATTCCGAACCATTCCCCTTTTTGAACGGCGCGGAACTGCATGACGGAATTATTCATGTATCCTGTGAGATTGTAAGCATTCTGCGGCATGCCGAAACTGCAGTAAATACGCTTTGATTTGAAATCCTTCTTAACCTCATAATCATAGGTAACCTTGAGTCCGGGATAATTGCCGAACTCAATTGTGCGGATAACAATGATGTTGTCCCAGTCATATTGGACCTTCCAGACTCCCTTGTTTACATCTAACTGGATTTCTTTGACCCTGTTTGCCGGAGTTTTCGATTCTGTTTCCAGTTTACCGTCCGATGTCTGGCAGGAAATACAAAAATGGTTCAGATAAATTTGGCCTTTCTGCTGGAGCGAGGATATTGCATAGGCGGATTTTGCCGGTCCTGTAATCATCATGAACGAATCATGTGTTATTGCGGAATAGTTGGCTTCTTTCTGTACTGTGATCGGTTCATTGGCAATCAGGGTAAAAATGCTTCCAGCGGTGAACAGCGCCGCAGCACATGCTTTGTTGAATGAAAACATCATGTGGGGACTCCTTTTCTGTTATGGTTAGGTTAAAATATGGTTAGGTTAAAAGATTATTACCATGGATGATAAGCGGGATAACTGCCCCAGTATATATTGCTGATTACCGGTTTGAATCCCGCGGAGTGTCCATCGTTAAACAGCAGGTTGAACCGCCTGCCAGAATGTCGTGGTCCGATTTGTCCGCCACCGGAAATGAACGAATCATTAAACAGCATGGCATAGGAAGAGTCGGATAAAATATACTTGCCACTGATGATATCTCCGTTATAAACGTTGAGACCGAAAGTCATCAGTTCGCTGCCGGGGTTGACATATTCCGGATTGGCATCTGCCAGCATTGCAAAATGCGATGGTCGTTTGAACAGCCTTCTGACGGGCACTTGAAAACCACTATTCTTCACATCATACTCGTTGCCGAAATAAATGTTATATTTGTAGTTAGAGCCATACCAAGCGTTATTCTCTCGACCGTCCAAATACAATAATTTATTTTCCGCCGGACAACGGAGTACCCTGTAGTTCTGGAGATACTTGTAACTGTTTCCTGCCAAATCCAGCCACCAGCAGTTGACGAAACAGGCGAGTATGAAATAATCGCTGTAATCTTCTGCATACAGGTTGTTGGCGAGTCCCAGCTGCTTTTGATTGTTCATGCAAGCTATTTCATGCGCTTTGTTTCGGGCATTATTCAGTGCCGGTAGCAATATCCCCATCAGAATGGCTATGATTGCAATCACGATGAGGAGCTCGATAAGGGTGAAAATCTTATTCTGGTTTTTTTTGTAATATACAGGGAATGTGAATACACAATGGTCATATCTGTCTTCAGCTGTGTGTCTGTGAAACATTGATGCCTCCTGTCTGTTGGATTTTTCAGATTGTATTAATTATTATAAATGAAAATCGTATTTTGACAAGAGGAGAAGACGGTTTTGTTTTTGAAACATTTGAAACAAAAATCAAATGCTTTCCCGTTCAATGAAATGATACGGAACCAGAATTTCCGCGGGGGATGGCTGGTGATGAATGCGCCGGAGCAGAAGCCGGACGGATTGTCTGGCGAGCTCGTCAAAATCCTGAGTCAATGCCGTCAGAGGCGGAATCGTAAAGGGCGTGACAGCATGATATTCCAGCGCCAGCATGGACAGCTCATCCGGTATCCTGACTCCGTGGCGGGAAAGCCGGAAGAGCAGATGCGGTGCATAAGTCTCGCATGCGGCAAAGACGGCGTCCGCCTTTTTCCGTATGATATTGTCCGCGATTGCATCCAGGTCATAGGTCGGAGTCTGCTCCTCGTGGAAAGAGCCTGCGGAGATTCTTTTTTTACGGCAGAATTCATGGAATGCTTCTACCCGGTTTTTTGCATTCAGGTTGTTGCTCAAAGGAGAAGATACGAATGCAATGCGGCGGCGTCCTTTGTTGTACAGTTGTTCCAATCCCAGCGTGATTCCCTGCTTTTCATCGGAAGTCACCTGACAGACGCCCTCGCGCGGATTGGAAGTCGCATTCAATACGACCAGCGGCGTGGCGTGTTCCTCCGGCCACTGTTTTTCCAGCCCGGCGGTCCATACGATGGAGATGACTCCCGCATAGACATGATCCTGCAGAACTTCCAGATCACAGTCGGAGATGATCTCTCCGTGAAACTGATTTGCGGAAAGTTCTTTCATGAGCGAGGAGAGAAGGAGGCCGGTGTAACCTTCAAATTCAAATCCGGGAATGACGACGGCGACCAGTTTCTTATAGTGCTCCGGCAGTTGGTAGTGGTATTTCTGCGCCAGCGCGATGACGCGCCGCCGGAGTCCCTGGGTGACATTCGGATGATTGGTCAGTGCGCGCAGAACCGTCGCGGGGGCAATTCTCAGCTCCTGTGCCAGTGACCGCAGTGTGACTTTCGTTTTCTTCATATTCCGCCTTTCCTGAAGAAGTTTTTCACTCAAACAGCATCATGGCCGCAAGAAGACCGCGCAGGGCGTAAAAAAGTTTTTTGACGGCAATGGTTCCGTCCTGCTGCCGATCCTCAAGAGCCTTGGCGGACAGGGCCAGATAATGATGCACCGTCCGGACCGGATTGAAATAGACCGGAATCAGACTCCGCATTTCATCGGCAAATTTCGGGTCGGCATAATAGATGATCGGACTGCCGAGCCATTCGTTCAGCGAGGGATTGCATCCGGCAAAAAGACGCAGTGTTTTCCGGAGTTCCCACGCGGAAACATCCAGCTCCCCGGGCAGCATGGCATTGAAGGTATCCGGCTGCCTGGCATCCAGCGACCAGTACCATGCTTCCGGTTTGACGTAAATCATCCGTACATCGTAATCGCTGTCCGGAGATGCAAAGCCCCATGCGCGGCTGCCGGACTCGGCGGCAAAAAGAACCTTGAAATCCTGCTGTCGTTCCAACTCATGCAGAACGCCGACTATTTTATCATGCATGATCGGCCTCCCATTTTTCCGTGATGGACAGAAGAAGACGGTTCACGATGTCCATATCCACAGTTTCCGGCAACGCCGACTTTTTTTGCACGGATTGCAGTTCATCGGAAAGAACGGCGACTTTTGCCAGCAGTTCATCATAAGTGAATTTTCCAGCGCGGATCGCCATCAGTTCCCGGAGCTTTTCGCCGGAAAAACGAATCAGCGGCTCCCCGAACTTCATGATGTTCAGCCCCGAATACAGCAGCCGGAACGTGTGCATCAGGTTCTTGGCATCATAATCCATTTCACCGGATTCCTGACTGCGCCAGCGTGCATCGTTGCGATGTCTGCGCCAGTCCCAATACTGCCGATGCTCCGACTTCGCTTTTTCGAACGCATTCTTGTTGAACAGCATCAAACCGATGAACCGGGTCCTTTCGTCCTCCTTCGGGATAGTCTCGCAAACCAGCATCCCGTTGCGGAAAACGCCTTTCGCCTGAGTCCCGTAATCGTATAACCGGTATAACTCCGAGGCATTTTCCACCGCGGAAACATGACAGTGCTTCAAATCAATCCCTGCGTCTGCCAGCGTCAGCGGCCGCCCCGGCATTCCTGAGGCATTCGGGAGCAGCACCCGGCAGAATCCTTCTTCCGTGGGCGGTTCTTCCGGCTGAGGGTTGTGGACCCGTTTGTTGCAGCCTCTTGCTTTTTTGATCTGTGACATGGCGTATTCACAGTAGGTCTTGCTTGCCTGACGGGAAATGAAAATGCGCCGCTGCTCCTGCAGCTTCTGCCAGTACACGGTCGTTTTCAGAATGCAGTCCGGCGGGAGAAAAAGAGAATCCAGAATGTTCGGATTTGCATTGACCGCCAGCTCCAGATAGTTTTTCAGCGTATAGAAACGATTGTCGTTTCCGGCATCCGCGATCTGTCTGACAGGATCTCCTATGGCAAGATAGTGGTGCTGCTCCATCATGAATACACCGATGGTGTCGCGGTCGCTTTCCGGGGTATTGGTCCCGTAGGCATAACTGCCCCAGATCCCACGGAAAATCACACGGTCAGAAGCCGGGAAGAGCAGTTTCTCAAAAGATATATCATCCATTTTCCACCTGCAGTCTTTGTGTCTGCCGCCGGACCAGACTGGCGATCTGTTCCTGCATTTCCTGCGGCAGAAATGATGCCTGCAATACAGTCGGCAATGCTTTGGACACGGCCAGGACAAGATGACTAACCGCCTTCCGGATCTGGATTTCGGAAAGCTGCAGCGCTGCCCCGAATCGCTCGAAATCGGCTCGTTTCAGATTGCTTTTCCTGCCTTGCAAAGTCAGCGCAAGATCCTCCTTGTCTTCCGGCATGATAATCCTGACCGGCACAAGATCGTATGCCGGGGAAAGTTCATAATGCCCATCCGGAAGGCGGATCAGTGAGAAGTTCTTGAGGTGCATGTCGGAATTGCCTGTCAGAAAACAGAAGACCGCGAGTTCGAAAAAGCGGATCAAGTCCAGCCCGGCAACATCGGAATATGACCGGATCGCTTTTCCGATCTGTTCCATGGAGCCGTTATATTTCTGGTCGGTCATCTTGTTCAGGATCTGACAGAAATCCTCCATGTGCAAAGCTCCTTTTTCCGTGCGGTCCATGCGTCGGGTGATGTAGGCAAGTTCACCGGATTTCAGCGGAATCAAACCGAATTCGGCCGTTGTGATGCCGCACTTCCGCGCCAACAGCATGCAGAAATGTTCAGCTTCCGGCAGGCTGGGCCATTGAGGTGTTTGCGGTTTGAGGATATAGTCACCTTCCAGTCCGACCAGCGTCAGGCGGGAACGGCCTTGCGCTTCACCCCGTTCCAGATGCAACGAGAGTTTCGGCTGGACGCCGGGAACGGAAATCCGGTTCAGAATCGTCTCTTTGGCAAGCGTATTCAGTTCGTCCTGGGTGTAATTCAGCGCCGGGACATGCATGGAGCGGAACAGTTTCTTCATACACCTGGCATGATAAAGGTTTTCCTCTTCCTTCAGAATTTCACCACAGCAGAGGCAGCGGGCAGTTTTCATTCTTGCACCTCCCGAATGCTGGCGGCTCCGATACAGTCGCGACAGCAGGCAAGCAGAAGCCCCATGCGGTCATTCGGATTCAATTTCCAGTTTTTGGCGGCGATATCCAGCAGCCACCCCTCGGGGATCAGACCATCGAAAAACGGGAACAGCACTTTGTCATGAAAGGCTTCTTTCCGCAGCGGCAGGTTGACACTGAGCCGAACGGGATTCTCATTCAGGTATTCCGCATCATACTGAAAGGTGTAGCCGGTTTCATCTTCCGTCAGACGTCCGGCCGGCCGATCATATAAATAAACATCCGCCTGGCGCATGGTTTACCTCTCCTCCCGTTCCGGCACGGCTCCCAGACGATGGCCGAACATGTCCAGAACCACATTGACCTTGTCCATGCGGAGCGTCGGTTTCCCTCCTTCCAATTCCCGGATGAAGCGGATGCCCACCCCGGCGCGGTCGGCCAGGTCACGCTGCGTCAGTTTGTGGAGCTTACGCTGCTGGCGGACAAAGTCTTTTATTTCCATTTTTTATACCCTTTCGGTGATAAATTTTATGTTATGTAGATAATTTACACCCTTTCGGGTATAAAATCAAGTGCAGTTGCGAAAAAATATCCCCTATCGGGTGCATTTTTGCAAAATCGCTTTGAGATGGGCGCTTGGTTTTATTCGAGCGTGGAATACACCGGACTCTGCCATCAATCACGTCAGCAGCTTGTTGAGGGTTTGCACTTTTTCGTAAGCAAGGATTCAGTCGCCCCGGCGCAAATCGGCTGGGGTGTCGTGATACTCCAGCAGGTCCTCAATGCGGCATGACAGCGCAATGGAAAGCGCGCGCAACGTTACCCCCGCCGCGGTGTTGATGTCCCTGGAACGCCGCTCATACTGCTGGATTGTGCGGAGATTCACGCCGGATTTTTCGCTCAATTCACGCTGGGTGCTGAAGGCGGGTCGGCAGGGATTTGCCACTGATCGTCCGATTCAGGGTATCAATGGCACGATCTTCGGAGACTTCGTGAAGGATCGGGTAAAGCCGGAGGATTTCCCGCATGGAAAGCGACTCCCGGATGTTCTGGAACGACCGTCCGGTGTCCCATTGGAAACAGGCTGTGATCCAGCCGGTCCAGTATTCGGGGAACAGGAGTATTCCGTCCGTGCCGCAGGATTTTCGACCGGCACTCCGGATTTCTGCAGGATTTCCAATGCCAGCTCCGTGCCGGACATGCCGGACACGTATTTGGGAACACCGCGCTCAAACTTAAAGACGATACCCGTGGAGATCATCATGGACAGGAAATTATCCAGCTCCACCTGACAGACGTTGGCTGCGAAGTCGAACGCCTCGCCCAGATTGAGCATGGCGTCGTTCAGATACTTTTTATCGTATGCGCGGATCATCTGGCAGCCGCTCCTTCGCAGATTGAACCGATCGCACAGAGCGGAATATTGATCAGCTGATCTTCCCGCGGCAGCTTTTTGTTTTCCGATGGCGGATATGAAACGACCTGCCGGTAATAATAATACATGGATGTTCTGGCCACGATATACGGACGGAATTTTTCGCAGAACGCTTTCAAACTTTTCGCTTGCAGATTCCGCTCGGCCTTGACCTCCAGCGGAATGCCCCCTCCATCGGTCTCAATGAGAAAATCCACCTCGGCCTTGTTCTTACCTGCAGTCCAGTAAAACGAATGAAGCCTTGTCCCGGCAAGTATCTGCTGCTGAACGTATTGCTCAGTCAGTGCTCCCCACATGGTTCTTGTAGCCGTAGTAGTTCTTCCCATTCTTCTGAACCCAGCGGGCGTCCGTGTCCTTCTGACGCTTCTTCGCTTCGCTCCAAGTTTCAGGAGGATTTCCTTCTTTGATCCCCTTGTTTTCATCGCGGGTATTGCGTTGCGTGGGAACTCGAACAATGGTGGCATCGACAATTTGACCCCTCTTCGCGACAAAGCCGGACTCGGCAAGAAACGCATTGAACTTGTCAAACAGCTTCCGCGTGAGCTTGTGTTCCTCCAGTTTCGAACGGAAGAGCCAGATTGTCTTCGCATCGGGAACACGGCTGTCAAGCGCCATATCCAGAAAACGCATAAAACTCAGACGATCCATGATCTGATATTCCATCTCGTCATCG
>CASDPB010000099.1 GCA_949282305.1 uncultured Lentisphaeria bacterium | reverse complement strand
GTGTCAAAGATATGGATTTAATGTCGGGGCGGATAAATTCTCGCTACTGACAATAGAAAACGGAAAAAACAAGCATTATGCGTCTATCGGAATGGACATTGATTTCCCAAAGCCAAAAATCTCACTCCGACAGGCTGCTAGTATATTACACTGAAGTTCAAAATTCAAGCGCTTTTTTTTAATTTCTTAAAAAAAACATTTTTATGTTCCAATTTGTTGTTCTATATTGTTTTTATATGCTTGCTGGATATAATATAGATTTTTTGTTGAATTTTGCTTGACAAAGCGGATTGTATGTTATAAATTAAAATGGAACAAAGAAGAACAATCTGTAAAGAGGTTTGCAGGATGAAAAATAAGAAGATGTTTGGCGGAGTTCCCGCCGTTACGGAAGATTTGCGCAGGCGGATTGGGCAGGGCGACTGGAAGACCGGGGAACGGATGCCCTCATCCCGGGAACTCGCGGAGACCTACGGCGTTTCGCTTGGAACAGTTTCCCGCGCAATCGCAATTCTCAAAAACGAGGGACTCCTTTCCGCCGCCAGCGGAAGCGGAATTTATCTTACATCGAAATATTCCGCCTCGATCAGGACGGAACGCCTTACCTTTGCAATCCTTGTCGACCAGTGGCGTTTCAAGTGCGTTTCACCCAGCGAACTGATTCAGAATTATCTGCTGAATCTGTTCAATGACCTGATTCTCGGAATTCAGAAGCGCAGTTCGGAACTCAAAATCACCACGACGCTTCACCTGATTCCCGACGACGCTTACGCAAAAGAAAAAGAGTACCGCGCGTTTCTGGAATCCGCAGTGAAAGGTGCGGACGGTGTGCTTGCCGTCAATGCAGACTGCTTCCAGAAAATCGCGGACGTTGTCCAGGTTCCCCTCGTTTTCCTCAACTGCGGCACGTATACGAAAGAGTATTACAATTACAATGTTATTCTTCCCGATTTCTACATCAGCACCTGTGCTGTGACGGAACACCTGGTTCAGCGCGGCTACCGGAAAATCGGTTTTGTCGGTTCGCTGGATGAGCATCTGCAGACCTACGCGCTTCGCCGGAATGGTTTTCTTGACACCCTTCACGCAAGCGGACTTGAACTGAATCCGGCGCATCATTTCCGCGTTGCGGAAAATTTCTATGACATGTGTGAAATTGCGGACAAGATTTTCAACCTTCCGAAACGGGAGCGTCCGGATGCGCTTTTCTGCGTCAGCGACCTTCGCGCGCTTGCTCTCCAGGAAAGTTTCCGCCGCAAGGGAATCAAAGTTCCCGATGAGATCGCCCTTGCCGGATTCGACGGCTCCGAGTCCGCTGTCCGGAACCGTCTGACCTCTGCGGCGCAGCCGCTTCTTGAGATGGGAATCCGCGGCATCGACACTCTCGTCATGCTCCTTCAGAATCCCGGAACCGGACCCGTCTTCCAGATGATGAACTGTCCGACTTTCATCGGTGAAACGACCTGAGATTTTGTATGAAACAATATTATTTCCCTCCCTCCGGCGACTGCGGTGCCGCGTTTGCCGCCCGTCTTGCGGAAATGGAACCGGATTCCATTCTGAATCTTCAGTCCGGACGCTATGTTTTCCGGAAAAAAGACGCGGCTGCGTTTCCTTTTGCCGTCAGCAACGCCAATGCGGATGACGGAACGCTGTTTGAGCGTCATGCGGCTGTTCTTCTGCGCGGAATGCGGAACATTGTCATTGACGGACACGGCGCGGAATTCTGGTTTGAGGGGGATGTCTCCCCGATTTTTCTGCTGAATTGTGAATCGGTTGTCCTGCGCGGTTTTTCCGTGCACTTTTTCTGTCCACGCGTTTCTGAAATGCAGCTGGTCCGGAAAGAGGGATGTTGTGCGGAATTTCTCGCTTCGGCGGATTCTCCGTTCATTATCCGGGAGAACCGTCTTTTCTGGCTGGATCCGGATGGTGTTCCGGAAGCTCCGGAAACGGTGATTGCACAGAGCGCTTCCGCAGAAGGACTCCGCAATCTGCGGAGCAACTTCAACCCGGTCCGTGCCGCGCTTTCTGCGGAACGAGTCGGCGAACGCGGAATTCTGTTGAATTTTGAATCTCCCTTTCCCGGAATGGCGGGGGATGTGTGGCAGTTCCGGAATCCCGCACGGAATGAGGTGGGAATACTGATTGACCATTGTTCGGACATCATGCTGGAATCGCTGACGCTCCGCTTTACCCCCGGGCTTGGAATCATCGCGCAGATGTCCGCCGGACTTGAGTTCCGGAATCTGATTCATGAGCCGGAACCGGGGCGCATCTGCGCCGCGTTCGCCGATTGCATTCATATTTCCTCCTGCCGCGGCAGATTCGAGCTTGCGGAAAGCCGGTTCTGCGGCGCACAGGATGATCCGCTCAATATCCACGGAACTTATCTGAAGCTGGAGCGTCAGGAAGGTCCCGATATTTTTCTCCGCTTTATGCAGCCGGAAACCTGGGGAATTCTTCCGTTTGAACCGGATGACCGCGTGGCGCTGGTCGATGGACATTCTCTCGTCCGTCTGGAATTCCGCACGGTGAAGGCGGCTGAGCTGGAAGGAAGTCATGCCGTGCATCTGACGCTTTCCGAGCCATTTGCGGATCTGCCGGAATATGCGGTGATTGAAAACATGAGCGCATACCCGGATGCGGAAATTCATGATTGCCGTTTTGCCGGTTATCCGACGCGCGGAATTCTGCTCACCTCCGCCGGAAAATGTGCGATCCGGCGGAATACATTCATTCATGCTTCCGGTTCTCCGGTCATCTACATTTCCGGCGACGCCGGATCATGGTTCGAATCGGGCGGGGTGACGGAGCTGGAAATCAGCGGCAATGAGTTCCGCGGCTCCGGATGCTCGGTCATTGAGATCGTGCCGGAAACCGCGGCAGGTTCATCGGAAACCGTTCACCGGAACATCCGCATTCACGGGAACCGTTTTCCGGATTGCGCGTCTCCGTTTCTCCGCGTACGGAACACGGAGAATTTGTTGTGCGATATTCCCCCGGCTTTCATCAGCGGAAGCCGGGGAAAGTGAGCTTAAACCGTTTCGATTTTGATTACTCGGACGACCGTGTGACTGCCGAACGGATAGCCGGTGCAGCGGAAGGTCGCCATGCCGGCTTCCAGATTCTGCGAAATCTGAATCTCCTCGCCGTTGTCCATCCATCTGGCGGAGACGATTTTCCGCGAGAATCCGTCGACGGCGCGTGAACCGATTCCGGCGATGTTCACGGTGACGTTGGCGTTGCCGTGAATGCCGAGTCCGAACACAAAATAGTAGAACGTGTTGCCGTTCTGCAGAAGAACGTCGCGCCCCTGGCATTTTACTTCAGAGACGGTTTTTGTGTCATAGACAGATTCTCCTGGAGGCAATAAAAACTGACTCGCGCCACAAAGCCGCAACTTCGCGAATGTCGGCGCACAAAAAAGGAGGGCAAACTATGAAAATCCGCATTTACGAAACAGACTTCGAAGGCAATCCCGTCGAATGCACCGGTGACTTTTTTTCCGGAGCAACGGCTCTGGATATTGTCAATGCGATGAAAATGAACCCGTTTCAGGCAAGCCGGACTCCGCTGGAGTTCATGCGATGGATGCTTGCAAGTATCGGGCAGGAAAAGTTCGCCCTTCCTGACGATGAGGGAAAGGCTGCACTTCTGTTTCTCCAGCGTCTTACAACCCTGGGATACGCCACATTTGTACTTGACGCGGATGAGGTTGATCTTGAGCATCCCATTCCGCCGATGCAGGGAAATCCGAAAAAGCAAGTATTACCAGCAAGATAATCCGTTAATATATATCTGATTATTAAGTGGTTACGACTGGCTATAACGGCAATCCATGGCATTGTATGCCACACGAACGGAGCATGGGGCTTCGGTCGGAAATCGGAGAGTTTTTTATGAGAGCAATTTTCATCAACGCCGTCGAC
>CASDPB010000098.1 GCA_949282305.1 uncultured Lentisphaeria bacterium | reverse complement strand
TGAAGCAGATAAAAAGTTGCAAACATTTCATTATTAGATAGTTTCATTTCTGATACCTCATAAAATCAAAGTTACTGTTGGAATTTCGTTTTATGCAGAAAAATCTCATGTTTTGTTCTGACAGTCCGCAGGAAAAGCAAGTGAAGGCAAGTGATTAAGACTAGATGCAGTTTGAGTTGAAAACAGGAACTTTCAGAGAAGAGAAAATCATCGGAGATTTTCTCATGGGGGACAGCTTTTCTGTTGTTTTTTTCGTCAGAGTTTTTATGGTGACGAAAAAAACAACAATCCCAACGGAAATGGAGGTTTGCATGAAACAGAAACGTCGCGCAAAAGGAATGGGTCGTGTCTACAAGGAGAACGGCGTATTTTTCCTGCAATACACGACAAGGGATCATAAGCGTAAAGCAATGATTTTGCGAGAGGAAAACGGAGCTAAGATCACGGAGGAACGCCGCGCGGAGAGTGTAGCCAGGGAATTTCTGGAACGCCAGAAACAACTCAAGGAAATCGAGACCCGCGAGGAATACCTTGAGGAGAAAGCAAAGCTGAAAAAGCTGAAAGCGCGACTGACGATCACTCTGGACGATGCGTTTGAACTGGCACAGCAGAAACCGCACAGCCGTCCAGCCTCGGAACAGGTATTGCGTGTGTCTCGGCGGTATTGGATTGATTTTGTCTCTTTTCTGAAAGACAATTACCATTTGACGACATTAGATGAGGTGGATCGCGCTCATGCGGAAGCATATATCTCCCATATCCGTAAAAACGGGCGCTGGAACAGAAGAATCAACTATGAAAAATCCCGCTGTCCACAACGGAAGAAATTCAAGTCTTATGAGTTCGGCGACATGTTGAGTGCCACAACGTTGAACCGCTATCAGATGACCTGCAAATCCGTATTCACATTTCTGCTGCCTGATCTCGGGTATTCCGTGGAAGAAAATCCCTTCTACTTCATTCGTCCATTGAAACTTGCGCCTGCGGAACATGAGATTTTCACGGAAGAAGAATTGCAGTTGATTTTTCAGAATCCCCCGCCTTTGATGCGCGGCTTGTTTACAATCGGCATCTGCTGCGGTCTAAGACTTGGAGATGTGGCAACCCTCCGCTGGAGCGAGATCGAAGGATATGCGCCGAATCTGGTTGCTCCGGATTTTTATCTTCATGAAATCATCCGCGTAACACGCAAGACGAAAGCGGTGGTCCATATTCCAATCGAACGAGAGCTGGCGGATTATCTGCGGCAGCAGTATGAAATCTCCGGTCAGGAGGAGTATATTCTTCCGGATGCGGCAAGGTTGTATCTGGAACATCAGAATGTTCTGAACAACCGGATTCTTGGTTATCTGCATTCCCTTGGGATTCAGACACAGCGGAGTATTCCCGGACGCACCAGAAAACAGAGTGTGAAGGACTTCCATTCACTGCGTCACTGCTTCTGTTATTACGCAGGAATGCGCGGCGTTCCACTTCCCGTGGTGCAGAGTATCGTTGGACATCTGACCGCCAGTATGACGAAGCATTACCAGAGCCATGCGGACAGGAAAGCCCGTATGCAGGGAGTTGCCCTGATGCATGGATTGACCGGCGGGAATCATGGAAGAAGCGGAACACCGGACAGTCTGCTCCGGAAGAATTTGATAGAGTATATTCAGACGGCACCCAGCATGGAAATCCTGAAGCTGAATATGCTGGTTGCTCAGATTGCAGATTCCGCCAGATGCCCGCAGCCAAAACAAAAACTGCTTTCCATCGGAAATTTTTAACTTTTCATTTGACTTTTCAAAAACAGCACGTATTCTATATTTATACAGACACGTATTAAAACAGGAGGTAAAACATGCCAATGAACAAACTTACGCTGACAGCTTCCCGGAAAGTAATTTCCCTTGCAGAGGAGCAGGCAATCCGCGAGAAGACGAGTATTTCGGCAATGTTTTCCAATTTCATACTTGCCAAATCGCGTTTGAATCATAAAAAGCATTCGGAGCGGAACATTGGTCCCCTGACAAAATCCCTTACGGGAATCGTAAAACTGCCTGATGACTTCAATGAAAAAGAATTCATGAGTGATGTGTTCGTGAAAAAATATGGGCTTGACAAATGAAACTCTTTCTTGATACGAATGTAGTGATTGATGTGATTGCAGGTCGAGAGCCGTTTCTTGCGGATTCCCAGGCAGTTTTGAATCTTTGTGAAAGGGGCAAAGCGGAAGGTTTTGTTTCCGCCCTGACATTTTGCACGGTTGCTTACGTTCTGCGTAAAAATGTCGCCCCCGGAACAATGCGGAAAAACCTGCGGATTTTTCGCGACATCCTCAAGCCGGTTGATCTTTCCGTATCCATTCTGGACCGGGCGATTGATTCTTCCATTGCCGATTTTGAGGATGCTGTTCAATATTTTACTGCGGCGTACAGCGATGCGGATTATATCATTACAAGGAACGTCAAGCATTTCCCGCAAGACAATATCCCTGTATTGACACCGACAGCGTTTTTTGCGTTACAATAAACTCTCACAACTGGGTTATGAGAAAAATAACAATTTCCTGTTTGCATGGTATTGACAAGACGTTTTTTCTGAAAAACGTTAGAATGCAGTTCCGGAGTTGCAGGAATCATTTTACAGGACGCTGAAATCGTGTTGAGTGTATTATAGCAGAACAAGCACAAGGAGGGATGTATGGGAACTCTCGGAAAGGCCGCCTGGAAACTGATCAAGATGCTTCTGAACTCTAAAATCCGTGGCAAGGCGGTTCGTCTGATGGATGTTTATTCGCTTGCGCTTTCTGAAATGTCGAATGCATTGGGAAAACCACCTCCGCCTGATGCGACAATCGTAAGCGAAACAGAAAAAATTCGAGAACGTCTGCCGGAGGCGCTTTCAGTCCTTGAGCAAATCCCCGCACAGGAGTACAATATAGAGAATCCAGTGCAGGCGATGAGGCTGTTTTCTGTTTCGCTTGAGACCGGAATTGACCGGAAGATGCCACTATCCGCCCGAACTCTTCAGCAGATTGACGGGATAGTCCAGGACCCGGAAGTTTCCGCTCCGCAGAAAGAGAAGATTCTGCATCTGGCGATTGATTCCTATTTGAACGGACTTCTTGCGCCGGTGATGCAACTGGATTTGTTCACGCAGAAACTGGATGATCTTCTTTTGGAAACCCGTTGCAAAACACGCGAGGACATGATGGTGCTCCTGCGGGAAGAAATCGCCAAAACTCAACTTGCGGAGGCTTTGCTGAAAAAGTTGCAGGCACAACAGCAGGCAGATCTTCAAAAGAACCGCCGGAAAGCGCCTTTGACTCTTGCGGACAAGGTAATGATCATCAATAAAGCCTTCAAGAGTCTTGAGGACATTGGTGCAAAGCATTCGTTTACACCGCGCACGATTCAGAACTGGGACAACGGAAAGTGTCCTTACGATGGATACAGTCCGCTCTTCAACGAGCTGGAACTGCTGGCATGGGCAAACAAAAAAGTCGGCGAAATCCGCAGCAAACAGGCACTCTCCAATCTTGTTCGCGGAATGTCCGAAGATGAGATGTCCCGGCGTGCGAGAAAACACTGATTTTCTCCAGAAATATTCACCATTTTTATGGCGTTCCATTTCCCGGAACGTCTTTTTTTTGTCCGGAAAAACGGAAATGATCTGGAAACGGAAAAACTTTTTTTTGAGCGTAACTTTATGATTTTTCCTGAGAAAAACGGAAAAATCAGTCTCCTTGATGCTGACGCGTCTGCAAACCAGAAACTCTCATCAACATCAAGGAGGCATTTTTATGCTGAAGAAAAGTCCAATTCCCGTTGTGGTGCAAACCGCCATCGTCAATCTGCTGCGCGAACACTATCCCATGTTGACCGCTGAAATGCTGTTTACCGCATTGGATCAATACGGCAATCCCCGGGAAACCGTCGTGCGGAAAAAGTTGACGCGCAGTGAATGCGCACAACTGCTCGGCGTATCGGTGAACAGCATCAACCGCTACATCAAAAGCGGCCATTTGAAAGCGGTCAACATCAGCCCGCGACTGGTTCGGATTGAACCTGAAAGCGTTCAAAATCTGCTGGAGCATGGCGTTCCGGAAAATGAAATCATCGTTTCGCAGTGTCATGGAAAGGCTGGTGGCAGATGAAAAACAGTGTCATGATTCCGCAGGAGATATTGGAGCGGGCAGATTTGTCGCCTTGTGTCAAGCTCGTTTACGGTCGGGTTGCGGTTCTGATCGGAAAAACTGGAACGGCTATACTGACCACCGACGAACTTGCCCGCCAATGCGGCATTACCCGGCGACAGGCGGCAAAAGCTCTGCCGGAACTGGTAAAGTTGAATCTGGTCCGGCGGCATGAGTCACTTTCCGGAAGCGGATTGCTTCGGGTTTTCCAGCAATCCGCCGAAATCGAAAAGAAGAAGTAACCCTGATACGGTGAACGGTCAATCCAGACCGTTCACCGTGTTTTCCCATGATTCTTCAAATTCACATTGACAAACTGAATCTTTCGCCTGAAATACTCCAGAAGGTTCTTGCTCTGCAGGATCTTCCGGAGACAGAACGTTACATCCGTTTGTCAAAAATCTTTCAGGATGCCGAAAAGTTCCAGGCGTTTCACTCCAGACGCCATTGCAAGGCTCATGAGCGCGCAATCCGCTGGGGCCGGGAGTATCACAAATATTTGCAGAAGCATCTTGCATTCGGGCTTCGGGAGAAAACGGCGAAAAGTGCCGCAAGACGGGATTTCATCGCTGCCCATCCGCGCCCGAAAAATGCCGATGACCTCATTCGGACAGATGAATTTCCCGGTCTTTCCACTCCATCCCTTCGCCGTTATCATAACGCCTATCTGCATTCCCTTACTGAAATTGTTCCACAGGCGTAATCCGACAGGCAAGCATTCGTCCATCAATCATCCAGACTCGCTCCATCTGCATGGACCAAAATAAATCCCGCATGGGTTCGGTCGATGACAACTGAACCAGTCCATATTCGCATAGGAAACGGATCGACAGAAAATCTTCCGATGCTTCGATTTGAGAGACAGCCGCCCATGAAAGCAGAAGATTTTTTTCTTCCGTCCGAAGCCAGAACCGGGGATATCCCGGACCTCTTGTGTTCACTTCAATCCATCCGTTCACTTCTTTTCCCATAATCTTTTTCTCCTCCTATGATTTCAACGATCCATACCGCCTCTGTCGCGAGAGACCTGACGCGGATGCCCCTGTTCCCGGTGCGCCCGCTCAATTGCAGCGCCTTTCCTCACATTCTGTGCCTGCGCCAGCAATTCCCGACATTCTCCTTGAGTCAGATTCACCAGACGCTTTTCAACGGAATAAGGGAGAAAACCGTCGCATATCGCCCGGCGAATCTG
>CASDPB010000097.1 GCA_949282305.1 uncultured Lentisphaeria bacterium | reverse complement strand
TGACGACTCAACTCCAGAAGTCCCAGTTTCGGTTTAATGATTTTTGTCTCGAGATTCATCTGATCTTCCTTTCTCTTTTTGATGCCCTCTTAAATATAGCATCTTTTTCTTGTTTTGTCAGATGAAGTCTTATCTTTTACACAGCAGGAGAGCTCCGCCAAGCATTACATGTAACGATTTCATTTTGAACATTTCGTACACTCCTTATGTTATGAATTGACAAGTTATATCAGTTCCGGCGATCCAACGCACGGTATCCGATCGCTTCAAAAATATGTTCGCGTTTCAGCTCCTCGCTTCCGGCAAGGTCGGCAATCGTGCGTGAAACACGCAGAATACGGTCATAGGCACGCGCGCTCAAGCCGAATTCATGAATCGCATGGCGCAGAATCGTCTCCGTCGTAACGTCCAGCCGGCAGAATTTCAGGATATGCGCGGACTCCATCTGCGCATTGCAGGTCAAGCTGGGGAAACGTCCGAAACGCTCAGTCTGAATCTTCCGCGCGGCAATCACGCGCCCGCGGATCGCCTTGCTGCTCTCGGAACAGTTTTTGCCCAGAAGCTCGTCATCGGTCAAGGCGGCAAGCTCCACATGCAGATCAATACGATCCAGAAGCGGACCGGAAATCTTCGCCCGGTAATTCTGAATCTGCATCTGACGGCAGCGGCAGACGTGCAGACGGTCGCCGAGGTGTCCGCACGGACACGGATTCATGGCGGCAATCAGCATGAAACGCGAAGGGAATGTATAACTCCCGGAGGCACGGGAAATGGTCACGACTCCGCTTTCAATCGGTTGGCGAAGCACCTCAAGGACGCTGCGCTTGAACTCCGGAAGCTCATCCAGGAACAGGACTCCGTTATGCGCAAGGCTGATTTCGCCGGGTCCGGGATTCGTGCCTCCGCCGATGAGTCCGGCGTCACTGACCGTATGATGAGGCGAACGGAAGGGACGTGTTTTCAGGAGCGGGGAATCGGAAGGCAGAAGCCAGAGAATGCTGTGAATTCGGCTCGTCTCAAGCGTCTCCTTCTCGGTCATCGGCGGAAGAATCCCCGGCAGACGCTTCGCAAGCATCGACTTGCCGCTTCCGGGAGGTCCGACGAACAGGACGTGATGTCCGCCCGCCGCGGCAATCTCCAGCGCACGTTTTGCGGCGGTCTGCCCTTTGACATCGGAAAAATCGGGAATATTGTCCCAGTCCGGCTCCGCAAAAAGCTGTTCCGTCGCGGAGGCATCCAGAGGAAGCGCCTCGTCTTTCAAAGCAGCAACCGCCTCCGGCAAGGAACCGACCGGGTACACCTTCAATCTGGAGGCGGCGATGACCGCCTCGGAAACATTCTGTGCGGGAATAATCAGTTTCGCAACCCGTCTGAATTCACGCGCCATCAATGCGGCGGAAAGGACACCGCGCACGGGACGCACCATGCCGTCCAGTGCAAGTTCGCCGAGAACCATGGCATCGCCCAGAGCCGCCGGTTCAAGCTGCCCCGTCGCGGCAATCAGTCCGAGCGCAATCGGCAGATCGAATCCCGCGCCCTCCTTCCTGATGTCGGCGGGTGCAAGATTCACAAGCGTCGCGCCGGAAGGGTGATTGTAACCGCAGGAATAGAGCGCAGAACGGATGCGCTCACGGCTTTCGCGGACCGCCGCATCAGGAAGTCCGACAATCGAAACAAAATCCTGCTCACCGCGCCCGGAGGCGTTGACCTCCACTTCAAGCGGCAGTGCCTCGATACCGGTCAGCGCCGCGGAATAGGTTTTGGTGAGCATCTGCCTGCCTCCGTTTTCAGGCGCGTTTTCCGAGCAGGAAATACATCGCGGCCGCCGCACCGGCATAATATCCCATATCGCGCCGCAGCTCACTTGACACGATTTCGCACTGTGCCAGAGTTTCCGGCCATGCGAAACGCGGCAGGTATTTTTTAATCGGCTCCGTATAGAGTTCACCGATCGCCCAGCCGAATGTGCCGAGAATCAGCCGTTTCGGGTTGAAAGTGTTCATGAGCATCCCGAAAGCCTGGGCATTGCGCAGGGCGATTTCCTCCCAGATTTCCAAAGCCAGCTTGTCATTTGCGCGCACTGCCTTCTCCAGCACAACCATGTCAATATTCTCAACCTTTCCGCCGGCGAACTGCACAATCGGATGATCCGGCTGGTCCTTCAGAAGTTTCTGGATGTAAAGCGCTACGGAACGCCCGCCGCAATACGCCTCGTAACAGCCATGATGCCCGCAGCCGCAGAGACGCCCGTTATTCGCCTCGATCACGACATGCCCGACTTCGCCCCCGTAAAAACCGGTTCCGCGGACCAGCGTGTCATTCGTCACAATGCCCCCGCCGATGCCGGTGCTCATCGTCAGATAGACAAAGTCATGGCACCCCCTGCCCGCGCCGAAAAACCATTCGGCAAGCGCGGCACAGTTTGCGTCATTCTCGAAACACCCTTTGATCTGAAGCTCGTTTTCAAGATAGGACTGAATCGGAACATTGCGCCAGTGAACATTGTTGGTCGGGGCGGTCAGGACTCCGTTGGCGATGTCCGCCGGTCCCGGCGCGGAAATGCCGAAGCCCTTGACGTCACTCATTTTCAGTCCGGCATCGGCGACAAGACTGCGTGCCTTTTCCACCAACTGCGGCAGAATGTCTTCCGGATAAGTATCCTTGTTCTCAATTCTGTCCCTGCCCAAAATCTTGCCGTCCGAGGAAGCCAGACCGATTCCGAGCTTGGTTCCGCCGACGTCGTATCCCAATATGATTTCATTTTCCGCCATGATCGCTTTATACTCCAACAGTTAAAATATTTATAAACTACAAAATATAGATTAAAAAATGTTTTAGTCAAGAATGGCAGACCGTTTTCGCGCTCTTTTTCGCCTGATTTTTCAGAAAATTCAAAATTGACAAATCCAATCAGTGATTAGTTAAGAGTTAAGAGTTAAGAGTTAAGAGTTAAGAGTTTTTTTATCTCGCTATCTCGCTATCTCGCTATCTCGCTATCTCGCAACCTCGCTATCTCGCCATCTCGCAACCTCGCAACCTCGCAACCTCGCAACCTCGCAACCTCGCTATCTCGCTATCTCACCACGGGGTATAGCGGGAGGTTTCCAGCATCCGCGCGGCAATGACATCCCCGTTCTGCGCCGCCTTGATGAGCCATTCCTGCGCCTTCACGAGATTCTTGTCAACTCCTGTTCCTTCGGCATAACAGACCGCCACCCGGCGCTGAGCCACGGGATCCTGCCTCTGCGCCGCCTGCATGAACCAGTAAAACGCCGCATATAAATCCTTGTTCAGTCCGTTTCCTTCGGCAAACATCGTTGCAAGATTGTACTGCGCGCGCGGATACCCCAGCCGTGCCGCCTCAAAGAAATATTGTGCGGCAAGCGGTTTATCCATTTTCTGCCCGATTCCTTCAAAATAGATCAATCCGAGTTTGAAAAGAGCCTGCGCACAGTGCTGGTCCGCGGATTTCTGATACCATTGCATCGCCTCCTTCATGGTCTCCGCAGACGGTTTGCCGCCGGAAAGCAGTTCCGCATATTTGAACTGTCCCATCGGATGCCCCAGCTGAGCCGCCTCCTTGTAAAGTTGCGCCGCTTTCCGCTTGTCCTCTTTCACGATTCGCCCGTATTCATAAAGGAATCCAAGTTTTGCCTTTGCCTCGGCGTCTCCAAGCCGGGCGGCACGGGAAAGCAGCTGAACCATCCGGTCGGGATCGCTGGCGCAGCCGAAACCTCCATAGTAACAATCCGCAAGCATACGCAGAGCGGCGGGATCGTATTTCTCACGGGCAGTGACCTTTGTAAGAATCGAAAAAGCGCGCGCTTTTTCGGAAAGCGGAGAATCGCGCCGCAGGAGATAAGCGGCAAGATCCAGTTCCGCCGCCTCGAATTCCTGTGCGGTCAGCTGTTCCAGAATCTCAAGCGCCTCCGCCTGCGACGGCCGCAGGAGAGCCTTGCCGTCCCTGCTGAAAATACCCGTCACCAGCAGACGCGAACAACGATAGAGGGCAGGCTTGAATTTCCGGTCCGCCGCCTTGCGGTACCACTGATAGGCGGCAAAGAGATCCTTCTCCGTTCCGCGCCCGGTCTCCAGACAATGCGCATAATTGAACTGCGCCTCCGGGATGCCTCCTTCGGCGGCTTTGCGGAACCAATGCGCCGCGAGCGTGAAGTTCTGCTTGCGGTTTTCGCCGTAAAAATATTCATTGCCGAGAAAAAAGCAGGATTCCAGATTCCCGTCCAGCGCTTCAGACCGCAATTTGTCGTAAGGCTCCTCCTGACCGCAAAGCGGCACAAAAAAAAGAACCGTCAGAAGAATAAAAACAGTTTTGAATTTCATAAATGCCCCTTCATAATGTCCGCCGGACAAGACAAATGACGCCGGCAGTCTCCCGCAGGTTGATTCACATCCGTTCATGAACTCATCCGATAATATAACATTCAGACGCCACGAATGCCAGTCAGAGGAGCTTTTTCGGAAAAACCTTACATTTTTTTCATGCTTTTTTCTTGAAAGTTACAAAAATGTATAGATTTCATTTCACTGCAAATCCGTCCCTTTCATGCAATAATATACTTATTTTCAAGGCATTGCAACTCCGACAAAAAAGTTGGCACGTCTTTTGCTTTAAGAGAGACATAAAATTCAGGACCTGATGAAATGTTGCAAGGAGGAGGAGGTATTCAATGAAACTGATTATCGCTTACATCAAGCCGGAAAGGCTGAATGCCGTGAAGCAGGAACTTTACGCAAGGGAAATCTTCAAGATTTCCGTCACCAACGCGCTTGGCTGCGGACAGCAGAAGGGATATGTCTCCACTTACCGTGGCTCGGAAGTGGAAGTGAATCTTCACAAAAAAGTGCGTCTGGCAATCGGCGTGAATGATGAATTCGTGGAAAAAACCGTGGAAGGCATCATCGTAGGCGCAAGAACCGGATATATCGGAGACGGAAAAATTTTCGTTCTCCCCATGGAGGAATGTATCCGGATCAGAACCGGAGAACGCGGCAAGGACGCCATAGGCTGAAACTCAACGGAGGACGGGAAATGAAGTGCAGAAAAAGTTCCGCCGCACCTTCCCCGTCCGGCAACTCTTAACTCTTAATAACTTTTAACTCTTAACTGAATCTGAGGTTTGCATGAATATGAAAAATTTCCTGTTGTGCGCAATTCCGCTGTGCGCGCTGGCTCCCCTGAACGGGGCTGAGGAAGCGGTGGAAAAGACGGCTGAAAACGCGCTGTTTACGGTAAACAATCTCTGGATCATGATTGCGGCGATGCTGGTTTTCATCATGAATCTGGGCTTCGCCACGGTGGAATCCGGTCTGGCGCGGGCGAAAAACTGCACAAACATCCTGTTCAAAAACCTGCTGGTTCCCGCAATCGGAATCCTGACGTTCGCCGTCTGCGGATTCGGGCTGATGTATCCGGAAGGACACTGGGGCATTGCAGGCGTGTTCGGCTTCAAAGCGTTCGGGCTGACGCCCCCGGACGGTTCACCGGAGGCGTTCAACGGCATGTTTACCTATTGGTCCATGTTCTTCTTCCAGAGCATGTTCGCTGCGACAGCCGCGACAATCGTCTCCGGCGCTGTTGCGGAAAGGATCAAGCTGAACTCCTTTCTGCTCTTTACCCTGATCTATGCGGCAGTCGTCTACCCGGTGATCGGCTCCTGGGGATGGGGCGGCGGATTCCTCGACAAGATGAAGTTCCATGACTTTGCCGGTTCGACCTTTGTCCACAGCGTCGGCGGCTGGGGCGCCCTTGCCGGAGTCATTCTGCTCGGACCGCGCATCGGCAAATTCGTAAACGGGCACAGCATGCCCATCATGGGGCACAGCATGCCGCTGGCGACGATCGGGGTCTTCATGCTCTGGTTCGGCTGGTTCGGATTCAACGGCGGCTCCGTGCTGAGCGCTGATCCGGCGATGGTCTCCTATGTGCTGGTCACGACGACGCTCGGCGCCGTCGCGGGAATCATTGCGGCAATGTTCACCAGCATGTTCGTCCTGAAAAAACCCGACCTCTCCATGACATTGAACGGATGTCTTGCCGGACTCGTCGGAATCACGGCTGGCGCGGACTGCGTCAGCATCCCCTCGTCCATTCTCATCGGCGCCGTCGCGGGAATCATCGCAGTGCTGGCAGTGCTCTGCTTCGACAGGCTCAGACTTGACGATCCGGTGGGAGCGCTTTCAGTCCATCTCTGCGGAGGAATCTGGGGAACGCTGGCAGTCGGGATCTTCTCGGTCAATCCGGATCACACCATCCTGAAACAGCTGATCGGCGTGGTTTGCGCCGCGGTCGCGTTTCCCTGTGCGCTGGCAATCTTCTACGTTCTGAAGAAGACAATCGGCATCCGGGTTTCCGTAGACGAAGAACTGCGGGGACTCGACCTCGGGGAACACGGCATGGAGGCTTACGCCGGATTCCAGATTTTCAGCAACCAGTAACAATAAAAAATTGAGGCGAAAACCTCACTCCTCTCCTCCGCCGCTTCGCACGGTGCGGCGCGACGGGGGAGCCTTTCAGAAAGCTCTCTCTCCCACGCTCCTCCGGGCTTCTTCTCTCTCTCAGCCCGGGGGAGCTCTTTTTCCGGCGGAACAGCCGGAACCTGAAAATCCGTTCCGTTCCGCCCTCGCGACAAGCCGGGCGGCGTCTCCCCGGCAGACAGTAGAAAGCGTTTTGTCCGTCAGACGCCTTTTCAGAGTTTCAGTCGGTCTGTTCTTGTTTTTCCGCTGCTGAATTATTTTACCCGAAAAGAGGTTTGGCATTTGAAAAAAGACACTTCAGGCTGTATCTTTCTCTCAGAATTTTCAACCTAATTTACAGGGATCAGGACAATGGACTTCAGAATAGAGATTACCGTAAAAAGCAAGTGGAGCGACTCAAGAGCACAGTCGGTGCTCCGCTCCGTGAAAAATTTTACCGGTTCCGACGCAGTGAAAGCGATCCGGACAAGGGACGTCTTCACAATTTCCGCAGACATCGACAGAGCGCAGGCGGAAAGCATTGCAAAAGAGCTTTCCAACCCCGTCACTCAGGAATATTTCATCGGGGAAAACCCGAAAGTCGATTTCCGGTATGACTATATCGCGGCAGTCGGATTCAAGCCCGGCGTAACGGACAACGTGGCACGCACCGCGCATGAGGCAATCGGCGACATCATCGGGCGCAAGCTCCGCAAGGACGAAATGGTGTTCAGCTCCATTGAATACATGTTTCAGGCTCCTTCCCTTAAAAAAGAGGATATTGCCAGGATCACCAGAGGCATTCTCGCCAACGAACTCATTGAAACGGTCACGGTGCTTTCCGCGGATGAAGTCAGGGCAAACGGGATTCCGCTCAACAAACCGATTGTCAAAGGCACGGAGGAAGGCGTAGTCCGCGAGTTCAATCTGGAAGTTCCGGACGAAGAACTCTACGAAATCAGCCGCAAGGGAATACTCGCCCTGACGCTTCAGGAAATGAAGGTCATCCAGAACTATTTCCGCAATTATGAAAACCGTGAAAAATACGGACTCTCCAAAAATCCGACAGATGTTGAGCTTGAAGTCCTCGCGCAAACCTGGTCCGAACACTGCAAACATAAAATCTTCGATGCGGAAGTCGATTACGAGGATCTCGACGCGGGAACAAAGGAACACATCGTCTCCCTCTTCAAGTCCTACATCAAAAAGAGCACTTCCGAAATTGCAAAGAGAATCGACTGGCTCGTGTCCGTTTTCTCGGACAATGCCGGAGTCGTCGCATTCAATGACAAAATTGATCTTGTCTACAAGGTGGAAACCCACAACAGCCCCTCGGCACTTGATCCGTACGGCGGCGCAATGACCGGCATTGTCGGCGTCAACCGCGACCCGATGGGAACCGGACTCGGCGCAAATCTGCTGGTCAACGTCTGGGGTTACTGCCTCGGTTCCCCGTTTACCGATCCCGGGGATGTTCCCGAAGGTCTGCTGCATCCGCGCAGACTCCGCGACGGCATTCACAAAGGCGTCATCGACGGCGGAAACCAGAGCGGCATCCCCTACGGACTCGGCTGGGAATGCTTTGACGACCGTTACATCGGAAAGCCGCTGGTCTATTGCGGCACGCTCGGCACGCTTCCGAAGAAAATCAACGGCCGCAACGGCTGGGAAAAGCAGATCAAACCCGGCGATCTCATTGTCATGACCGGCGGACGCATCGGCAAGGACGGCATCCACGGCGCCACCTTCTCCTCCGAGGAACTCCATAAGGACAGTCCAGTTCAGGCGGTTCAGATCGGCGACCCGATCACCCAGAAACGCATGGCGGACTTCATGTATGAAGCGCGCGATAAAAACCTTTACCGTTTCGTCACCGACAACGGTGCCGGCGGGCTTTCCTCCAGCGTCGGGGAAATGGCATCCATCTGCGGCGGCTGTGTCATGGATCTCAAGAAAGCCCCGCTCAAATATGCGGGAATGAAGCCGTGGGAAATCCTGATTTCCGAGGCGCAGGAGCGGATGAGTTTCGCAGTTCCGCCGGAAAAGATTGATGAATTCATGAAACTCGCGGCGGACCGCGATGTGGAAGCGACAATCCTCGGAAAGTTCACCGACGACGGCAAATTCCATATGAAATATGGTGACAGGACGGTTGCATGTCTTGACATCAAGTTCATGCACGAGGGTCTTCCCCGGCTCAAACTCAACGCGAAATGGAAGGCGCCGAAATTCCCGGAACCCGATCTCAAGGGCAGAAATGCGGAAAAGGATCTGCTCGGACTTCTCGCAAAGCTCAATATCTGTTCCTGCGAATACAAGGCACGGCAGTATGACCACGAAGTCAAGGGTTTGAGCGTCATCAAGCCGTTCATCGGCAAGGAGCGCGACGTTCAGGGAGACGCTTCCGTATTCATGGTCGAACCGCTCGGAAGAGAAGGCGCAGTGCTTTCCTACGGCATTCTCCCGCGCTACAGCGACATTGACTGTTATCACATGATGGCGTCCGTGATTGACCTTGCAATCCGCCGCGCTGTCGCGGTAGGAGCGCGCGTCGATATGATCTCCGGACTCGACAACTTCTGCTGGCCCGACCCGGTTCAGAGTGAAAAGACTCCGGACGGCGAATACAAAATGGCGCAGCTTGTCCGGGCGAACAAGGGACTTTACGACTACACATGCGCATTCAACGTGCCGTGCATTTCCGGCAAGGACAGCATGAAAAACGACAGTACGCGCGGCGGAAAGAAGATTTCCATTCCCCCGACGGTGCTGTTCAGCACCATCTCCAAAGTGGAGGATATTTCCAAGTGCGTCACACCGGACTTCAAGAAAGCCGGAGATGATGTCTACATGGTCGGCATGACCTTCCCCGAACTCGGCGGCAGCGAATACTTCGACATGCTCGGCGCGACAGGCAACAATGTGCCGAAGGTCAACGCGGAAAAGGCGCTTGCGCTCTATAAGGCAGTCGAAAAGATGATCCATGCGGAAATTCCGAGTTCTATTATCACCCCCTCCCTCGGAGGTCTCGGCGTCGCGGCGGCAAAAGCCGCAATGGGCGGACGTGTCGGACTTGCTCTCGACCTGACAAAAGTTCCGCAGGAAAAAGGAATGAGTGATCTGGAAATTCTCTTCTCCGAATCGAACAGCCGTTTCCTGATCAGCTGCAAGCCGGAGAAATCCGCGGAACTGGAAAAAGCGCTTTCCGGTTTCCCGCTGGCAAAAGTCGGTAAAACGACCGATGACCGCATTCTCGCGATCAGGGGAGCATCCACGGATATCAACGTCAGGATGGAAGACATGCTCAGCAGTTACAAATCGACACTCGCCGGAGTCTGATTTTTCATTGATTCCCGAAAGCCGTTCCCGTTTTTCCCCGGGAACGGCACTTTTTTACACATAAACTCTACCCTTCATTATCCGCAGACCCCCATTGGACATTCCTGGTAATAAAGTACCGTCTAAATCTCCAGATGCTCATTGGCCACTTAACTAATAAGGAGATATTGTCTTTTTATGGATGCAGTAAAATTTATAAACACCATTTATTTGGGTGATCGTTGTATTACTGGAATTAACATTGACTCGGAACATATGTCTGTAAAAATACAGGTAGATGTCATTTCCAGAATTCGGTCTGCTGATGGTAATTGGAATTTTTATACTGATGAAGATATTCCTAATGGAAAAATTGTTTTCAATGGGTGTAAAAGGTTCATTCTTGATTCACAAGGTATTATTCCTAATGATTTTATTGATATAAGCGAAATAAGTAAAGTCGGGGATGAGGAATATAAAATAATTTTCGATGCGTCACAATATGACTTTTATCAGAAAAGAAATATTCCGATTACGATCCAAATTGTCTTTTCAGAAGTATATATAGAAGACAATACCGGTACGATTATAAGGACATAAATATATTGCCCCGCCGCCGGCAACACCAAAGCGGAATAACAGCGACCCCCGGAGACCTCTCGAAGAAGCTGGGACACTCTGCCAATTGAACAAGTTAGGCGATATTATCACAAACACAGAGTTGAGCTCATGCGCTGCGGATATGAAGATATGAAATAAGTCTGAAAAATACTGTAAAAGATAAGACTTCATCTGACAAAACAAGAAAAAGATGCTATATTTAAGAGGGCATCAAAAAGAGAAAGGAAGATCAGATGAATCTCGAGACAAAAATCATTAAACCGAAACTGGGACTTCTGGAGTTGAGTCGTC
>CASDPB010000096.1 GCA_949282305.1 uncultured Lentisphaeria bacterium | reverse complement strand
GTGGATGCGCATGGTATGCCGGTCAGAATCCTTATTACAGAAGGTACCACGGCGGATTGTAAGCAGGCTGAAGCCTTGATTGATAACATCAAAGCGAAGGTTCTTCTGGCAGACCGTGGTTATGATTCGGACGCAATTGTCGAGAAAGCGGAAAAAGCAGGGATGAAGGCAGTTATTCCGCCAAGAAAGAATCGCAAAACGCAACGTGAATACAACAAGGAGTTGTACAAGTTACGGCACTTTGTCGAGAATGCATTCATGATATTAAAACGTTGGCGCGGAGTCGCAACCAGATATGCTAAAAACACTGCTTCGTTTCTTGCTGCAGTACAAATCAGGTGTATTGCAGCTTGGGTCTTTTAACTATTGACGACACGATCTAGTGTTTTCAAGACTGATTTTTCCATTACCATAGCATGTTCTGATGAAATCTCCAACGCCTGTTTCTCCATTTGAGCGATTTTTGAAACGGATGTTTTTGTGCTCCGCCGCCGGGCGTCAAAGAAAATTCCATTTTTTTCGTTCCGGGGTCTTGACAATGTCGTTGTTTTATTGTATAATCTAGCATACAATAATTTTAATATGATGTCGCGATTATGATACAGAACAGGAAAAAACAGGTATTTCAGCCTCATGTGATGCTGGAACCGGATTCGCCGGTGCCGCTGCACCACCAGTTGTCCGAGGGGATTATGCGCGAGCTGAGGCAGTGCCGTGTCCCGGCACGGACCGTGGTGCCGTCCATTCTGACTCTGGCGCAGAATCTGAGCCTGAACCGGGATACGGTGCGCAAGGCGTATGCTGTGCTGGAGGAGGGGGAGGTCATCCGGCGGACTCCCGGCGGGCGCATTCTGGAAGTGACCGAGGAATTTGTCCGGCGCAACGCCTCCGAAGCTCTTTCCGCGATTGGCGTGGTACTGCCGGAACGCATGGAAAATCTGCTGAGACAGGAGACGGGTACAGCGCTGAAGACGGTTGCGGGGATCATGGACGGCGCCGCGGAACTTGGGTTCGCCGCAATGATCGTGCCGCTTCCTTCGGAGGATGAGGAGGTGGAACGGCAGAGCGGCTGGCTGAAAAAGATGCTGTCCAAGCTGAACGGTCTGGTGTATCTTGGTGAGGACAGCCGGCATTCCCATGAGAAGGCTTTTGAAATACTGCTTGCGGAACATTCTCTGCCGCAGGTATTTATCAGCGGACACCGTTTTCAGGAGCATCTCGGGATCGTGAAAGTGGACATGGAGTCCGGCTTTCAGGCGGCGGTGGATACCCTGTATGAACTCGGGCACCGCCGTTTTGCAGTATGCGGGGCGAAGATCCCGAAGCGCAGAATATTCCAGCTCCAGACTTACGACCGGATTCCGCTTCTCTGCAAAGCGGTCCGTTCCCGTGTGCCTTTGCGGGATGATTTTATTTTTGAGGCGGAACGCGGAGCCTCGGAGGTGATCCCGTGGCTGAAACGGCTTCTGAGTCTGCCGGAGCGTCCGACGGCGATTCTCTGTGCGGATGATCCGGAAGCGCAGCGGGTGATTGAGATTATACGGGAATCGGGATTGAAGGTTCCGCAGGATGTTTCCGTGATCGGTTATGGAGATACCGGTCTGTTTCCGGGGCTTGCCTCCGTCCGTCATCCCTGGATTCAGACAGGGCGCGCGGCGGTGGAGATGATCGCGGAGAGCTGGCGGCGTTCCATGCCCGTCAATCAGCTGGACCGGGTGCTGCCGGCTCCGCTGATTATTCGTGAATCGGCAGGTGAGGCGCATGTCTTGTCATTACAATAAGAGAAAAGAAGGAGAAGTTCAAATGAGGAAAAGGGCTGTTTTCACATTGATAGAGCTGCTAATCGTAATAGCGATCATCGCGATTCTGGCGGCGATGCTTATGCCGGCTCTCGGAGCAGCGCGGAAGAAGGCGCAGGCGACCGGCTGCCGCAACAACCAGCGCCAGCTTGGTTTGGCGATGATCTCTTATGCAACGGACTACGACGACTGGATGATCGGGCGTGACCGGGTCGGGAGTTTATCCGACAAGTGGACAGGGCCCCGCTATACCGCCGTTTTAGGAAAAAAAGGGACTGACACAACTTATGATCATTGCGGATCACAGGTTTATCTCGGGTATATGAACTGGGTGTATCAGCAGAATGATGTCATGACCGGTCTTATGACCTGTCCGGGGAGACAGCCGGTTCCCCGTCTGGGACAGCCGTTCATGCCGAATCACAGGATGACGGACGCCAGGGCGGCGTATGCCGATGACGCCTGGAACAAAGCTGCCGGAAGTTATGGATATTTCAGGCTCGGCAGCGTGAAGCAGGGCAGCAAAATGGTTTCGCTGGTTGAGGCGCCGATGACCGGCGATTACGGGCAGATCTGTTTCCCTCACAACAGGAGCATGAACACTTTTTTTGTTGATGGTCATTCCGCGGTCCTCGCACGGAGCCGTTACAGTGTCGCGGACAGTGCCGGGGCATACGGCATCTATGTGAATTTCGGAACAATCTGGGAACAATATCCCTTCAACGGAACGAATGAATAACTTATGCGACAGGAGATGAAATGATGAAACACTGGTTGCTGGGGGCGGCGCTTGCCGCCGCATGGCAGGGCTTTGCCGCCGCGCCGGAACTGACGTTTGCCGCGGATCCGCTGGAAAGCTATTATCCGGTTCAGGGACGGATTGCGGGCGCGGGGAAAAGCCATTTGAATCTGCTTCAGAGAGAGTTCGGGCTTGCGGCGCTGAGTCTGTATAATCCGACGCAGGCGACAATGTACTGCAGGATTACGGCGTCTGGCTTTGACGGGTTGAAGGTGACGCTGCGCGAAGCGGCGCATATCCGCGCCCGGCTGGGACAGCTTCCCGCCGACGTTCTCCCGGAACTTTCAAAAGACGGAGTGGTTGCCGTTCCCGCCGGAGAGAACCGGCAGATTTTCCTGGAATTCGATACGCGGAACGGAAAAGCGGGGACATATCGGGGCACCGTGAAGGCGGTCAATCTCAAAGACCGCAGCGCCGTATCGCGGGAAATTTCCCTTGACGTGATTGCGCAGAGCCTGCCGGAGCGCCATCCCCTCCAGGTGATGACATGGGACTGCAGCCTGAGACAGTCCTCGGGAAAGGAACGGGAAAATCTGCTTGCCGAGCTTCAGGAACACTATGTCAACAATTTTCATGTTCTGGAAACGACTCCGTGGAAAGCCGACACCCGGGGCAATTTGACGGAGGGTCCCGATTTTTCAAAACTGGACCCGATGCTGAAATTCCTGAAAGGAAAGGGGATGCTGCTGCTGCGGTGCGCCTCGCCGAATTCGAAGAACGCGCCGGATATCCGGACTGCGGCGGGAGCGAAGGCATACGGGAATTTCGTCAGAGCGCTGGCTGCCCACATGCGGGAAATGGGTTTTGATTATGACGATTATGCACTCTACCCGATGGATGAAAATACCGGAGACGTTTTCTATGCCCATGCCAAAGCAGCCAAAGCCGCCGATCCGAAAGTATGGATTTATGCGGATCCCACCAAAAGCAGGGGAGAGATCGAACGTATTACCGCCGATGGAAATTACACCGATTACATACAGTTCCATTACAGGTTTCTGGACCGCCGGGATGTGATTGAGATGGCGCGTCCTCATTTGAAGATCAGCTCCGCCTACTGGTGTCCTGTGATTCAGAAGAGACTCCGTCCCGCTTGGTACCGGAACATGGGGCATGTCGCGTGGCGCCTGAACTTGAACGGCATCGGCTACTGGACGAGTCTCTGGATGCCCGGCAATGACAGATGGGGCGTGCCGTGGGATGATCTCCGCGGAAAGACGGCTTCCGCCGTTACCGTCTATCCCGCCCGGCGCGGGGAAAATGTGCCGAGCCGCCGCTGGAAGGCGTTCCGCGCAGGGCTGGAGGACTGGCTGGTGTTTGACCTGGTCCGCCGGAAAGGAAACGATGCTCTGCTGAAGAAGATCGACGAGGCGCTTGATCCGAAAAAGGGATCGGCGGAAAAATTGAAGCGGTTTCGTGCCGAATCTGTGGAATTTTTGAGGAAAGGAAATTGAAGCGATGAAAAATACATTCTGTCTTCTGCTTGCATTTTTTGCTGTGACCACATTGGGCAATGAACTGGTGATCGGCAGAAACGATATGGGAAAACTTGCGGTGTCGTGTCTGAAGAATGGCGACGTCAGGCCCTTGCGCGAAGGGGATCGCAAGATTGCCCTGATCCGTGCCCACAACGGTTTCACCCGCATGACGCTCCGGATGCCGGAAAGTTCGCTTGGAAAATGCTATCTTCTGACGGTTACGGCAAAAGCCGGCACCAGCGATGCGCAGATCATGCTTACGGAAGGTTTTCTCTGGGGATCGAGCCAGAAAGTGAAACGTTTTATCCGAAAGGTCATTGCCGGTGACAATGAGTATGCGGATTATGAAATTCCGTTTCGGGTGGAGGCTCTGCCGTTTTATGTGAATTTCGGCATTCTCTATGACAAACAGGGGGAAATGCGGGTCGCCGGTTTGAACCTGACGGAGATTTCCGCACAGAAGTTTGATGAACTTGTTCAGCAGAATGCCGAATATCCGCGCGACCTGAACCGAAACGAGTTCTTCACAACCGCGAAGGAACGTCTGCTGAAGAGCACAGCCGCCGCTGCCGCGGACTCAAGGCTTGCGCCGGCTCTGCGCAGATATGCGGAGGAACTTCGCGGCAGGGTCAGTGCTCTCAAGATCGGCAGGGACGAAAAACAGCTCGAGGAGGCGGACCGCGTAATCGGCGACGCGGAGAAGATCGTGATTGTCGCAGGGGAAATCAATCCCCGGAAAATTACCGTGAAGAACGGGACGGTCCGTTTGCGGCTTTTTAACTTCCATGCGGAACATTCGGTATGGGCGCGTCTTGCGGTGAATGATCCGGAAGCGGAATACCGCATGATTGCCCCGGACGGCGGCAAATATCTGCTGAATAATGCCGATCTCGTCAATCTGCCCGCCGGGGAAGGCGTGGAAGTGGAAATATCGGAACTCGGCAAATCCGCGGAACTGACGGTGTATCCTCTGGATCATTTCGGCAGTGATGTCTGGCGCAGAGTGAAGATTGAAAATCGGTAAGGAAGCAAACGGGAATGAAAGTCTTGTCCTGTGAATATGATTTTGTTGTGGCCGGCGGAGGAGTCGCCGGAACCGTGGCGGCGATTGCGGCGGCGCGTCTCGGAGTGAAAACCGCACTGGTGCAGAACCGTCCGGTGCTGGGCGGTCCCTCCGGCTCGGAGTGCTGTCAGAACAGCGACGGCGCGTTCATCACCGGCGCGCCGGAGTATGTGAACCGCGGAGCGATGGAGACCGGCATTCTGGAGGAGATGAGGCGCGAGGCGTATTACCGTTCCGCGAACGGCTGGCAGCAGCACTGGAGTCTCGTCATGCGGGAGTGGGCGGAGCGCGAAGAGAACCTGACGCTCCTGATGAATACGGAAGTCCATGAGGTTGAGATCGAAAAGAACCGGATTGTCTCATTGAAAGCGCATACGCTGGGCAGTGAGACGGAATACGTGCTGAAAGCCCCGCTTTTCGCGGACTGCTCCGGCGATTCCTTTGTCGGTTTTTCCGCAGGCGCGGAGTACCGCATGGGACGCGAGGCGCGGAGTGAATTCGGGGAATCGCTTGCGCCGGAGAAAGCGGATAAAAAGACGATGGGTTCCTCCATTGCGTTCCGCGCGGTCGATATGGGGCGACCGGTTCCGTTCAAAGCTCCGGAATGGGCTTATAAGATCCATTCCGACGAAGACCTGCCGTACCGTCTGCACAACAATCCGAAGCAGGGCTACTGGTGGCTCGAATACGGCGGAGAACTTGATACGATTCACGACAACGAGGCGATCTATCGGAAGCTGCTTTCTATTCTGTTCGGCATGTGGGATCATGTGAAGAACGGCGGCGATCACGGCGCGGCAAACTACGCGATCCACTGGATCTCCACGATTCCTGCGAAACGGGAGTCGCGGCGGCTGACGGGCGATTACATTCTGACACAGAACGATATCATGAATCATCCCGATTTTCCCGATGCGGTCGCATACGGCGGCTGGCCGATCGACATTCATCCGCCGGAAGGTGTGTTCGGCAAAGGGCATCCCGGCACGACTCCGCCTTTCATTTTCCCCGGCGTGTATCCCATTCCGTTCCGCTGCCTTTACTCGCGGAATATCGAAAATCTACTGATGGCGGGACGCAATATCAGCGTGACGCATGTCGCACTTGGTTCGACCCGCGTCATGGCGACCTGCGCCCTCTGCGGACAGGCGGCGGGCAGCGCCGCGGCGCTCTGCCGGAAATATGGGTGCACTCCGCGTGAACTCGGCGGAAAACGGATGCGCGAACTGCAGGAGCTTCTCTACCGGAACGATCAGGTGCTGCCGTGGATGCCGCCGATGGAGGAAAAGGTATTCTCCGAAATCAGCGCGGACAGTGAAATGGTTCTGAAAATCGAGTCGCCGGACGGTGAACTGCCGCTGGTTCCGTCGGACGATGTTTCCGGTGTTTATGATCCCTGCGATGTGCCGCCTGCCGATCGCCGCCGCGGACAGATGTTTCCGGTCGCGTCGGATCATATCGACAGCATTGCGGTGCGTTTCCACAACCGTACCGGAAAACCCGCAACCGTGAAAGCGGTTCTGCATGAGTCCCGTGTCCCCGGTGTGTTCGAGGGAAAGATGCTTGCCGCGGGCGAGTGTCTCCTTCCTGCCGGAGAACATGTGGAAGGGGTGTTTCAATTTCATGTGCCGGTTTCCTGCCGGAGTGTGTTTCTGCTGCTGGAGGAGGTGCCGGGGGTATCTGTCTGCACCCGGAAACGGCATCTGCCGGGCGTTTACTGCAAGCCGGACGGATGTTATTTTTCCAATGACAATTTCTGCTTTTCGGTTTTGCCGGAACAGCATGTGTTCCAGCCGGAAAATGTCGCGGTGACACCGCCTCGTCCCGGCTTGAGCCCGAATCTCTGGATTTCAGATCCGGCTCAGGGATTGCCGCAGACTTTGACGCTGACGTGCGGGGAGCCGGAGACATATTCCTCCGTCGAACTCGTATTCGATACGAATCTCGATAAGAAGTCGCCGTATGGCGCCGCTCCGGAGTGCGTGAAGGATTACCGCATTGAAGCTCTGCGCGGGAACGCCTGGTTCACCGTTGCGGAAGTTTCGGACAATTATCAGCGTGTGCGCAGACATTCCTTTGCGCCGGAGAAAATCTCGGCATTCCGCCTGACCGTTCTTGCCACGAACGGCGATCCCTCCGCGCGGCTTTACAACTTCCGCGTGTTCCGATAACAGACAGGCGGTTTGCCGTAAATCCGCTTGAAGATTCTGGAGTAATAAAACTCATTGGAAAAACCGACCTCCGGCGCAATGTTTTTCAGCCGCTTTCCGCTTTGCAGAAGCGGGAGCGACTGTTCCACGCGAATGCGGAGCAGAGTATCGAACAGCGTTTCGCCGGATTCCTGCCGGTAGCGATGGGAGAGCCCGGACTCGCTGACTCCGAGCGCCCTTGCAATCATTTTTACCGTGATCTGTCTTTTGAAATTCTGTTCCAGATATTCTTTCACCCTGCCGCTTAAATTTCCGGCGGCTGCATCGTCGCCGAGCTCATAAAGATAATCCGGCTTTCCTGAGGGTGGCAGACGTTCCAGCAGACCGAGGATTTTGCAGAACCAGGAACAGCTTTCCCAATAACCGCGGCTTCCTCTGGATGCGGCGGCAGCGGCTCCCTGCAAATATTTCTGAATCCTGCGTTCGGGGTCGAGAATCCGCGCGAATCCGCCTGAATTTTCCGTGAGTTTCCGCAGAACCGGATTTTCCCCTTCAAATATCAGGTATGCGGACCGGTAATTCTGTCTTTCCCTGAAATCTTCATAATATCTGCGTCCCGGCGGATAGAGGTGCCCGATTCCTCCCGGGCGCGGCAGCCATGAAGTGAATTCGGTTTTGACCAGTCCGCAGTCCGTGACGGAGTAGTCCAGCACCCATTTCCCCGGATGTGCGCAATGGTTGACATGAGGGACCGTGATCCGGTTTTCCCGTTCCATTGCGGTGTTGAAAAGCATGGGAGGAGGTGTTTCCGTAAAATGAAATCCGGACATTCCTTCTTCCTTTCATATTTGCAGGATCATATATGTTTTTGCAGTTTTCTTGATTTACGATAAGCCTGATTTCGCATATAATATATCACGTTTCATATAAAGTCAAGACAATGAACCGTAAAAGGAGATGGTATGAAAAAGAAATGTGCAGTGTTCCACGGTCCGGGCAGAGAGTTTGAAGTCAGAGAATTCGAGGTTGCGCAACCTGCGGAAAACATGGTCGGGCTGAAACTGGTTTCAAGTGGAATCTGCGGGACGGATGTGCATATCCATCAGGGATATCTGAAAATGCCGGATTTCCCGCTGGTTCCAGGGCATGAATTCATCGGGGAAGTGGATTCCGTGGGGCAGGGGGCGGCGACGGACGCTTTGGAAAATGAGCTGCGCCTCGGCGACAGGGTGGTTGCATGTGTTGCAATCCCATGCGGCAAATGTTTCAACTGTCTGCGCGGGGAGACGGCAAGCTGTCTTGCTTTCGGCGTGACCTATGTGAAGAATGTGAATGACGCGCCTCATTTTCACGGCGGTTTTGCGGAATATCTCTACTCTCCCGCAAAGAATCTGGTCCGGCTTCCGGCGGGAGTGGAGCCGTTTGCCGCGGCGGCGTTCCCCTGCGGCGGACCGACGGTGATCCGTTCCTGCGCTTACGGCGGCGGACTTGAACCGGGGGAACTCGTAGTGATTCAGGGCAACGGTTCGCTCGGACTGTTTGCGCTTGCATGGGCGAAGTCGCAGGGGTGCCGCGTGATGCTGATCGGTTCCGCCTCGAATCCGGTTCGTGAAGAACTGACGCGGGCACTGGAACCGGATGCATTTTTTGATTACCGCAGGAGCAGCAGTGAGGAGATTCGCGGGAACGTGGCGGCGTATGCCGCGGAGCTGGGGCGCGGAGACGGGGCGGATGTCGTGATCGAGACGAGCGGTTCTGCGGATGCGTTTCCGTTCGGTTTGACGCTTCTGCGGACACGCGGGCGTTACTTCGTGCCGGGGCAGTATTCCGACCGGGGGCCTGTTTCCATTGCGCCTCACATGATCACATTCCGTGCACTCCGGATTTTCGGAAGCGGGCAGTATACCATGGCGGACATCGGGACGTATCTGGAATTTTTGAAGATACATTCTGAGTTGCAGAAAATATTCGGGAAACTGATTGCGAAATACCGGATTGACGAAGTTAACCGCGCCATTGCGGACGCCGCCGCCGGAAATGTCGTCAAAGCTGTTTTTGCAGAAAACTAAAAGAAGAAGATAAAATGAAATTCAACCGGTTTGAATATGAGAGCGTTGTTGACGGCTTGAAAGACTGGTATTTGTTCCATGACGCAGGTGCAGGGACGGATTGTGTTGTAATCCTGCACGGTCATGGTTCCCACGGGGGTCAGCTTCTGATACGTCCTGATCTTGCCCCGTGGCTTGCATGTCTGGACAGGTTCGGTGTCAGTGTGGTGTCGCCGAACCTCCGGGACAATGCATGGATGTCGCCCGCCGCCGTTTCCGATTTGTCGCGTCTTCTTGAAGAAAGGAAGACGCGGCATCGTTGGCGTCGCATCGTCTTTGCTTCCGGTTCGATGGGGGGAACCGGAGCCCTGATCTTTGCGGTTCGCTGTCCCGACCTTGCCGATGCTTTGGTGATTCTCGGCGCGGCGACGGATATCGGGCGCTATTGCAACTGGTGCGCCGGGCAGACAAAGCCGGTTCTGAAAGAGATTCATGATGCGATCCGGTCTGTCTATGAAGGGGAAGATTATCCGCTTCATAATGTCTGCGTCCATGCGGCTTCGCTGACCATGCCGGTATGGCTTTATCACGGCGGGGCGGACAGGACGATTCCCGTCTCCGAAGCGCGGGCGCTGGCTGAAATCCTTGCAGGAAAAGAGGATTTTCATTATCATGAAATTGCCGGCGGGAACCACGATTCCCCGCTCTCTTTTTTTCAACAAGGACTGGAAGAATTTTTTACTTCACCGGGAGAAAGATCAAAATGAAAGACTGGCGTGAGATTCTGAAGCTGGAGCGGGAAACGGCGCAGCCGGGCGATCCCTTTGCCCCGCCGCGGCGCTGCAATCTCTGCAACTATTATCAGGGACGCTATTATGAACTGCATCCGTCCGCAGAACCGGAGTGCATTCAACATGCGAAAGCGCTTGCGTATGCGCTGGCACATCTGCCGCTGACGTTTCATCCGGAACAGGAGTTTTTCGGCGGAGCGGAAACTTTCCGCGCCGATGAACTTCCTCCGGAAATCACGCAGGAGATGTATGACGGCGCCCTGCGGAAATTTCAGGAACACGGAGTCCGTCATTTCGGAGTCAGTTGGTCGCATACGATTCCTGATTACAACGGGTTGATGCGGCATGGCATGGGGGCTTTCATTCTGCGTGCGGAAGAAGCGTTCCGGCGGAATTCCGCACCGGATGCGGAGGCGATGCTGATTGCATTGCAGGGGGTGTCGGCGTTTTTTCTGCGTGCGGCGGAATCCTGCGCCGAGTCACACCCGGAGGCGTCGGAGCGTCTGCGGCGGACTGCGTGGGACAAACCGGAAACATTTGCCGAGGGGCTCCAGTTGATGTGGCTGATCTTTGTGATTCTGGAGGCGGAGGGACGTTTCCACAATGCGCTGGGGCGTGTCGATCAGTATCTCCGTGAGTGTTACCGGAAAAGCAGTCCGGACCATGATGCCGCCCTGAACCTGTTATGCCATATCTGGGTGAAGGTGGAAGGGTTTCATGAGGTGACGAATCTCTGTATCGGAGGGGTGACGCCGGAGGGGGAGGACGCCGTCAATGAGTTGAGTTTTCTTGCGCTGGAGGCGACGGCTCTGGTGCATTCCGCCTCGACGAATCTTTCCGCGCGTCTGCACCGGAAATCGCCGGATCGCTTTCTGCTTGCCTGCATTGATCTGATCCGGACGGGAATCGGTTTTCCGGCAGTGTTCAACGACGAAGTGAACATCCCGATGCTGACCCGTCTCGGAATTCCTCTTGAGGCGGCGCGGGATTATGCGCTGGTCGGGTGTGTCGAAACGTTTCTGCCGGGACGCCAGCCCGCGTGGAGCGACGGCCGTTTCAATATGCCTGAAATTTTTTCGGATACGGTTCTGCATCTTTGCGAATTCGATTCTTACGAAGCGTTCCGGCAGGCGTTTGCGGATGGCATGCGCAAGGGGCTGGCGAGATATCGAGACAACTACAACCGGATGCTGGCGGAATATCCTTCGGAACGTTTCCCCGATCCTCTGCTTTCCGCATTGACCCGTGACTGCATCGTACGCGGCAGGGACATCAACGGCGGAGGAAGCGAGTTCTGCCGTCTGCACGGGATCGGGATGATGGGGCTGGCAACCTTGACGGACAGTCTTGCCGCCGTGAAAAAACTGGTCTTTGAGGAAAAGCGGATTTCTGCAAAGAGACTTGTAAATGCTTTGAGAAATGATTTCAGGGATGAGGAGGAGCTTCGGCTTACCCTGCTCAACTGCGCTCCGAAATATGGAAATGACGATGATTACTGCGATTCCATCGCCGCGGACATCGTGAAGCTCTGCGGAACTCTGACGGAGTCGTTCCGCACCAGAGACGGCGGTTATCTGCAAAGCTGCATGGCGTCCAACATTCAGAATATTTCCGCCGGAAAGGACGTAATGGCGACACCCGACGGCAGGCATGCGGGGACTCCGCTTTCCGATGCGGCTTCTCCGGGCGGCGGGCGCGACCGGAACGGGCCGACCGCTTTTGTGAATTCGATTGTGCGTCCCGATTATGCCGTCCAGAACTGCACCGTGGTCAATATGCGTTTCCTGCCGGAAATGTTTGATTCGGAAGCCGGATGCCGGAGGATGCTTGCGCTTCTGCGCCGCTTCATTGAGGGGAAGGGGCAGGAGATGCAGTTCAATGTGACGAATAACGCCGTATTGAGAAAGGCGGTTGCTGAACCGGAAAAGTATGCGGACCTGATTGTGCGGGTCAGCGGCTTTTCCGCATTCTTCACAAAACTTGCGCCGGAGGTTCAGCAGGATATTCTGCGGAGGCATGCTCATGGCGCGTGAACTCACGGGACGCATTTTCAACATTCAGCGCTATTGCGCCGGCGATGGTCCGGGGATCAGGACAACCGTGTTTTTTCAGGGATGCCCCCTGCATTGTGTCTGGTGCCATAATCCGGAATCGCATCCGTTTTCTCCGAGGGTGTCCTTTCAGAAAAATGCCTGTATCGGATGCGGACGCTGTAAGAACTTTCTTCCCGGAGAGAACTGCCGCCGCAGACCGGATGAATCATGTTCCGGCTGCGGGCTCTGCGTGAAAGAGTGTCCGGGCGCGGCATTGACTCTGCTGGGACGTTCCGTGAGCGTGGAAGATGTCATGAGGACTGTCCGGCGCGATAGGTTTTATTACGATGAGACCGGCGGCGGTCTGACTCTTTCCGGCGGGGAGCCGTTGGCACAGATGGAGTTTGCCCTGTCCCTGCTGTCCGCCGCAAAAGAGGAGGGGATTTCCACGGTGGTGGAAACCTCCGGCGCGGTTCCCCGGCGACAGTTTGAATGCGTGATCGGAAAATGCGATTTGTTTCTTTTTGACATCAAAGCCTCCCGCGCGCGTTATCAGGAATTGACCGGGGCGGATTTTGAGCTTGTCTACAGGAACCTGTGTTCTCTTTCGGCTGCCGGCTGCCGGATTTTCCTGCGTGTCCCGATGGTTCAGGGGAAGAATGCGGATGAGGACTTTCTTGCTTTGCTCAAAGAACTTTCCGGGCTTCCGCATGTGGAGTCGCTTGAACTGCTCCCTTACCATGACATGGGGCGCGGCAAGGCGGAGATGACGGGGCGGAACGAGGCGGATTGGGATGCCATGTCCGCGCCTCCGGTAAGTCAGCTTGAATTGTGGGACAGGATTCTGAAGTCCCGGATGCGCTGGCATATTCCGTGACGGGCGCAATGCCGGACGCCTGAACGCTTCTGTAAAAGTACTTTTCCATGGTTGCCGGATCACCCGGCTGGTTCGGCGCTCTTCTTTTTGATTCCTCCTTGAATTTTTGTTTCCGCGAGCCTATATTCCCATTGTAATCTTAACATTTCATTGAAAAGGATCGAGTATGGAAAAGCAGCATTCATGGCAGGGAGTCTGGATTACCGCCGGAGAAAAGGGGCCGCTTCTGAGACGTTCTTTCCAGTATAAGAAATCCGATGAGAGAGTCTATGCGCTGGTCGCCGGCATCGGCTGGCACGAACTGTATGTCAATGGGAAAAAAGCCGATGACCGCGTGCTTGCGCCGGTGGTCACACAATATGAAAAACGTGTGTCCTACATCCGTTACGACATCACGGAACTTCTGGAACCGGGGACCAACGCGCTCGGCGTGATGCTCGGCAACGGCTGGTACAACTGCCGTTTTCCGCGGAATGCGTGGAATTTTGAATATGCTTCGTGGATTGATGTGCCGAAACTTCTCTGCAATGTGGTTGCGGACGGAAAAGTCATTCTGAAAACGGACTGTTCCTGGAAGACGGCGGAAGGTCCGATCCTGTTCAACTCCCTGCGGAATGGTGAAACATACGATGCAAGATATGAGATCGACGGCTGGAACATGCCGGAGTTCGACGACTCTTCGTGGAAGGATGCGGTTCAGTGTGCGCCGCCTCCGGGAATTCTTGTGGAGGAGGACATGGAGCCATGCAAGGAGTGCGAGTGCTTTCCCAGCATCAATGTGAAGACGCTCGGGGACGGTTCCAGAGTTTATGACTTCGGGAGAAATCTCACCGGGTGGGCGCGGATTCAGGTGCGGGGAAGTGCGGGAGTCACGCTTGTCATGAAATATTCCGAATGTCTGGCGGCAGACGGAGATATTGACCAGAGCAATATCAGTCTCTATGTCAAGGAGGGCGAGTTCCAGACGGACCGCTATACCCTGAAAGGAGCGCCGGACGGGGAAACATGGAGCCCGCGTTTTACCTATCACGGATTCCGTTACCTGAAAATATCCGGCATTGCGGCGGATGTGACCGTTGAGAAAGTGGAGGCGCTGTTTGTCCATAACGCCTTTCCGTCCGCCGGGCTGTTCAAATGTTCTTCGGAATTGCTGAACCGGCTGTCCAGGTGTGTGCGGCAGAGTTATCTTTCCAACTTCACGGGGATTCCGACGGATTGTCCGCACCGTGAAAAAAACGGGTGGACGGGCGACGCGCAGATTGCCTGCGAGGCGGGACTCTGGAATTATAATTCCGTACGGGCGTATAAACATTTCATTCAGATGCTGGTCGACGCGCAGCGTCCGAGCGGACAGCTTCCGGGGATTGTCCCGACCGGCGGCTGGGGCTATAACTGGGGAAGCGGTCCCGCATGGGACAGCGCGCTGTTCGAGATCCCGTTCCGCGTCCTGCGTTTTTACGGCGATGACGAGATGATCCGTCTGCATTACGAGGCGATGCGGCGCTATATTGACTTCTGCACCGGCATGTCGGAAAATCACCTTGTGAATTTCGGGCTCGGAGACTGGTGTGCGCCGAAGGTCCCCGTCAACACTGTCGAACTCACTTCCAGTGCCTATTATTACTACGACACATGGCTCTTCTCCCGTTTTGCCACATTGGTGGGGGAGGCGGAGAACGATGTGTATCTTTATACCCGTCTTGCCGAGGACATCCGGCAGAGTTTCAATACGAAATTCTATCACGGCGACGGCGTTTACGGAGACGGTTCCCCGACCGCTCTCGCCGCGCCGCTTTACTTCGGGCTTGCCCCGAAAGGCGAGGAACAGAAGATCGCGGACCTGCTTGCCTCGAAAATCGCGGCGGACGGATACCGGGCGGACTTCGGCATTCTCGGCGCGAAATATGTGCCGCGCGTGCTTGCCGACTACGGCTATGCGGAGCACGCTTTCCGCCTGATTACGCAGGAGGAGTGTCCCGGCTGGGGATACTGGATCCGCAAGGGTGCTGCGACGCTCTGGGAAGACTGGAGCGGCGGCACTTCGCACAACCATATTATGTTCGGAGACGTTTCCGCATGGATGTTCGAGTATCTGGCGGGAGTCAGACCGCTGAAAAACGGTTTTGTCGAGTTCCGGGTCGCTCCGAATGTGGTCGGAGGGCTGACGAATCTGATCATGACGCATGATGTTCCCTGCGGCAAAATCGTGGTGGACTGGACGCGCGAGGAAAAGCGTTTCATTCTGACGCTGACTGTCCCGAAAGGCGCCACGGCGGAAGTGATTCTTCCCGGCGGCGGCAGCAGCCGGGCGGGGGAGGGCGTCCAGTTCTTCGAGGTGGAAATGGAGTGAAATATTCTACCGGTGAAGAATATTTCATGATTGTATTTTACGCTCAGATTTCCGGACGGGCATCACAATAAATGCCTGCCCGGCGCGTATCCAGATATTCTTCGAAGTCGCTCAGTTCATTCCGGCGCCAGAATTCAGCGAGATCCTTTTCCCAGGCGGTCTTCCTGTTCCGGCTGCTGCACGACAATGCCGCAAATTCCGCAATGCGTTTCGGGTCGCGGCAACCGTATTTTCCCAGAACGGCAAGGCAGCGTTCCGTCTGGAACTGTTCCAGTGTCTCTGCATGGAGCAGTTCATAGCGTATCCCGATATGATACCAGATTTTCGCCTGTTCCTCCATTTTGTCGGCGGCAGGGAGACGCAGTGCTTCGCCGGCCAGTTCCTCCAGCCGTTTCCTGTCCATGCTCAGAAGCGCGGAATCAAGTGCATTGACAAAGGGCCGCCAGGGATGTTTCGCCCATTTCGCCGGGTTGCCTGCCGCAAGGAACGGCGGAATCAGCGCCTCCCATGGCCCGTAAAGGTTCCACAGGTTATTGGGTCTGCCCCATGTGGTATGGAGAACCGGCAGACCGGTTTTTTCCCAGTCTGCGATATTGTCGAGGCGGTCGCCCAGAATGTTCAACGCCTTCCAGTGGTGATTGATCCAGCCGCAGCGGACAGCGGAGGCGCCCCATACTTCAAAGCCTGCCGGGCGGATCAGGTCGAGATGGTCTGTCGTGTTTCTGCCGTATTTCCAGTGGACGAATATCGTTTCCCGCGGAAATGCGCCGCAGTACTTCAATGACTTCCCGTTGTCGCGGCAGAACATATCGTCCCAGATCATCGGGCGGAGATGTTTTTCCTCCCATGCGTAACGGCAGAGCGCCGCCGCATGATCGATGAACAGTCCCATGTTTCCACGCTGCGCCGGATCGTTTTCTACTGTTTTCCTGCACCGGGGACAGCTTCCGAGATGCCATGTTTCGTCGCATCCGAGATGGATCTTTGATGCGTGGGGATGGAGTGCCGCAACCTCGTCGATCCATTGACGCATTTTATGGATGCTTTCCTCGTGACATGGGCACAGCTCATTCAGGTTTCCGTTCTCCCGCAGAAAAGAATATGCGTCATGTTTCAGAATCCATTCCAGATGTCCATGCACCTGAATCAGAGGGACGATTTCAAAACCGAGGCTCTCTGCATATGCCGCGATTCGTTTCACAGCGTCTTTTGTGAACAGCGGGGCACCGGCGCCGTGCCAGACATCCCACGGCACACGGCAGTCATATTCCGGAAACAGGCAGTCGAACCCGCATTTCCTGAACCATTCCAGCCATTGGAGCAATTTCTTTTCCGATGGAACAATCCCTTTAAAATCCAGATGCAGCGCACGCATGTTTTTCTCCCTCTTTATTCGGAATTTCTGTTCAGCTTGCCTTCCAGATGCATCCGGCAGATCTCCTGAAACATTTCCAGGTGGGTCGGACAGGTAAACAGATTTCCGGTGCGGAGGGCATAATCGGAATTGTCCGGATTGAAAAAGTTCCGCGAGAAATCCCGCAGAATCTGACGGTATTCCGTCTCCCAGCGAAAACAGACGTTCCGCTCCCATGCCCTTTGAAAGGCGGCGTCCTCCCGGAGCGGTGCGGAAATCTCCTGCAAACCGGATGCGAAATCTCTGAAATCCTTTTTCCGGCAGAGGAATCGTCTCTCCCTCCAGAATCATCCGGAAGAAAAGCGGGTTTCTGCCGCCCTACCCGTCGAGCGGAATATCGCCGGGCCCGTAGATATTGCTCATCCGCAGGATTGTCGCAGGGAAGTTCTTCTCCTGAAAAGCGCGCATCAATACCTGATCCTGCGCGATTTTGTCGTTGAATACGATCTCTTCGGAAAGATCCCCCCTGCGCCATCGGCAGCCATTCCGGTGCAGGGATTCTGCGTGCGTCTCCGTAGACTCCGATAGAGCCGGTGTGGATGAAGTGCCCGACGCACCCGGTCAGTGCATCGATCGCAAATTCCAGATCATTGTCTTTCAGGATGGTGTCGATGACGATGTCCCAGGAGCGGCTTGTGAGAATGCGCCCGAATTCCGCCCGGTCGTTCTTATCGCACCGGAACTGTTCCGCGATTCCCCTGTTCGGCGGACGGGTTCCCCGGTTCAGTTCAAATACCCGGTAAGCCCCGTCCTGAAGAAACGCCTCTGCGATTGTTTTGCCGAGAAAACGGTTGCCGCCGATGATCAGTACGTTGGTCATATTTCTGCTCCTGTGTTCCGTTTTTGGAAATATTATAATCGGAACGTTCCGAAAAATCAAGGCGGACAATCAATTTTTTTGGAGGTTTTCATGCTCCGGTCCCCGGATCGGGCTTGAAACAAGAATACGTGAGCATTCTTTTCAAGTCGGAGGTTCTGCCCTTGCCGCGGGATAGCGCGAACTTCTGTCTTTCGAGACGTTTTTTCAGATGGATTCGCGGATAATCAGTTCCGGCATCAGGGAGAGACTCATGAACGCGGCGTCGGGATTTTCCATGCGGCGGAAAAAGAGTGAAATCAGCTTCTCCGCAATTTGATCGGGCGGAACGAAAAACGTGGTCAGGCTCGGATGAAGATATTCGCTTTCCGGAATTCCGTCGAATCCGACGAACTTCATCTGTCCGGGAATGCGGATTCCGTTTTTCATCGCTTCCGCCATTGCCGCCAGCGCGATGTAATCGTTGTTGGCGAGAACGGCATCCGGCAGTGTCCCGCCTCGGAGCAGGAGCTGCATCGCCTCGCAGGCTTTGTGCGGTGAGGTCACGCCGTCGATCAGGAACTCGTCCCGGAGAGGGATTCGTTTTCTGCGGAACAATTTTCTGATGATGGCCGCCCGTCCCGCATCCAGGGCGTTGGTGATGAGCGCGTAATTTCTGCATCCCTTGCTTTGCAGAATCTCAAGCAGACGTTCATAAGCATTCTCCATGTGGGGAAAACTGCTGAAGGAATCATAGTCGCCGGGCTCCTGCCAGCGGATCACGGGAACGCCGCATTTCTCAAAGTGAACGCCTGAAAGCTGCCCGGTGATGATTCCGTCAACCCCGCG
>CASDPB010000095.1 GCA_949282305.1 uncultured Lentisphaeria bacterium | reverse complement strand
TCTTCTCCGAGTCTGTCGTGTTTGCTTTTGCGGCAGTTTCAAGCACGACAAACAAGCAACCTAAATTGCCGAAGCTATAAAAAGGAGACTTCGCATGACGGAAATAGAGGAACTGATCGAATTCATCAGGAGCGACGGACCCAATGACAAGGCCGAGGAAATTTACCAGCAAATCAGAAGGCAGCTTCTGAAAGAACTCAAATTTTCAGATTTCAGGCTGACACGTCTGCTGGCAGTGATGCTCGAACTATACCGGACAGACCGAAAACTCTTTGAAATTGTCCTGGTCTTCATGGCAAGCCCGCTCCAAAGCATGGGCGATCTGGGGCGGCAGCTCGGAGTGAACAAGTCAACGGCATGGAGAGCCCTTCGGCGCGCCGCTGGAATTCACCCTGAAATCGAACTGCTCCTGAAACTGCGCCTCCGGGAAGTGAAACAAGGTCCGCAGCGAAATGACGACGGAAGAAAGTAAAAGTGACGGAAGAACTGTTCGCAGTCTTATGGCATTGGGAAAAGTATTTTACCTGTGGCGGTGGGTCCTTCCAGCCCAGTTGCCCCCTTGCGAGGTGAAGCGGGCAAGCTTGAAAGATTGATTAATTTTTGAAAAATAAAACTGCTTGACAAACCGCCGGTAATATGGCGGAACAGGGACAGCACGACAAACCGCCGGTAATATGGCGGGACAGGGGCAGGTATGAGAAAATGGCTTACACAATCAGAATATGCGAGACGGCATGGTGTTTCGCGGGAAGCGGTGCATCAGGCGATCCGTGCGGGACGCCTTGCGACGAATGGCAAACCGGGGCGCGAATGCAGGGTGGATGCCACGGTTGACATCGCGGCAACCCGGAAGCAGGAACCGTCCACGGAACTTACGCTGGTGGATGCCAGGCTGCGCAAGCTGCAGGTTGATATAGAGGTGCAGCGTCAGAAGGTGGAAGCGAACCGGCGCGACATGATGCGGGAAGTCTCGGAACTGATGCTGGAGGAGTTCTGCAAGTCGTTTGCCCCCTTGAAGAAGCGACTGACAACCTTGCGCCTTTCGCGGGAGCAGATTGCGGAATTCAGAAAGCTGGTAAGCGAGTGCCTGACGGAATTTGACAATGCGGTAAAGGAGCGTATGAATGAGCTCCGGAACTGATTTTTCCATTTTCACGGACGGCGTGTCCTCTTTTTTTGACATTGTTCCCTACCGCGACATCATTTCGTGGGCGCAGGAAAACATCGACTTTTCGGGCGACACGTCCACGGAACTTCAGCGGCTCGACCTTTCGCTTTCACCACACCTTGTGGAACCGCTTAAAACCTGGGAATTCTCCGGCAGAATCCGCGAAGTTACGGTTGTCGGAATTCAGCAGCACGGAAAGACGCTTCTTGAAGTGATCGGCGTCCTTTACAACATGGTGTTCAACCCGTGCTCCATGATCTGCGTCTACCCTTCGGACGACCTTGCCGAAGACGTCAACAAGACAAAGTATGAACCACTGATTCGCAAGATTCCAGCCCTTGCGCAGCAGCTTGCGCGCCCGAACGCCAGACGCAAGGATCGCTATGTCCTGGACGCCTCCACGATGTTTTTTCAGGGCGCAGGAATTGAAGTCATGACAAAGTCCTGCAAAATCATGATCGCGGACGAAACCGACCGTTTCCCGGTCATACGGAACATGGACAACATGTCGCGGATACGCAACCGCGGGCGCTCCTATTCCGAATCCATTTATTATAAAAGTTCTTCACCGACGACGGAGGACGGCCCGATCTGGAAAGAGTTTTTAAAAGGCTCCCAGGGATATTGGACGCTGCGCTGTCTGAAATGCGGAAAGCTGACGATGCGCTCCTGCGATTTTCTGAATTTTCAGTTCGAGAGCACTTACAGCGAGGAACAGAAAAGCTATGTCGCCACTCCCGGAACGGAACGGCTGATCTGCCCGAAGTGCGGACATGAGCACGTCGAGTCGGACAGGGCGGCGATGAACCGTGACGGCGCATACGTTCACCGATTCCCCGAACGGGTTGACCTGCTTCCGTCATTCCAGTTCGGCGCGCTCTGCTCCCAGTTGCCTTCCATGAGCTGGGGAAGAATTGCAAACACCATTCTTGAATGTGGAAAGCGTGCTGACATCAAGGCGCATTATGAACTGGACAACTCTTTCAAGGGGCTTCCCTACAAGGAGCGTGATGTATCGCAGGAGGACATCGAGAATCTGAAAGTGCATTTCTACCATGCGCCCCCGTCCCCGGAGGAACTCGAAATGGTGTTTGTCGTTTCGGACACGCAGGACACTTTCTCCCCGACCGGCGTATTCGCTCTGGACTCCATGGATAATTTGTGGCTGCTTTCCTATGCGAACATTCCGTATCTCTGGCTTTCTCAGGCGGAACGCGAGGAAATCGAACGCAGGGAGGGTCATTCCGTCGAAACCGTCGAAGACGTGGTTCTGAAACCTTACCGGGGAATTCTTCCTTTGTTCCACGTCGTGGACTACCGCGGACACCGCCAACGGGAAATCATGACATACGCCATGTCGCGCCGCAATGTGATCATGTACGCCGGAACCTCAACCCGAACAACCGTCACATGGAAGCCGTCCGCGAAGAATCCGCGCATGATTCTTGTTGACGCGAAAGCATTTCAGCGTGTCCTGATCTGGCAGCTCTACAAACAGAAAAACAAGCAGATGAACTACCTCTGGCTGCCGGACACCCTGCCTAGGGAAACGCAGGCGGAAATCACATGCGTTCAACCGTCCAACAAATCGAAGGGCGGTCATCTTTTCGAGAACTGGGAGCCGGAACACGACGCGGTGCATGACGCATTCGACGTGTTGAAAATGGCTTATTTCGCCGTTGATTTTGCAATTGCGAGTTTCCGGCGGGAACGCTTCCGCCTCGGAAAATCCCCCGCTCTTCTCCGCCGCTGGCGCGCCGCCGACGAAAGAAGAGTTAAGAGTTAATGAGTAATGAATAATGAGAATGCGGGTCAAAGGGCGCAGCCCTTTCCACCTCTCGCTCTCTCGCTACTTCGCAATCTCGCAATCTTGCTCTGCAACCACGCGCCCTATATATGAAAACACTTTTTTTACAGCGGAGCGACTATGTTTTATACGAATTCTGATGTCTCGCTTCCGGCGCGGAACGGGGCGGACAAACTGGTTTACAAAAGTGCGGAAAGCGTTGCAGTTTCGATTGTTGCAAAAGACGAAGCTTTTAATTTCCAGGCTCCGGCGACGCCTGGGCGCTATGCCTGGCAGCAGTATGCCGGTGGATGCGTTGTCGCAACGGGCGTCATGGTTGTGGAGCAGGATCTTGCAACGGCTCCCGATGATTACGATCCGCGTAGCCAGGCGGAAAAAACTTTGGAGGCGCTCGACGCGAAAATAGCCGGACGCGCTCTGACCATTCAGCAGAGCAAAGTCACGGTTGATGGAAGATCCATTGAATACATGAACTCCATTGATGAGCTGTTGAAATGGCGCCAGCATTTCGCGGAACAAGTCGCGAAGGAACAGGGCCATGCGTCGCCGACAACGGAAATCTGCGTGTTGAGGAGGGACTGATGAAACTTCTGCGCATGATCGGACGGGTTTTCAACCGTCCCTACATGGAACGGCGGTTCCGCGCGTCGACCACAAACCGGCTGATCGACTGGGCGCTCAGTCCGGTGAAGATCAACGCCGAACTCAAAACGGATTATCTTTCCATGACGCTTCGCGCCCGCGATCTGGCGAAAAACAATGAGTTCGTCGCCGGATACCTGGACAACCTGAAGCGAAATGTGCTTGGTGCGCACGGCTTTACGCTGCAATCCAAGGCGGAACCGTCGGAACTCGCAAGAAAAGTGGAAGCGCTCTGGCAGGAATACCAAAGCAGAAACGGCGCGTTTGTGACGCTTGACGAACTGCAGAGCGGGAGGGACTTCGATCTGCTTGTCCTCCGCACGCTTGCCGTTGACGGTGAAGTATTCATCCATCGGGTCTTCGACCCCGTCAGTCCCTACGGCTGGCGCTATGAAGTGCTCGACTCTCTGGAAATCGACCCGTTTTACAACGAGGAACTTGCCGACGGCGGACGCATTGTCATGGGCATCCGTTTTGACGCGCGGGGGCGGGAGCGCTCCTTTTTTCTGCGGCGCTCGAAGACCACCGATCATTATTTCTGCGGCGAACGGATCGAAATCCCGGCGCATGACGTGATTCATATTTTCCGGAAATTCTTTCCCGATCAGGCGCGCGGATATACTCCGCTTGCCGGTATCATCCTGAATCTGGCGCAGATGGACGCCTACAAGGAAGCGGAAATTGTTCATGCGAGAATTCAGGCTTGCGTCATGGGCGTGTGGGAATGGAACGGCCAGAACACCGGCGACTTTCTGGACGCGACCGACGACAAAGGCGAATTCATCCGGGAAATCAAGTCCGGAATCTTTCCAGTCGCGCCGAAAGGATACAGCGCGAAGTTCCTGCAGAACACCTCCCCGAACAATCAGTTCGGCACGTTCTGGAAAACCATCCTGCGTTCCGTTTCCAATGCCCTCGGCATGAGCTACAACAAGGCGGCGGGAGATTATGAAAGCGTCAATTATTCCAGCGTCCGGGAAGCCTCCCTGGAAGACCGGGCGAATTTTGAGGAAATGCAGCAGTTCCTGATTGAAAACTGGAAGAATTCGCAGTTCCGCTTTTTCGTCCGTGCGCTGGCGCTCAACGGGAAAATTTCCGGCGCGGAAGCCGCGGAGTGCATGAAGCACAAATTCTTCGGGCGGCGGTTCTCCTGGATTGATCCGCAGAAGGAAATCAACGCGAAGCGCGAGGAAATGAACCTGCTTCTCACCGACCCGATTACGGAACTTGAAATGCGCGGGCTTGACCCCGTCGAAGTGATCGGCAGATGGGCGCGCTGGCGCGGCATGTGCGCGGAACAGGGCGTCCCGTTCATGGAGCAGCCGCCCGCGCTTCTCCCTCCGGAGGAAGAGGAAAAAAAGGAAACAGAAGGAACTCTGAAAAATGAATGATGAAAATATGGAAATATCGTTTTCCGTCGCATCCGCCGAACCGTTTCCCCGTTTCAGTCTGCGGCAGAATTGCGAATACCTGGAACGCCTGGTGATCGAGGACACGGCGATTGACCTGACACGCCTCAACTCCGGCGCGTCCGTCCTGCGGAATCACGATCCCGACCATGTGCTCGGAACCGTGATCCGGGCATGGATTGAAGACGGCAAACTCTGGGCAAGTATCCGGTTCCGGAAAAACGACGAGGAAGCCGGAAACATCTACCGGGACATTGTCGACGGCACGCTCCGCAATGTCTCCATCGGATACGAACAGAATGAAGTCGTATTCTCCAGGGAAAACGGCGTGCTTTACGGCGACGTAACAAGATGGACTCCCATGGAAGTGTCCGTCGCAGTTGGCGTCCCCGCTGATCCCACTGTCGGTTTTTACCGTTCCATCAATATAACAAAACGAAAGGAATTCCCCATGGAAGAGGAAAACAAGAAAAACATCGATGAAAACGCCGAAACGAAAAAGAAAGAGGAAGCGACGCCCGAACCGGAAAAGAAAAACGAACCGGAAACGGTTCCGGAAAAGAAGGAGGACGCCGAAGCAAAGAAAAAGCAGGAAAGCGCCGACGAAATCCGTTCGCTTGCGGAAATCGCCGGACATCCTGAACTCGCGGACGATGCGATTCGCCGCGGCGTCACTCTGGAAGCGTTCCGTTCCGAACTCAAAAACAGTTTCACGATCAGAAGTTTCAACACTCCTCGAAAGGCAAATAAAATGGGAAAGAAATACTCTATCGCAAATGCGCTCCGTTCCCTCCTGACCGGCAAGGGCGGCGAATTCGAGCGCGAAGTCTCCGATGAAATCTATCTGCGTGCCGGACTCCGTCCCAATGAGGAAATGGGCTCCATCATGATTCCGTTCAGCCGCGACACGTTCCCGGATTCCACCGGCTTCGACTCCGCCGCGGATGTCGGCGCCGCGCTGGTCTCCACCGAAAACCGCCCCGAAATGTTTGTTGACTACATTCGCAATAAAATGGGCGTGAAGAACGCGACATTCCTGACCGGACTCCGGAACAACATCACGATTCCGACGCAGACCGGAACCGGTTCCGTCGGATGGGTTGCCGACCTCAACACCGACGTCGGAGCAACGAAGCCCACGACCGGAAACATCAGCCTGACTCCGAAAAAGCTCGGCGCATACGTCCCCACCGGAAAAGATTTGATTGTTCAGGGCAACCCTGACGCCGTCAACCTGGTTATCCGTGACCTGATGGCTCTCATCGCGCAGAAGTTGAGCATTACCATGCTCAAAGGAAACGCCGCTTCTCCCGCAATAACTGGACTTGCCACCGCCGCAGGCGTGCAGACTGTCACCATTGACGACGTCACGGCGGCGACCTGGAAGGATATGCTGAAATTCGGCGCCTGCGTCGAAGGACTCGCATACACCGGAAAACTGGAATTCATCATGAGCGCCTCCGACAAGCAGACGTTCAAGGGCATTTCCAAGGACACCGGATCCGGGCGCTTCCTCTGCGAGAACAACCAGATCGACGGCTATGATGTCGCCGTTGACGGAAATCTCGCTTCCGGTGAAATCTTCTTCGGTGACTTCTCCAATATCATCGTCGGACAGTGGGGCGGACTGGAAATCATGATCGACCCATATAAATACGCCCGCTCCGGCGGCGTGGAGGTCATCGCCTCGTTGATTGCCGACATCGCGGTTCGCAATCCGCAGACGTTTGTGAAGCGTGTTGCATCCGCAGGCTGATAAACTCCTGCGATTGTTGAAAAGCGGGGGATGGCGCAGCCCTGAACCCGCTTTTTACTGATTGAATATTTTAAAAAAAGGTGAATCATGAAGAAGCTGCTTGTAAAAAAGAATGTATACGGCTTCGGGCGTAACCTATGGAAAGGGGAATACCTTGACCCCGCGTTGGAACAGAAATATCCCGGTGATTTCCGCATTCTGTATGGAATGGACGCACTGGAACCCGTGGAAGTTTCCCCCCCGCCGCCGAATCCGAAGAAGAAAAGCAAGTGATCGTGGGCAGTGCTCATTGCTCATTTCTAATTGCTCATTAACTCTTAACTCTTAACTGAACATGACTCCCTTTGACATTGCGACAAACGACATCTTTGAAAACCCCGATTTTGCGGACACGGCGGAAATCGGCGGGAAAACGGTGACGGTTCTTGCGTCCTCGATTGCGGAATCCGCCGCCTTGACGGAATTCGGCATGGACGAGGGCGTATCGTTCTACCTTCGTGTCCGGAAAGCCGATCTGGAAACCGAACCGAAGAAAAACGACATTGTTCTGCATCACGGGGAACGCTTCCGCATCGCTTCCGTAACGCTGGATTCCGCCGCGCTGGTTTACAAAATCGACTTGAAATCCATGTCGACGCCGTAACGGGGGAAAACATGAGCAGGTTCACGGCGGCAAGGACGCGATTCCGGAAACTTCAGGCGCGGAAGGCGAAATTCGAGATTGATCTGTCTACGTTTCGCGACAATCTCTGGAAAATCGGCAATGAATTGCCGAAGGAAAAACGGAAAATTGTCCTTGCCGGCGGCGCAGCCTATGCTTCCAGCGCCGCGAAAAACACGGGACCGGAGCCGGGGAAAGACATCCCGGCTGTTTTTTATGAAGACGGTTATGATTATGGCCCGGGTCATGGACCGCCGCGCGGACGCCGCAGGGTTTATAATCTGCTGGCGCTTGCCAGAAATCCGCGCGCGGGGAAAATGCGTCCTCTTTACGGAAAACTTCTGCGGCAGGGCTATGCTTATGCGGTTTATATCGCACGGTCAAAGAAAAAAGGAATACTGAAACCGTGCGGAAGTCTTGCCGAAGCGCAGAATCTGGCGCACGAGAACTACCGCGGACTTTACCGCGCCGCCTGGGGACTGGGTTTCACAAAAATAAAGAGATCGCCGCCCGCCGTCTTTCAGAAACTTGCCGCCCGCCGTCCCGATCTCCGGAAGGCTGCGCTGAAACTCAGCAAATTCCGATATGACGCCAATACGGATACGCTGACCATTACCAATGAAGCGATCCCCGCCGGTGAAAGTTTTGTAAATTTCATGGACACGGCAGCATCTTCCGCCGCCCTGAAAACCATGAACAGACGGATTGCCGCGCTAATGAAAAGAAAATACGATTTATAGTAATCAGTTAAGAGTTAAGAGTAAAATTAAAAACTGATTTGAAAGGGAAAAACATGACAAAACAGGAAACACTCATCAACGTTCTTCTTGAAAAACTCAACGTCACTGATGCGGCGAAAATCCCCGTCTATGATCCCGAACAGATACAGAGCGGGACGGGCGTCGTCACGGCGGAAATCGGCAGAATTGAGCCGATGAATCCGGGGCTGCCCGATTACCGTGTCACGGTTTCGATCATGGGGCTGACTTTTTCAGCGGACGACCCCGACAGGGAAAAATTTCAGACTCTTGCGGAAGAATGTCTCCGGAGCGTCGAAGCCTGGACGCCCGCGGAGCTTGCGGCGGCCGCCGGAGAAGCGATTGTCGGAAAATTTTTGAAAGGTCTTGACAATTCCAGTGACGGAGAAGAAAACCGCTTTAAAATTGATGTTGAACTCATCATTTCCGGCTGGATCTTTTAGTGATTAGTGGTCAGTGATCAGTGATTAGTGATCAGTGGTCAGTGATCAGTGGTCAGTGATTAGTGATCAGTGATTAGTGATCAGTGATTAGTGATCAGTGGTCAGTGAGAAGCGGGTCAAAGGGCGGAAGCCCTTTCCGCCTCTCGCAATCTCGCAATCTCGCAATCTCGCAATCTTGCAATCTTTCCTGCAACCACGCGCCTATATATAGAGACAAACAGAAAGGAGCTCACAACATGGCAAGACAGTTCGGTATCATCACCACGACAACCGGAATCACGGGGATCGTCGTCAACTCGCTTACAACCAACAACACGGCGGAAATCGCCGAAGCCCGCAACGAAAAGGGACAGGTTACGGATCTCAAAGCCTATTCCAAAGGGGAAACCATTTCCGTTACCGGGCTTCTGGACGGAGACGTGACAGTGGAAGCCGGAGCAAAGCTCACGCTCGGGGAAAAGGACTACATTATCGAAACAGTCGACCGGAACGAGACGAACACCGGTTACGTTGAAGTGTCGCTTTCCGCGCGCACCGCAGACGCCGCCGAAATTGACGCTTATACCGCGCCGTCCGCCGGTTGAGAAAGGAGCGTCCGTCATGCTTCCCGTGGAACAGTTGAAAATCCTTGCGGCGTCGGAAGAATTTCAGAAAATTCTTGCACAGGATCCCGTGCTTGAAGCTCTGGAAGCGGAAAAATACGACCCGCGCGAGGAATACGGCGCATTGGCGGACGTCTTTTCCTTCCATACGGATTTTTACGGCATTTCCGTGCCGCCGCTTACCCCGGCGCTCTGGGCTTACCTCTGGGCGACGAGGAACAATTACGCGCATGACATCGCCGCCGTTGTCCCGCCCGACACCGACATTTTTCTGTTTCTTCTTGTGAACGGCTTGCGGAATCTTGAGAAAACGCCCGCGCAAGTCGCGGCTGCGGCGGCCGGATACTGCGAAAAGTGGAAACTGGATTACGGAAAGGCTCATGAGTTTCTCTGCTCCATGATCGTGCGCGCATTCAAACCGCTGGAAATGCTTCCGGCGGCGAACGGATCACCGGGCGGGCCGAACGTCTTCGACGCGGACTGGCTGACGCGGATTTGCTCCATTGTTTCCCGGGAAACCGGGGAAAAAGTTTCAGACGTCATGTTTGAGATGAGTCTGCACGCCTGTTGCTGTTACTTCATTCAGGCAATGCGGCGGCATGACACGAAACATCTGATCCGGCGCAGGACGGACGGCGAAATCTGCCGGGAAATTCATCAGCGCGTCATGCAGCTTGCGGAAGAATTTCTGGAATCACTGAAACAATTTCAAAAACTGGTACAAAATCAGGAGAGCAAGAAACGGCAAGAGTAAAGAAGGACAGAATAAAACCAGGAGCATAGCGAATATGAAAATTAATACATTTGAAATGTCGTCTTTCATTTTTATGTCTCTCCTCTTCGGAAATAATATAATGTGTTTTGCCGCAAAATCAAGAAAGGTGTTGAAATATGCCAGTGACAGGAAAAATCAGCCTGGATTCCAAAATCTATGAACAGAATCTCCAGAGCATTACCATAAAAACCGAACAGGCTGCAAAGGACATGGTTGCCGCTGCGGACAAGGCGGCAACCAAGATCACGGCTGACGCGGATAAAATCGGCAAGGCTTTCCACACAATCCCGACTTCGTCCCTGACTGACAAGGTGTCAAAGCTCTTCGCATCTATAAAAATTGCGTTCGCCAGTGTTGCGGTATCATTTGTAAAAAACACCATTTCCAGTTCCATTCAATCAATAGTTACGCAGTGTGACAATCTTTATAAATCTTCGCAGAACATCGGCATTACGGGGGAACAGCTGCAGGAGCTGGAATACGCGGCGAAGTCCGCGAACATGGGCGTTGAAAAAATTCCGATGGCGTTTTCAAAGATCAAGGACGTCGCGGCAAGGGCGCTTTCCGGCGACGCGGACGCGATCAAAAAAATCAGGGCGCTCGGAATTTCAGTGGATGAGCTCCGGGACAAACAGCCTTATGAGCTTTTCACGATGATCGCCGACGCCGTCAGCTCGATTGAAGATCCTGTTGAACGTTCCCGGGCGGGGATCGCCATCTTCGGGGAGGAGTTCGACAAAATGCAGGGCTTCCTGCAGAACTATGCCGATCTCTCCGAAAAAGCGCGCGAAAGCGGAATGATCATTGACGATGAACAGTTGCGGTTGGCGGCGGAACTGTCCCAGGAGTTCACGAATTTAAATACCGCGCTTACGGCACTTGCCGCCAATTCCGGCGTCCTCGATTTTCTGAAAGCGCTTACTGCGCATGTCGGAAATCTCATCAACCGGATGAAAAGCATGCCGAAAATCCGGGAAATGGAAAAACGCGGCCAGGCAAAAAAAAGCATCGGCGGAAGAATCCTTGGCGACTGGTATGACAACATGATCGACCAAACCGCCGATGTTGGCATTTACGGCGCCCCTGCGTTGGGCGTCGCGGCAAGAGCCGTAAGAAAAATGGGGCTTGGCGGAAGACAGGTGGAAAACGCCGATTATGTCAGCGATGAGGACGTGGCGAAAGCAAGGGCAGAGCGTGAAAAAGACAAAAAAGAGCGCGAGGATCGCGAGGCGAAGCGGAAGGCGGAAGCGGAAAGACTTCGCCGGGAGGAAGAGGATAAAAAGCACCAGGAAGAGGATAAAAAGCGCCAGGAAGAGGATAAAAAGCGCCAGGAGGAAGAACAGAAAGCCGAACAGAAAAAGCAGGACTACCTTGAAGACGAGGCTTACAAGGCGAAATATCAGGACATGATCAACAAGGGACTCGGTGACGAAGCCGATGCGCTCCGGGTAATTAATGAACTCAAGAAATCCGGAATCAAACTTTCGGAGGAAGAACTGCGGACCATTCTTGCATACCGGAAGGCGGAACGTGAAAGACGTTTGAACAATTACATCAGGAACAAGGCGGAAGAACTGAAATATTCCGCAATGCGCGACGCGGGATACGGCAGGGATGCGGAATATGAAAAAGCAATGCGCGACGCGGAAAAGACCAAAGGAAGCGCTCTGACGAAAGAGGAACGCGCGCGTGTGGCGTCCCTGGCAGAGCTCTCCTGGGAATGGGAACACCGGACGCCGCCCCAGCTCGGCGATCTTTCCATCCGCACAAATTCCCTGACCTCCCGCGGGGGCTTCTCCACGGGCGCGGTCATGCCGGACAAGGACGCGGTCAACCGTTCCATTGCCGAATACAGCCGGAAGACAAATGAGCTTCTCGAAAAAATCAACAGGAATCTGGAAGGGATAGGAACGTTTTAACATGGAAATCAAATATCAGTCAAGACAGAATGAGCGCAGCGAAAGCGGGCGCAGCGACAGCATTACTTATTACGGCTCGTATGAGGAGATGACCAAACTGCTGGAAGCCCAGCGAATCAGTCCGGAGACATCCGGGCGGAAAGTGATCTCCGCCGTCGTGTCCCAGAGCGAGGGGAGTTTATGGCAGTGCGAAATCAAATATCAGAACACGCTCGGCAACAGCAATGTTTCCGCGCCTGACGACAGTTACGGCAAGAAGTCCGCGCAGCTTTCTTGCGGTATGCTCTCCATGCCGCTGGAGTCGCACGCGGATTACCGGGTGTGCTGGAACTATTACCTTGCGGCGGTTACGGGTGTGACGGCGATTCCGGAATGGTGGGAGACCGCGAAAAGCGCGATTCTTGCCGATTCCCAGATCGACCGGTATAAATGGGTCAAGTCAATCGGTGAACTTCCGATGGGGAAGGACAACAACGGGAATGAATGGCGGATTCTCAAGGAACCGCTGAAACCGGGCGTCGAGTCCTACGACGTCGCGACGTATCAGGTGACGGAATCGGCAAAATTCCCGTCGCCCGCGCGCGCCGGAAAGATGATCGCCGGAAGACTGAACAAAATCACCAAGCCGGACCAGACTTTCGGCATTGTCGGCGGCAACTGGAAGTGCGATTCCGCAAGTGTGTCATGGAACGGCAAATACTGGATTGCCACGCTCTCCTATACCAAATCCGGCGATGAAAAAGGATGGGACACCGATCTGTATGAAAATGAACAAAAGACTTGAAGCAGATTGCGAGAGGCGATTCAGATTGCGAGATAGTAAGATTGCGAGATTGCGAGGTGTGGAAAGGGCTGCGCCCTTTGACCCTGCTTCTCATTTCTCATTTCTAATTGCTCATTAACTTTTAGCTCTTAACTGAAAAAAAAGGTAAAGCCATGAGATTACCGGAAAAACTGAAATCAGGGGATGACTTCAAGTGGGGAGTCTATGAAAAAATCAACGCCCTGATTGATTATTGCAGAAGCCGTGAACTGAAGGGGGACAACCGGACAATCCGGCTGAATCAGACTCCCTCGGGAATTACGCTAAGCGCTCTGCCGCAGAATCGACAGTCTCTCTCCGGCGGAACGCCAGCGTATGCCGGGCCTTTCTGCGTCGAAGTGAGAAACGAAATATCAGAAGACGGGTTTGCATCTACTTACATGAAATGCTGGAACAGCCTGATGCCTAATATTTCTTATCCCGCCGGATATATAAAAAACGGAAATAACAGAATCAGTGTTCCGGCTGTTGAAATGCAGATCGCTGTTTTTGACGCCGTGGTTTATGCCGCGGCGGTTTACGTCCCTGAAAACGACTCGCTTTCCGGACAAATTCTGATTTCCTACGACGACACGGAACCGACGCCGGGGGAGAACGAGCGTTACTGGTGTTATACGATTGCGCGGATTGTCAACGGAAAAGTGACACAGGTGCATCAGGGCACGGACATTTCAATCACAGGAGTGTGGACAAGTGACTTACTCTGACGCATGGCTCAAGGCAGGTTTCCCGAATGTCGCGCTTTTACCGCTTGCCCCGGTTTACAATACTCTGGTGGAGGCGATGAAAGAACGGTATTCTGTTGTAACCCGATACAATCACGATGTATCGCCCCCGTCGTCTTATTACACGGCGGATTTTCTGGCGTCTTACGATGTTGATGCGCTGACTGAATTTGACAACGACCTCGACACCCTGGCAGAAGAGTTTCTGGATACAAGAACCTTGTCGGGTGGCATCGATATTGATTACTTGAACTGCACATGGAACGCCGAAAAACTTGCGGAATATTACGAGGCAACGCATGACGACGCGTGGATTCTGGATTACAGGGAAGGCAGCCGACAGGAGGTATTTTTCCTTCAGCCGCTTTTCCCGGCGCGCTGGGCGTATCAGCGCATGTGGGCGCTTAACAGACTCACCCACATGCGATTGTGGACGCAATTAATGGAAAAGACAAGGTTGGAATATGAAGGCCGCGGCGACAATCCGGAGGACAGTTTCAACAACGCCAGGAATGCAGCCCCGGAGGAATCATTCAATCAGTTCTATCAGATTTACCGGCGCATGTATCTGCGTGACAATTCTTGTGAAATTGAGTTGGAGAACAACTTGACGGCAGACCGGCGGGACGGCACGTTGGACGGAATCGAGACACGGGACATCGTTCTGCTTCTGGATTCCAGCGACTCTTCTTCCTTCGTCTATGACGATCTGGGCACGGGGCTGGACAATTCCCCGCAGATTCTGCTTCCGGATGAAAACGGAAAATTCCCGTGGTTTGACAGACCTGTTGACTTTCAAGGTCCGTGGACGCCGGGCAATTATGGTTTTATTCGGCAGACGCGGCAATTTGCGGACATTCGCAAGTTCCTGCAATATAAGGAAATCGAAGACAGTATGGAAAAATGAGGAAAGGAAAAAACAATGCAGTTGACAGTAGACATCGACACAAAGAAAATGACGGACGCAACCGGGATGGTCGCGCTGGCGGCAGTGGACAAACCGCAGCTTTTTTACGGCACGCGCGAAACTCTCGAATTTACTTTTCTGAATGACGGTGCGCCCGTTCCGTTTGCGGAAACCGATACGTTCAGCGTCGCGCTGGACAGCAATTTCATTCACACGGATTCCCTGATGGCGTATTCGGAGGATGCGACGGTGATCGACGGCGCAGGCGGCAAGGTCACGATTCAGCTTGACATGCAAAGTGAATCGTTCAACGAAAAACTCAACGGCAATGATTCGGTGAACGCTTATCTTGAAGTGACGGTTCTGCATTCCGGTTCCACGGTTCCGGAAATGCTCCTGCAGGACAGCATTACCGCGCGCGGGCGTGTCCAGACGGTGGAAGGCGCTCCGGAAAGCGCGGACCCGGAATATTATACATCCGCGCAGATTCAGGCGCTTCTGAATGCGGGCTACGAGCTGGAGTTCTCCGAGGACGGCGAAAGCTGGCACACGGAACAGACGGACGGCGATCTCTATTACCATTACCGGAACCGGCAGATCGGCGGCGCATGGTCGGATGAGATTCTGATCCCGAAAGGCGAAAAAGGCGAAAAAGGCGAAAAGGGAGACAAGGGCGACAAGGGCGATCCGGGGGACAAAGGCGACAAGGGCGATCCGGGAGACAAGGGAGATACCGGAGACAAAGGAGACAAGGGCGATCCGGGGGACAAAGGCGACAAAGGCGATCCCGGTGATCCGGGCGCGGACGGAAAATCTGCGTATGAGCTCTGGCTGGAACAGGAGGGCAACGAGGGAAAGACGCTTGACGACTTTTTCAATGCCTACCGCGGCGCCGATGGAACCGGTCTGACGGTGCGCGGCACGTATGATGCCGCCTCGACTTATCAAAAGACCGACACCGCAATGGACGCCGTTCAATACAACGGCTCGCTCTGGGGTTACATCAACGCGACGGCAGGCTCCGGCAACGCTCCGCCGGAGAGCGCGGCGACGGTCTCGAACGACTACTGGACGCTCCTTGTCGCGAAGGGCGAAACCGGCGCGGACGGTCGTGGAATCGTTTCCGTTGAAAAAAACGGAACCAGCGGCAAGGTTGATACCTACACCATCACCTATACCGATGAAACGACGTCAACGTTTACGGTTACGAACGGTGAAGACGGGCTGACTCCGGAAATCGATCCGGACACAAAGCACTGGATGATCGGCGAAACAGACACCGGTGTAGTTGCCGAAGCAAAAATCGAAGGCGGAACGGCGGAAATCACATCGGTCGCGGACAACATCGCGACGCTCTCTGGAACCAATGTGCCGGTCGGAGTAAGAACCGACAAGGGGAATTACTACCCCGTTGAAAAAGGTTCCGTTGTCATTGACCAGGAAGCCTCGCAAGTCAAACTCGACGTTACGCCGTATCTCGCGTATGACAATTCCGCCTCGTTCACCGGGACATGGCGCGTCTACTTCGCCGCCGGGCAGAAGGGCGACAGCGGCGGTTCCGACTGTCTTCCGCTGACTGGCGGAACAATGACCGGAACAATATCCAGCGGCGTTCAGGAGGCAGTGAAACGCAATGTGGATACTGACGCCCTGACGTTCATCGGCGGAACCAGTAGCAGCAATGCGGCGATGTTACAGCTTTTCGGAAAAAGTTCGACGGATGACCTGGCTGGAGGATTCCGGCTGAAAGCATATAACGGGACGGATGAAGGGACGCTTTCAGGCAAGCCGGACGGATCGCTTGTCTGGAATGGAAAATCGCTGATACGCAACGACATCACAAATCCGGAAAAGATTCCGCAATCAGCCAACCTGAATACTTACGTCACTTCGGGGTATTACTACAATTCTCTCAACGTGGAATGTGCCACAATGACCAACCATCCCACAGGAGAAGCCGGATCATTGCAAGTTGTCGCTGTCCCGAATTCCGACACGGCGACTGGCATAATACGGCAGATATGGTTCCATCACGACGGGAATGCAATTTACACAAGGCAATGCTACAACGGAGCATGGAAAAGTTGGGAAAACATAACCAACGGCGAATACTCCAAGAACCAGAACGGTTATACAAAACTTCCGAACGGAATTATAATTCAGTGGGGAAAGGCAGAAACTAACAACGGCTCATTTTCAGTGCGTTTCCCCGTTAGTTTTCCAACTGAATGTTTAACTGTCATACCGACATACGCCAGCATACCTGCGGGCAACGAATTGCATGCGCTAGCTGTATCGAATCCGTTAACGAGTTCCGTTAACATTCGTTCTACGAGCGAAATATATACGCAATTGAGTATTTTTTACATCGCAATCGGTTATTGAAAAAGAGGAGACTGAACATGAAATATTACAAAAACGGCGGCTTTTACGACAAGGAAATACACGGTCTGACTCTTGCGGGAGGCGATGCGGGACAGATTGAGGAATGCTGGGCTGCATTCATTGCCGATGCCGTGGAAATTACAGAAGAACACTGGCTCGAACTACTCAACGGACAATCAAGCGGAAAATTGATTCAACCGGACGAAAACGGCTATCCGGTATTGGTTGACCCACCGGACAATACGGAAGAAGTCCGACAAGCGCTTGCCTTGAAAAGCGCAAAAGCAAAACTCGATGAGCTTCAGCGTGTTGCGGCAGTCCGTGCGATTCCGCTTGAGGATGACGAGACGGCTCTGGCAGTCGCTCCTGCATGTCCTGACTGGCTGGCGGGCACGCATTACGAAGCGTGCGACATTGTCAACCATAACGGACAGGCATACAAGGTCATTCAGGCGGTTGACGCTCTGGAAAACCAGCCGCCGGACGCGGAAGGAATGCTTGCGGTTTACCGTCCGCTCGTTCCTGAACATGCCGGAACACTCGAAGACCCGATTCCGTTTGCGGACGGCATGGACGTATATAACGGAAAGTATTACACTTACAACGAAGAAACCTACCTCGCGAAAGCCGATATGCTCCCGTGCACCTGGCCGCCGGGAACGGAAGGCGTATGGCAATGGGAAAAACAGTCCGACGGTGTTTCTGAACAGTAAGGAGAGTCCCAATGAGTGAATATTTGTTGACCGATCTGCCGCGCTATGTGAAAACGACGCCGCGGGAGAATTTTGCAAACAGCGTCGTAAAGGACGGAGCGGTTCTGCTTTTCAGCGAGGACGGCGAAACTCTCGTGGCGAAACATCCGGACGGCTCCTTTACGGAGATCGGTTCCGGTTCCGGGGGCGGCTCCACGGAATTCTACAAATGTGTCAGCGTGGACACGGAAGCGAAGACATGGAGCGGCTACAAGGCGGAGTGGGGGGATAACGGTTACACGTTCAGCGACGAGCTTACGGAAGGACTGGTCTACAGCGGGATGACTCCGCAGGTCGACTCCATTTATGACAGCGAGGCTTTCGTAAGAGTCGCGCAGCTGTATATGGTTTCCTCCGGTTCTCAACCATTTTTTTATGCTCCGTTGACTGAAGACTGGACAAAAGAAATTGACCCCGGGTTCGGCGATGTTGCGGACATGACAAACGCCACTTTCGCTTCTGTTGACAATATTCCTTGTGTTCAGTTGGAGTCCGGGCGTTTTGGATGGGAAGTCGGTGGTTATATTCCCACGGGAGAACATGCAATCAGTTTTTCCTTCGGACTACGTGCAACTGGCAGTCAAATGTCAAAAAAAGCATTGATGTTTTACGGACTGACAGACAACACAGACCGGGGGCTGGGAATTCAGATTTCCACCGGCAATTCAATCCAGATGGCAGCCGATGAATCCGGGCGAACCGTAGGAAACGCTGTCACGCTGGAGCAGGATAGATGGTACCACATTCTTGTGACCTATGCTGTCGGCGGCGACTGGAGTCTGTATGTGAATGGTGTGCTGTCAGCTTCTGGCAACAGGCCTGTTACCTTGCCGGATACCGGTTATGGTTTTTACTTCGGCAATGCTACCGGAGTGAGTTCTTCTTACAGAAACATCAATGCATGTATTACACGGGCAAGAATTTACGACTATGCAATCAGTGACCCCGACGAAATTGCGTGGCTGATGCAGGAAATCGGAGTGTCGTAATCAGATGGCGAGATTGCAAGATTGCGAGATGGCGAAGTAAAATGAGGAATGAGAAATGAGCAATGAGAAACTGAAAGAACTGATTCTGACGGCGCGGAGGTTGAAACTGGAACACGTTGAAATCCTCGACAAATACAGCATTACAGGAATCGCCGAAATCTACAACGGAATCGGGCCCGACCGGTTCCCCGACTGGCTTCGGGA
>CASDPB010000094.1 GCA_949282305.1 uncultured Lentisphaeria bacterium | reverse complement strand
GGCGGCGTCCAAGGGCGCGCGGATGTATGGGAACGAGGTCAACATCATCAAAAGCAGGATGTATCTCACGAAGCAGTATTACGGGCGGCTGCTCGACGACACGCTCGGCAGACACAACTGGCACACGACGCCGGACATCCCCCGCGACATCGGGGAGAAGAGAGCTGTCGTCAGCGGCACAATCTGGTGGCGCGACTCAGATGGCGAACACACGGACACCTGCCGGTTCTCGGTCAAGTGCGATGCGACGTCCACGATTGACCTGCTGATCGGGAAATGGGAGAAGCGGGCGCGCCAGATGATTTACGAACGCTCCACCGGCGTAAAGGCTCCGGACGATCACAGCGACGACGGCGTGATTGACACGACCTCCGAAACCGTCGCGGCGCAGGAGATCAAGGCGGAAAAGCAGTTCGAGGATGGCGAGGAATTCATCAGTGAAAACGACCAGCGGGAGCTTGTGAAACAGATGAAGCAGAAGTGTCTTACCCCGGAAGAGGCGAGTTTCATTCTCTGGGAGGACTTCGGGTATAAGAACAGCGCGGAGATCCGGAAATGCGATCTCGGAAAAATCAGAACCGCATTCCAGAACGCCGTTCACGGAAGCGTGATACCGTGAGATTGCGGGATTGCGAAGTAAAAGGAGAAATGGGAAATGAAAAATTTTGAGACCGGAGATGTTGTCATGGAAAATAAGGAAACGAAAAAAATCACAGATTCGGAAATCCTGATGAAGGCAAAAGAAATTATTGACTTAATGGAAGGAATCGGGTCAAAACAGCAGCTTGACATTCTAAGGATTGCAGCGGAAACCGTGAGAATGAAATTCAGCGAATTTATAAGCTGAAGAATGCGGGCCGGAAATTGGTTATGAGTCAGTTATTATTTTTCAGGTTCGGCAAACGCCGTTTGATTGGAACGAAGGATAACGTTACTATGAACCGCTTTGAAAACATTTGCGATTTCAAGATAAGGATTCATGCTTCCTGTCTTGAGAAGATTTCCGCTTTGTATCATTGCTACAACAATATCCTTTGCGGCATTGATTTCCGCAATCTGGACTTCATCGCTGATCTCTTTGTTTTCAGCCATACAGACACCTGCTTTCGGTTGATCTCCGGCCCGCGCTTTAAACTATCATGACGAATGGATTTTTGCAAAATGAAAATTTCTGAAAATTTTTTGAATCACCGCTTGCAATCGGCGAACTGCCACGCTAATGTAAGGGCATTGGGATTGGAACCCCTTACAAGCATCGGCAGTCGTTCCGTCAACTCGGCGCACGATTCCCGTAATTTTTACAAGACAGAATCATTGTGTTTTGATTTTGGGCTTGAGGGCAGCCGCAAGGCTGGCGTGTATGCTTGCACGTGTTCCAACCCTCAAGCCCTTTTTTGTGCCCTTGGAACGGCGCGGAAAAGGATAACGAAAATCCTTACAAGCAGAGGTGCAAGCAATGATTTGCCGACACACGAGCCGGATACCGATCCGGGAAGCCGCCGCGCCGCAGAGCGCGGACACGAAATTCATCCTGAAACAACTGCGTATGC
>CASDPB010000093.1 GCA_949282305.1 uncultured Lentisphaeria bacterium | reverse complement strand
TGGAATGATGTGCTGTCAAAACTGCCCGATAATTATTCTGTCAAGAGAAATCTTGTTATGGCGATTCTGAAAGATATTCAATGTATATCAAAAGGCAAGTTTGATATCAATGTGGTTATGTCTAAGAGTATAAAATGGTGCACCCGGTAGGACTTGAACCTGCAACCTTCTGGTCCGTAGCCAGACGCTCTATCCAATTGAGCTACGGGTGCGTATGCCGTTTACAAGGATCATAATATACAGGTGAACCTTGAAAAAACAAGCTCGTTTCCAATAAAATATCGCTTTTTTATTCATGAAGAAGTTTCCATACCCGATAAAATTCCGAAATTCCCCATGCCTGAGCCCCGCAGCCACGCTGGATATGAGGATAATCTCCATCCAGAATCTCGGCAAGCTGTGAAATACAGCCGTCATTCATAATCAGCGAACAGGAAGATAACAGGGCACGGGCGGTCCGGAGCCCCGCCTTGCCGTAAATCATGTAGTAAGCCTCGCAGTAAGCGGGGAACTGCCAGGTCCATGCCGTGCCGTTATGATACGCAGGCTTGCGCCGTGTGTCCTCGTCCCCTTCATATCTGCCCCAGTAAGGATGCACGGGGTCATTCAACAAGGCTCCCGATGAACTGTAAACCGCCAGCGCATAATCTGTCCTCTGATCCGCCAGACTGCGAATCGCACCGGGAATCAGGAGTCTGGAACAGGCATCCAGAATCCGCATCGCGCGGCGGTGATCCCTGAACGCTCCGAGAGTCAGTGCATAAAGCTGATTCGGGCGCAGATGATCGTCAGGCACCGCTTTTGACGCAGGAACGCCGAAATCGCAGTGCAGACAGTCCGAAAGGTAATCACGCCCTTCCAGAACGTAATATTTTGAAATCGACGCGGCGACCAGCTCAGAACGTCTTCTCCATGTCCCACCTGCGGCGCCCCCAACCGTTTCAGCCAGAAAACGCAAGGCGGCAAACCACAAAGCCTGAATTTCAATCGGATACCCCTGACGAGGCGTGCCGGCGGGATAGTTCGTATCCATCCATGTAAAATGAGACGGGCTGAACACCAGCATGGATTCAGGATCCACTGCGATCCCGTTCGGCGTGCCGGCAATCAGGCCCTCCGCCAAAGAGATCAGCGTTTCAAGAAGCGTTCCGCCATTCCTGACCCGCTGCTCAAGAAATGAAAAATCGCCTTCCGCCTTGCATAAATCGTCGCAGGCGGTAAACAGCCAGAGCTGAGCATCGGATGTATCGCGGTTGTCGGCATTGCCGCCGAAAATCATATTCGGAATCGTTCCGCGGTCGGCATACGAGGCAAACTGTAGCAGAATCGCCTTGACGTGCCGCCTGAATTCCGGTGCGGCAATCAGTCCGCGTGCGGCAATCAGCGTATCGCGTCCCCAGTCAAGAAACCACGGGTATCCGGCAATCACCGTCTTCAGGTCGCCACGCTTCACGATAAACTGCGAAAGCGCCGTCAGCATCGTATTTTCGACCGACGTATCACGTTTTTTCGCAAATGCCGCTTCACCGGGCATCGCAGGCGGAATCTTCGGCATATCCGGAGAAGTCAACATCTGCCCCGCGATATAAAGCGCTTCACCGCCGGCAAGCGAAACCGTAAAGTAACCGGGACTGAACAGATCGCTGTTGGGTTCCAACCCCCGGGAAGCCTCCTTTTCCTGCCAGATCATGTAGGTCCACTCCTCAGCACGGAGGAAACGCCCCTTGGAGCAGCTTACGGACAGAATGCGGTCCGAAGCCGCATGAAACTCAAAACCATGGTCCGAAGTCCTGATCAGCCCCGGCCAGTAGCGCTCCGGTCCCATCGAAGCCTTCGTCTCCTCATGAAAAGAGCGATCCTCAATATCCGGGCGGATGATGATCTTCACCGGAGTATTGTCACAAAGACGGTGTTCCCCGCCTTCGCAGGAAGAACGCACCAGCGTCAGCATCACGGCATTCTCATCATACAGGATTTCCTGTTTGACATGAACCTCGACAAACATGCCGTTGCCCACGGGGAGTTCGTATTCCCAGATTCCACCGCCATTGCCCGCGATATGGAACTCTTTCAGACAGTCGATTGTAAATTCCTGAATGCGGGCATGATACACCGCCCACATGCGGAAACGTCTCAGCATGATATGACGGTTCACCGGGTAATCCGGGTTCAGATTGCCGAGCAGAACGGCATCGTAACGGCTCCGCAGTTCATTGGGTTCGATCGGCAGCCAGATCATGGCGCCGCGCCCGTTCGCCTGCAGGAAATTGCGTTTGTCGCGCCGCAGTTCCTCGCGCCCATAGGAAAGTTTGAAGTCTTTCACATCCTCCGCCAGAACCATGACCGGCGAAATTCTGCGTTCCAGTTTTTCCGAGTCAAAGACGGAAAGTATCAGCTTCGCCTCCTTATGTTCTTTCGGAACCGGAACAGGCGGAAGCAGCGCAAAGAAAGCGCCGCCCGACTCGTGCAGACTGTTCGCAAGGGAAACGACCTTGCCGTCAATCACAAAAAATGCCCGGAAGCGGCAGGGAGCCTTCACCAGCAGGAAGTGCCCCGGCGGGAGCATCACCGCGCGCCTGGCATCGACCGGCCACTGCCAGCGGGTAAACGGAGCTTCCATGCCGTCGCCGTAGAGATCGCGCAGGAACTGCTCAGGAGACTGCAGAATGCTTTCCGCCGCGGTTTCAGAATCCTCGCCGCAGAAGATGACCGAATTGTTTTTCGCGGCAATCGCACGGAACGCCATGGCCGCCGCCTCCTGCCGTTCGATTTTCTCCGGCAGGAAACGGTCACGCGCCTCAAGTTCGGTGACACGTTCCAGCTCGTTTTTATCTTTGCAGAGACAGAAAATCTGTCCGCCGGAGAGCAGCAGGGAACGTCTGCCTCCGGAAGTCCGCACAAGAGTGATGCGGCGTCCGCTGATCAGGTCGTAAACCGTTTCCGCGTCGAACGGGGCGGAATAGATGTTCCACGAAACATTCGTGCTTTTATCTATTTCCAGGTTGATTACCACAAGAACGGAATGCTTTCCCTCCACATCGCTTCTGCCGACAATCACGCCGGAAGGGGTTCCGGAATCAATAAAATTCACGACAGCCCCGTTGTGAAATGCCGAATGAGCGGCAAGGATCGTATTCAAACGGCCGATCAGATCCACCTGGTTTGGTACCGCCCCCCAGTTCAAGGCGGAAGATTCATGCACGTCAATTTTTTCCGTGGCGAACCACTCGACTCCGTTCGCAAAACCGAAAGCGCCGTTGGTGGAGGTCAGGGCGCAAAGCGCCGTCCGCATCCGCGCATACTCCGGTGAAACCGCGGCAAGACGGCTGTTGTCATGGGTCTCCGCATAATGCACCATGATTCCGTCGCCGGAACTGCGGAGCCATGCGTAATTCAAATACCCTTCGATCTGTTCGCGGGAATAGTTCTGGAACAGTTCGGAATACGCCCAGTTCATATTGGCCTGGTCAAGCAGATTCGCCGTCACGGCCGGATCGCCGCCGAGTCCCTCCAGCAGAAAAATAGTTTCCGGGAACTCGTCACGCACACAGGCGGTGATATACTCCCATGCGGCTTCCGGAATCATATATCCTGCATCACAGCGGAAACCGTCCACACCGCGCATGCACCATGTGCGGAACACCGATGCAAGGTATTTCCAGAGTTCCAGCTGGGAATGGTCGAGCTCGGTCAGATCCCCCCAGACCACTCCCCATGCGCCGGGAGAATGGATTGTCCCGTCCGGTTCCCTTACCAGCCATTCAGGGTGCGTTTCGTGGATTTTCGCCGCCCACCCGGTATGATTGATCGCGATGTCGATGAAAACTTTTCCGTTTTTCCTGTGCACCGCATCCACCAGCTCGCGGAACTGCTCCAGCGGAGTCGCCTTGCGGTCGAATTCGGCAAGTTCAGGATTGACCGCAGTGAAATCCAACGCCGCGTAGGGGCTGCCGTAACGTCCCATGCGCCCGTAAACCGTCGGCGTGGGATTGATCGGGAGCAGATGGAGAATGCGGCAGTTCAAAGTATCGAAAATATGGTCCAGTTCCCTGATAAGGCTGCGGAATGTGCCGGAAGGCGGAATCACGGAATAGGCTTCTCCGTCAAGACGGGCAAGCTCCTCCGCCGTCACATTCTCCGGCAGTCTGGACACCGCATTGTTCTTGTTCATCCCGAACTGGCGGACAAAGGCGCAGTAAATGCTGTTGGAACAGCAGTAAGTGGCGGGTTCGACGTTGATGTGAACGTTTTCCCCCTCAATCCATACCGGTTCCTCGCCATTCTCACCGGCGATATAGCACTTGGCTTCGAAATGCCCCTCCTCCGTCAGCATGAACGTCAGACTGTAAGTATAATCATCCACTTTGTTCATGCGGACATTGTGCCAGTCCTGAGAACCGGGCATGACTCCCTTTTCGACCCGCGCAATCGTCTCGAAACGTTTCCATGCAGCATTCCCGAGATTCGTCATCACATAAACGACGCCGGGCATCACGGTATCGCTTTCAACACGGAACTCAAGCAGATCCCCGCAGTAAAGCAGACAATGTTTTCCCTGAAACGGAGTCTGTATATATTTCGCCATATCGTTCCTTCCTTTTACTTTACGATAATCTCAAAAGGGCTGCTCTCCACATCCACGGACTGAAGATTCAGTTTTCCCCTGACCGTATAAGTGACATGTCTGCCGGCATCCTTGAGATCTTTCAGAAAAACCAGCGGAACGGCAACCAGCGCACGATTCTTCTCCGGATCCAAAATCAGCGGTGAACGCTGGTTGATGCGCTTCCGCTTTGCATCATACGTGGGGCTCTGCTTCCACTGATCCTCCGGCAAAGACGCAGTCTGCTCCAGCGTTCCGGGTGCGTAATAGAGATTGACATTCGCACTTTCCAGCATATACCATTCACGCAGTATGATCGGTTTCAGCCCGGTGTTCTTCAGGGAGAAGGTGATCTTCACATTTTCCTCGCCCGCGTAGTATTCCCTGCGCGGAGTCACAAACGACAACTCAAGACTGTAATCCTTCAGTTTCGGAAAACGCACCGCGGAAATCACCTGTTTCTCCTTTTTCGAGTCCTGTTCCGAAGAACAGGAAGATGCCAGCAGTGTCATCAAAACCGCCGCAGACAACGCAGTAAAGATTTTCATTCTATCAACAGCTCCTTTTTTACAGATAAAATACGGGAAACGCATGTTCGGGAATTTTCACTTTCCGGTTCCCGGCTCCCGGTTCCTGCTTCTTTCCCTCGCCTGACGGAAAAACTCCTGCATCAGCGTTCTGCATTCCGGCTCCAGAACCCCGCCTTTCACCTCCACATTGTGGAGCATTCCCCGGAAGCCGGTCACATCCAGCGCGGAACCGCAGGCGCCGCAGCGCGGATCGGCAAGCCCGTAGACAACACGGGCGACCCGTGCATTCACCAGGGCGCCGGCGCACATGGCGCAAGGTTCCTTCGTCACGAAAACCGTAACGCCGTCCATCCGCCAGTCACCGACCGCATTGGAAGCGGCGGTCAATACCAGAATTTCGGCATGTGCCGTAGCGTCCTTCAGCATTTCAACCTGATTCCAAGCCTTTGCGATCACCACGCCGTCCCTGACAGCAACCGCTCCCACGGGAACCTCGCCGTCCGCCGCGGCGCGCTCCGCCAACCGAAGCGCCGCACGCATATAATACTCATCCGTGAAGAGATCCGCCGGACCGTCAACGGATGTCAAGTTCTTTCTTTCTGACTTCATCAATGGCATCCTCTCCGTAAAGCGCCCTTAAAAGTTTCATGTTCATTTCGTAAAAGACCTGCGAATCGGGTTTGGTAATCACTTCGCCGCGCGAAAGCTCCAGCATACGGCGGCGCTTGGCGGAATCATCGAGATAAAGTTCCAGATAACGGGCAAGCGTACGGGGGCTGAGTTCGTCGAACTCCTTCTGCCCGAACGCCTCCACATAGTCTGCGGCAATCACGGAAAGCAGATCCGGCGTGACATGCTTCATGCCGCGCGACAGAAACAGATCCTCGATCATCTCCTGGCACCGTATCTCATCGAACAGCGGGAAGTTGAAGACACGCCCCCGGCTTGAAATATTCGGCGGAAAACCGTAATTCGACGCAAGAACCACCATCATGTTCGACGGCAGGGAAAACGATCCGCCGATATAAGTGCGGAAGTAATACCAGTTGACGGCACGGGTGTCAATATCGTCGAAGAAAAGAATGAATTTCTTAGTCTTGTAAGGCGTCAGCTTCGCGATCAGCTCCTCCAGACCTTCCTGCAGAGCCTCCGGACCCGCCAGTACCAGAGTCAGTTCCGGAAACTTCAGGCAGTAGGCAATCGTCATCTGCGTCTTGCCAAGCCCCGGCAGACCGCTCACCAGCAGGGGCAGATTGTATCTGCCGGAAACAAATGCCCCGAAATGCTCCGAAAGCACCCGTTTCGCCTCGTTGTATCCGTAGAACTCATCCACGCCGCGGATGGACTGCAAGGCGACCGGCATGAAATCCCCGTGAGCATAACGGAAGGTGCGCCCGGATGCGAAAATATCATTTCTGACAAAGCGGGAATCCAGCTCCATCGCCAGCCCCTTCAAAGTGGAACGCAGGAAAAGGGACGACGTCAGCTGAAATTTCTTCACCTCGGGATTCAGGCGCGAGAGCTCGGGGACTCCCTCCGCATGAATCAGCATCAGGTAAAGCGAAAGCAGACGTTCCAACGCCTTCGCAAAGTTCACGGCATGACGCACGGAACTGCCGATCATGGTATCGGGGTCATCCACGGCTTTCAACATTTCCGGCGAAAAGCGGATCGCATGGTTGAGCCGCATCAGCGCCTCGAACAGCGCGTCGTCCACACACTGCCGGAAACTTTTCGGGGCACAGCAGAACGCAATCTCATTCCATGCGTCAACCGAGTCCGGCATCTCCGAAGGAACGGATTCCAGTCTCGGATTGATCGTCGCCGTTCCCAGCGCGCCCACCTCTCCGTGCAATTTCCGGAAAAGAATCCGCAGATTCTCCAGCAGTCTCTTTGAACCGCACTCGCAGACGACGCGTGCGGAACCGTCTCCGTTCATTTTCTCAAACAGGACATGAAAGGAGGTCTCCGCTTTTTTCAAAGCATCTTCCATTTTCCGGATTTCCGATGATTCCGCCATATCGACCTCCTGTTCGTTATTGTTTTTTCAGAAAGCCGGAAGGAATCAGGAAAAGCCTGATTCCCGCTTTCCCGCAAAGCTCTCTTATTCCTGTTTCATTGCCTCTTTCAAACGGGCGCTGATGCGGACGGAACAGAAATCGGGACCGCACATCGTGCAGTATTTGCCGTCATGCTTTCTGGCGATTTCCTCCGCCGAACTTTCCCGGATCGCATCCGCACGATAGGCGCGGGCGCGGTCTTCGTCTATCGCATGGGAGAACTGCTTGTCCCAGTCGAATTCGGCGCGGGCGTCGCTGATCGCGTTGTCACGGTCGCGCGCGCCGGGCTTGTTGAGTCCGATATCCGCGGCATGGGCGGCAATCTTGAACGCCACGACGCCGCGGCGCACATCCTCGTTGTTCGGAAGCCCGATGTGCTCTTTCGGAGTCACGTAACAGAGCATCGCAGCTCCGTAATACGCGCCGAGCATACCGCCCATGGACGCAACCAGATGGTCATAACCGGGAGCGCAGTCGATCACGACAGGGCCGAGAATATAGAACGGCGCATCGCCGCAGACTTCCTGCTCGCGCTTCATGTTCATCTCGATTTCATTCATCGGGACGTGTCCGGGCCCCTCCACCATCGCCTGAACTCCCGCCTTGCGGCAGCGGAACACCAGTTCGCCCAGCGTGTCAAGCTCAGCAAACTGCGCTTCGTCGCTGGCGTCGGCGAGGCAACCGGGGCGCAAACCGTCACCGAGAGAAAGCGTCACGTCATATTTCAGGCAGATTTCAAGAATATCGTCGAAAAATTCATAGAACGGATTCTCCCTCTTGTTCTTCTCCATCCAGCCGGCAAGCAGAGCTCCGCCGCGGCTGACGATCCCGAGCTTGCGCTTCATCGCCAGGGGGACATATTTGCGGAGCAGCCCGGCATGAATCGTCATATAGTCAACCCCCTGCTGAGCCTGCTCCTCCATGACCTGAAGCATGAGCTCACGGCTGATGCCGTCCGCTCCCTTGCGCGCAACCATCTCATATACGGGCACCGTCCCGACCGGAGCATGGCATTTTGCAAGAAGATCCGCGCGGATTTTCGTAATATTGCCGCCGGTACTGAGATCCATGACCGTATCCGCACCGTATTTCAGCGCGGTCTGCAGTTTCGTCTGCTCCTCTTTGGGACAACTGGAAAGGGAGGAGTTTCCGATGTTCGCATTGATCTTGGTCAGAAGCTCGCGCCCGATCCCGACCGGTTCCAGATTCTTATGATTGATGTTCGCCGGAATGACGATCCGCCCGTCGGCGACTCTCTCTCGGATAAATTCCTCGCTGCGCCCCTCTTTCACAGCAACGCGCTTCATCTGTTCGGTAATCTTTCCCTCTTTCGCAAGAAGGGCCTGAGTCAAGCCTGACATGATCTGTTCTCCTCTAAAAGTTTAATAGTCTTTTCCAATGCTCCGGCATGTCTGCCAACCGCCGTCTTCGCCTTTTCCCCCAGAATGCGGCGCTTCTCCGCGCTTTCCGCCAGGGTCTCCACGGCGGCGGTCAGCTCCCCGTCCGAATGAATGCTCAGGACGCCGCCCTCTTTCAGCAGGGCGTCAAACGCCTGCCGGAAATTCTTCATTTCAGGGCCCGTAATGATCGTCTTCCCCATTTGCGCGGGTTCAATGATGTTCTGTCCCTCGTCGTTTCCGGCAAAGGTCTTGCCCATCAGTACAATATCCGAAGACCTGATGAACCTGACCAGTTCCCCCGTGGTATCCGCCAGCAGACAGTCCACCGTCCCGTCCAGAGGCTTCTTCGAGGTTCTCCGGTAATAACGGACACCCGAATTTTTCAGCATTTCCTCAAGTTCACCGCCCCGTTCCGCATGACGCGGCACGATCACGAATTTCAGCTTCGGACAGTGTTTCCGCGCCGCAAGAAACGAATCCAGCATCAGTTTCTCCTCCGGCGCATGGGTGCTGCACGCCAGCAGGGAAATGAAATCCTGCCCGAAAAACTCCGTCAGGTCAATCCCTTTCAAATCCGGAGGCGGGCACTGATCGAATTTGATGTTGCCGGTCACAACGGCCTTCGCCTCCGGCGCCACGGAAAGGAAACGTTCCCTGTCCAGCTCCGTCTGCACCCCGATCCGGTCAAACGCGCTCAGCACCGGAGCGAAAAACGCGCGGAAACGCCGGTATCCCCTGATGGAACGGTCGGAAAGACGCGCATTCACGAGAAACACCTTCGCCCCGCTTTTCTTCGCCAGAAACACCAGGTTCGGCCAGATTTCCGTTTCAAAGATCACCAGCGAAGACGGACGAACCATCCGCAGAACCCTGCGGACGGAAAAGCCCATATCCACAGGGCAGAAAAACACCTCGACTCCGGCGGGCACCTTGTTCCATGCGATTTCCTGCGAAGTCGTGGTCGTCGTGCTGAACACAAACTTCCTGTCCGGATACTCCGCGATCCATTTTTTCAGGAGAGAAAGCGCGGCATTGGTCTCCCCGACGCTGACCGCGTGAATCCAGACAGCCCCCCGCATACGGGAAAGCGCCTCCCGCCTCTCCCCGGAAAAGAAGCCGAAGCGTTCCATATAGTTTTTCTTGCGCCCGGGGCGCCGGATCAGTTTCACGATCAGCCCCGGCAGAAAAAACAAAAAAACAAAAGGAAACAGTATTCTATATAACAAGATCATTCCGTCATTTCACTTTCCATCATTCGTCAACCCTGTAATATACTTCTTATGCCGATATATGCAAACCTCGCTTGACCTTGAAACAAAGATGTGATATTGTTTTTATGGAATATTTTTAACTGACGAAGAAAGACAATACAATCATGCTGTCATCATTTTTCAAAAACCGCAAACGCAGAAAGCTGCTGAAAGAACTCAGATCAACCGTCCGCCACACCCTTGCGGCGGATGACGACATTCTGCCGGACAAAACCAAAGCGGAACTCCAGCTGCTGAAAACGGAACTGGACGCCGTCAGACTGCCGGAAACGGATCAGAAAACACTGGAGGGCTTCGACCAGCGCCTGGAACGCATTCTCCCGAGAAACGGTTTCGCCCACTCCATGCGCGGATTCCTGGATGTGCTGATCGTCGCCTGCGCCGTTGCGGGCGGCATCCGCGCGCTCTATATCCAGCCGTTCAAAATTCCGACCAGCAGCATGCAGCCGACCCTGTTCGGCATTCACTACATTGACCGGAAACTTTCCGAACCTCATCTCGGACCCGTCACCAGAGCCGCCATGCCGATACAGGCGGAACGCGCAGAACTCACGGTGAAAGAAGACGGCTGGCTCTCTTATGACTACAAACTCAGAAACAAATATCTCTTTTTCACGGAATCCGTTTTCAATATCGGCAACCGGACTTACACCCTTCCCGGCGATCTTCTCCAGAACATCAAGCGCTATCTGACAAAAACCGGCGATTATTACGAAGCGGGAGAAACGTTTTCCGACGGCTGGCTTTCCACCGGAGATCATCTCTTCGTCGAACGGTTCAGCATCCATTTTCGCGACATCAAACGCGGCGACATCGTCGTGTTCACGACGGAAGGGCTTTCCTCCGCGGTTCAGCCGCTCGGCGGATTTTATTACGTCAAACGTCTTGCGGGACTTCCCGGGGACACCATGAAAATTGAAAACAACATTCTCATGATCCGACCGAAAGGAGCGGAGGATTTCAAACCCGCCTATGAACTCTCCGAAAAATTCAGGAAACTCTATTCGTTCAAGGGCGGCTACCAGGGACACAGGGCGGACGGACTGCTTGCCCCCGGACAGGAAATCACAGTGCCGGAAAATCATTATTTTGTGCTGGGCGACAATACGAACCACAGCCTCGATGCCCGTATGATCGGTTTCATTCCCCGCAAAAATATCGTCGGACTCGCAGTCAACGTCTTCTGGCCGATCTCCCGCCGCTGGGGACTCGTCGACCGCCTTCCGCCTCTTGACACCCCGACGATTCTCCCCGACGACCCGCGCTATCAGCCGTCAGCCATGAGCATGCAGTAACCAGCCGCGGAAATGTCCGTTTTCAATTCAACCGTTTTCAGAAAGGAGCCAAGATGCAGAAACCGCTGCCGGATGGGAAAAAATACAACTTTTTCATTGATGACAACATCTTCTTTTTCAACGATATTTATGAACACTGTTATGTTTCCATATTCGACCAGTTCTATCTGAACGGACTGAAAAAGGCGCATGAACAATACGGAGCGAAATTCACGCTCAACTGCTTCTGGCGGAATTCGCACAATCCCTCTTTCGATCTTTCGCAGTTTCCCGACAAATACCGCTCCGAATTCGAGGACAATTCAGACTGGCTGAAATTTGCCTTTCACGGTTACGCGGAATTCCCCGATGAACCTTATTCAAAGGCGTATCCGGAAAAAATGCCGGAACATTATGCACTGCTGATGAACGACCTCAGACGCATCGTCGGCGGAAAATCCCTGATTGCGCCCGTCATCATGCACTGGTTCCGCATCACGCCGGAAAACCGTATTTTCATGCGGAGGCACGGAATGAAATTCTTCGCCGTTCCGGAAGGGGAGGAAATCATTTGCAACCGGGACTTCAGCATGTATGACATGCCCGTGGATGCAATCCTGAACCTTTTCGGGAACGACCTGCGGGGAATTGAGGAACGTCTGCAGCGGCGTATCGCATCCGGGAAAAGCCTGATCTGCATCGGCTCCCACGAACAGTATGCCTACCGGAGTTATTCCAGTTACATCCCGCAGTATTTTGAGGAAATCGGCACCGCGCTGCGGGTCATGGTGGACAACGGTTACGAAAGCGCCTACTTCAACGAGTTATGAGATTCCCCGCGAAAAATAATCAGCTCATTTTTCAACCTTTCGGAATTTTTTCTGGAAAAGTAAGGAAAGTTGTGTTATAGTATCGTCATGAAAATTTTAGTATTGAACGGGCCCAACCTGCAATTGCTTGGCCGCAGGAAAGTAGAAGTATATGGAGTCGTGCCGCTCCCGGAAATCGAGTCACGGCTGCGCGTCGTCGCGGCTGAACTCGGTGTGGAGCTGGGCTTCATGCAGAGCAATCATGAAGGCGTGATCGTCGACGCCATCGCGCAGGCGCAGGCGGACGGAGTGGAAGGGCTGGTAATCAATCCCGCCGCATATACACATACAAGCGTTGCGATCCGGGACGCCATCGAAGGGGTGAAGCTCCCCGCGGTGGAAATCCATCTGAGCAACATCCACGCCAGGGAGGGATTCCGGCATGAATCACTGACTGCACCGGTATGTATCGGGCAGATAGCGGGACTGGGAGCCGACGGCTATGAATGGGCCTTGCGCGCACTGGTCAGATATATCAACAACCAAAAAACGAAAGAACAGGGCTGAGAGATGAAAATTGAAGAGATAAAAACCATCGTCAAGCTAATGTCCGAAAACGATCTTACAGAGTTCAAAATTGAAGCGGAAGACATGCACCTCTGCATCAGGAGAGGCAGCCAGCAGACCGCGGCGATGGCTCCCCAGACTGTAATGGCTGCGCCGGCAGTCGTTCCCGCAGCTCCGGCTGCGCCCGCTCCCGCTGCGGCAGCCCCTGTTCCGGCGGCGCCCGCGGCACCTGCGCCCGCGGCGGCTCCTGTGGATGCCGGCAAGATCATTGAATCCCCGATCGTCGGAACATTCTACCGTTCCTCGGCTCCGGGTTCCGAAGCATTTGTGAAAGTCGGCGCGAAGGTGGATGCGGATACTACGGTCTGCATCATTGAAGCGATGAAGGTCATGAATGAAATCAAGGCGGAAAAATCCGGCGTAATCAAAGAAATTCTCGTTGAAAACGGACAGCCTGTCGAGTTCGGACAGCCTCTCTTCATTCTCGAATAAGACCAATTGTTTTACTTACCCGGGTGAATTATGTTCAATAAAATATTAATTGCCAACCGCGGCGAAATCGCACTCCGCATCATCAGAGCATGCAAGGAGATGGGGATCAAGACCGTGATTGCGTATTCGCAGGCGGATGAAGATTCCCTGCCGGTCCGCCTTGCAGATCAGGCGGTCTGCATCGGAAGCGCACCTTCCAGTGCAAGTTATCTTTTAATCGAGCGGATTATCAGCGTAGGCGAGATCTGCGACGTGGATGCGATCCATCCGGGATACGGCTTCCTCTCAGAAAATGCTCATTTTGCCGAAGTCTGCAAGAGCTGCAACATCACGTTCATCGGTCCCGGACCGGAACAGATGCGCGCAATGGGGGACAAGTCCAATGCCAGGGAGACCATGCGCAAGGCGGGAGTTCCCGTAACCCCCGGCAGCCATGGCGTCATCAATACCGAGGAAGATGCGCTCAAGGAAGCGCACGCGCTCAAGTATCCGGTCATCGTCAAAGCCTCTGCGGGCGGCGGCGGACGCGGTATGAGAATCGCGCACAACGACCCCAGCCTGATTCAAGGGTTCCATGCGGCAAAAACCGAAGCGGAAAGAGCATTCGGAGACGGGGAAGTCTATATCGAAAAGTATATTGAAAACCCGCGTCACATCGAGGTGCAGATTCTTGCGGACTCTTACGGCAATGTCCTGCATCTCGGGGAACGCGACTGCAGTCTCCAGCGCAGACATCAGAAACTGATCGAGGAATCCCCCTCCCCGGCGCTGAGCGCATCTCTCCGGAAGAAAATGGGCGAAGCGGCTGTCAAGGCGGCAAAAGCGGCAAAATATGTCAGCGCGGGCACCATTGAGTTCCTCCTCGGACCGAACGACCAGTTCTACTTCATGGAAATGAATACCCGCGTCCAGGTTGAGCATCCCGTCACGGAAATGATTACAGGCGTGGATATTATCAAGGAACAGATCCGGATCGCGGCCGGTGAGAAACTCTCTCTCACACAAAAGAACGTGACTTTCCGCGGACATGCGATCGAATGCCGCATCAATGCGGAAAATCCCTACAACAACTTCTCTCCGTGTCCCGGACGCATTGAATTCTACAATGCCCCCGGCGGTCCCGGAGTCCGTGTGGATTCCCATGCCTACAACGGCTATCGCATTCCGCCTCATTATGACAGCATGATCGGAAAACTGATCGTTCACGGAGACACCCGCGCGGAAGCCATTGCAAAATGCCGCCGCGCGCTGAGCGAATATTTCATAGAAGGCGTCAAAACGACAATTCCGTTCGAGCAATTCATCATAGACACCCGTGAATTCATCGAAGGGCACTACGATACAGGCTTCATTGAGCGGCTCATCAAGGGCGGACACTTCAACAAGCAGGATAAGAAACAGAATCCGGCGTAAATTAAGGACGAGGAAAAATGGCAAGACTGACATCCGGTACAGCTTCAAAAAAGCACACATCATCGACGGGCCCCGTCGCTGAACACGGCAACCAGTACGGGCAGATCAAAATCCACGAAGGCGCAATCGCGACAATCGTGAGAAAGGCCGCCTGTTCCGTTCCGGGGGTCACGCGCATCACCGGCAACAGTTTCGTCGACAATATCGCGGAAATCGTCGGCAGCAAGAAAATTCAGGATCGGTCAATCCAGATCGCCATGAATAATTCCTCTGTTGCAGTGGAGCTTTCCATCAATATTCAATACGGGGTGCAGCTTCCCGCAGTCGCCGCGGCGGTTCAGGACGCTGTTTCCAGGGAAATCAAGGCTATTACAGGATTGAATGTCACAAAAGTCAATGTGATCGTCCGCGAAATGGAAGACGCCTCGGAAGACGAAACAGAATCCCTGTAATGCAAAGGAGATCATCAACCATGAATCAGGAAGAGAAGAAGACCAGCCAAAGCATGCTTCCGACGGAAGCTGCCATGGCAGAAGCAGTGCCTTACTCAGGCACGATTAAAGTTCATGAAAGCGTGATTGCCTCTATCGTCAGAAAAGCAACCTGCGCGGTTCCGGGAGTCATCAGGCTTGCCGGAAGCAGCCTTGTCGACAACCTCGCCGAAATCGTCGGCAGCAAGAAAATGTACGACCGTGCCATTTCGATCAATATGGGCGACAATTCCGTTCAGGTCGAAATCAAGGTCATTCTTGCCTACGGCACCCATATCCCGGAGATTGCCGAAGCGATTCAGCTTGCCGTGATCGGTGAAATCACAAAAATCACCGGGATGCAGGTCAACAAGGTCAATGTCGTCATCATAGACCTTGAGGATGAGCAGGATCAAAGCGACGCGGAATAAATCATCGGGCTCCGGTGCCGGACAGGAACCGGAGCTTTTTCATAACAAGACGGAGAAATCATGATAAAGCAAATGCTCCAGAATTACCTGTTTCAAGTGGATGACGTGGAAATTTTTGCATTTCAGTGTGGATATTTGACCGGAGCATTGATTGCTCTGCTGTTCGTTGTTCTTCTGGGTCTTCTGCTGACGATCCTGAAACATCCGCGCCATGCAAAAGGTGTTGCGCTCCGTTCCGCACACGGCCGGCTTCTGATTTCTGCGACGGCGATAGCCGATCTGGTAAAATCCGTCGGCGGCGAGTTTGCAGAAATTGAAATATTGAAAGTCGCGCTTTTCCATGACAGAAAAGCACTGCGCCTTTATGTCGCCGTCTCCTTTCCTTACAATCCGGACGGCGAATCAATCACGGTTGTAGCCGATCATTTCGAGAACCGTCTTCTTGATGCCTTGAAATACAATCTCGGGATTGAAAACATCCGGAATATTGAAATTGATGTCCGGAAAGGCAAGCCGAAACCCGGTTTTTATTGAAATTTGAAACAGAGAAAAATATTTTTTCGTATTTTCATCTGAAAACAGCTTGATTTTTGTATTTGGCATGATAGATTATAGACCTTGTTCCACCTAAGGAACAATTGAGTGAGCTGGTAGCTCAGTCGGTAGAGCATCGCCCTTTTAAGGCGGTGGTCCAGGGTTCGAGCCCCTGCCGGCTCACCATTTTTTCTTTTCTCCTTTTGTCTTATTCTTTTTCCCGGTTTTAAGTTTTAAATGACGTGAAAGACAATTTCAGCAGGATGCACTGGCATCCGGCGGGGGCAGAACACTACGTCCCGTCTTAAAGAACAGCAAGGAATCAAAGATCACGCGCAGGACTACGCCGAAGCGACGGACAAAGCAGGATGCACTGGCATACGGGTAGGGTGCAGGATACTACGTCCCGTCTTAAAGAACAGCAAGGAATCAAAGATCACGCGCAGGACTATGGCGAAGCAACGGACAAAGCAGGATGCGCAAGCATACGGGTAGGGTGCAGGACACTACTTCCCGTATCCCAAAATGCAATCAACAAAAGATCACGCACGGAACTGCGCCGAAGCAACGGACAAAGCAGGATGCGCAAGCATCCGGGTAGGGTGCAGGTCGAAAGACCTGCCTAGAGGGAAAGGATGACGGAAAGACTGCCCTTCATATTTTCAAATTCAAGACTGCCGCGCAGGACTTTCAGCGCCGTATCATAAAGTTCCTTTGCTCCGTTTCGGTTGTCCGGCACCATATATTTCATTGACCTGGCAGTGTTCTGCAGATAAATCCGGATCATGGCATTGATTTCCAGGTCAGTCGGGTTCGCGACCTGCGCCATTCCCAGATTGCCCTTCAGCAGCTCCAGCCCCGCACGCACTTCACGTTCTTTCCCGGTAAACAAAGGATTGTCCGAAAGAATCTGCCATGCAATATCAGTGGGAAGCGAGTTCCATTTCATCTGCCGCACCCGTCCGTCCCGATCCTGATAATCAATGAATCCGCTGGAAATCATGATGATTCTGCCAAGTCCCGGCAACTCCTTTGCAGAGTATTTCGTGCCGCTTTCCGCAATGTCCAGCAGGACCCGTCCAAGAAACAGATTTTCCTGTTCCCGTTCATTCAGCCATCCGGTGCGTCGGGGATACTGAACAGATTCCACGGCAAGAAGCGCACTGATCTCCCGCAAACGCAGCTGCGGACGGAGCTTCATGATTTCCGTCCGGATCATGTCGCGCCAGTTTTCTTCGAGCGTCAGTTCCAGCGAGGAGACACGCTCCTGCAGAGCGTTTCGCTCCGTCTCCAGAGATTTGATTGTCGCATTCAGTGCATTGAGTTTCTTCAGATTTTCCTCATAGAGCTTTCTGGTCCGCGCGGTCTCTTCGGCGGAAATCGCCTTGTTTTCAGCTTCTTTCATGCGTGCGGTCAGAGATTCCGCTTCCGCCTTGAGCGCGGCATTGTCGCGACGTGCATTCCGGAGGGAATCCAGCAGATTTCTGTTTTCAAGCTGCGAACGCCTGTATGCGGCATCGGTCATGATCGCGCGGATGTTGTCAAGCATAAGCCGCTGGGTGCGGTTGCGCGGTTTGCCGAATTCGGCAAGAATCTTTTCCCCCTCCTCCTGAATGACTTTCAACGGCAGACTGCCGTCATTCGCGAATCGTCTGAAATAAGCGGTCTTCTGCGAGATGCGCGTCTCGACGGACGTATTGATCGGGGTGTTTCCATACCAGTAAAGCGTCACAATAATACCAAGCACCAGCGCCACGGGAATCAGCGCCAGGAGAATCCGGAGGTATTTTCTGCGTTCGCGGATCTCGTCCTCCAGCTTCAGCACATTTTTTTTCGCCTCGGAAGATTCGTGCTGCATTTCATAGTCCAGACGTTTCAGGGAAATCGTGTGAACTTCCGGAACAAGGGAACGGTCGGGAGCGGTTTTCTGGCGGATCGTCCAGATTTCATTCAGCAGCTCCTCCATGTCGCGATAACGGTCGGCAGGCTTTTTCGCCATCATCTTCTTGACGAGACGCGCAACAGGAACGGGGACAGAGGAATCCACTTTGTTCAGCGGAACTGCCTCCTCCTCGAAATGCTGGTGCGCCACACTGCGGACTGTCTCCGCATCGAACGGAAGTTTGCCGGAGATCATCTGATAAAGCGTGACGCCGAGCGAATAGATGTCGCTGCGGGTATCCAGCGGCTCGCCGGAGAACTGTTCCGGGCTCATATAGGAGGGGCTCCCGGAAATCTCCATGTCCTTGCTCCATTCGCTGGTCTGCATGGCAAGCCCGAGATCGGTCAGTTTGACAATGCCGTCCTCCGTAATCATGATATTGTCCGGCTTCACGTCGCGGTGAATCAGACGGCTCTCCTCCCATGCGTAATAAAGCGCCTCCGCGACCTGCTGGATGATATGGAGCGACTCATCGACCGGAATCTTTCCCTCGCGCAGAATTCTCTTGCGGACAGTCTCTCCGGTAATGTAGGTCATCGCCATGTAGCAGATGTTGTCTTCCTCGCCGATCGCGAAGGACTGCACCAGATTGATATGGCTGAGTTTCGCGGCGGCACGCGCCTCGTTCAGAAAATCGTTGATCCCCTTGTGCGTGCTGTATTCCGGCGACAGAATCTTGAGCGCGACCTGCCGTTCCAGCGAAAGCTGGGTCGCCAGATACACCGCACCGATGGACCCCTCCCCGATCTTGGATTTAATCAGGAAATCGCCGATAATGCAACCGTCCTCAAAACGGCCGACAGGCACCATGACAGTCTTGGCGCAACTCGGGCATGTCATACTGTAACCGCGCGCCGACTCATCCGCGTTGATCGCGTAAAAGCAGAAAGGACACCTGAACCGCATAAAAAACCTCCGGCGGAAACTTCTGTTGCAAATGATAGTTCAAACTTGGTAATATTGTCTGTTTTCCGCCGTTTTTCAAGAGGCAATCCGTTTTTTACCGTCCTGATTGCAGAAAAGATGCGCCCGGCAAAGGCGAAAAGGAGAGCTCCGGAAAAGCAGGACACGGATTTCATTCCTTCCCGCAGGATGCCGCGGGGATTTCAAAACACGGCTTGATATATCAAATAATTATGATATATTGATATATTGAACTGAAAAAAACAGGGGGTTAATAATGCTTATGAAAACCATCATCATCGGCGGAGTCGCCGGAGGCGCAAGCGCGGCGGCACGTCTGCGCAGACTGGACGAACAGGCGGAAATCATTCTTGTGGAGCGGGGAGAATCCATCTCTTATGCGAACTGCGGTCTGCCTTACCATCTGGGAAACGTCATCCCGGACCGGAATGACCTGCTTGTCATGACTCCGGAAAAATTCAAGGCGCGCTTCCGTGTGGATGTCCGCACACGTTGTGAAGCGGTAGCCATCGACCGGGCAGGAAAGAGAGTCATTCTGCGTGATCTTGTCTCCGGCGGCGAAACCGGCGAAACCTATGACAAACTGATTCTTTCCACCGGCGCCTCACCGGCGCCTGTCACTATTCCCGGCGCCAATCATCCGGGAGTATTTCATCTCTGGACTCTCGCCGACATGGACAAGCTGGAAGCGCATATCAGAAACGGTGCGGGAAAAGTGCTCGTCATCGGCGGCGGATTCGTCGGACTCGAACTTGCGGAAAATCTCAATGAACGCAAACTGGAAGTCACGCTGATTCAGCGCGGCCGTCAGCTTCTGCCCACACTGGATCACGAGATGAGCTCTCTGCTGGTGACGGAACTCCGCAGACAGGGAATACGGGTGGAAATGGATACGGAAGTAACCTCGTTCCAGGCGGAGCAGGAGGGATTCTCCGCCATTCTCAGCAACGGGCGGAAACTGTCGGCGGATACCGCCGTCCTGAGCATCGGCGTCAGACCGAACTCGGAACTGGCGAAAGCAGCCGGACTGAAACTCGGCACAAGGGGACATATCGTCACGGACGCGGAACTCCGCACCAGCGATCCCGACATCTATGCCGTCGGCGATGTCACGGAAACCACAGACCCGATTTTCGGCGGCAGAACAGCCATTGCCCTTGCCGGTCCGGCAAACCGGCAAGGCCGTATGGCGGCTGACAACATCGCCGGCAGACACAGCCGGTACAAAGGCACAATCGGGACATCGGTCATCAAAGTCGGCATCCTGACCGCCGGAATGACCGGTTACTCCGAACGGCGACTCACCTCAATGGACGTGCCTTATCATAAAATTTATCTTCATCCGAATTCCAACGCATCCTATTATCCGGGCGGGGCACAGCTTCACATGAAAGTCATCTTCGGGCATGACGGCAGACTGTTCGGTGCACAGATCATCGGCGCAAAAGGTGTGGACAAACGGATCGACGTGATCTCAAGCGCAATCTGGAACGGCGGAAAGATTCAGGATCTGGCGGAGCTGGAGCTCGCCTATGCGCCTCCGTATGCTTCGGCGAAGGATCCGGTGAATCTCGCCGGAATGATCGGGGAAAATGTTCTCGGAGGGCTGACCCGTCTCGCCCATTTCGATTCTCTGCCGGACGGCTGTTTCCTGCTTGACGTACGGGAAAAAGCGGAATTTGAACTCGGTTCTGTTCCCGGTGCGCGCAACATTCCTCTCGGCGACCTGCGGAAGCGCCTGGCGGAACTGCCCCGCGGCCGCATGATCTATATCTTCTGCCAGTCCGGACTCCGCGGCTATATCGCGGAACGGATCCTTGCGCAGAACAGTTTCGATGCAGTCAACCTTTCCGGCGGATACCTCACCTGGAAAATGTTCCAGCCGCTTCAGGCAACTCCGCCCGATCCGGTAAAGAAAGAAACGGAGAAACCGGTGTTTGCAGTCTGCAAACGGCAGCTCGACGTCCGAACCCTTGCCTGCCCGGGACCGGTGGTCCGCCTGAAACAGGAGATGGACAGAATGCCCCTGGGAGAAAGTCTGGAACTCCTTGCCCCGCAGTCTTTTGACGTTGATCTGATGAACTGGGTTAAATCCAGCGGCAATGAACTGGTCAGCCGGGAAATGAAAGCGGATTATCTCGCCGCCATCATACGCCGCCGGATTCCGGGGGCGGAATCTCCTGCGCAGCCTGCGGCTTCCGCGGAACAGACCGGCGCCATCGTATTGTTCAGCAACGATCTGGACAAGGCAATGGCGGCGCTCATCATCGCATGCGGCATGGCGGCGTCCGGCATGAAGGTCGGAATCTTCTTCACCTTCTGGGGGTTGAGCGTCCTGAGGAAAAATCCAGCGCCAGCCGTTCAGAAAAACGCTCTTTCCAGACTGTTCGACCGGATGCTCCCGAAAGGCGCGTCCGGACTCCGGCTTTCCAGGATGAATCTGGGAGGAGTCGGAACCAGGATGATGAAACACGTCATGGAACAGCAGAACGTGGCATCTCTCCCCGATCTGCTGAAACAGGCAAAAGCACTGGGAGTGAAGTTCATCGCATGCGAGATGGCCATGAATGTCATGGGAATCACCCGCGAGGAGCTCCTCGAAGTCGATGAAGTCGCGGGAGTCGCCAGCTTCGTCGAACTCGCGAAGCAGAACGGCAGAACCCTCTTTATCTGAAAAGGATACACCCGGCTCCGGTGAAAAACATGAAAACTCTTCCTGAAAATTATGTCGTGCAAATGAGCGAGGTGCTGAAACTCCTTGGAAATGTTCAGCGGCTCCGCATCATTGAATTTCTGGACCTGCATGGAGAATCCGCCGTATCGGAAATCGTGGAGGGCGTCGACGGACATCAGGGAGCGATTTCGCAAAATCTGAACCTCCTGCGCAGGAGCGGGCTGATCTCCCGGCGCCGCTCCGGACGCAGGATCTTCTACACAATCAGCGAGGAACACTGTCTGACGATTCTCAACTGCATGAGAAAGCGTTCAGAACACCCCGCGCCGGTTGCTTCCCGGGACATCACGCACGCTCTCCGAAGGGAATGAAGAACACATGGCCGCTGACCTTGCCGTTCACGACTCTGCGTTCCCAGACCCGCCACAGAAAAGAGATGCGGCTGTCGGCTCCGTCCCGCTGCAGCGAGAAAAACGGAAACAGCGTTTCCGTCCTGTTACCGTTTCTGCGGAAACGGTAGAGCCATCGGAGAATACGCACCTCTTCGCATCCGCCGATGCCGGAACCGTTTGCCAGAAAGAATCCGACATGCCACCGGTAGTCATCGCCGCAGACCTCCCTGCCTGAAAACCAGGTGCCGTACCGCTTCACCCTGCGTTCCCCGATGCGGGTTCCATAAAGAGAATCAAAACACGATTTCAATTTTTCCGCGGAAAGAAGATCCCGCCCCTCCGGAAAGATGCCGAACACTGCCAGAAGGTCCCTCAGTTCCTTTTCTGAAGATTGCAACGCGCCCCGGGCATCCGCCATGCCGTCGTAATCCTTTGCGAGCATCCGCAGACGTCTTTTGAGGGATCCGTCCTTCCCTGCCGTCTCCGCGGCTTTCCGACATGCGGCGGCATCGGACAGCGGAATCTCCTTTCCCGTCCTTCCCGCCAGCTCCTTTTCCAGTTTCTTCCGTTTCTCCATATTTCCCGGCTCCTCCGCGGCAATGCGCTTCAGATGCTCCATTCTGGAACGCAGCAGACCGCGCAGACGGTTCAGCCCGGCCGCCTCGCCTTTCCGAAGCGCGACAAGACCGGTGCTTTCGTTCCGATGGTACAGCCACAGCAGAATTCCGAGCCTGGATTCCTCCGTATGGGAGTCATTCTGAAAAATCCCGTCCTGTTCACAAACCTCAGTCATATCCCGACGATATGTCTTGTCCGACTCCGTCCAGCCAAAGGGAAACAGAATGTGCCGCTGCTTCACGCAGGGGGTCTCCCTGATACGGGTAAGAAGCGGGAGGGAGAAGAAAAAAGTTCTTTCTTCCGTCTTTTCAAAACTGCTGAGCAGCACGGGGAAAATCCAATGACGGGTCCCCGCCGCCTTCAGGAACAGCGGAAGACAGCCGCCGCCCCAGTCGCTTCCGGTCGGCAAGTTCTGTTTTGCAATCACATCGCCGAGAAACGCCTGGAAGGAATCCGGATCGGTGACACTCTCCGGGAGGGAGAGCGACGGGTCCAGGCTGCGGAGTGCGCCGTCGATCTTCGCACGATCCGAAAGTCCGCGATCCTTCCGGAAGTCGGCTATCAGTTTTTTCAGCTTCCGCGCCGCAGGGGAATCCGCGTAATATTCTCTTGTCTCCACACTGAAAAGCAGAGGAAGCGAAAGCAGCCTTGAATTCGATACGGCGGCATTCTTCTCAACAGCCGCGATCTGCGCCTGACGGTCCGTGTATTGCCTCTTCCTGCCGCTGAAAAGGAACGGGCCGAGGAAACTGAGTTCTTCGCTTCCCGCTTTTTTGTTGTAATAAGGCAGGCAGAACAGAAAACGGAACGTCCGTTCCGCAGGGGACGCATCATAGTGAAACAGCGGCACAATCCCGAAATAATCCGTCTTTTCCTCCGTCACCTCCCGTTTCAGTCTGATTTTCAACTCCTTCAACCCGGCATCGGTTTCCGGCAGTTTCTCCCCGCAGCCGAGTTTGTCCAGCTGATATTGCAGGTAAGGACGATGCCCGGCAAAATCCCTGACGCGCGCTGTCTTCAGTTTCGTCAGATCGCACTCTTTTTTCCAATTGCAGACGGAGCGGCTCCCGGCATATCCGACAAGCCCGAACATCCGGAAACAGCTTTCCGACTTCCCGCCGCCGCGGTAAAACATCGGATTTCCGTCGTCCCTGATCTCGCTCCGGTTCCGGTTCACAAGGTAAAGCGGTCCGAGAATGGAAAACATTCTGTCCTTCTCCCATGCCGCCAGCGGACTCAGAAAGAAACCGCCGTTGTCGCCGATGCAGTAAAGAGGAAACAGAAAATGGTCAAGAACGTTGCGGAAGCGGAAAACAGGAAAGATGCCGAAGGTGCCGTCGGAACGGTCTTTCCAGAATGGACCGGCATAACTGATTCCCTTCGGAGAGTACTTCGCCGCCGGAAAGAGACCGAAAGAATCTCCCCCGCGCCAGAAGGGACCGACATAGTTCAGGCTGTCCTTCTCCGAGGAAAAACGTGCGGCGGGAAAGACGCCCCATGATACATGACCGCCGCGGTACCACCATGCCGGACCGAAGAAATTGAAATCCCGGTGGAATCTTGCCATGGGAAAGAATCCGCCGGACTCAAGCCCCCCTTCCCCATTCCGCGACCACCATGCCGGGCCCGCATAGGAAAAACCTCTGCCGAACCGGGCAAAGGGAAAGACGCCCCAGCTGTCGCCATGCCGCCATGCCAGGGCATAATAACTGAATGCCTCAGCTCCCCGGGAATGGTGGAAGAACGGCGCCGCCCCGAAACAGCGACGGTTCCAGTAACTGTTTGCAATCCAGCCGTCGCCATTGACCGGGTTCCATGCGCAAAGCGGAAAAAGAACGGCATATTCATTGCCCTCCTGGTTATAGAACGGGCGCACGGCAAATCCGTAAGGATCGCTGTCGATCAGCGGCCAGAGGACGGAAACATAGAACCTGTTCCGGTAGAAGACAGGCCAGAGATTGATGAGGGAGTCATTCAGCGGTGAAAACTCTTCCCGGGAAACCGTGTCACTGCCGCCGACGGAAAAATTTTCAATCCGTTCCGCGCGCGGTTTTTCATAACTCCGGATCATGCCGGACATTCTTCCCATGCGTTCACTGGAGGCACAGGAAGTCAGAAACAGAACCGCGGAAACAGCCAATGCAATCGCCTGAAACATTTTCGTGCTCATTCAAAATTCCTCCTTGTGATCTGCGGTTACTATATAAGACGGACAGGAAAAGTCATATTGATAAATGCAATGGTCAAAATTGATTTTTATGATGAAGACGAAGCGGGACAGCGCAATGCCCCGTCTGCCCGCTTTGCCGCACCTCTCCCGGCACCTGCCCTGTCCCGCAGGATTATTTTTCGGAAAAAAATCCGTTCCGCAGGATTTGCCTATTGACATTTTCCGATTTTTCATTATAATTTAATTATAACGTTACAATTAAAGTTCAATAAAAATACGGAGCGCCATGGGCATTACTCTGAAAGATATTGCGCAGCAGGCGGGAGTCAGCCAGATGACCGTCTCCCGAATCCTGAACGGCAAAACGGCGGGACAGGTTTCCGACGAGGTCATATCGCGTGTCCGGTCGGTTGCCGCGGATCTGAAATACCGTTCCAACCGGGCGGACAGGAAGCTGAACCGCCTTCTGACTCCGGATGCGCAGGACGCGGAGCCGCCGAAAGTCACGGTGCTGACTCCCACCCCGGATTTTCTCGAAATGCCCGGCAGAAATTCCCGCATCCTGAACGAAGTGCTCCCCGGCATCTTCCAAGCTGCGGCGGATGCCGGCGGAATGGTGGAGATCCTGCCGGTTTCCAAAGCGAACGACCCGAACAAAATCGAATGGCCGTGGCTGAAGAAGTTTGGTTCCGGTTCCCGGATTCTGGCGCTTTCTCCGTGGTTCATGGTGCCGCTGGCGGAGCTTTCACGGCGGGGGTGCCGCATTGCGCTGATACAGGGCGAGGAATTCTGGAGAAACATGACGCTGCGCTTCGCGGATGAATGGGCGATCTTCACCTATCGCAACCGCCGGGGATATGAAACTTTGACGGAGCATCTGCTGGAACAGGGATTCTCCAGGATCGCCCTTACGGTTTACAGGGAATACATGGATGAGCCGGAATATCCGTCGATTACCGGCGTCTCAAACATTCTGGAAAAATACGGGAATCCTTACCGCAACTGCATTGTCATGAGCGAGGCGGACTATCAGCCGGAGGAATTTGCGCGCGCATACCGGGAAAATCCGTTCGATGCGCTGATTTTCCTGCAGACGGAAAAAATAAGCTGGAATTACAGCGTTTCACTGCAGGCGAACCTCGGACTGCCGGAAAGCGTGAAGATTGTTTATGCCTATGACAATCAGGACTGTCTCCGTTTTTCTCCGCGTCTCTCCAACATGTCCTATCCCCGCAGGGAGATGGCTGTCGATGCGGTAAAGCTGCTGCTGTCCGACGATTTTTCTCCGGGAGAACGTTTTTATCCGGGAACTTTCATAGAGCATAACTGAAGAAAAGGGAGGATGAAAATGAGACACGCAGGGAGTCCGCATTCATGCAGCATCTCCGCATTATGCACATTTGTTGAGTTTTTCATGATGAAAACTTTGAAAAGGACATTCCATTCAGGCAGAAGCCAATCCCGTCCCCGCCTTGCTTCTTCTTTCTTCCTTCGATTGTTGAATTGTTCTGATGTTGAATTGTTCAAATGTTTTCCCGTTCCTTCTTACTTCAGAGTTCCTTGTTCTTCTGCTCTTACTTTCAGGGTGAAAACAAGGGTTTTCACATTGATCGAGCTTCTCATCGTGATTGCGATCATCGCGATTCTCGCGGCAATGCTGCTGCCGGCACTGAACAAGGCGCGCTCAATGGCAAAACGCGCGGTCTGCCAGAGCAACATCAAGCAGGTCGGCGGCGGACTGATCGGTTATTCCATGGATCACAATGACATTATTCCGCCTTACAAAATGAACCTGACCGGCGATATTTACGACAACCGCGGTTTCACGGGATACGAGGACGGCAGTATCACCTGGGCGCATCTGGTCGCCCCCTACTGGGGAATCCCCTACGAAGCCATAACCAGACACTCCAACGCCTCCCAGCGTCATTTCGACACTATTCCGGCACGTTTCCGGAAAGGCATTCTGAAATGCCCGGCATTGAACATCGACGCAATCTATATCGGTCTGCCGCATTACGGAATGCATCAGTACAATGTCGGCGGACATCTTTACAGCACCGGCAATCCGGTATATTCCCGGCAGGCGGTCAAAACTTTTTCCAAAGTCAAATCCCCGTCCCGGAAAGCCCTGCTGATTGATACGAAATACAATGCGTTCAACAGCCAGCCTTACGGGAAAATCGTCAATGGAGGTTATGACCCAAATCCTTACAACGCCATTCACGGCTACTACTACTTCACCGGGGAGGCGCACATGGGACTCGGCAGGCACGGCAACGGGCTGAACGGCATATTCTTTGACGGTCATGCGGAATATATTACACGCGCACGCATCGTCTGGAGTCTGACCATGCCTTCCCAGTGGACAAAGGATGTATTGTTCTGGTTCGGACAATGATTTCAACCAATATTTCATCAGAAGGAGACTGATACGTATGACGAAAACACTGTCATTTCTAATCTGCGCTTTCGCCGCACTGACGGCGGCCGCCGCGCCGGAGCCGTATGCGAACCCGGCACTGAATCCGGTGAAGTTCAGGGAAACGCCGAAACATGACGGTCTTCCGCTGATAAAAGACGGCAGACTGAATTTTGTAATCGTCCGGGACGGAAAGGCGGAAAAAGGCACGCCACGGCACTGGCAGTCGATCACGCTGGCGGTCGAGGCGTTGACGGACGCACTGGAACGGACGACCGGGCAGAAACCGGAAGTCGTGGATGCGGATTCGGAAGCGGCGGAAAAAGCGCCGTATGTCATTGCCGTGGGAAAAAGTTCCCTGACGGACCGACTCGGGCTGAAACCGCTGGAACTTCCGAAAGAGGCATTTCTTGTGAAAAGTTTCGACCGGGGCATCGTGATCGCCGGACACGACGGCTCGCTGCTTCCGGGCACCTACAACTCCATGGACTGGAGCCGTTACCGGATCAACGGCACGCTGAACGGGGCGTACGATTTCATCGAACGTGTCCTGGGAGTCCGCTATTATTATCCGGGCATCGGAATCGTCGCCCCGAAGCTCACGAACCTGACGGTCAAACCGCTCTCATACACGGATGAACCGTATTTCCGAAACCGTTACAACTATGCCTACAATCTAGACTTCCGGAAAGGAATGCCGTGGAAAGGCGTGAAGAATGAAAACCGGTTCGATCTTGCGTGGCGCATGGCGATGTCCACACGCTTCAATGATGTCTGCCATACCCCGGACCCGCATCTTCTCCTTGCGGCTTATCCGGACAGAAAAAATACGATTTTCTTCACCGACACCAAAGGATATCAGTATTACAATCCAGCGACGCATATCGGGAACCTGATGGACATCACCAATCCCGAACTGGCGCATCTTCTGGTACAGGCGTTCAAAAAATATTACGACACCGACGGCAAATGGCGCGCGCCGTGGAGCGACGGCAGACGCACCTGGTATCCGCCGAACTCGGAATATGTTCTGTTCGGACAGGCGGACACCTTCGTCCATGACCTGGTCAGCGAAAAGAACAAGCATCTCTTCCCCGCGTCGCGCCGGAACAGCGCGGCGGGAATGCTTTCCGATCTTTACGTGAACTTCTATGTCTGGATCGGAAACGAGCTGAAAAAGGAACTGCCCGGAAAGCGCCTCGGGGTGCTGGCATATCACAACTACACACTGCCGCCCGTCGTCTGCAAAAACATTCCCGACAATATCGACGTTCAGGTCTGTTCAGGCAGAATCGTGATGAGCAGATCCGAAGCGGCGCAGAAACAGTGGCGGGAAACCTTCAAGGGCTGGTATGACGTGCTCGGAGGACGGCAGGTCACGGCATGGACCTACGGGGCGCAGGGCACGGCGTTCACGCAGGCGATTCAGGGGCGCTATATGCGCGATTACATCAACTGCATCCGTCCGTGGCTCTCCCGCGACGGGCTTTTCTTCGATGCCTCCGGACTCCGCTGGAACTATTACTACTCCTACTATGCGGTCTACCGCGCGTTCTGGAATCCCGATTTCGATTACGACGCCGCGCTGGAGGAACATTGGGAAAAACTCTATGGGAAAAAAGCCGGAGCCGCCCTCAAGGCGTTTTACAGTCTGCTCGTGGAACGGTGGGAAAAGGTCTATATCGCCGGAATCAACAGGGAACCGGTTTCTGTTGCAAACACGAACGTTACCCCGGACCGTCTCTACCGCGCCTACAATGTCCCCACGATCGACCGTCTGGAGGCATATCTGAAAGAAGCGCACGCCGCCACCGCACCCGGCAGCGTCGAGCGTCAGCGCGTGGAATTTTTCGCCGCGCCGTGGCAGAAGGATTTCACTGCCGCACGCGCCTATGCTTCGCTTGTGATCCCTGTGTATGAGGTGAAGCAGCTCGGCGGGAACGAACGGATTGCGATTGACGGAAAAACGGATGAAAAAGTCTGGAGCCGTGCGGGCGTGATTCCGATGCAGGATGCGAAGGGACGCGGCGCGGAACTGCCGTCGAAACCGCAGGGAAGACTGCTCTGGGATAAAAACGGAATTTACCTTGCCTTCACCTGCTCCGGCAAACCCGTCATCAATAAAGGGGATGTCTGGTTCGGGAGCGACAACATTGAATTTTTCCTTTCGCCGGGGACGGAGAAGGAAGTCTACTACCAGTTTGCGGTTTCCCCCGGCAACGACTGGAGCGACGCCTACAAGGTGGAAAAGCCCATGGAAGCCGGACTGGACGCGAAATGGGAGTGTGCCGGAGCACAGCGCGCCGTATCCGTCACGGAAAATGGCTGGACCGTTGAACTGTTCCTCCCGTTCAGCGGTATGCATCAGCGGAAAGCGCCCAGGGCCTACCAGACCTGGTTCGGCAATCTCGTCAACAACAAGCTCGGAGCAGATAAAAAGCCTGTGGAATACTCCGGGTATTCCATGACAATGGGTAACAATCACAACCATTCATTATGGGGAAAATTCAAATTCATGGGGAAAGGAGACTGAACAATGAAAAAGATTCTGATTCTCGGCATGGCGATTCTGATGGGGACGGCATGGGCTGCTGCCCCGACGGCGGAAAAGGTCAAACGCAGCTATCACGCTTCAAGCAAACTTTACGGCAGGGCGGAATACTTTTCGATCCGCAATGACGCAAACGCATATCTGGTCTACTTCCAGTGGATCAAGCCGACGGCAAAAAGTCCGGGCAAAGTCGTGGTCGGGCTTCCTGAACCGGTCTTCTGGCAGGGCTTCGTCTCGCGTGATTTCACGCGGCTGACGGTCAACGGCATCAGCAGCGTCGAACTGGAACCGAAGTCCATCGAAGCATTCAGCCGCGACGGCATTGCCGGAGTCGATGCTCTTTACAACTTCGACGGCATCAGGATGACGCTTCGCTTTTATATGACGGAACAGTCCCCGATGCTGTTCATGGAGTGGCGCAAAGACCCAGCGTCGGAAGGCACGGTCGAACGTGCCGAACTGGCAGTCTCGGTCTATCCCTCCTACAGCGTGCCCAATGGAGGCAAACGCGACGACAGCTATCAGCGGGAAATACAGACTCCCGCACGAGCCATTCCATCCCCGAAAAATACGGCATGGGTGAAACTTGCCCCCGCGGACATCTCTTTTGCAATGTATGACAAGGCGTTCGAGCCATCCAATACACCGAAAGCGCAGGGTCCCTGCTTCCTGGCGGCGGACTGGAAAGGAATCCTGTCGGGAAGAGTCTGGTTCGGGAAAATCTACATTATGGATTTCCGTTTCACGCTCGACCCCAAGGCGGATTACTGGCGGTTTGGACTGTGGGAAAACAAAAAGCCGATGAACAATCAGGAGTTCATGGATTATAAGAAGAATCACGAGGCGCTTTTTCAGATGCCTCCCAGATAAAGGAACGAAAATGAAGATTTACATTATGACCGATATTGAAGGAATCAGCGGCATCAGCAGTTCAAGCTATGTGAGCGCATCGAAAAACCGTCCCGACCTGATTGCCGAAGGGCGTGTCCTGATGGCAGGCGATATCAACGCCTGCGTGGAGGGATGTTTTCAGGGCGGGGCGACGGAAGTGATCGTGAAGGACTGCCACGGCGGCGGGTTCAATGTGACACGCTCCATGATCGACTCGCGCGCCGACCTGATCGACGGCGACACTCCCGGCGAACGTTTTGCAGACATCGAAGGAAGCGCCGGGCTGATCCTGCTGGGCTATCACGCAAAAGGTGGCACCCTCGGCGCGGTCTGCGAACACACTATGAGTTCCGTCGGCTGGCAGCATGCGTGGCTGAACGGACGCGAAACCGGGGAGATCGGCATTGATGCCGCAATCGCGGCGGAACACGGGGTTCCGGTCATCATGGTTTCGGGCGATGACAAAACCTGTCTGGAAGCGCGGGACTGGCTCCCTCAAGCCGTCACGTGCCAGGTCAAGAAAGGATTCTCCTGCAACGGGGCGCGGATGCCGTCGCTGGAGAAAACCAGAGCGCTGATTACGGAAAAAAGCAGGGAGGCGGTGAAAGCGGCGCCCGGAATGCCGCTGCTGAAGATCGCCCCGCCGGTCACGCTGAAGCTGGAACTGGTGTCCCGGTGCCGTCTGCCGGACAATAAAGCCTACCGCCATCTGGACGCCAGAACCTATGAGCTGACGGTCGGTTCGGTAGAGGAAGCTCTTTTCTTCAACTGGTGATTCTCTAGCTGTCGAGATACTGGGTCGGGCTGACTTTGTAATGCGTCCGGAACGCGCGTGCGAAACTGCTGGCGGATTCAAATCCGAGCCGTGCGGCAATGTCCTTGCAGTTCAGATTGCGGTCGCGCAGGAGTCGCCCCGCCAGATGCATCCGCTCCTGCACTGCAAACGCGCCGGGGCTGATTCCCGTCTGCGCCTTGAATACGCGGCTCAGATGCTCGCGCGACACATGAAGCTCGCCGGCGATTGCCTCCAGATCAAGAGAACGGTCCAGATGCGTCGTAATCAGTTCCTGCGCCGCGCGCACCAGTTCACTTTGGCGGGAAAGCATTTCCGGACGCTCAATCGTGTCGCCGAGACTTGCCAGAGCGTCATGCACGATCTTCGCTCCTTCCGTCGGCGTCACAAAACGTATGGTGCCCCGCTGGTTTCTGTAAGTCTCCAGATGCTTCACAAACCCCGTGTCGAGCGGCAGCCGGAACACATAACCGTAACGCTCATTCATCTCGCGGATGATCTCTACGGCGCGGAATCCGTCGAATGAAATCCACAGAAAGATCCACGGCTCCGTTGCGTGTCCCGGATAATAATAAGCGGTGTCGGGATCGCCGAGCTGCGCCATGAACGCCATGCCCGAAGTCAGTTTGTAAACCTTCTCCTTATGCCGGAACGCCCCTTCCCCGGATATGGTGCAGACGATCTGCGCATGATCCTGCGGCCGTCCGCGTCCCTCCAGATGATAGGCTGGAGAGACCTGTTTTTCCAGCACGACTTCATAAGGAACCGGAAGCGTTTCCATCGGTCTCAGCAGCTGAAAACGCACCGACCAGAGCCGGATATCCTCATAATTTTCCATGCCGCCCCTCACAAATTGTAACATTAATATCACATTTTGTATATTTATAACTTCTTGAAACTCCTTTTTCAAGCTAATAAATTAAAAATAAAGGGAAAAAACAATCGTCACAAAACAAAGATAGCCAACAAAAACAAAGAGGCAATGATGAACGGAAAAATCAATGTCACCGTATGGAACGAGTACCGCCATGAACTTCAGCATGAAACCTGCAGAAAGGCATATCCGCAGGGAATCCATGTCGCGGTCGGCGAGGCGCTTCTCGAAGACGGAGCGTTCGACGTCAACTACGCATGGCTTGACAAGGATGCGGAACATGGGCTCAGCCAGGAACTTCTGGACAAGACCGATGTTCTTTTCTGGTGGGGACACATGGCGCACGGCGAAGTCAAGGATGAAATCGTCGACCGTGTTCAGAAGCGCGTTCAGGAAGGCATGGGACTTGTTGTTCTCCACTCCGGGCACAAGTCCAAGATTTTCATGAGAATGCTCGGAACGACCTGCAACCTCAAATGGCGCGAGGTCGGAGAGAAAGAGCGGATCTGGAACATTGAACCCGCGCATCCGATCGCGGCGGGGCTTCCCGAACACTTCGAGCTTCCGCATACGGAAATGTACGGCGAACGATTCGATATTCCGACGCCCAAAGACGTCGTGTTCATCACATGGTATGAAGGCGGCGAAGTCTTCCGGAGCGGCGTCACGTTCGAGCGCGGCTACGGCAGAATCTTCTATTTCGCTCCTGGCCACGAAACTTTCCCGATCTTTTACGACAAAAACATCAGAAAAGTCCTTGTCAATGCCGCAAAGTGGGCGGCTCCGCGCATCGTCAGAGAAATCCCCTGCCCCTGCGTCAAACCTCTTGAGGAGATCAAGACAAAGCTGGAAGAGTGACCGCACGGGAAGTGGGACACGCTGTCTCACTTCCCGTCCGCAGGAATTCAGGATTGCGGAAACAATGCACCTTTCTTTTATTTTCAGCTGCATCAATTAACAAGGAGCAAAAATCATGGCAAGAAAACTCAAAGCCGGCGTTATCGGACTCGGAATGGGCGGCGGGCATCTGGCAGGCTATCTGACACATCCCGATGTTGAAGTGATTGCAGTCGCGGATCGCCGTGAGGACCGCCGCGCACTTCTTCCGACGAACCATCCGTCATTCAAAGGCAAGATCTATCACGAAGGCGCGGAAATGATCGAAAAGGAACAGCTCGACATTATTTCCGTCGCCGTTCCCAACGACCAGCACAAGCCCCTGACCATTGCCGCGCTGGAATCCGGCGCACATGTTCTGTGCGAAAAACCGATGGCACTCAACGCGCAGGAGGCGCAGGAGATGCTGGATACCGCAAAACGTCTCGGAAAAAAACTCGGCATCGACTTCTCCTACCGGTTCAATCCGCAATCCCGCGCAATGAAGGACATGATTTCGGAAGGCGTACTCGGCGACATTTACTACGCGCGGAGCGTCTGGTTCCGCCGCCGCGGCATTCCGGGCATGGCGGCAAACAGCTTCAACACGGGTTCCGGCGCGCCGATGGGATCGTGGTTCTATGACAAAAAACAATCCGGAGGCGGACCGCTGATCGACCTCGGCGTGCATCGTCTTGACCTCGCGCTGTGGCTGATGGGGTATCCATCGCCGACCTGGGTCATGGCAAGCACCTATGACAAGTTCGGGCCGAAGCTGGCAAAGGAACGCGGGCTCAGCTACACGGTGGAGGATCTTGCCTGCGCCATGATCAAATTCAGCAACGGCGCAACGCTGGAACTGGATGCGTCATGGGCAAGCAACATCAAGGAAAACGAACTCCAGACAATCCGTCTGCTCGGCGACAAAGGCGGCATGTATCAGTATAATCTGAACGAAGGCTACACCTATGAAGTCGAATACTATTACGACATCGCAGGCAGACACTTCGACGGCAAGATGCATGCGGCACAGCCGATGCCGAGCGCATTCCATCTGTTCGCGGATGCGGTCCGCGACGACAAGCCGTTCCTCGTCCAGCCGGAGGAAGGCGTCACGGTCATGAAGATTCTTGACGCAATCTACGCTTCCGCCGCAAGCGGCAAACCTGTGGAAATCGCAGACTGACAAAGCGGAGACGCCGGCTCGAGGCGGGAAGACGTTCCCGCTTTGCAAACGTCCCTTCATACCACCGGCTTCCCGATATGAAAAATCATGTCGGGAAGCCATTTTTTCTGATCTGCCGTCTTTTCCGTTTTGAATTCGACGGAAAGGTTCGCTATATTACAGCAGAGAAAGGTGCATTATGGCGGAAAGGACAACCTATATCATACTCAGGAAGACCCCGTTTCAGGAGAGCAGCCTGATCGTTTCGGGGTTGTCGCCGGAATTCGGGCGGCTGGATTTTCTCCTGAGGGGAGCGCGCGGGACCGGTGCGAAAAAATTTCCTTACGCGGAATTGTTCCGCGAACTCGCAATCGAATTCCGGCCGCCGAAACTTCATTCCCCGGGGACGCTGTGCACTCTGACGTCTCACGAATTAATCGCATCCTTCGACTCCATCGCTCTCCGGATTGAAAATTATCTCCAGATGTGCGCCTACGCGGCATTTCTCCTGAAACATACGAAGCCCATGCTTGAGATCCCCGGAACCTGCCGCGCACTTGAGGTTCTGCTGTCAAGGCTGACGACGGAGACGGAGCCGGCGTTTCCTGTTGCCGTGGCAAAACTGATGTTCCTGCAGGAATCCGGATTTGTCCCGGAAGCAATGGGAACCGACGATTTCCGGCAGGAACAGATTCTGGACAGTCTGCTGGAATATGCGGTTGATCCGGAGATTTCGCCGCCTGCTCTCACGGAGGAATACCGGAAAAAACTGATCCGGTGGATCAATGAGTTATGCAGCTACCACGATCTGCACTGATAAGATTTTGTCAGAACATGAAAACGGAAAAACTTTAATGCAACAGACAGGAGAGTCTGATGACGGGAAATTTCACCATACAGCCGATGAGTGCGGAAAACATCAGGGAATGCGCCGACTTGTTCATGAGGACATTCTCAAAAGAACCGTGGAATGACGTTTACGAGTCCGAAGAAGAGGTCATCCGTTTTTTTCAGCGATACCTGGACAACGACTGCTTTACGGGGTATATCCTGACTTGCAAGGACAGTGTAATCGCCTTATGTCTGGGCAGCAGGAAGCCATGGCTGAACGGCATGGAATATGAGATAGATCAGTTCTGCGTTGCGGAGGAGTTTCAGCGGCAAGGGGTGGGCAGTTATTTTCTGTCGCGGATTGAGGAAGCCGTCGGAAAGCGCGGCATGAATGCGGTCTTGCTGAATACAAACAGAGGATTTCCCGCAGAAAAATTTTATCGGAAGAACGGCTACCGGATTCTGGAGGAGTCCGTTGTGCTTGCAAAGCAGATTCCCTCTCCGGAAAAAACGGATTCCGCGGATCGGGGAAAACGGAAAACGTGTGTGAGAGTGAAGCCGAGAACGATTGTGATGGATTGCCCGGATGCGGCTTCCCTGGCTGAATTCTACTCCAAACTGCTGGGATGGACAATCACCGTCAGGCAGCCGGACTGGGTTTTGATGCGGAATCCGGATGGCGGAACGGGATTTTCCTTTCAGAGCGAACCGGGTTACACGCCGCCTCGCTGGCCGGAAGATTCCGTCGGACAGCAAAAGATGCTGCATGTGGATTTTGTCGTGGAGAATCTGCAGCAGGCAGTCGCCCATGCGCTGACCTGCGGGGCTGTGCCAGCTCCGCAGCAGTTTCTGGAAGGCGTCATGGTCTTTTTTGATCCGGCGGGACACCCGTTCTGCTTTTTCTGCGATCCGGAATATCTTTGGAACGAGGACATGGAAAAATGAATTTGGAAATATCTCTGCTGCAGATTCTTCCGACCGCCACGGTTGCGGGAAATTTATCGAAAGGGGTTCATTTCTGCCGGATGGCGAAAGCACTGGGAGCCGATGTTGCTCTTTTCCCGGAAATGTGGAGCATCGGATACCGCATTTACGACCGTCCCCCTGAAGTATGGCTCCGGGAAGCCATCCCGGAAAACGACAGGTTCATAACAACATTCGGCGAACTCGCCGGAGAGCTTGAAATGGCAATCGGAATCACATTTCTGGAAGCCGCGTCCGCCGGACCGAGAAATACGCTGCTCCTGTTTGACCGGCATGGCGGAAAAGCCTTGTCCTATTCCAAAGTGCACACCTGCGATTTTGATGTGGAACGGCATCTGGTCCCCGGCAGCGATTTTCCGGTGGCGGAACTTGACACGGCAGCCGGCAAAATCAAAACCGGAGCGATGATCTGTTACGACCGGGAATTTCCGGAAAGCGCGAGAATACTGATGCTGAAAGGCGCGGAGATCATTCTGGTTCCGAATGCCTGTCCCATGGAGATCAACCGGATTTCCCAGCTGAGAGCCAGGGCCTTTGAAAATATGGTCGGGATCGCAACCTGCAACTACCCCCACGGGCAGCCGGACTGCAACGGACACTCCACAGCCTTCGACGGCATCGCCTGGCGGGAAAGCGATCCCGTCTCAAGAGATACGCTGCTCGTTGAAGCAGGAGAAGCGGAAGGCATTTACACGGCGGTGTTTCCGATTGACGAACTCAGGAAATACCGCAGTACCGAAATTCATGGAAACGCCTACCGCCATCCCGGAAAATATCATGCGCTCATCTCACGGAAAATCCATGAACCGTTCCTGCGCAGGGACTACCGGGAATGACCCGTTCCGAATAAGACGGTCTTTTCAGCGGCCGGAAATGCGGCGGACGGCTTCGACCAGATGTTCCACATCCGCATCGGTATGTGCCGCATTCAATGACAGCCGGATGCGGGCAGTTCCGCGCGGAACCGTCGGCGGACGGATCGCCACGCCGAGAATGCCCTCTTCCTGAAGGCGTATGGAAAACTCCGTGGTCCGGACAGTCTCACCGACCATCAGCGGCACAATCATGGTTTCCGATTTCCCCGTGTCAAAACCCATCTCGTTGAGGCTCCGGCGCAGATAATCCGCACGCCGGTGCATGGCTGCCCTCGCCTGCTTCATCTCGTCGGTATACATCAGGTCCACCGCGGCGGACACCGCCCCGAGAACCGCCGGAGGCATCGCCGTGCTGAAGATGAAGGAAGCGCAGTGATTCACTAAATAGTCCTTCATTTCCGCGGAACAGCAGACGCAGGAACCGAATGATCCCAGCGCTTTGCTGAAAGTGGAAAGCGCCACATCGCAAAGTTCAGGAGAGGCGAGCCCGTGTCCGTTTTCACCGAGAACACCGCTTCCGTGAGCGTCATCAAGATAGAGAAGCGCATGATTCTTTTCCGCAATCCCGCGCAGCCTGCCGAGATCCGCCACATCGCCGTCCATACTGAAAACCGTGTCGCTGACAATCAGCCTTTCTTTATTTCCGTCCCGTCCAATCATCTGTTCCAGACGTGCAAAATCGCAGTGGGCGTAACGTTTGAAATCCCCTCCGGAAAGCAGACACCCCTGATTGAGACTCGCATGGTTGAGTTTGTCTGCAAAAATCGTGCGGGAACGTCCCGAAAGCGCCGCGATCACACCGACATTTCCCGCATAACCGGAGGAAAGAATCATGGCGGCCTCAAAGCCTTTCCACTTCGCAATCTTCGCTTCCAGCTCCAGACATGCCTCCGTCGTTCCGGAAATCAGGCGCGACGCCGCGGAACCGGCACCGTAACGCCTCGTCCATTCGCACGCGCCTTCGATCAGTTCGGGACGCATCGAAAGCGCCATATAATCATTGGAGGAAAAATCCAGCAGATGCTTTCCGCCGATCACGATTTCACGCGGAGACACTCTTTCCACCGCACGAAGAGTGCGTTTCAGACCGAGTGCATCCGCTTCAGCCAGGGCTTTTTCTGCAAATTCGGGGAGCATGACCAACTCACTCCAATATCATATCCTTGTAGCATTTTCCGGGAGCGATCATCGGGAGGACATGCTCCTGATACCCCGTATGACAGTCGATCAGGAAGGGGCCCTTCGCCGCGAGCATTTCACGGATCGCGTCTTCGACTTCCTCGCGCTCGCAAACGACGCGCCCGGGGATTTTATAGCCTCTGGCGATCGTCACGAAATCAGGGTAATACTGCTTGTCCTTGTCTTCAAGAATCGTATTGCAGTGACGGCTTCCGTAGAAACGGTCCTCCCACTGGGCGACCATCCCGAGATGCTGATTGTTCAGAATGATCATTTTGACATCAATCCCCTCGGCATACAGCGTGCCGAGCTCCTGAATGTTCATCTGGAAGGAACCGTCGCCGTCAATGTTGATGACGGTTTTCTCCGGACACGCGACTTTCGCCCCCATTGCGGCGGGCAGCCCGAACCCCATGGAACCGAGTCCGCCGGAAGTCAGGAACTGCCGGGGATTCTTGTATTTGTAGAACTGCGCAGACCACATCTGGTGCTGCCCCACTCCGGGAACGATGACCGCATCGCCATGCGTCAGTTCATAGAGTTTCTCGATGACGAACTGAGGCTGAGGCGGAGTGTGCGGCTTTGATTTGATATAGGAGAAAGGATGCTCCTGCTTCCATTGCGCGATCTGATTCAGCCACTCGGTGTAATCCTTGCGGAGCGGTTTTTTGTTCAGTTCGGCAAGAACTTCCTTGACGTCGGCGATCACACCGAGATCGGCGCGTTTGTTTTTGTTGATCTCGGAAACATCAATATCCACATGAATGATATAGGCGTCCTGCGCAAACGTCGCGACAGGTCCCGTCACACGGTCGTCGAAACGCGCGCCGAGCGCGATCAGCAGATCGCATTCGTTCGCGGCATAATTCGCATAATAGGTTCCGTGCATTCCAAGCCAGCGCAGGGAAAGCGGATCTTCTTCGGGAAAGGAACCAAGCCCCATCAGCGTGGTCGTCACGGGAATATTGTAGGAATGCGCAAACTCGCGGAGTTCCTCGGACGCTCCGGACGAGATAATGCCGCCGCCGGCATAAATGCACGGGCGCTGCGCCTTTTTGATCGCTTTCCGGATCGCTTCAATGTCGGAGCTTTTTACGCTCAATCCGGAGGAAAGCGACTTCACCTTGACTTCCTCCGGGAAAACGGGAACGCCCATCGCCTGCTGGACGTTTTTCGGAATGTCCACCACAACCGGACCGGGACGCCCTTCGGAGGCAAGTTTGAAGGCTTCACAGATAATACGGGGAATATCGTCAACACTCAGGACAAGATAGCTGTGCTTGACCACCGGGCGCGTAACGCCGATGATGTCCGTCTCCTGAAACGCATTCTTTCCAATGAACTGTGCGCCGACCTGTCCGGTAATGAAAACAACCGGAATCGAATCCATATAGGCGTCGGCAATGCCTGTAATGAGGTTTGTCGCCCCGGGACCGCTGGTCGCCATGCAGACGCCTGTCCTACCGGAAATGCGCGCAAAACCGTCCGCGGCGAAAGCGCCTCCCTGCTCATGGCGGGGCAGAATCACGCGGAGACTGGATTTTCCGAGCGCCTGATGAAGTTCTATGGACTGCCCGCCCGGATATGCAAAAATCGTTTCAACGCCGAGCTTTTCAAGAGTTCTGATCACAATTTCAGCGCCTTTCATCGGCTGCTGTGCTTCTTCTTCTGTGTTTTTCATAGTAGTTACTGATCCGGATTTAATTATTTTTGAATAACGGGAAAATGAATGCCCTACGCATTCAGACTGGCTGTGCTGCAAGACCCGGCCGAGGCGCCACCGACACGGCCGGGCCGCGTACGACGACATATTTTCCCTCCAGAAATATCCTCATTCTCATGTTGAAAAACCTCATATTGTAAAAGAACAGGGAATATACACCTGTCCGCATCAAGTTTCAAGTTTCAACCGCAAAGTTTCAAAGAAAACAGCAGGACTCCGCATTGTCAGGAGCGCACCCGCTTATTTTCCTCTCCGCTCCTTCCAGAAGAGAAAAAGAATCAGCAGAAAAAAAACGGTGAGAATGCCGGACACGCACCAGAAGAAGGGCTTTGACAGATTCAGCTGAAAATATACAAAACAAAGAAACGCAGTCCATGCAGCGGAAAGAGCCAACGTGATGATGCAGCATTCCCCGCGGGACCTTCCGGACTCCGCCGGTTCTCTTTTCCGCCGGTATTCTCCCGCAATGTCAAGCATGTTGCCGCAGGACCAGTAATGCGGCAGACAGTGGTTGTCCCCTCTGCGGAAATTATCATCAGATGCGGGATTCCGGGGCAGCGCAAGACCTTTCAGGACAATTCGCAGGATCAGATAAAAGAATCCCAGAACAAGCCCATAGCTCAATATCCGCAGAACGACCGTAATCATACAGGCGCCTCGCTCCGTATTCAATCAAAATGTGTCTGTGCAAACTCTATCTTCTCTCTGACGGAAAGCATGGCATCCGGGGGAAGGCTTTCAATCAGTTCAAGACGCGAACGCAGCCCGGAACGGTTGGCAATCTGGATTCCGAGTCCGGGACGGGCATTGAGTTCCAAAAGAAGAGGTCCCTTCACGCTGTCATTGACAATGTCGGCTCCGAAGTAGCCGAGCCGGATCATCTCGGCGCAGCGGGCGGCAAGTTCCAGATGCCTGTCCCATTCCGGCACCGCCAGCTCGGAAAGAGCGCGCCCGGTGTCGGGATGATGCGTGACAGGTCTGTCCAGCATGACCGCCTCCTTCGGCTTTCCGTTCCGGATGCTCAGTCCGACCCCTACAGCCCCCTGGTGCAGATTGGCGCGCCCGTCCGAACGTCTGGTCGCAAGGCGCATCATCGCCATGACCGGATACCCCTGAAATACAATGATTCGGATGTCCGGCACCCCCTGGAAACTGAAATCTGAAAAGACCTCGGAAAATGAAATGCACTCCTCGAACAGCGCATAGTCGATCTGCCCGCCCAGACTGTAAAGCCCGCTCAGAATATTGGTGATGTGCGAATAGACCTGCTGAAAGCCGATTATGGAACCGTCCGCCTTACGGAAGTTTTCACCGTCATGACTCCTGATGACGAGAATGCCGCGTCCGCCGCTGCCATGCCCCGGCTTGATGACAAAACTCGGACAGGATTCCGTCATGCGCATGAAGTTTTTCGCCTCATACTGGTAGCGGATCGTGCCGATCAGCCCCGCGGTCGGGACACCTGCCTTCAATGCAAGCTCTTTCGTAATCAGCTTGTCGTCAACCATCGGATAATACTTCCGCTTGTTGTAAGCCGCGATATACTCATGATTGCGGCGGTTCATGCCGAGCACTCCGGCATTCCTCAGCGCGGCGGGCGATGCAAAACAGTTCAGGAGCGGTCCGAACATGATGTCACCAGTGATTTGAATCTTTTCAGTTCCGTCAGGCGGTATCCGGTATAAGTTCCAAGCAGAAGAATCAGGGCGAGAATCACCAGATTAAACTCCTGGAACGAGAAGAAGAGATACTGCAGATAGGCGTTGTTCAGCAGAAAGTAACAGGGTATGCACGCAGCCAGGCTGACGGCAAGCTGACGGAACATCGTCCTCGCTCCATCCTCCTCCCACACCATCGAAGCGCGCTCAATCGTCCACGCCAGAATAATCAGCGGGAAGAATGTGATCGACTGCCCCTGCGTAAAACCGTATGCGTAGGAAAGAACGCTGATGACTTTCATCAGCAGAATCACAATCACCACAACCGCCGAAATCCGGGGAACCATCAGCAGATTCATATTCGACAGCAAAGCTCTCGCGGCAAGCCCGACCGTCAGAATCAGCAGAAAGGCAATCAATCCCGCAACCAGCCCCGTCTCCAGAAACGCAAGCGCAATCAGCACCGGCATGAACGTCCCCATGGACTGCAGGCCGATGATATTGCGGACAATCACAATCAGCAGAACCGCCAGCGGAAGCAGGGCGAGGCGTTTGAACACATTCTGTTCCGAAACCGGCAGTTCATAGCCTACAATATCCATGAGCCATGAATGCTCTACGAGACTTCCCCGCAGACGGTTCAGCCCGGCGGCGCTGATATTGGTTTTCAAGGCGGAAAATCTCAACTTCGGCTGACGGCCGCCGGTAATCTCAAACAGTGAATCCTCTCCGTAACGCAGGGGAATGAAGTCCTCCCGGGAATTGACCTTCCCCGATACCGGGTCGTAACGATGATATTTCCCGTCATAAAAAATTTCAATCTGGTTGACGGGAGACTGGCGGCGGCGCTTGTCCGTCAGGAACACACCCTCCACGCCACGCGACGGTATGCCTCTCATCGCCAGCAGTTTTCCTGCCGTGTGAATCAAGGAAGCGCCGCTGTGTTTTTCCGCAAACAGGATTGAAACAGCCGGAGTGTCATTCTTCTGAATCCGTCTGAAAAGCTGCTCCGCAAACTGTCCCGCGGGCATCTTTCCGCCGGGATCAATGCTTTTCAACAACTGTTCCGCAAGCTGTTTCTGCCCGCCTGCCCAGTGCGGACGTGCCGGCGTTTCCGGGGGTTCCTCCTCAGGCGCCCCGGCGCTGGCGTCGGGAATGAAAGTGATCTGGCAGGAAAGAGTCTGCGGGCCGCTCCTTTCCCCGCTCTTCCAGACTGCCTGAATCCGGCTGTCCCGCTCCTGAACGGAATACTCATATCCCGGGGTCTGGCTGGTCGCGGCAAGATAGTATCCCGGAAGCTCATACGGCAGCGACAGCACCGCCTTCACCGGACCGTTGTCCGCATCAAACCGGATCCGGCATTCCATGACCCAGAGTTCCGCATTCACAGAACGGGAAAAGGAGAAGTGCAGCACACAGATTTTAAATGCGGCGATCCCCGCCGCAATCAGAATCAGGATTCCGGCAAGGACATAGATTTTTCTTCTGGAATGCGAAACCGTCATAATGCACCTGTCAGATTCCGTTTGGAAGGATCGACAGCGGCGGAGCCGGCAATGATATTGCGCCCGATCAGAACCTGATACTCGAAATTCTTCCGGTTCGCCAGTGAAAACTCACGAGTCAGCGTCATTCCGCCGATCCGCACCGTCATCATGACGACATATCGGGACTGCGGCTTTCTTCCATGCCGCACAATGGCGATCTTCCGTTTCAGCGGCAGTTCATACTGATGCTCCTCGCCGGTTCCACGCTGACGGATGGTGAACATCACGATTTTCTTCCCGTCGCGCGTCACCAGCCGGATGTTCTCCGCGTCAATGGAAGCCACGTCGGCTCCCGTGTCAATCTTCGCGGGAAACGGAGTCTTGAACGGTCCGATCACAACAGGCTCTTCAATTCCGATCATTCCGAGCGGCAGTTCGCGGAGCGGATCCTCCTTGCAGCAGGAACACAGCAAAGCGGCAGCCACGGCGGCCGACAATACAGACGGATAAAAAATTCTCATCCCGGAGCCCCCTCTCTTGATTTATTTTCAGTTATTCCGACAATATACATGATTTTCCGGAAAAGGCAAGGCAAAGAGTGTGTCTGCGGCTTTTCCGCCGGGGGGAATCTGATTCTGAAAAAAAAATTGTCCCGTCCGTTTCGTTACCGGGCTGGGGGAGGCGTTCCGCACAATGCTTCCGTTTGAAGAAAAAAACGTGCCGGGCACTTGACAAAACCGGAAAATCATTGTAGTTTGCATACAGACAAACCTCATGGGGGCAGAATCATGAAGCTGAAAAAAGTTCTGGAAGAAAAAAGAGAGAAAAAACTCTCTCTCATCGAATCCGGTGCAACGGTCAGGGATGCCGCAAAAAAACTGATCAGCATGGATTCCGGTTATTTGATGGTCGTTGAAAAAGGAGCCGAACCGCCCAGGTTCGTCGGCATCATCACGCAGAGCGATGTGGTGCGCGCGGTAAGTATGAACACATCGAAACCGGACACCGACACAGTGGATGATTTCATGACACGCCAGATGATTGTCGCCAGCGGCGAAGATGACGTCGAATATGTCATGAACGTCATGGTCCGCCATCATATCAGTTTTCTGCCCGTCATTGAGGGAAAGGCGATCAGCGGGGTCATTTCCAAGGCGGACATTCTCGAGTCTCTGAATGTGGAACAGGATATTGTGCTCCACTGGCTTTCGGACTATTCCGGCGTAAGCTGCAAAAACGAAGTCTACTGAACTCCGGTCTCTGCCGGGCACGTCCTGAAGATTCCGGACGGAAAACAGCCTCCGGGATTGACGGTCCGGCGGATTGCATCAAAGAAAATCCGCCGTTTCTCTTTGTTTTTCCAAAAACGGATGTATGTTACATGGCTTGCCGTTTTTTAATCAGGACATACAGACAGGAGAGTCAATGAGATGAAGGAGCGGAATACAGTCAGAATCGGAATCATCGGTCTGGGGCCGAGAACGGAAACCCTGCTGGCTTCGATTTTTGTTTTGGCGGAACAGGGCGGCGTCAAAGTGACCGCCGTATGCGATGTTCTGGAGGAACGCATCAAGAAAATCCTCGGCATCTTCGAGAAGCACAACGCGGAAAAGCCAATCGCTTACAGGGATTATCATGAACTGATCGCGGACCGGAATGTGGACGCGGTACTCGTCCCGACCTCCTGGAACTCGCACCTGCCGATCGCGTGCGACGCCATGCGCATGGGAAAATATGTCGGAATCGAAGTCGGCGGCGCCGCATCCACGGAGGAGCTCTGGCAGTTGGTTCACGCATCCGAATCGACCGGCGTGTCCTGCATGATGCTCGAAAACTGCTGCTACGGACGCAATGAGCTCCTTGTCCTGAACATGGTTCGCAAAGGATTGTTCGGAGAGCTCATTCACTGTGCCTGCGGTTATGAACATGACCTCAGTGAAATGGCATGCGATATTGAAAAAGGACATGAACGCGCAATCCACAATCTGCGCCGGAACTGCGATCTCTATCCGACACACGGACTCGGCCCCGTGGCAAAAATACTGAGAATCAACCGCGGCAACCGTTTCCTCAGCCTGACCTCCACGGCGTCCAAAGCGCGCGGCTTCGCATCCCATGCCGCGGAGAACGGCTGGAGGGGAACCGGGGAAAATCATGTCTTCAATGAAGGAGACGTGATTACGACAGTCATCAAATGCGCGAACGGCGAAACCATCACCCTGACGCACAGCGTCTCCCTCCCGCGCCCGTATTCCCGCGACGGCAGGGTGCAGGGAACCAAAGGCATCTGGATGGAGGATACGGACGGCATTTACGTGCACGGCATCAGTCCCTGCTATGAAAAGATTGACGTAGCAGGAAACCCCTATCTGGTTCATGACTGGAACAAAACTTCCGACTTCTATGAAAAATACGATCATCCGATTTGGAAGGAATGCCGTGACAATCCCGTCGGCGGGCACGGCGGCATGGATTCTCTTGCCCTTCAGGCGTTTTTCGATGCCGTACGCAACCGCACGGTCACTCCGGTCGACGTCTATGACTGCGCCGCCTGGATGAGTGTGACATGCCTCTCCGAGCAGTCGATTGCAACCGGAAGCATGCCCGTCGCATTCCCGGACTTCACCAACGGCAAATGGATCAGCCGCAAACCTGAACTTCCGAGCCGCTGGTCGTTGAACGAAGTATATGAAGAGTGTTTCCGGTGAGTGCGGAACTCCATCCGCGGAACCCGTTCCCGTAAAGAATCAGTCTCTCTTTTCCTCGCCGAGGTGACAGATATTGCAATGACGGCAGTCCAATTCCTACGGGAGATCATAAGTTTTACCGGCTCTGGCGGCGCGGCGCATATTGTAAAAGTTCATCCCCGCAAGAATGAAGCCCATGACGATGAACCCGCCGGGAGCCTGCCCCATCACGGAAAAACCCTGCCATGCCGAAATGATCTTGATGTCGAACAGCGTTCCCGCCGCAAGGAATTCACGGATCAGCCCGATGAAAGTCAGGGCAAGCGTAAAACCGATTCCCATGCCCAGGCCGTCCATCGCGGAATACAGCATCGTGTTTTTCGACGCGAACGCTTCGGCGCGCCCGAGCACGATGCAGTTCACGACGATCAGCGGGATGAAGATTCCGAGCGCGTTGTAAAGACTCTGCGTATAAGCCTGCATCAGAAGATCCACAACTGTCACGAAAGTTGCAATCACCACAATATAGCAGGGAATGCGGATCTTCGCCGGGACAATATTGCGAACTGCGGATATCACGATGTTGCTGCAGAGCAGGACAAAGGTCGTGGCAAGCCCCATTCCCATGCCGTTGACCGCATTGGAGGAGGTCGCCAGCGACGGGCACATGCCGAGAGTCAGCACCAGAACGGGATTCTCTTTCCAGATCCCCTTCAGAAATTCTTCGGAAAGTTTCATTTCACATTCTCCTTTCTGATTTCGGGCGCCAAAAGTTCCGCCCTGTGTTCCCGGAATGCGGAGGCGGCGCGCCATGCAAGATCCGTCACGGCACGGGAACTCAGAGTCGCCCCGCTGACATAATCCGCGTCGCCGCCATCCTTTTTGATCTTCCAGGGCACTGCCCAGCCATCGCCCGCAAAGTGCGAATGAAACTGGTCAAGATAGGGATTGGCGGGAAGTCCCTCCTTCTTTTTTTCCCTGCCGAAAAGAGTGGAGAGCGTCTTCTCCTCTCTGCGGTCGGTCAGATGAGTCCCCAGACCCGGCGTCTCATTATGCCCGGTTACGATCACCGTCCGGATTTTCCCGTCCGGCGTGAAGGAAACAAGCCCGTCGACACGCCCGCCGTATCCCATCGGACTGGACACCTTCGCAACGACACCGACCGGTTTGCCGTCCTGAAACGCGCGGTAGAATTCGACCACGGAACCGTCGCTCTCCCGGCAGCTCCTGACATCCTCCATCGGATTGTTGTCGAACGGAGGAAGAACGGCGCGGAGTCCGTCTGAAATCTTCTTCATTTTCGCTTTCGCGATCGGTTCTTTCGTCACAACGGCGACGCTTCCCATGACTCCCGCGGCAATCGCGCAGACAAGGCAGAGAAACACGCCGAGATAAACCATATTCACGGATTTCCGGTTCATTTGATCTCTCCTCTGCGCGGCTGGAGAATGCCTGCCGAAGACGAATGCCAGCCGAACGGACGTTTGTAACACATTTTATCAATCAGCGGAACCAGCGCGTTCATAATCACGATCGCAAAACTCATCCCCTCGGGAAACGAACCCCAGATGCGGATCACGCACACAATGATGCCGATCCCGATGCCGAACACGACTCCGCCCAGATGCGTCACCGGCGAAGTCACCATATCCGTCGCCATGAAAAACGCGCCGATCATCACGCCGCCGGTCAGCAGATGAAACATCGGTCCCGGCGTCAATCCGGGACTGACAAGGTTTACCATCCAGACGAATACCGTGATCGTGGCGAAAATCGCCAGCGGGATGTAACAATGGATCACGCGCAATGCGATCAGGGCGATTCCGCCGATCAGAATCGCCAGTGCGGAAATCTCGCCCAGGCTTCCGCCCACATTGCCGAGAAAGGCGTCCCGGAGAAAATCCCACGAATTGTAACGGGCAATCTCCGCCGCGTTTCCGGCAACGGCTTTTGCCGCGGCAAGAGGCGTTGCGGAGGCGACCGCATCCGACCGACCGCAGGAGAAAACTCATCCGGCTGACTCCGCACGGAACCGCTTTCGCCGGGGAAATCATTGAAGCAATAAGTGCGGTTGAGTATGAAGCCATGTCTCAGTTCACCGATGAGGAACAGCGGCAGCTCATCAACAACTCCAGGCGTTTTTATGAAGCCATCGAAAGAGCCGCCGAAGCAGAGCGGAAAAGAATGAACCGCCCCAATGCAGAACAATAAAAGGTTCCGGGAGATTTCGCTTGTGGCGATCGACCTGCGCAATTGGCTCCGGCAGAGCTGAATGAAGCCGCTTCTTCGCTGTTATTTATGAATCATTCTCTCTCATGGACAGCTTGCAAAGGCATGTCTTTCTTATTTTTTCCTCCGCAGATACCTGAAACGGCATACTTCTGGAAAAAGAACTGAATCGCAGACGGAAACAGTCTTTCCCGCAAAGACAGAAAATTTCTCATTTTCTTATAAATCGCTATTGACATTTCTGTATCCATGCAATATAATTATATATAGATGCAAGGAGAATATAAATGACGAAAGCCGAGATACTGTATGAAAAACTTAAAAAATATATCATTGGGTGCAGTCCCGGTGCGTCATTCCTGTCCTCACGGACAATCATGAATGACTATCAAGTCAGTCTGGCGACAGTGACCGCCGCAGTCAGAAGGCTGGTGGAAGAGGGCTTGCTTCAGCCGAATGCCCGCCGGAACATGCTGATCACGGACGAAATTTTGAAATATCGTGAAAATGCGCCGTTGACGATCTGTCTTGCACTGCCGCACTGGCAGTCGGACTGGTATACGTTTGTGGAACATTGTTTTTTTGATTTGGCGCCGGAACTCGGTTACGAACTGGAAATTCTTCATTTTGACTGGCAGGCCAGCGTTCCGAAAGAATTGCAGAAATTCCGTAAAAAACTTGATGCCATTGTTCTGCTCAATGATGTGGAAAAGTTGTCGCCGGAGCTGTTCCGCAAACTGGACGGACACGGACTGCCTTATGTATTTTTCGGGCGGGATATTGCCAACCTTTCCGTAAATTGCGTTGTGCTGGACAACGAGTACAGCGGTGCACAGGCAGCACACCATCTCATTGAACTGGGACATAAAAAACTGGCAGTGGTCATGTCGCAGCCGAAGTCGGAAGGGGTCTGCCTGAAATGCAAAGGATTTCAACAGTACAGTGAGCTTCACGGCATTCCGGTGGAAGTCATCGACTGCGGCATCAACAGCGGCGATTTCGCACCCGCTAGAGTTTATGAGGAATTGAAGAAACGCTACAGTTGCAGAAAGCCGGATTTTACCGGGCTGTTTACTCTTTGCGAAGACAGTGTACCTGCCGTTTACCGGTTCTGCTGCGAAAAAGAGATTCTGATTCCGCAAGATCTCAGCATCGTCGCCATTGGTGAATCATGGCGTCTGGATTATTACACACCGCCAGTAACCGCTGTTGCCCGCAATGTAAGAACCATGGTCCGGGAAATTGTCCGGATCATCAAGAACAATCTGACGGCGACCGCTCCAATCGAATGCGAAAGAGTGCTGGTCCGCCCTGATTTCGTTATACGAAAATCCACGACATCCGTCAAGGAAAAATAATACGGAAGGAGAAAGAAAAACATGCGAAGAAAAATGAAAAAACAGCATCCTGAAGGGAAGAAAATAATCGAAACATTTACTCTTATTGAATTACTGGTTGTAATTGCAATCATAGCAATCCTTGCTGCAATGCTGCTGCCGGCGTTGAACAAGGCACGGGAAGCGGGACGCAGTGCGGCATGTGTCAACAACATGAAACAGATTATGCTTGCACAGACTCAATATGCATCCGACTACTCCGATTACATGGTAATGGCAATGCCCTACCCCGGAGTCAATTTCCGTCCATGGACAATGCTTCTGACAATGGGCAACGGCACATACAGGTATGATTCCGGTTACATTCCTTCAAAACTTCTGATCTGCCCATCCTGCCGTAAAACTCCGGAAATCAATAAAAGCGGAAACAACTGGGAATATTATATCTCTTACGGCATGATGAACAATTACGGCTACGACTGGGCATATAAAGAGGATCAGTATGGCGATTTTCTTACTTTCAAAGACCCTATGCTGGGCTACAGTCTGAAACATATGCGCGCTCCCTCACGCACCTACCTGTGTGCCGACACAATGAACGGGAAAAGCGATTCGGCATGGCATAATTACGGATATTGGAAATGGGCAATGCGCGATAATGTCGATGCAGGAGAGGCACGAATTCACCTGCGCCATGGTATGACGGCAACGGCAGGAGCCGCAGACGGTCATGCGTCCCGTCTGAATCGGTCGACATTCCGCTCCGTACCGGTCAATGCCGTAACAAAATTCTGGTTTCAGAATGGCGGCGGTATCTGAGAAATGACAAAACAGGAGACACTCAAATGAAACTGTGGCTTATCATAATTCTGTCGGCAGTCTGTCTTTTTCCGTCAGAGGCAGATGAAACGGTGAATTTCCTGAAAAATCCGCTGCGGATTACCAACAACAGGCACAATATTGCCTGTCAATGTTCCGCCACTGCGGTGGAACAAAATAAAGGAACCATACTGTCATGGCAGGCTGTCCGCAAACCATTTTCAATTCTGGAACTGGCACTGCGCAATCCGCTGCTGCATATAACGAATCTGGAGAATGCTGAAATCATTCTGAACGTCCATGTCGGGGAAAATACTCGTGTTCAGGCAATCAACCTGCGCTTTCTGGATGCTTCCGGCGAATACTTCCAGTTCCGTTCCGCTCCATTTCCTCTGCGGGGCGGCAAAGCAGGAATCCAGCAGATCCGCTATCAGATCAATCCGAAGAAAAAGTATGAAAGCTGGGGGAAAAACAAAAATGGAAAGTATGACTGGCCGCTTCGTTTTCAGGGATTCGGATGTGAACTGCTTCCAGGTTCAGGAACTCTGACATTCCTGTCGCTTGAGATAAGACGTGCAGACAGTGATCTGGCCTGTATCAGAGTTGACCTGGAAACAGGACACCCGCTGCGCTTGATCCGTCCGGGAGAAACGGTACAGCCCCGTATCAAATTCAAAAACACATCCGGACAGGCAAAACGATTTACAGCCGCCCTCTCTCTGGAAAATTTTCAGGGGGAAAAAACGTCGTTCCACTTTGAATTCACACTTGATCCCGGCAAGGAAAAAACGGCAGAAATTCAAGTTCCTGAAAAGGGACTCGGCATCTGGTATGTGGATTATATCCTTGCACAGACAGGTAAAACAGGAAACATCAGTGGAAGACGTTCCTTCATACGTATGATCCCTTCGGGACCCGTTCCCTATACCGAAGGGAATTTCCGGTTCGGCATCTGCTCTCATCCCGAAAGAGTACCGGAGGAACAGCAGAAACTAGAAGCGCTCGCCGCAGGACTGATCGGAGCCAACTTCCTGCGGCTGGATGCGGAATGGGGAAGCATCCAGCGCCACAATGCCATGGACTGGGACACACGCCGTTTCGACAAGCTGATCGAAATTTTCGGAGAACGCCGTATTGAACTGATGCCGATTCTCGGTTACACGCCATACTGGGCAGTGGCAAAAGACTGGAAACCTTTCTATCCCGGTTCAAAAAAATTCCAGCGCCCCGATTACAGCACGTTTGCGGCATGGGCGGAAAAACTCGCATCACATACGCGGGGAAAAATACGGTATTTTGAAGTCTGGAATGAACCGGAACTCGGCTTCGCCAATTTTTCTCCCGATGAATACATTGAACTTCAGAAACATGGTTACAAAGGAGTAAAGCAAGGCAATCCGGACGCGATCGTATCCACGGCAGGATTTGCTTATTATTTTGCAAAAGACCGTCCCCCGAAACCGGGTCTCATGCGGCGTGCGTTGACCGAAGGGCGCGGGAGCTACGATCTCGTTGCCTTTCACGGTCACCAGTCGTTTCAAGGATACCGGGATCAGATTCTGCCGATGAAGCAGATGTTCCGGCAGCAGAACATCACTGTACCATGGATACCGAATGAAACCGGACTGACCAGTGTCGGAGGAGTGGAGCCGGAACAGGCGTATTCGCTTTTCCAGAAACTGATTTTCAGCTGGGCGGAGGGCGCCCCGGGCTATAACTGGTATGACCTGCGCAATGACGGATTTGATCCGCTTAACAGAGAACACAACTTTGGAATGCTGACCCGCGATTTCTACCCCAAAGCGGTATATGCGGCATACAATACAATCACGTCCCTCTTTCGACATGCGCGTTTTGAGAAAGCGCTGGATTTCGGAAAAGGCGTCTATGCCTACCTTTTCCGGACGCCGGACGGAATGCTTCTGCCCGGTTGGAATGAACCGGGAAGTAGTCCGGTACTGATGGTAATCAATACCGATGCCAGCAAAGCAGAACACATTGACCTGATGGGAAATGCGGAACAGCTTGTCGGGGAGGACAACAGATTTCTTTTGATGATGAGTGCAGAACCTTCCACATTCCGCTTTGACGGAGCATCATTCCTGCAGGTGGAAGGAGCACCGGTCAAAGTCACCGGAGGGGCACTGGATATTTCCGGGCGAAAAACCATGCTTGAACTGGAATTGTTCAATCCCTTCGATGAAACTTGTGAGTTCAGAATTTCCGGCGGTGAAGGTCATGCAGAAGCAATTCTTCAAGGCAAAACCAGACAACATCTCCAAGTGCCTGTTCTGCCGACAAACGGAAAAGCACAGTTGACCTGCCGTATTGGAAAAAATCTTTCCGGCACCTTTGCAATCCCCCTGCGGAAAGCAAAATTAATTTCCAAGGCATACCCCGTCACCCCTGATTTCCGTTTAAACCAGGCATCTCAAAGACATGAACTGTATCCGGGCAATCCGTTTATGCAGCATATGCACTGGAAAGGTCCGCAGGATCTCTCCGCCGACATTCGCTTATGGTATGCCGACGGCAGACTCATACTGAACGTCGAAGTTGTCGATGACATTCATTCCCAGCCCTGTTCCGGTGAAAATGTCTGGCAGGGAGACAACATTCAGGTTGCATTTCAATTTCCCGGAGAAATCGGTTATTGGGAAATCGGTTTCACACGTCTTGCCGATGGACAGCCGGAGATTTTCGTCTGGCGGGCGCCACACGGCAGGAACAATGCAGGACTGCCAGAACAAGCCGTACTGAAAACGAACCGCCGCGGTCATGCAACAACCTATCATGCCGAACTCCCCCTGCAGGCATTCGGAATAAATATGAATGCTCTTAAAAACGGCTTTCTGTTCGGACTGCTGGTCAATGACAATGACGGGAAAGGACGCAAAGGCTGGATACAGACCGCTCCGGGGCTGGGGGACCGCAAGGACACCTCTTCCTTCACGACTCTCGTATTAAGATGAATCATTCCAGAATCGGAATGCAGCATTGTCCCCGGCAAACGAAAACACCGGGGACAATTCAATCTCCCTGCCTGCACTTCCATCCGGCTCTGTTTCATGTCATTTTTCCGAAAACCGGTCTTTGAACCGGGCATAGAGCACCGCGCCCGCCAGCATCAGAATGCCGAGGACAATGAATGCCGTCACTTTGTAAAGAGAAGAGAGATCCGCAAGATCGTAGAAAAAAATCTTCAGGGAACAGAACCCGAACAGGAAAAGTGAAGTCCTGCGCAAAACCCTGTTGCCACCGGTAATGCCGAAAAACAGAAGCGTCACCGCCCAGAGCCCCCACCAGACGGACAATCCGCCGCGGCTGAATCCGGCAAGAAATTCACACAGAGCCTGATGGAGCTCAAATGAACTGTAAAGGAAAAACAGCACCGCCGGAACCGCAAGGAAGAAGCTCCTCCGTCCGAAGCTGGAACAGTCTCCGCCCAAATCGTAATTGCTCTCCCGGGTATCCCGTTCCGATGCCGACCGCAGGAAAATCCCTCCGAGGAACAGGGCGGCAATGAAAACGCCTCCCGTCAGCAGACGGTTTTCAAGCGCCGCGCCATAAGCCAGTCCGGTGAAAAAATCCCCCCGGACAATATCCCACAGAAAAACCTTGATTCCCAGAATCAGGTAGAGCAGCAGGGAGGACATACGCAGAAAGCGGTTCGGAATCTTCGTGCCGAGCACCATCATGACGACAGCCAGCACCGCCCATGTCAGCGTAATCCAGACGCCTGAAAACATCAGCGGGACGAACAACGCGAATCCGGCACATGCGAATGCAAGCTGCATCAGATTCCAGTTCCGGTCTTCATTCTTCGTAACATAAGCCAGCGGCAGCTGGATCAGAGAGAAACACGCGATGCCGAGCACCAGCCATGCCGCAATCTTATCATCGGCTCCGTACCGGAGCGCCCACGGCAGCGACAGGTAGAGAAACACGATCAGAGCTCCGCAGTGCAGAAGAATTTCAACCAGTGTGATTTTCGCCTTGCGGAACAGCATTCCGACAGTCGGCAGAGACGCGAACAGGATGTAGTTCAAGGCAAAGAAAAGAATACAGGCAAGATAATTGCCGGCATGGATTCCTTTGAAAGACGCCAGGCAGTAAAGAACAGTGTTGAGCATGAATGCGAGGATGTTCAGGACTTTCCAGTTGCGGAAACAGGCGCAGAGAACCATGCCGACGGAAACAATCGTCAGATAGGTAAATAGAACGCAGACGTCGCCGCCTCCCCTGTTGAGCAGAAGAGGAGTCAGATAACCGCCGAGGGTTCCGACGAGCGCCGGGAACAGATAGCTGCGGCGGATGGAAAGAGACATGGCGCAGACCGTGATGAAAATCATGGCGCCGTACGCCCACATCCAACCGATCAGATCATACATGCGGCAGGCGGAAAACACCCCCAGATAACCGGTCGCGAAACCGAGTCCGATGATCCCGAGCGCCACGGCATGGTAACGCTTCTCCGCAAAAGAAAGCCCTCCGAGCACCATTCCGCAGGCGGCGCACAACATGCCGGCAACGCGCACCTCCGGCTGCACAAGATTGTTGTCAATGGAATACTTCACGAAGAAACCGACGCCGCAGACAAGAATCAGAATTCCGATCCGGATCAGCCATGTTGTGGCGACGGCATACTCGGCGGAAATCTCTTTGTTCCGGTACTCCTCCCCGACGCAGATCCAGTTCCGGATTTTCCGCAACGCCTCTTCCGTCCGTTTCTCAAATTCGCTCTTCGGCAGCTCATAAGCCTGATACTCGCGCGCACCGGAAAAGTCTTCCGCGTTCTGCAAAGGCGCAGGCTTCTTCTCTGAAGCGATGCCGCATCCGGCTTCGGGACGGGATATTGTCTCCCGCTTCTTCTCCGGTGTGGAGACAAGGACGGGAGCCGACGGAGCGTTCTTCCGTTCCTCTCCGCCTTTCGTCTCCGGCTCGCACGAGGCAGACACAAAAACAGTTTTTCCATCTTTCGGAACTGCGGCAGTCTGTTTTCCGGCATTCTCCGCCGCGTCTTTCTGCCACAACATGTCTTTTTCCGGCGGAATGATTCCGACATTCTTTTTCAGAGCCGCAAGCTCCGCCTGGATTTTCTGAAGTGCCAGGAGCATTTTCTCCTGCGTCTCTTTCCCGCTGTTGAGCTCCTTTGCCGCCGAGATCAGTTTATATCCCGCCGCAATCAGCATGATCGGCGCGATCATGACTATGATGAATGCGATTAAAACCAATGTCTCCATTGCCGAAACCTCCTTATGTTGTTTACAGTGTTTTGAACTGCCGATACCATACAGCAAAGAAAACAGTCTGCCATATTGATAAATTCAATGCCGGTTATTGACAAAACCAATGTTTCATCCCGGTTTGCATTCCCGCGGAAACATGATATAATAACTTCAGGAGGACAGCTCCAAAGTGAAAGGGAATCCATAAAGCAAAGGGGGTATCTTATGGAAAACTGTTCAAAATCAAATTGTCCGTCACTGCACAAGACGGAGGTCTTCACTCCGGCAGATCAGGTTGCCTATGCGGAGGGAGCGGTCGTAAGCCGTACCATCATCGAAAACGGCGGAGGAACGGTAACGCTCTTTTCCTTCGATGCAGATCAGGGGCTCAGCGAACATGCCGCGCCATTCGATGCAATGGTCTGCATCCTTGACGGAGAAGTCAGAATCACGATCGGCGGCAGGCCGTATCACCTGAAAACAGGGGAAAGCATCATCATGCCGGCAAACGTTCCGCACGCCCTGGAAGCCGTCACCGCGTTCAAAATGATGCTGGTGATGCTCAAGGCGTAATTGCAGAAACTCCCCGGAAAGCCATACGGTCTCTCCGGGGAGTCCATGTCTTCAGAAACGGAGAAAAATCTATTCGTTCTCGTGTTTCGCCTTGCGCGTCATCAACTCAAGCACCGCGTCTTTCGGTGACTTGCCGCGATAAATGATGTCATAAATCGTATTGGCGACAGGCGTTTCCACGCCGATCTTCCGCGCAAGCTGGCACATGGACTCCGAAGTCTTGACGCCCTCCGCCACCACCATGCCCATCGACCGGATGATCTCGTCAATCCCGCGCCCTCTGCCGAGCTCCTCGCCGACATGACGGTTGCGGCTGTGACGGCTCATGCAGGTCACGATCAGGTCGCCGACTCCGCTCAAGCCGGAAAAGGTCTGCGCCCTGCCGCCCAGCATGACGCCGAGACGGCTCATCTCCGCAATCGCGCGCGTCATCAGCGCCGCTTTCGGATTGTCGCCGAGCCCCATGCCGTCGATCATGCCCGTCGCAATCGCATACACGTTCTTCAATGCCCCGCCGAGCTCGACGCCCGTCAGATCATCCGAGGTATAGACGCGGAAAAACTCATTCATGAACAGATTCTGAAGTTCGACGGCAAGCTCAATTTCCTTCGAGGCAATCACAACCGCCGTCGGCACCCTGCGCGAGACCTCCTCCGCATGGCTCGGACCGGACAGCGCGGCGTAGTGGCTTTCTCCGAGAATCTCCTCGCAGATTTCGCTCATGCGCTTCAGAGAACCGGTCTCAATGCCTTTGGCAATATCGACGAGGCGGTGCTGTTCCTTCCTGAAATGCGGCTTCAATGCGTCCAGAGTCTTGCGCATATACTGTGACGGCGATGCAAGAACCAGCAGATCCGCATCCGCAACGGCTTTTCCAATATCCGCCTCGGCGCGCAGTTCCTTCGGAAGTTTCACGCCTTTGAGAAACGGATTGAAGCCGGTCGCGCGGATCGTATCAATATTCTCCTTGAACGGACCCCAGAGAGTCACATCATGCTTGTTCCAGAGCAGAACCAGGGCAAGAGAAGTGCCCCATGCGCCGTCGCCCAGAACCGCTGTTTTTGAAATATGCCGATTCATTTTTCTTCCTTTTTCCGAGATTCATTTTTTCCTGCAAAACGGCTTTCCGTCCCGTTGAGCAGACGTTTGATGTTGGAAACATGCCGAACCACCGCCAGCACAGTCAGCACACAGAACAGAATCATCTCCGTCGCCGAACAGTTCCATACTCCCGCCGCCTTCATGCCCCATGCGGAAAGCGGCAGAAAAACCGCCGCGGCGATGCTTGCCAGCGAAACATAGCGCGAAGTCAGGAAGACGATCGCCCACAGCACGCCCGCCGAAAGCAGCGCCGGAGGATTCAGCGCAAGGATCGCGCCGGCGGCGGTCGAAATCCCCTTGCCGCCCTTGAAACGAAGGTAAACGGGGTAAATGTGCCCGCAGACCGTCGCAAGCGCGGCAATGGCGGGCAGAATTCCGCAGGGATCGTCAAAAATTCCCCGTCTTACCAGCAGGCTGACCAGCACGACCGGCAGAATGCCTTTCATCAGATCAAGCAGAAAACAAAGTTTTCCCCAGTTCTTCCCGACCACGCGTGTAACATTTGTGGCTCCGATATTGCCGCTGCCCAGCGTGCGGATGTCCAATCCCTTCATTTTCCCGATCAGAAATCCGAACGGAACCGAACCGATCAGATACGGGACCGCTGCGCAGGAAGCATAAACAAGCGTCATTTCCAAAGGTGCTGCCATTTTCTCTCCGTTTGATTTGCGTCTCCGTCAAAACGGATTTATATTGATCCGTCGACAAAAATTTTGATTGGAGTATTATTATGCGTCAAAACAGCGATTTTTCAAGTGAAAAGCATGAAACTTTTTTACCGAAACTGATCAACGCCTCATCCGATGAGTCCGCGGACATCCTCTACGCCTCCGGATTCCATGCGCCCGACGAGTTCCTTTATTTTGAAACAGCAGACCGCAAAGGGATTGTGGTCTCTCCCCTGGAATATTCGCGGGCATGCGCGGAAGCGAAAAAGGGGGTCGAGGTGATCGACCGTTCCGACCTGATGAGCCAATGCGGCACGGAACGTCCCTTTCTGCCCTTTTTCAGCAAATATCTCGGCGTCTCCAAGTGGTGCGTCCCGGAGCGTTTTCCGCTGAAAACTGCTCTGGAACTCTCCAGAGAAGGCATTGAACTCGTCTGCGCGAAATCCCCGTTTTTCCCGCAGCGCGAACGCAAGACGGCAATGGAAATCGCGGAAATCCGGAAATCGGTCCATGCCACGGAGGAGATGATGCGCTGTCTTCACCGGATGCTCTCCGAGTCAAAGGTCAATGCGCAGGGATACCTGGAACTCTCCGGTAAAATCGTCACCTGTGATTTTCTGCGTGCGGAACTGGAAGGAAATTTCAAAAAGATGGGGTATACGGCGTCGCGGACCATTATCGCATGCGGAATTCAGTGCGCAGCGCCCCATAACATCGGAAGCGGCCCCGTCAAGGCGGGGGAACCCGTTGTGGCGGATATTTTCCCCCGGAGCGACGCCAGCGGCTACTGGGGCGACATGACGCGCACTTTCCTGAAAGGCAAGGCGCCGAAGTCCGTCATGCGCGCCTACAATGCCGTGAAGAAAGCGTCGGAAACGGCGATGTCCATGATCCGGGCGGGCGTCATTGCGGCGGATGTCCATATCGCGGCGGCGGAGACGATGGCGGAACTTGGGTTCCAGACGGGACGCGGGCGCGACGGCATGCCGTGCGGCTTCATTCACGGGCTGGGACACGGCGTCGGACTCGAAATTCATGAAGGCCCGCGCGTCTCTCCGCTCAACAGGAAACCGCTTCAAAGCGGAAATGTCATCAGCGTGGAACCGGGACTGTATTATCCGGAGTGGGGCGGAATCCGCCTTGAGGATCTGGTTGTCGTGACAAAAGACGGGTATCGGAATTTCAACACCATGGAAAAAGAGCTGGAAATTCCGTGACAGCGCTCTCCACGGAAATGCCGGCGGTTCCCGCGGTTCTCTTCGCAGATGTAATGCCCCCGGCGGTCAAGGGCTGCATACCATGAAGACACTCGAAAAAAAAGTTTCCCGGGTGATGCAATGAAGCACTGTCTCCGGCAGGAATTTGGCAATCATATCGTCAAGTTCCGCGTCTTTTAAAACAGAAAATGCCATATAACGGTTGCAAAACATCTTCAAGAGGCTACCTTATATCCGGAAAAACATCAGACTGGAGGTTCCTGATGAAAGAAATACTACCGCTTTTGCTGTTGTCGCTGACTCTGCCGCTTGCCGCGGAAACCATGGACATTCGGACACTGAACGGACAAGTGTTTGAAGACGTCCAGATCGAAAGAGTGAATCCGAACGGGATTGACATCGGTTATGTCAATGACAAAGGGCATTATGTCCTCAAAGGGATTCTCTTCAAGGATCTCCCGGAGGAAATACAGAAGAAATTCGGCTACGATCCGGAAAAAAGTAAAAAATTCGAGTCTGAAATAAAAAAATACGAAAAAACAGACATCAATAAAGTCGCCGGCGAGGAGAAAAACCGCCTGGAGCGCATTACGGAACAGATCAAGGCAAAATTCGCCGGTGAGAAAATCACGCTCAAACCCGCCGACCTCCGATATGCAATCCATGCGTGGCGCCGCTCCGTGGAGCTTACCCCCGTCAAAGATACGAAAACCGGCTGCGTCGTAAAAATCGACAAAGTGGTCTCCGGCAAGCCGATCGAATCGGAATTGGTTCTCCTCGACGGCATTCACCTTCCCGCAGAAGGTTCCTGGAGCGGCTTTCTTTATCCCGCCGGAGTTCAGGCGATCTATGACAAAAAACAGATTCCCGTCTTCACCGGAAGCCTCAATGATTCCGCAGAAATCCTGACAAAATATCTTGAAATCTATGCGGAATATGCCTCGGCGGAGAAGGAAAAGAAAGACAATCAGAATCTCAGCACCCAGCCGCCGGATCAGGCGGAGGAAAAGCAACAGGAAACGGCAGACACTTCCGACACACTTCCGGACCAGTGGACGGACGACGGCAAAATCACTTATTCCCCTTATGGCAGCTATTATGGTTTTGTCGGAGACGGCGTCTACTTCATCGCAGGCAACTTCATTCCCGTGGCATGGTGGAACCACTATTATCCGCATCGTCCGCCGCACAGACCGCCGCACAGACCGCGTCCGCCCCGTCCACCTCATGACAGACCGGGAAGACCGGATAGACCGGACAAGCCAGGAAGACCGGATAGACCGGGAAGACCGGACAGACCGGGAAGACCAGACAAGCCAGGAAGACCGGACAGACCGGGAAGACCAGACAAGCCAGGAAGACCGGATAGACCGGACAAGCCCAGTGTTCCCAGTGTCCCCAGTGTTCCGGCAAAACCGGCGGGGGGGAGACCGCCAATCATCCAGGTAAGGCCGCAGAACAGAAATGAAAACTCCAGCCGGGGGATTCAGCGCCGGGGGACAATGCAGTTCCGGAACACGATGCGCGGATATGAAATCCGGCGTACCGGCACTTTCCGCCGGGCAGTTCCGGCAGCTCGTTCCGGTAAGCGCTGAAACCGGAAAATAATAAGCAGTGAAAGCCATCCGTGACTCTCACTGCTTTTTTCAGCCGGATTCAGAACCCGTTCAGCGATTGTTTTTCATCTGAGCATCAAATTTAATCGTCGAAGACGGAAAATCCAGTTTTCTGACAAACTTCGCGGCATCGGCGGCGCCGTATTCGCGATCCATGCCGGAATCCTCCCACTCAACGGAAAGCGGACCGTCATATTCAATGCGGTTCAACTCGCGGATGATCTCCTCGAAATTAACCTGTCCGTGTCCGGGACTGCGGAAGTCCCATCCGCGTCCGGGCTGTCCGAAGTCAAGATGCGAAGATAGAATTCCGGAACGGCCGTCCAGAGTCAGCGCGGCATCCTTGATATGCACATGGAAAATACGGTCCGGAAACTCCTTGATAAATCGCACCGGGTCCATCATCTGCCAGAAAAGATGGCTGGGATCGAAGTTGAATCCGAACTCCTCGCGGTAATCCAGCGTTTCAAGCGTGCGCTTCGCGGTCACAATATCAAAAGCGATTTCCGTGGGGTGCACCTCAAGAGCGAATTTCACGCCGTGGTCCTCGAAGACGTCAAGGATCGGATGCCACATCTCCGCAAGGAAATCGAATCCGTCGTCGATGGTCTTCTTCGGCACCGGCGGGAAGCTGTAAAGCATGTGCCAGATCGGAGAACCGGTAAAGCCGGTCACGATTTCGATCCCCAGATTTTCCGCCGCCTTCGCGGTGTATTTCATCTGTTCGATTGCCCATGCGCGCTTTTCATTCATCTTGCCGGCAAATTTCTTCGGTGCAAAAACATCCGTCCTGAAATCATCGTCGGGGTCGCAGACAAGCTGTCCGGCGAGATGATTGCTGATGGCATAAAGATTCAGATTGTTGACTTTAAGCGTATCCAGAAACTCTTTACAGTATTTCTTGCTTTTCGCCGCCTTCACCGGGTCAAGGTGGGCTCCACACGCTACTTCGATTCCTTCATAGCCCCATGACGCCGCTTTTTTGGCAAATGTCACCAGAGGCATATCGGTCCACTGTCCTGAAAAAATTGTCAGGGGCCTCATTTCCTGCGAGTACCTTTCTTTGCTGCTGTTGTTGCTTTTGCAGTTTTCTTTTCCTGCATTTTGAATTCTGAATTATTCTTGACGATTTCAGTGATGCGGACGACCTCCGCAGCCTGTTCGATCGTAACCGGGAATTTCTCGCCTTTGCGGATCGCATTATAGACGTATTTGTAGATATCGAACTCGGTATCGGGATTGGAGGCTTCCACCATGATGGTCTTGCGAACCCATTTGAATGCATCCTTACGCCCGAAAGAACCGTCGATCGGCGGAGACGCCTTGCTCGCGGTAATCTTATCCAGCTTCTGGTTCGGATCAAGATATTTCAGGCGGATGTCATCGCCTTCGCAGATCAGAGTCCCGCGCGTTCCGTGAACGACATAGGATGGACCCGGAATCGCGACGCCGCCGCTGATCTCCACCTCGGCAAGACGCTTGTTTTCGCCTTTCAAAATGATTCTGACATGGTCTTCGGCATCGCCGACCGCCGTTACTTTTTTAAGGTCGCTCCACACCTCCGCAACGGGAGACTCCAGCATCTGGAGCATGTGGTCGATGATGTGCGGTCCCCAGTTGTTGAGCTGTCCGCCGCCGCATTCGATGACCGCCTGCCAGTCGTCGCGCCGCTGGTAACTGTTCACCGTATTGCGGATTTCATACACATCTCCCAGAATCCCGGACTGCATGATCTCGCGGATATGTTTGAACGATTGTTCAAAACGTCTGTTGTGGCGGCAGTAAAGCTTCCCCGGATACTTCTTCGATGCAGCGACGAGACGCTCGGCGTCCATGTAATTCAGGGCGATCGGCTTTTCAAGGAACACATACTTTCCCGCCTTGAGAGCCTCCAATGCAAATTCGGTATGCTCCGGGGAACGCACGGCGACCGTAACCAGCTCCACATTCTTATCCTTGAGCATGTCTCCGAATTTCAGATAAGTCCTGCATTTCGGGTAGCGCCGCGCCATCTTCTCAAGCCTGTCCGCCTCGATGTCACAGGCGGCGACGATTTCATACAGATCCTTATAATGATCCAGTTCGGGGCAATGCATTCCCCATCCCGCGCGGCCGATCCCCGCAATGCCGATCTTGATTTTCTTCGATGCCATACGAGCCTCTTTCCATAAATAATTTCAATGATACTTATTACATTCAGTAAAAACCAAAGCAATATAAAATAACGGCAGATTCCGAAAAATCAATAAATGATTGCATCAAAACAGATAAAAGCATGGCGGCAGAGAAATTTTTTTACGAAAAACAGGAAAAATGGAACGAATCAGCTCCTTACATTTACAAAAAATCAATTTTTTTTAATTTTTTTCAGTTTCCCCCCTTTTCAAATCTGTTTTTTCGTGGATAATGTATAGTAAGTTATAAAGCGGTTATGGGTGCCGCTTCAAACAGTAATATCAAGTAACAAAGCTATGGTGGTGTGAGATGGCGGAGAAAGAAAAGGGAAAAGTCAAGTGGTTCAACAACTCAAAGGGGTACGGATTCATTGAACGTGAAAAGGGAGATGACATTTTCCTGCACTACAGTTCGATCAAAATGGACGGTTACCGTACGGTAAAGGAAGGTCAGGAGGTCGAATTTGTGGTAACGAATGGAGCCAAAGGCTTACAGGCGGACGAAGTAGTACCCGTCGGCTGAACATTGTTCCACGATCAACCCGGAAAATGCCGGCGCCGGTTCTCAACAGACCGGCGCCGGCATTTTTATGCAGACATGATGAAAACGGCTGCGTCCGCTCCGCCTCAGTATCCGAACACCTGTTCAGGCGCAAGTTCCACAACTTCGCCGTAACGTTTCAGTTTTTCCCTGTCTAAGGATTTGATGTCTCCGGCGATGAAAACCTCATATGTGCGCGGCGCGACTTCACGGGCGGCAAAATCCGCAATATCTTTCATTTCCAGAGTCTTGAGCTTATCGAATACATTTTTGCGCCAATCATAGTCAATTCCCATTTTCCGGGCGCGGAACCAGATGCCGGAAAGATCGCCGAAATTCCGTTCCGAGGTCATGGACTTGATGACATTCGCTTTCGCATTGTCGAACTTCGCCTGATACTGCGGCATTCCGCGGAACAGTTTCAGCATTTCGTCAATCGCCGTGAAACACTTGTCCGGCTGGGTTGCGACGAATCCCATGAAAATATCGTATTTTCCCTTCTCCATTGCGCTGCCGTAGTAGGCATAGGCGCTGTAAGCCAGACTGCGCGACTCGCGGATCTCCTGAAACACAACGTCATCCAGCCCGCCACCACCGAAATACTGGTTGAACAGCATGGTTTCAGGGACTTTCGCCAAGTCGAATTCCGCGGCACGCGTCCGGATTCCGATCAGCAGCTGGGTCGAATCATACGGGATCAGATAAACTTTCGGTCTTTCCGTGGGCAGTTGCCTGAACTCGCGTTTGCGAGGATGCGCTCCGGATAAGGAAGCCTTCCGTTCCAATTCAAAAGCATCAGAAAATGCTTTGACCACCTGGTTCTGCGATGCGGGCCCCACGTAAGTCACGATATGCGGCGTTGTATTGAAATTGAAGTAATATTTCATGAGATCGACCAGTTGCGCCGGCTTGATCTCCAGAAGCTGCTTTTCCGTCATGGAGTTCGCATACAGAAGCGGATTGTTCATGCCGGGACCGTATGCCGCATACATATTGGCGGCGCGGAAAAGAGCCTGATGGTTCTTTTTGGCGTCGGCACGCGATTTCAGGATGCGCGCGACATAGAGCTGATAGGCTTTCTCATCCGGTTTCACGTCTTTGAGAAAATGCCGGATCAGTTTCAATCCCGCTTCCATTTTGTCGGCAAAACCGCTCAGATGAATCGTCGTCTTGTCGTCGGAGCCGGAAATGGAAAAATCCAGCGCCAGCTTGTAAAACTCGTTCCGGAACTCCGAAGCGGAGTATTGATCCGTCCCGAGAAATCCCATGTAACCTGCCGCCAGTGGAAGCAGGAGACTGTGATCGCGTCCGTATTCCGCAATGATATTCATGGAAAACAGCGTATCGTTCACCGGAGAGGGCTTGTTGCTGTAAAAAAGCTTCCAGGAGCCTTCGTTCCGGATCGTGAAATCCTTCCTGAAATCAACGGTATCCAGTTCCGGGAGCGGAGACGGCGGCAGCGCGGCAAACCTTTTCCCGTAATCGGATATCTTATCCGCGTTGACCGCAACCGGCGTGATCGCCGGTTTTTCCACTTTGACGCGGTTTTCCGGTTTTCCCGCAAGCTTATTGATCCGTGCGTAATATTTCAGCGAACCGGCAAATTTCATGATGTCCTTTTTACTGATATCCGCAAGCGATTCAATATATTTCAGGCTGTCGATATACGGTGTGCCTTTGATGAAAGAGTCCAGATAAGTCCACGAAGCGTTTTCCGGGTTCTCGCGGGACTGAACCAGGCTCTTGCGGTAATTGTCGATCAC
>CASDPB010000092.1 GCA_949282305.1 uncultured Lentisphaeria bacterium | reverse complement strand
AGCCACCACTCTCCAGTTTCAGATTCGATTTTTCCATCAATCATTTCGTTGATATAGTGGCTGATATCGCGGTTTTCTTCCTGCCAGCCCCCTTGCAGATTCTGCTGGAACTTTTGCTTGCAGAAATTCTGAATTTCCATAGCAATGCCTTCCATATCAAAAATTTCATGATCGACTTCCTGAATCGTTACCGTATTGTATTCCTGAAGCTCTACCAGCAGGAAACGCTCCAGACGCTTTTCCTGATAAATGAAATTCTCCAGTGCTTGTTTCGCAATTGCCGCATCGGCAGCAGTGGCAAAATACAAATAAAAACGAACACTGGCAACCCAACTCATTCGTAGTCACCTTTCTGATGTCCAGATTCCAATTTCCGTATTTCCGCTCCGAAAAGTCCGCAGACGGCGTTTTCGCCGTTTTGACGAATAAACCATTCCGGCGGTTGAGCTGGTTTGGCAATGACACCAATCCAGCCGTATTCAAGGTAGTAGCCGAGAACCTGACATTTGCCGATATCGTTGACTATAGTAAAAACCGTTTCTCCGATTTTCGGGATAAAATTGCCGGACCATTTTCCTGTCGGAAATTTATCGAAACCTTTCATATAAACCGAGAAATACAAATAGCCATGACTTCCATTTGGACTGACTTCAATCCGATACAGCCAGGTTTCATCTGTATAGATTTCTCTGGTCGCTCCTGTCCAGTGATGATCGGTGATGTACTGTTTCAGTTTCGGCAAGGCCTTGTTGTTGATCCAATTGCACAAGATTTCACTCGCTTCTGAATTGCCGGTGAATTGCTGTCTGTCCGGCAAAAATGTAATTTTGTTGCCAGTCCAAATCGTTCGTGCACCGAACACTGCCAGATAATTACCGGTCTTAAACGGTTGAAGTCCCCACTTCACTTTGGTCAAGTCAATCATTTTCTTCTGCCTCCTCGTTGGTTTCTGTAGTCTGATAGCCGGGAAAATAGAGAATCGCATCGAATCCCATACTGTCGTGCCGAGCTTGCGATCACCAGGACGAACAACTCAGATACGATTTTCATGATTCTGTCTTTCTTTTTGATGTTTTATAATTAGAACCAGCCGTTTTTCTCGGCGGCGGTATCATACTGCTTCTTCGCGGCATTCCATGCCTGTTTCAGTTCAGGAATGGAATCCAGTTGCTTTTCGGTGAGCTCGCAAGCGGATAAGACATCAGCCTTTCCATCCCAGTTGATGCCAAATTCATGATTGCACATTTCATAATAAAACATGTTCTGAACATACTCAACATTGATTCCGGACTCGGTGAAAATCGCTTTCCGATGTTCTTCCGCATGACGTTTGAACGTGCCGTGAATCAGTTCCGAATCCACCTTCCGGTAGAAGCCTCCTGTGTTGCCAAGGCGATAGAGTTCGCTGTTTTCTTTGACGCCAAGTTTGACTTTCATCTCCTCAAACTGCTTTTCCGAAAAGGCAAAGCCCAATGGCAGGGCGTTCATTTCCTTTTCATGACGCGCCTTCAACTCCTGATACGTTTCCATCTTTTTTCAACTCCTTTCAATGGTTTGTTCGAGCACAGAAAAGCCGCGCCGGAAGTCCGAATGGAGTTCCGAAAGCGCGGCAAGTCGAACAAAACGTTAATCAACTCCAGTAAACCCAATGTCCCCGGAGTTCTTCTGCACGGTTCCTGATCTTTTCAATCAGATGAACTTTTTCCGGACAGGCACGATATTCCCGAAGCATCCGGTCGATTTCAATATCAAATTCCGGAAGAACCAAATCGCAGGCAAAGTTATAGACCATGCCGTGCGTATATTTTTGCAGTCCGGGACGCTGTTCGCCGAAATCCGGATTGATTTTACCAAGCCGGCAGACTCCGTTGTTTTCATTGTGCATGGCGCGGACCAGTGCGCGGGCATATTGATTGCAGAGTCTGTTTGACTCAATCCGCAACGCATACTGACTTAAATTATTCTCTGCCAGCTGATCGGACAGTTTCGGCAGTTCGTCCGCCCGGAGTTCCTGCCGGAGCCATGCGAGAATTTCCCGCATGGATTCAGCAGAAACCGTCCATTCCGGAATACCGCCATCCAGCGGGAGACCGAAGTTCGGATCGTGTTCCAGAAGCGTTTCCGCATAGTAGCGGGATACGAACTGACCGCGTTTCCACTCCTTGTCGTTCCGGTGTCGGTAATCGTAGAATTCGACCAGCGGTTTGCGTTCCTTGTGGATGAGACTGTCTTCAAGACCGTATTTCTCACTTTTGCGCAGAATGCGGACATTGAAATGTCCAAAGATTTTCGATGTTTCGCTCATGTTTGCAACCTCCTTGATTTTGGGATTGGAATGAATTCAAAACAGTTCCGGGGTGTCCGGAGAAGATATCACATGCTTTCTCCGGAGCGCCGGAAGTTCACATCTCATGACGGTTCGATATACCGGTTTGCCGTTGATCGTCTTCTGAATAATCTGACCGCTTGCGATCAGAGAGGCGAACACTTCGGAAACATAGTGACCGGCCGTATTGTTGACCTGCTCGTCAAGTGCCGGAAGTCCGTATTTCCGTCCAATCGGCAACTCGATATTCCACCACAGCAGACCGCCCGAATCATGATACAGCTTCCGCTGTGAAGTCCGGAATGCCTTGAGAAGTTCCGCCTCAATTTCCGGACGCTTTGCTGCAATGTATTCCCGCTGCTGCTCCGCCGTGATGTCATAAATTTCCTCAATAATCCGTTTGCCATTCTGCTGAAATTGAAATAACTTTGCCTGAGCAATGAGTTCCGGAACAGCATCGACCAGTTCCTCATGGATGGTTCCGAGGAACTGCTGCGGATGCAGATACAGGCTGGATTTGCCGTTGACGGCATAACCATATTCAATTTTCCAGCCGCCATTTCGGAATATCCGTTCGCAATCCGCATGAAACGCCATACTTTCCGCTTCGCTCCGAAAACCGAGTCCGTTGTCCTCCGGGCGATAATAGCTTGGCGTGCGGATGCTGTAACTGACTTTGAAATAATCCGGTTTGAATTTACTGTTTTTCATAGCATGATCTCCTCTTGTTCACTGATATTCCTGCGGCAGATTGTCCCAATGCTCTTCATAGAAAGACAGATGCGTCAGGACGGATTGACAGTGATGCAACGCCCTCTCTGCTTCCTCCTTTCGCCGCCAGATAAAGGGACGGAACGGATCGGACATTTCTCTCTGATGTTCCGCTTTTTCCGCAGAACTTTTTCCTGTCTTTCGGCGCACTCAATGAGCTGCCGCAGTTCCTTACGGGTCATGATAACGATTGGTTGTTTGTCGGCATGGTTTCACCGTCTTATGCTGCTTTTTTCATCGGGCGGATCAGTTTAACGGCGTTATCACTCCATAAATCAGAACCGCAGCCGTAAATTTCCCGGATACCGTAGCTATGACAGCCATCATGGTCTGCCGAAGCAATACAACGGAACGGCAGACGGACATCCTTTTCCAGTTTGATTTCCAAGATACTGCCGGAGCCGTTCCAAGAATCATAAAGACCGCAGGTCGTATCTTTGGAGAGAACCAGATAGCCGCGACCGGTACGTTCGGAAAGGTAGCAGCTTTTATTCCGTTCTCTTTCCTTATTGATACCATCATGAAGAGTGAAATATTCTTCCAAAGTCATTTTGACCAGAAAAACCAATGCGTTCATATGTGTGCTGCAATTTAATGTTTCACGGTAAATCGACTTGAGCAGAGGCGACTGGGCGTTCCCCTTGTCAGCCAGTGCCTTTTTGAGTTCGGATTTCTTATATCCCTGCTGGCGAGCCAGCCAGAGCAGGCTCGCCTCCTCCGGAATCGAATCATCACTGGCATTGTAATGCCCGCCAATAGAATTGGAAGTAAAGTCATAATTCAGATCACCGGTATCGACAATCAGATCAACCAGCACATCTTGGGCAAGATAGTGCTTTGCCGGGTATTTCACATAGAATTGGTCACGGATCAGCTCCCGGACTTCATCCTCAGCCAGATTTTCAATAAGCTCCGCCACGGCCTCGTCTTCGAGAACCCGCTTGATGACATTGTCTGCGTAATCCCACTCACAGTCGCGATAGCACTCGTCGAGCAGTTCCCAGAACTTCTCGCGCGGATAGTCGTCATTGCAAATTTTCTTGAGTGTGCAGGCATCCAGCGTATCACGATCCGCATAGATTTCCTCATAAAACACGCCGTTTTCATCTTTCCGGCAAACTGTGGACAGAACGTCCCTGACTGCCTCCTTCAATTTGTTTTCTCTTTCCTGATCGTTTTTCATCTTCTTCAGACTCCTTTTCGTGTTTGTTCACCCAAAAATCCATCTGCACCCAAAGGCTTTATGCCGGGGCGGATGGATGACAGGCAAACACGAAAATCTTCATTGTTTTTTCTGAAAGGACAGGTCAGACCTGCTAATGAAATTATTGCTTACATATATAGTTTCAACATTTCTAAAGTTAGACTTGTATTTTATATAAAATGGAAATGTTGTATTATGGAGGAGAAATACCAGAAAAAAATGCAGCACAATTCATAATTCAGCGGACAATTCAAGCTCAACGGAAGAAGTTGGAAGCGATATATCATAAGGATTTTTGCAGAAATCTGTTGAAACTCCGCAAACTTTCAGATAAATTCGTTCCCGGTTATGTCATCTATTCCGGAGATTTGACTCCGGAAATAGACGGCATCAAATATCTGAATTTCAAAAATACTGCATCGGCAGTCAGTTGAGATCAGGGAGTTTGATCGTTTTGCAACTGGAATCCATCGGTTCCCATGAAACGAAACCGTCGAAGTGCGCCGGACAGCCTTTTCTGCCGCAGGAAAAACATTTTGTGAAGCCGGAATGTTGTTCCAGCTCAGCCAATGCTTCCCCGATGCGTTCCGCGCGATCCCATTGTTCCGCGCGTTCCGCTTCCTCATAACGCCGCTCCAGTTCGGCATACCGGCGTTTCCAGACAGCGCGAGCCTTCAGATAGTCTTTGCAAACCTTCATCTTTCACCTCCGATTTCTTTTTTGGTATTCCGTAATGAATTCCGTTTTGGAAACTTCGATGGAATTCAGATACCAATCGCGATCAATCTGACCGAACCGTTCAGGAAGAATCCGGTAGATTTTCCGCTGATCGGCATATTCTTTTCTCCGGTGTGTCCGGCTCCAGCAGTTCTGTTCCCGCTTGACCTGCGCCATATCCCGGCACAGGCGGAAATCCCGGCTGAGAACAGAGATTTTGTTCCCGCTCAGATAGAAATACGCACGATCCGTATTGACAACCAGATACGGCTTCCAATTGTCATTTCTGTCGAATCGCACAATGTTGCGTTTCCGTAATTCATTGAACTCAATTTCTATTTCAATCATTCCCATTTTCATCTCCTTTTCGTTCTTGTTTGGACACGAAAAAGCCGGACTGTCCCAGACGGCAGTATTCCGTCGGAACAATCCGGCTCGGCAAACAAGAACCGCTTATTTTACGCAGAAGCCTCCTGGTTTCCCCGCATTGCAGTAGAAACGTTCCAACGGTTCATCATTATAAAGCAGAATTTTTTCAATAGACCAGCCGCTGTATTTGCTTTCCGCAAGATAGTAACCGTATCCGCCGGAATAGTCCTCACGATTCTCCCAGTCGGCTGGAACCGTCGCCAGCTTCCGGATTTCCGGAATATCGCTGTTCAACGCTGTCTTGCGCATTTCCGGAAACAAATTACGCTTGTGCCTTGAAAACGCCAACACCACAGTCCGGACTGTTCGATAATCGAAGTCATCGGTTTGCAGATCCGAAACGTCTTCATGCTCTATGGCTGGAATCAATGCCACAGGCTTTCCATGTTTTTTGATCGCATCGGCAAAACGTTTCTTGCCGATTGCAGCCAGGCGTTCATTTTCGATTCGGGGCTTTTCGGCTTCAAGTGCTTCGGCTCTCTCTTTTTCCAGAAAACTCTTTTCGAGTTCAGCGAGCTTCTCTTCCGGCATCAGTCTGCCGGGGTAAAAATAGACGCCGATTCCGAAGCGTTCCGTAATCGGTTTGAGGAACTGATGACCGGATACCCGCAGATCATCAATCCAGAGAATCCGGCAGGAAGTGCCCCATTTTCCATTCTCCACACGCTCAAGAACAACGCCCTCGTATTCATGGGATGGACCATCAATCCCCATAACAATCTGCCCCCGTTCCAGACGATGTTCCACGCACGGCTCCATCTGCCCGGTTTTCCAGTTCATTTGCATAACCTGCATGATATGATCCTTCATTTTCAGCGTCCGGAACGTTCCCGGACAACTTTGTCGAATGCGCTGTTTGAAATCGTCCGGACATTGGTATGCAGTCCGAACCATGGTTTTACTTTGGCAAGCGTCCAGACGACAATTCTGCCGTTTGGATAAGTCGCGATCGCTCCGACTTCGCGGGAATACCGATTCAGGCGATAAAGAAACTCCTTGACTGTTTTCTCATTCAGTTCCCCCATTCCGATGGCAAGACTCGCCCAGATCAGACACTCCAACGTATGACCGTCTTTTTCCTGTTTCTTCTGCCAATTCCTGACCTTGCTGATGTCCCAGTTCAATGACATGACAACCTCCTGTTACATTGAAAAACGTTTATCGAGCCCATGATGCCGGAGAGCTTCCCGTTCGACCTCCGTAAAAAGAGATTCAGGATAACCGGTCACACACCCCGAACTCCAGCACTCGGGACGTTCACGAACCATGTCAAAGACATTCCTCTCGGTTTCATTGAGAACACCGTCCTCTGCTGCAAAGATCCCGGAATATTCCGTCAGACTCTGCGTTCCACTTTGCCGCTTCTCCGCCGTAACCAGCAGCACAACTGTTTTGTTTTCTTTACTCATATTCACACCTTTCTGGAAGATTGATTCTTTCCGCAAAGCAAGAGGAAGGCGGGAAAAGCGGATGCATACGCCGCACCGAAAGGAAAGAATTAATCTTTTACCTACTGCCGGCCATTTGGTTTTTACATCAGATTCTTGGAGAAAATATCTATGGAGGTAATATCAGTTTGATTTCAGAGAAAGTTCTGATTTCGTAGAAGATTTCCTCATAGAAGACATGCGAAAATATCTGCTCTTGAATATCTATGGGGATTTTGAGAAAAATTTGAGAAAAATGTGCTTTAAAATTTTTCCAAACAGAAAAATAAAACTTGAATTTGGTATAGGACAATGATATATTAACTTTCAGAACAAATGTATATTTGACAAGTTCTTCTTACCAGGAGCTCGATCAGTGTAAAACCTGCAAGTCTCCTGCCGGAACGGGAGATGCGGCAGATGGCGCGTGTCCCGTTTCCTCCTGTCTCCGGAAAGCGGACTGCCGACCTGCAATCTCCCGGAGAGTTCCCTTTCATTCGT
>CASDPB010000091.1 GCA_949282305.1 uncultured Lentisphaeria bacterium | reverse complement strand
GCTTTGACTGAAAGCCCATTTCATATATGCCTTGTCTAACCGGGCAATATCTTCTGCGCCGACCGGATAAGTTTCACCGCTGCTGTTCAAATCTTTATAAATGCCAATCACTTCAAGTTTTTCTTTTTCCGCCAGCTTCTTGCAGTTGGCGATCTGTGCCTCTACAGACTCCGAAAAATCATCCTTCCCGCTGCTCTGACGTGCATAAATCAATGCTTTCATCAGTTACCCTCCTCATATTACTTGTTTTTAATATACACCATATTGTATATTTAACAAGTAGTTATAGTCGTAATTGCGATCATTGCCATTCTTGCGGCAATGCTGCTGCCCGCCCTTTCCAAAGCACGCGCGTCCGCGCAGGCGACAGCCTGCATGTCGAACCAGAAGCAGATCGGAATAGGCTTTCAGATGTATGCCAACACCTTCAACGACTGGATGCCGCTTTATAATGACGGCTGGCATCTGACCTGGTGGGAAACGGCGTATCCCTACATCAACAACGGGAAAAACTGGGATGTAACAAAAAAGGATCCGATCGGAAACTGTCCGAGCGCCACCCGGAAACCTGTCTCCGACGGGGCAGGGGGGCACTATTATTATCCGGATTACGCTTACAGCATGGCGCTGGGATTCATGGATCGTTATCCGGGGTGGGGACCGACTTATGCACCGCGGCGTCTTGCCGCATGCAGGATGCCATCCAAACTGGTGACAATGGGAGACGGCGACGATTTTGGATTTGTCTTCGTCACTGTAACCGACAATCCACATTATCTCTACAATGTCATGGTGAGAAGACATAACAGAAAAAACAACAATCTTCATACGGACGGGCACGTGACCCCGATTGACATGTGGCAGCTGAGCAACAGCGAACTGCTGCTCAATTACTCCTATCATGACAATTATCCAAACTGTGTATGGTGAAATGACAATGAACGCATTGAAAAACATGGCCGGCGGCGTCATGCGTGCCGTACGAAAATTCTATATCGCATGGCTGCTTTCCCTTTGCTGCATCATGTCCGCCGACGCCGGCAGCATGACCGTGGCGGAGGACGGGCGGCCTTCCGCAGTGATCTCCTTGCCGCCGGGAGCTTCTCCCGCGGAACGGACCGCCGCCTCGGAACTGCGGGATTTCATAGAGCAGATGACAGGCGCCAGACTGGTGATTGCCGAAGAGGGGAAGGAAAACACAGACGGAAAGAAAATCTACATTGGACAGTCCGGACTGATCGGCAAAAAACTGGGCGGAGTCAATTTCTCGAAACTGCGTCCGGATGAAATCATCCTGCAAAGCGTGGAAGACGGGGTGGTGCTTTCCGGAGCACGCCCGAGAGGAACTCTCTATGCAGTGTACACCTTGCTGGAGGACTACTTCGGAATCCGTTTCTGGAGTTCAACTGAAACAGAAGTTCCCCGCCGCCGGCGTTTGGAGATTCCGGCGCTGGCTGTTCGTTATGCGCCCCCCTTTGCCGTAAGGGAGGCAACCGGATTTGACCTGGGCAATCCCATTTTTGCCGCACGGAGAAAGAACAATGGACATTGGCAGCAGATACCGGAGCAGTATGGCGGGCATGAATCCCTGCTCGGCTGGTGCCACACCTTTTCCCAGTTGCTTCCGCCGGATCAATATTTTCAGAAACATCCGGAATGGTACTCCGAAATTAACGGAAAACGGGTCAAGCATGGGCAGTTATGCCTTTCCAACCCCGACGTTGCGAAGGCATTGGCGGATCAGGCGGCGGAATGGCTGCGGAAAAATCCCGCGGCACGGATGATTTCCATCAGTCAGAATGACGGCTTCGGTTTTTGTGAATGCGGAAAATGCCGCGGTTTTCTGAAAAAGGAAGACGGACGTCAGTCAGCCATTCTCCTGAAGTGCATCAATCAGGTCGCGGAATATCTTGCGGAAGAATATCCCGATGTCATTGTGGAAACTCTTGCCTATCGGGACACGCGGCGCCCGCCGCTGCGGATTCGCCCGGCAGAAAACGTGATGATCCGCCTGTGCTCCATCGAAGCGGATTTCGGTCGCGCTCTGAATTCCGCGGCCAATCTGCAGTTCAAACGCGATGTGGAAGAGTGGGGGGCAATTGCCGGACGCCTGATGATCTGGAACTACATCGCGGATTATTCCAATTATCTGATCCCTTATCCGAATCTGGCAAACTGGGCGAATGATCTGCGGTTCCTGGCGGAGAATCATGCGTGGGCTGTCTTTCAGCAGGGAGATGACGGTTCTTCCGGGCGAGGGGACTTCAACCAGATGCGCAGCTGGATCATATCGAAACTGATGTGGAACCCGAACAGGAAAGTGGATGCGCTGATGAAGGAATTCTGCCTCGGATATTACGGCAGGGCGGCGGGAGAGTTGATTGTCCAGTACTGGAACAGAATGCTGGATACAGTAAAAAACAAACCGGAGGCGCGTATTCACTGCTACCTGGAAAATACGGACTGGCTGACCTGGGCGGAACTGACGGCATTGCGCAGGCTGATGGCGAAAGCATTGGACGCGACACAGAAAAAGGCTCCGTATCATGACCGTGTGAAACGGGCTGCGCTTTCTGCCGATGTCGCACTCCTGCTGCGGGCGGAGTCCTTAAACCCTGAACGGCGCAAAGAGGCGGGACTGACTCTGAAACAACTGCAGGATCTGGCGCGGGTGACGCTGGACGGTCTCGAAAAAGACGGGGTGCGTGTTTATGGCGAACATCTGCCGCTTCGCTCATTCACGGCAAAACTGAGGCAGCTTTATGAATTGGACGCGGCTCCCGAATTGACTGCTGAAGCACGGGCCGCCGCCGGGAAAGCGGCTGAAAAAAGCTGGCTGATCCCGGCAAAAAACACAACGCTCCTTGAAGAAGGAAACCTGACTTTCCGGGAATCGGATCCCAAAGCACTGAACGGAGAGACAATCCGGCTGATTACACCGCATGAAAGCTGGCGGCTGATCCAGTTCCCGTTAAGCGGACTGCGCATCGCGGAATCGCCGCAGACATCCTGGAGGATTCTGGTGCATTTGCGCGGCATTCCGAAAAAGCCGGGGAAAGCCGATGCGCTGCCTGCGGTGCGGCTTGGAGTCTGGTGCAGTCTGACGGACCGGGCGGAGGAAGTCACGCTGCGTGCAAATGAAATCTCCGAGGGCGGATATGTTTACTACGAAGCAGGAAAAAAGCCGTTCAAACTGCACATGAACGATTTCCTGTTTCTCCTGCCCCTGGAAAATCATTCCCTGCAGGGAATACTCTGCGATCATATTCTGCTAATTCCAAATCTGTGACGGAGGATTAAGATGTCAGTTCACATATCGGATCATATTCTGGAAATCGCAACGCCGTTCCTGAGACGGAAAATTGAACTCTCTTCAGGACCGGCAAGCAGAGAAATTTACATCTGCCCTCCCGGAGCAGGTGCGGAACGTCCGCTGCATCATCTGGACGGAGGACTGCCGCTGGAAGCGGCAGTCAAAACCGGCGGGCAGTGGCTTTTCTGCGGCAAAGACAGTCCGTTCCGGGTAACGGCCTGCAGGAAAAAGCCGGGAAAACTTGGCGAGCGGGCAATCGTGCACGCAACAGCGGAAAAATTCGGACTGGAAGTGAAGATCATCTACGAGGCTTCGGAAACTGTGCCGCTGCTGCACAAGATGGTTCAGGTGAAAAATATCTCCAGCCGGGAGATCATGCTGGAAAATATCGCGGTGGAAGTCATGTATCCGGGTCTGGCGGGACGAATGCTGCATTTCATGGATGACTTCCGGCTGGAAACCAGAGGGGAAGGCAGACTCCGTTTCGGATTGCTTGATTTCCAGTTTCCGGACGATATTGACTGTGTGCTGGCTCCCGGGGAAGAGGTGGAAAGTTTTCGTTTTTACGAATACTTTTCCTCCGAGGCGGAAGGCGAATACACGATTTCCACCAATCGGGTTCTGAAACTGCTGGCGCCGTGGGCTCTGGCCGCCTCTGAAACCAGTTTCCAGGTCAGCGGCGCAGTGCCGGACCCCGCGCATCCGGGAATTGCCTCCTTCTTTCCCATGCTGGACGCCTGTCGCGATGCCGGACTGGAAAAAGTGATTTTTTTCTTCGGACAGCTTTTCACCAACACCGGCGATTACCGGCTGCGGCCGGAATTCTTCCCCGACGGCGAAGAGGATCTGCACAGACTCGTTCAGGCGATCCATGAGCGCGGAATGCGCGCGGGCGTCTATGCCTCTTATGCCATCGCCTGGCGGGAGAGCGAGATCTGCAGAACACACGATGACTGGCAATGCCGTGATGCCGCCGGCAACACATTCGATCCCGGAGCCTGCGGCAACATGTGTTTTCTCTCCGGCTGGGGGGATTATATCAAAGGGCAGTTCCTGCGCCTGATGGATGCCGGTTTTGATGAATTTCAACTGGATGGCCCCACCGATATTCCGTGCACCTGCACCGACCATGGGCATGGCGGTCCGGGAAATTACCAGTATCGCAACTGGCTTTGGGAACGGGAGCTTTTTGCTCTGTTCAGAAAACGGGGCGTGAGCTTTACCATTCCCCGTTTTGACTGCTCATTTCTGCTGCTGGGTGCCGCCGCGGTTCCCGGCGGCTATCTGGAGGAAGATTTCTGCCATACGGAAGGACGACAGCTCCTGAACAACTACCGGGCAAGCATCTGCGCGGGGCGCCGGAAGATTCCCGGCTGGTGCACCTGGGGCTTTCTTGCCGTGGGCAATTATCATGGACACCGTATTCTTGCGGATGAAAAGCATCCGGATATTTATGAACATGGACTGGCTTCCCTTTTCGGTTACGGGCAGATGCGTTCCATTTCAGGAGCGACCCCCTGTTTCGGTCCGATAACCGCGGCAATCCTGGCTGACTGGGTCGCGTGGGTAAAGTGCTGCCGCCCGATTCTGCAGGGCGACTTTATTCCGCTGAGGGCTCCTGACGGAAAATCGGTGGAGGCGGTCTTCTTTGCGGAACAGTCCATGCGGGAAGGTGTGCTGATTCTGCTGAATCCGACATCGGAAGTCCGGCATATCCAGCTTCTTCTTCCTTTGAAACGCCTTGGACTGTCGCCGGCAGACCGCATCGGATACGGGGAACAGATGCTGAAAATGGATGACGAAGGGTTCGCACTGGTGACAGAAGAACTCGCCCCGTTGGAAGTGAAACGCAGAAGAATAGGAAAATACGTATGAAGCAGGCAAAGAGGAAAATACCGGAAGGACAGCCCGAACGTCTCAGCATTTCGTTCTGGATATTCTACTATCTGGGACAGGCTCCGGGGGATGCCTATCACAATCTGGAACAGTGCTTTATCGAGTTGAAGGAGCGCGGATTCAACACCATTCGGGTGGATTCCGGGGCGGGACTGTGTTATGACTCCGCGGGAAAGCCCCGTGGAGTCCTGTCCTTTCATGCCGCATTCCCCGGCTGCTGTTATCTTCGTCAGTGGCCGAAAATTACAACCGGTTATCGTTGCGATGTCCTGCAGAGCATGATCGCTCTGTTTGCTCTGGCCAGAAAATATGAAGTGAAGGTCATTCTTTCAAGCTGGTTCTACCTGCATACCTTCTGGTTTGTGGAGCGCGGAATCCGCGATGAGTTCTTTACTCTGCCGCCGGAACAGCGCTTTCAACGCTTTGCCGATGAACTCTCCCTGATCCTGAAGACATTGGAAGAACGTGATCTGCATCGGCAGATCGCTTTTGTTGAAATCTTCAATGAGTCCGAAGTGTTTCCCGATAAATGGCATTTGTCGGGGCAGAATGCCTCCATCGGGGAGGAAATCGATCTGATGCACCGGGTAAGGCGCTGGCATGAAAGCGCACTGCGTTTTCTGCAGGAACGCCATCCGGGAATTCTCTTTGCCGTGGATACCTCGACAGCCGAAATCACCCGTCCGGAGATCATGCCGCGCAATGCGCAGGTATGGAACCGGCACAGCTATTATGCCTGGGGCGTCTATGCGAAGGTCTTTGAGGCGCCGGTTTTTGATCCTGATTTCAATTTCGACGCCGCGGGTTCGCATCCGGAACTGGGCGCGTTTCTCCGCCCGGATTTAATGTCGCTGGACACCATCAGGGCGAACTGCGGAAATGACGGAGAATATGAACCCGGCTGGTATGCCAGAAGCTGGCTCTACCACAATCTCCGCCGCGACATGATACCGGAACTTGACCGGCGTCTGGCGGAATCCTTTCTGCATGATCTGCCCCGTTACCGCAAAGCGCTCGAAGATGGAGTCAGGCGTGCCGGCGATTTGCAGGAATGGCTGCTGCCCGACTCCCTGATGGTGGTGGGGGAGGGGCCGTCCTACTGTCCCAGCCTTGATTTCCGCTGGGAGGAGAACTGCGACGCATACTGGGATCTGATCGGTTATGCGGCGGAACTGACCGCGCGGCAGGGATGCTGGGGGTTTCTGCCGCGAACGAATTCCGGGCCGGATGATCCTGCATGGCGGGAATGTCCTGAGCGGTTCTATGAGGCCAACAGGCGTTTCCAGACGACTTCCGCGGAATAGAAAAGCATCCTGCCGCCGTTGATTCGCCCGGTAGCATACTGCCCTGCGATGCCGCCGTTTTCCAGGGCAGGGGGGCTTTGAAATGTGAAATCTTTGCGCGGAATGTCTGAAACGGGACTCTGCGGGGAAATGGGAATCACTCCGATTTCTTCCCCGCAGTGAAAGTCTGCATAAGGGTTTCGCCGTGTATCTTCCGTCGCGGGAGGATTACTTCAGTTCATCTTCTGACGGCGGCTCAAAGATCCGGCTCCATTCTTCAAGGTTTTCTTTTGTAATATGGAAAACCGGTTCTTTTCCAACCGTCAGATTGCGTTTTTCCAGTCGTTCCCACAAAATCTCCACGGGACACTCCATATAATGAATCTTGAAACCGGCGCCGATCGAATGGGCTTTCTTCCGCAGTTCCTCTCTCTCCACCTTTGCCCAGCAGCCGAAATCAAGAATGACATCAATCCCGAGCGTCAAGACTCTCCGGGCGGTGTTCCACATGATTTTTTCAATCCGGGAATGCCGCAAGTCATGCTCCACATCCTTGATGTCGTTCCTGAAGTCGTTTCCAAACAGCTGATAATGCCATTCGTCTGTTGTAAGCCGTAGCGCATGATATTTCTGTTCCAGCCGGATCGCTTCCGTTGTCTTTCCGCTGCCCGGCAGCCCGACCATCAAATGCAGAATCGCCATCTTTTCCTTTACTCTTTGCCGTTGGAGAATCCTGTTGATGAAAAACGATGAAAGTGATATGCAGAAGAAAATGGTGCCGACGATAGGATTTGAACCTACACCCCCGTGAAGAGACTGCGACCTGAACGCAGCGCGTCTGCCGTTCCGCCACGTCGGCAATGTTGTATATCATTTCTGATTACAGAGCCATAATTTAGCGGTATTCTTTCATTAGTCAAGTAAAGTTTCAAAAAAAAATGAAAATTGATTCCTCTTTTGGTTTGATGTTTCAGGAAAGTATATTATATTGACCTATGTAATGATTAACATGAGAAAGGTCGAATGGGAACAAAACTATGGATATGTGCTTGTGACGGTAAAGAAAACATTATACTGGATCTTATAAGACGCAAAAATATCCCCCGAGCCGTAGCGATGTATCTTGCGGCACGTGGAATCAATGCAGAAGAAGTGGATCACTACTTCAACAACTCTTTTGCGGACTTGACCGACCCTTACAGGTTTCCCGGTATGGATGTCGCCGTCAAACGCCTGTGGCAGGCTATACGCAACCGTGAACGGATTTTGATTCATGGAGATTATGATACGGACGGGATCACCGCCACGTCTCTGCTTTCATGGGTGCTGGAGAAAAACGGGGCTGTCGTAAGCTCTTTTCTTCCGCACAGATTCGATGACGGCTACGGCTTTACGCCTGAATCTCTTGCAAAAGCGCTGGAGACGGCACCGTCTCCGTGCAAAGTGCTGGTCACCGTGGACTGCGGAATCAACAGCTGTCCCGCTGTTGCGGATGCCGCGTCCAAGGGGATTGATGTCATTATCACTGACCATCATGAACCCGGCGAGGAGTCTTCCCCCGCTCTGGCGATCATCAATCCCAAAGTCCATAAGGAACTGGCGGACATGCACCAGCTTTCCGGGGTAGGGGTGGCATTCAAGCTGGCACATGCGTTCATAAAGTATGGACGCGACAACAATCTCGGCGGTTATGCCACCGAGATGCAGGATGTGCTGGATTTTGTCGCGCTCGGGACGGTTGCGGACATTGTTCCACTGCTGGGCGAAAACCGGATTCTTGTCAAATACGGCATGGAGACGCTCCGCAAGCAGCTGCGCCCCGGAATCCGTGCTCTGATTGAAGTCGCTCATGTGGACGCTTCGATCACACCGTCGGATATTACATTCAAACTGGCTCCGCGCATCAATGCCGCGGGCAGACTCGGAAATGCAATTTCCGCACTGGAACTCCTGAATGCGTCCAACATTGTGGACGCATACAAATTCGCCGACATGCTGGAGACATTCAATCAGCGGCGCCAGGCGAAAGAACAGGAGATCTTCTCCGAAGCGAAGCATCAGGTGGAATCCGACCCGTTCTTTGACAAGTCCATAACAATCACTGCGGCAGGGGAGGGGTGGCATCAGGGAGTGATCGGCATTGTGGCGTCCCGGTTCGCACGTGATTACAACCGTCCGGCAATCGTTCTTACGATTCAGGGCGACGAGGCTCATGGTTCCGGGCGCAGCATCCCCGGAGTGAACCTGATTAAGATTCTCGCGAAGTGTTCCCATCTTCTGACGCGCTACGGAGGACATCCGATGGCAGTCGGTCTCGGACTGCACAAGTCCAAAATCAAGGAATTCCAGAAGGAATTCGAGGAACATGTCAGAAGCGAGATTTCCCCGAGCGACATTGTCGACAGTATCTCCTATGACGGAGTTGTCGATCTTGCGGAACTTCAGGATGAATTTTTTGCCCTGTATCCCAAGCTGGGACCGTTCGGACATGGAAATCCGCAGCCGACCTACCGGATCAACCATCTGGAAATCATCCGGACCTTCCCGATCAAAGCGGGGCATACGAAAGGCATTGTGCGGGATATTAACGGTGATACATCGGATTTCATTGCCTTCAACATGGTGATTGATCCGCGGACGACATGGGATGTTGTGGCTTTGCCGCACATCAACGAATATTATGGAGAAAAGAGAAGACAGCTTCAGATCATTGACGCGAAGCCGTCCATTGTATAAAGAAATAGCCCGGATGGCGAAATGGCAGACGCAACAGACTTAAAATCTGTTATCCTTTGGGTGTGCGGGTTCGAGTCCCGCTCCGGGCACCAGTCAATATGAAAAGGAGTCTTGAGAACTGCAGAAAAGTTTTCAAGGCTCTTTTCTTTTTTTAAATTCATAAGGTTGTTGATGCCGCAGTGTTCTGATCGCAAAACAGAAATACGGAACTGTTCCAGTCCGGACAGTGCTAGGGAAGGGGAGCAGTCCGGTAGACGGAGGATGCCCTCTTCTTTCAGAACACCTTTGAAACAATAATGCTCCCTCTTCACAGGAAAATACAGCTTTTCTGAAACAGCCGTCTGTGCCCGACCTCTCTGAATCCGGCTCTGTCTTGCCTCCTGCACTTCCTCTTTTCAAAAACCTTGAAATCCCCTGCTCTCCATTTACAATGAATCTGTCGTAAAGTGTCGCGCCATACATTATCTGTCGTAAAATGTCACATTATATTATTCTATAATATTTTCAATGATATGACTGGCTCTTTGCAGTATTTGTTTCAAAGCCTGAAAAAAACATCGGAGACCGGGGATATAAAAATCATCAAAGAAGCTGTTATTTTTTCTCAACAACTTATCAACAATCATTTTATCATAAGTTATAACATATTAATAATCAATCAACTATATAGCAAAACCCATTAATTCGCTCCTTCATGCGACTTAACATAATATATATTATGCGACGTTAGAAAGGGGCGCAAGAATGCGCAAAATACTTCAGACAGGTCAACATATGGGTGAGCAATGTTTCAGCAGCCAGAGACGCCTAAAAATCAATTTGCAGTTTTTAAAACAAAAGAAAACGACACTTACAG
>CASDPB010000090.1 GCA_949282305.1 uncultured Lentisphaeria bacterium | reverse complement strand
AGTCGTTCATTCATGGTTCAACCGTTTCAGAAAACTTCTTGTGCGCTATGAAAAAACAAATGCCGCCTACGAATCGTTACTACAACTCGCAGCAAGTATTATCATTTTTAGAAAATTAGGCGTTATTTAGGGATAGATTCTTAATTTCTACTGGTCCGCGTTGCCCGGCCTTCGTGAGGCGCTGTTCACAGGAGACGGACACTACGCGCGACTTGTGCCTGACGATGTGGAGTCGACCTGCAATGCCCATGAGTCCGTACAAGGCTTCAGGAAACGCTTTGCGGAGGCCTTTGCTGGGCTGGGTGATTACTTGAAGCAGCAATTGCTGGATCAAATGGAAAACCTGCTTATTCCGCACGAAGAGACGGTTTTGTGCACCGATATTTTCGACCGGCTGGCCTCAATTCCTCTAATTGACAAATACGAGGCTTTCCAGTTGCTCGACAATGCGTGGGCCAAAATTGCCGTTGATTTGGAAATCCTCCACTCTCATTACCGACAATTTCACTTGGTCGGCAAGTTTCATTTGTGACCTCTATAAGGCACGCTGGGCCATTGAAGTTTTCTTCAAGGAGATCAAACAGACTCTTCAACTCTCCGACTTCATGGGTTACAACGAGAATGCGGTGCGCCAGCAGATATGGACGGCTCTGCTGACATATATTTTGCTTCGTTTTATTGCATGGCAGAATGAATGGAAGCATACCTTTACAAGATTGTTCACGGTCTTGCGCGGATTCATCTGGCGCTGCCTGAATATGGGAAGCGTCCTTTCCTGCTGTGGGACAGCAACTGATCCAGTTCGTATGCGAGGCGCTCCGGAACAGGCATATTCACCAGGATTCGCTCCATTATAATCCAACTCATCAGAATGGAAAAACCGGAAATGGGTAATTTCAGAAAACAATCAATACAAACTCAAATAGGAGGGTAAAATGACAATTTCAAAGATTTATGGGACGGCAGTGAAAAAAATATGGATATTGGGGCTCCTTGTCCTGACGGCGATAGATTCAGCAGCAGAAATTCGTTCTGCTGCTGAATGCAAAGCACCTTTTGAGGATGTCAAAGTTACTCAGCAGAAATTCATGGAAGCTAAAGGTGTATTTCTGGACGACAAGATTGTCTTCGGCAATAAGACTTTGGCCTTCACTCCCGATGGTAGCCTCAAGTATTATGCGGACGGGCGTCCTGTATTAGACATGGGTATGGTGTTTTCTGCTCCGAAAATGAAGTACGTGAAATGGCCGCAGATTAACATGAAGAATCCGCCGAAACGGGAATTCAAAAAAGATGTCAAAGCACAGGTCTGCGAATGGAATGCAGGTTTTCTGGTGCAGGAGGGACGCAAGGACATGGTGGATGTCAAACAGCGTCTTGAACTGGTCGGCAATAAAGTCCTCCTGACTTGGTCCTATCAGGCTCCAGAAGATATGGCCGATTTTGAAACGTCTTTCCTGTCACTTTCTTTTTCCAAGGCAAATGTGCGGGCCGGGACTAAGGTCCAAGTAAATTACGGCAAGAAAACCGCGACTGTGGAATTCAAGGAAAAATTGAGATTCAATGCGGGCGCGACCTCCAAGTTCACAATTTTCTCCGATACGCCGGAAAAAGCGCTGACTTTCAGCGTGAGTCCGACTAACACATTGTCTCTGTATCATCATGCCAGGGACAACCGCTGGTGTGGCCGCGTAATGTGGCGTCCCGGCAAAAAAGTTCGTCAGGCTACGATCACGATAGAACTGGATTTCGGCAAGATGACAACCTTGGAAAAATCCGGCGACAGCTATGCCGGAATTGATTTCTGGAAGAATGACCGTTTGCACGTGCCTGATTTCGGAAGGAAGAACCTGATTCAGAACTCCTCTTTTGAATCCGGACTGCGTTATATTCGTTTCCACGGAACTGCCGCACAATACATTCCGGAAAAAGATTTTCCGTTTAGTGTGGATTCTTCGGAAGCCAAGTTCGGCAAGAGTTCTCTGCTTCATATCTTAAAGCCGGGCATAAAAAACGGTTCGTGGAATTTCTTCTCAGCTCCGGTTAAGGCGGGAAAGCCCTATACGCTGAGTTTCTATGCGAAGACGGACCACGTGACCCAAATAAAATTCCGCTGTGTGTCTGCTGTCTGGGGAAAATTCCCTGCGATGAAGCCGGTCAAGATCCTTCCCGGCGACTGGAAACGGTATGAGGTTTCGCTCACGACGCTGAACAATGGCTGTCAGATCGGGTTCATCCCTGACCCATGTAGTAAAAAATTGACCCATTTGCGAATCGACGGGGTTCAGCTGGAAGCAGGGAGCAAAGCCACTGCGTATGAAGAACCGGTCTGCGGTCTGGAGCTGCAAACCGCAAAGAAGGATAATTTCCTTAACGATACGGATTCCTCGGAAGCCAAGCTCATTATCCGCAGCAAAGCCGGAGCCTCAGGCGACCTCGAGATTGCTGCCAAAGACATGTTCAACCGCATCGTAATCAAGAAACAGTTTACGTTCAAAGTCGGCAATAATGGCGAGGCTGTACTGCCAATGGATACAGCCAACGCAGGATACGGCGTTTTTGTGATGGAATGCAAAGGCAGGATCGATGGGCAGCCGTTTACCGATTATCTGCGCTTCTCCCGTATGAAATATCTGAAGAGTGCCCATAAGAATAACGGTCTGGTGATGAATCAGATTTCAAACATAAATACCCCGCTGGCAGATCAGACTCTCCGCCGTTACGTTCAGGTCGGAATCGGAGCCTCCGTGCATCAGCAAAGTGAACAGGCCGCCCGTCTGCTTGCGGCACACAAGATCATGAACTACGGCGGCGGCATGATCGAAAAATATCGCAACATGAAGGGACAGCCATCCAGCATGCGCAACAACGTTACCGGCGAGATCCTGATCCAGAATTTCCGTACAGTCAGAGAAGTCACGCCGGAATTTGAGAAAAAGATTGAAGACAGTGCTTATCAGATCGCCAAATCGAGTCCGTGGATTTATTCCTGGTACACTTCTGCGGAAAACAACGGTTCTGGACGCTACGACCTGATCATTCCAGAACAGAGATGGTCTGAATATGCTAAGATCGTGCGTGCCGTGGCCAAAGGAAACCGCCGCGCCAATCCGAAAAACAAGACTTGGATCGACGGTGGGCCCACAAATATGAACCCTGTCAACGGTATCCCGTTCCTGTTTAACGTGATGAATGCACTTCAAAAACTAGATCCAGCTGGCCACTATGACTACATCGGTGCACACCCATACCGTCAGCTGCCAGAAAATCCGGATATCGACGAAGATTACGCCACGCTCCTGAAACTCATGGATCAGTGCGGATTCAAGGCTACCAAGCTGGTCTGTGACGAAGGCGGGTACTGGATCCATACCAACGTGCCGGAATGGGGACTGGATCCTCACTACGGCTGTACCGCCGACCATTCCAGACTTTACAATGTTTCCTATGACATGGGATGGGGCGAAAAGATTTCCGGAGCCTATTTGACCCGTTATCTCATCATGTCTCTGAAGTATTACCCGCGAGTGGAATCTGTTTCTCTCTTCACCAACTGGTTCAACATGGATATTCTTGGAACACCGCTGAATTTCCAGAGCGGTCTCAATACGTTCGGCAACGTGTTGGGTAATTCCCGGTTTGTTAAAGACATCCGTTTTGCACCGATGGTCCGCTGCTACGTTTTCGAGGATAACGGCACGCCGATCGCTGCTGTCTGGAGTCACATCACCGAGGTCGATCTGGGTGTCAAGACCTGCCCGAAAGCCGCATTTGACTTTAACAACACGCTGGAAAAAGTCATTGATTTCGCCGGCAATGAAGTGAAAATTGATCAGACAAAAATCCCGGTGAGTTCTTTCCCGACTTATTTCATTGGCAAAAAAGGTTCCACCGAACAGTTCTGCGCTGCATTGTCTGCCGGCCGTCTGCTCAATTCCGGCATGACCCCAATCATACTTTCCGCAAGAGCGGCAGCTCCGGATCGTTTGAGCATCCGGGCAACAAATCCGCTGACCGCTCCGTTCAAAGGGACAATCAAGTTTGCGGATAAAGAAATCAAACTGAATTTGGCTTCCATGCAGAAACAGGAAGTATCAGTAACGTTGAAACCGGTATGGAAATTCAGAATTTCTGCAAGCAAAAGTTCCAGCAGAATCTGCAAGGGGGCTGGCAGGAAGAAAACCGCGATATCAGCCACTATATCAACGAAATGATTGATGGAAAAATCGAATCTGAAACTGGAGAGTGGTGGCT
>CASDPB010000089.1 GCA_949282305.1 uncultured Lentisphaeria bacterium | reverse complement strand
GTTGTGCTCCATGTACATTTTCATGCCCGATGATCCTTGGGAGATTTATTGCTTAACTCATAAACAAATCTCGACAGGTCGAGTTTCTCTCCCTGAAAACTGAAGCGGTCCGGATTGTCGCTCGACAGGAACAACAGCTCTTCAGCACGGGTTATGGCTACGTAAGCCACACGCCGTTCCTGTTCTATTGCCTCCGGTGTGACTGCGTGGGAATTCGGCAACGTCCCCTCATTTAACCCGGCCACGAAAACACACGGGAATTCCAAGCCTTTGGCCGTGTGGATGGTCATTATTTTTACTGCGTCATGGTCTGCATCTTCAGCACGTTCAGAATACAGAGTAATTTGTGTCAGATAGTCCGACAATGTAATTTTATCTTCCTCTTCTTTTTCCAGTATTCTTATGGAATTTTTCAGCTCTTCCAAGTTTTCCCGGCGGGCTTCGTCTCCCTCGCTTAACAACGCTGATTCGTAGCCTGTTGACTTCAGAACGATATTTAGCAAATCTGATATATTCATGCCTTCATTTGCCATTTTTTGCGCATCTCTTATGCTTTGGACAAACTCACTGCATCTGGCAAATTTTTTGTCATGCAAATTTTCAGATAATGCTTGAAATAAGGATAGATTGGTTTTGGCGGAAATCTGTTTCAAAAGTTCAATGCGCTGTTTGCCCATGCCGCGACGCGGAGAATTTATTATACGCAAAAAAGCCAGATCGTCTTCTCCGGCGACCAAACGCAAGTAGGACAAAGCATCTTTAACTTCAGCCCTTTTGTAAAAATCGGTGCCGTTGTAAATGTGGTATGGTATGTTTCGCCGAATAAGCGATTCCTCAATTTTTCTGGTTTGAAACAATGATCGGCAGAGAATGGCGCAGTCAGCATATGGACGGTGTTGGCTTAATATTTTAATTTGTTTTGCGATCCAGTCGCTTTCAGAGTGTTCCCAGTCTGCCGCGAAAAAAACAGGAGCAGTCCCTGCGCCGCGGATTGAAATAAGCGGATTTTCTATGTGACTTTGGTTGTGGGAAATAAGCGAATTGGAGGCAGAAAGAATATTACTGGATGAACGATAGTTCGCGTTTAATTTGATTGTAATATCTGCCGGAAAGTCCAAAAACAAATTTACGTTTGCTCCCCGCCATTCGTAAATGGTCTGATCCGGATCTCCCACAATAAACAAATTCTTGTGCTTTTGAGATAAGAGCATGACCAAGTTGTATTGGGCAGTGTTCACATCTTGGAATTCATCCACCTGTATATATTGCAAGCGTTCCTGCCATTTTTCCAGAACCATTGGGATTGTCTCGAACATATATAAGGCGAACTGTATCAGATCGTCATAGTCTAGAAAGAAATTCTTACGCTGTTTCCATAAATAAAGTTTAAATATGCGGGTTGTGGTATCATCTTCAGGAGCTTGCTTCAAGTTTTCTGCGCCCGGCATGATGACGTTATGAACATAACCTGTATTCTTCTTCGCATTGGAAATGAAATCTTTAACCTTTTTGAAACTGAAATCTCTCGAACTTAAACCCAGCTCGGAAAATATTTCCCTGATTAGCAGTTTCTGGTCGTCCTCATCCATGATGGTAAAGTTGGCCGGGTAGCACAAGCGGGATATATCCTCGCGTAGAACGGTGTTGCAAAAACCATGAAACGTGGAGACTCGGGATTTGGCACTGTTTCCGAGCAGGCGGCGAATCCGGTAATTCATCTCTTTCGCCGCCTTGTTGGTAAAAGTTACAGACAATACACTGTCTGCGGGGATATGGAGTTCCTCTATCATATAAGCCAGACGATGGGTTAACACTCTGGTTTTGCCGGTTCCCGCTCCCGCAATTACGCGGATGTAACCCTCCTGAGCCGTAACAGCCGCTCTCTGTTCCGGATTCATATCCGCAAGCAAATGCGATTGACGCGGAGCAATAATAAATTCGCGTTTACAAGAGAGACATTCAACAGAACAGCCTTTATACTCAGCATTGATTTCATAGTGTTGGCCGCAATATGGGCACTCTGTTTTCACCGCTTTCTCTCCTCTGATATTCTGTGCAGTTAATTTTTAACCCGTAATAGATAATGTCCCAAATTTTGAAAAAAATGTGAAGCTGCCAATAAAAATTGATTTATTCTGACTTATAATAGCACATGAAATTATATTTTCAAGTAAGCAAGACTTCCCCCTCATTTCTCCTCGAATTCCGGCAGATTTCTGGGCGTATCGACATAGAACCTTTAGCTTGTCAGGATCCATGTGTCCTTGCCGCATGAAAAAATGGTATCATCTTTGCATAAATCAAAACCGAAATTCTCCGTTTTGGGGGGACTTGTGACACATGGTTTCTGCGTAAAATCATAAAAAACAGCGTAAAACAGAGAAAAGTTCGCTGTTTTTTATGGGCATCATATTTGGAGAAATCAAGACGAGTTTAGAGGTGTGTTTTCGTAAGTTCTCTTTCTCCAATTGGTTATAACTTTTTCAATCCATGTGTCCCGGACACGAGGCAAACGGAGAATTTGCCGGAGAATCAGGGAATCTGCATCGGGAATGGTGGCGAACGGAGAATCTCCGTTTTTCTCTGATTTTGCAAATCGTTGAAAATCAACGCTCAAAACAGGGAAACAAAAAAGCCGGACGCGGTGTCCATCCGGCAAAGAGACAAAAAATGGTGGCAAGGACCGGGATCGAACCGGTGACACACGGATTTTCAGTCCGTTGCTCTACCAACTGAGCTACCCCGCCACTTGGCATTACTGCCATCTTGGAATAGATCTGTAAAATACATGACGATCTGCAAAATGTCAAACTCAAAAGAGAAAAAATATCAAAAATATTTCAGCTGATCCTTTCAGTATATGAATGCGGGATGCGGAAAGTCCAAAATAATCCGGGCAGGGCAGAACGGCTGTCCTCATATTCTCTGAAAAAATCAGAAATGCACTGAACAGAAAAGACGGTTGAATACAGAACTGTTCAGAACAGGTCGGGTTTTGTGCTGAGCATCTTGCGGTAACTGTCGAAAACGCCGGCTTTTGAAACGAAACCCAGATACCTGCCGTCTTCCACGACCGGAAGATTCCAGATATGCAGACTTTCAAACAATCTCATGGCATCATGCAGGGAATCCGTTGCTTCAAGAGCCGGACCTGTCGGGGACATGATGTCGAAAACCAGAACCATATCGTATAACTCCGTGTCCAGAATGAACGGACGGATATTGTCCACACGCACAATGCCGACGATTGCACCCTCATCGGAGAGCACCGGAAAAATATTCCGCTTGGATTTCATCAGCGCTTTCAGGAGAGTCCGCAGGGTATCCGTCTGCTTTACCGGGACATAATCGTTCTCGATCAGGTCGCGGAGCTGTTTGTGCATCATCATGACGGCATCGTCTTTCTGTTCCGGAGTACCTCCTTTCATGACGATCATGGATTTATAAACGTTGTGTCTGGCAATGCGTTTGCTGATGAAACTGGAAAGCGCCACGACGATCATCAGCGGGACGAACAGTTTGTATCCGCCAGTCAGTTCCGCAATCAGGAACATTCCTGTCAGCGGCGCGTGCATGACTCCGGCAAGGACGCCTCCCATGCCGACTGCAATGCAGTTGACTGGATCAATCACGGTAATTCCCGTAAGATTCAGAATTTTTGAGATGAAATACCCGAGAAAAGCTCCGATGAACATGGAAGGGCCGAAAATACCGCCGTCGCCGCCGCTTTCAACGGAGACAGCCGAGACAAAGGGCTTGATGACAACCAGGAGTCCCAGCAGAATTACCAGTGCATTGGGTCCGCTGAACAGGAATGAAATCGGGCTTCCCGCCGCAACCGTGCCTTCTCTGCCGCTGATGAGGTTGGAAATATAACCGTAGCCTTCGCCTTTCAGCGCAGGGAACAGCAGGAAGAAGAAATAAAGAATGAGGCAGCCGATTGCGCCGCGCACCCAGACATTTTTATACTTTTCCGCCTTTTTTGCCGTAAGAACCGACGTTCTGATGACAAAAGAGGAGACAAGACCCGCCGCAAGCCCGATGAGCACATAGTATGGAATATTGTTGACGGTCCATGCGGTTCCTTCATTGAGCTGAATGAAAGTATGCTGGTTGTAGAAGATTTCCGAAATGACCGCGGCCGCGGCGGATGCCATCAGAAGCGGAACCAGTGCGGGGACGGAAAAAGCGGGAAGCAGGATTTCACAGGCAAAAAGAGCTCCTGCAACGGGGCTGTTGAAAATGGCGGAAATTCCGGCGCCGCCTCCGCACGCAAGAAGCAGAGTCCGGCTTTCTCGTCCGAGCTGGAGCGCCTTCGCCACATTGGAGCCGATGGCGGAACCGGTCAAGGCGATTGGCGCCTCAAGTCCGGCGGACGCCCCCATGCCGACGGCAAGTCCGCTGGTGATGATGTGCGAATAGGTCTTGCTGCGGGGCAGGTCGCTGGTTCCGTTGGTGGTTGCCATTATGACTCCCGCAAGGCTTTTTTCGTAAGGTCCTTTATTGAAAAACAGCCGGACGATCACAATACATCCGAAAATTCCGACTGCGGGGACCAGAGGAAGAATCCACATCATCCAGGGAAGACGCTCTGCAAGCATCAGGGAAAGATCGTGGCACCCGTGGGCGAAGAGTTTCAGGAGGACGGCGGCCGTGCCGGAGATGATTCCGACTGCGATGCTCAGGAGAAGGATGTATCCCTTGTCGCCGAGCGTACGGTGAATTACTCCCATGAAGGAATAGTTCCGAATGAGCTCTTTCGTGAATAGAAGAAATTTCATGATGCGTCAGCGCTTTTTCGCTCCCATGGTACGGATTTCGGCGATGAATTCTTCGATGTCCTTGAAGTCGCGGTAGACAGAGGCAAAGCGCACATAGGCGACCTTGTCGAGCTGACGCAGCGCCGTCATTACTTTGTTGCCGATTTCAACGCTGGAAATCTCCCTGTCATACTCCGTTTCGATTTCCATGACGATTTTTGAGAGCAGCGTGTCAATCTGTTCGGGGCGGATATTCCGTTTCCAGCAGGCTTTTTCGATTCCGCGGCGCAGTTTTTCCCGGTCGAAATCCTCGTGTGTGTTGTCGCGCTTCAGGACTTTCAATTCCGCCTGAATAATCTCCTCGTAAGTTGTGAAACGGTGCCCGCAGTTCAGGCATTCGCGGCGCCGGCGGACTCCAGCGCCTTCCTTGGTGGCTCTGGAATCCATGACTTTATCGTCCTGGCAGGCGCATCTGGGACATCTCATAATTCATACCTCCGTTTTGATGCTTTGCAAATCAGCACACGAAAATTCATTGTATTCTGTTTTCATTCCGGATTGGCGACAAAAGATCCGCCGCGGCATTGTTTCAGATAATTCAACGCCGCCACCTGCCCGGTCATTTCCAGGTCGCCGCGGTAGACGGGATCATGCCAGCCTTCGATGTCGATGTTCCCCCGGTAGGAGACAAGACGCAGTTCGGAAATAATATCCGTCCAGTTGGAGTCACCGAATCCCGGGGTTCTGTGCCAGCATGGTGTTTCCCTGCCTAGAAAACCGTGTTTTGCGATGACGTCGCGGCGGATCGTGGCATCCTTGCCGTGGATGTGGAAAAATCTCTTTCCCCATTCGCGGATCTGCGGAAGCGGATCAATCAGCTGGACCATCTGGTGGCATGGTTCCCATTCCAGTCCGATGTTGTCCAGGGGGACCGCATCGAACATCAGCTCCCATGCGTCGGGATTGATCGCGATATTCCAGGAACCGGTATGCCAGTTTCCGCCCATCAGACAGTTTTCAAATGCGATTCTGACTCCTTTGGAGGCGGCATATTCCGCCAGCGGGAGCCAGATTTCCCTGAAACGCCCGATATTGTCGGGAATGGATTTTCCTGTTTCGCGTCCGGTGAAGCCTGTCACCAAATTGCTTCCGAACAGGGCCACGGTATCAATCGCATGCTTGAAACACTGCCGCGTGTGTTCCGCCTCCTCCGTATGTTCCAGCATGTTCCCGAAGACGGAAATATTGGAAACCTCAATCTGTTTTTCCCGCAGGATCGGCATGACGGCATCCGCAAGTCTTTCCGGTTCAAAACCGTTGAATTTTCCCCCGCCGTAAGTGAATGCGAAACATTCAAATCCATGGGAAATGATCCGGCTGATGTAAGATGCGGCTTTTTCATTTGCCTGCACCATGGTGCCGATTTTGATCTGATCCATTCTGATTCTCCTGAATGTTTTATGATGACATCCTGAAAACTTTATGTCATTCCGGAAATCAAAGACGACACCGCGGCTGGAATTTTTCCCGCCGCGCCGCTTCTCTTCTCCTTCCGGCAGTTTTGTTATTTATGTTAAATCCAATAAAATATTAGCAGTTTGCAGAGAAATCAAGTCTAAGTTGTAAAATCATGCTGGCTTTTTGGCGGATTCGTGTTACATTCCCTGGTGTATCAAATGTAAAATCAGGAAAAACGGGAGATTTTCAGCTATGAAAAGTTACAGAAAGGAACTGGTATTCAACATTCCCGGACGCAGGGGATTCGTCAACATCACGCCGCAGATTCAGAAGGCATTGGAAGAATCGGGCATCCGGGAAGGGCTGTTGCTCTGCAATGCCATGCACATCACCGCGTCCGTATTTATCAACGACGATGAATCCGGGCTTCATCAGGACTATGACAAGTGGCTTGAAAAACTTGCACCGCATGAACCGACGACGGCTTATCTTCACAATCTGGCGGGCGAGGACAACGCCGACGCCCACATGAAGCGCCAGGTGATGGGACGCGAGGTCGTGATCGCGGTCACGAACGGCAAACTTGATTTCGGACCCTGGGAACAGGTCTTCTACGGCGAGTTCGACGGCGGGCGCAGAAAACGCGCCCTGATCAAGATTATTGGTGACTGACCGATGGATTTCTGGAATGCCGGACGTATCATGGAGCTGTTTGCCGAATGCGGCAGACAGGCTCTTGAAATCAGGAAACATCCGAATGCCGCGTTGAAATATGACCGGACTCTTGTCACGGATGCCGACCGGGGCATTGAACGGATTCTGACCGCAGAGCTCGGCGATGAAACGAACGGGGTTTATATTCTCGGAGAGGAAACGCACCGTCAGAAAAGCCCGGAGTATCTTGCCCGCGCTTTGACGGGGAAGACGTGGATCATCGATCCCGTGGACGGAACCGCCAATTTTGCGCATCAGCGCATGTTGTGGGGGATTTCCATTGCGTTTGCCGAGGGCGGCGTAATCCGGGACGGCGGCGTTTACATGCCGGAGCTCGGGGAAATGATGATCTCCTCCGGCGGCAGGGCTTTTTATTCGCATGTGTCCGGCATTCCCGATGCGGAATCTCTGCGTTCCAATCTGAGGGAGATGACTCCTCCGGAGATTCGTTTCGATGATGCCGCGGTGATCAATCTTTCACAGGCTATGGTGAAACGCGGGCTGTTCCGCGGGGCGAACCCGGTCATCGCCATCGGAACCTGCGCCTATTCCTGCGCGGAACTTGCGCTGGGCAAGGATGCGGCATATATTACGGGATGCAAAATCTGGGATATTGCCGGTTCGCTGCCTGCATTGCGCAGTCTCGGCTTTCACGGCAGGACTCCCGCCGGGGACGATCTGCTGAGCGGTGAGATCAGCGGCAGGCTTTATGATCTGGACTTCGCATCGCCGCGTCTTTTTTCGATTCGCGGGCAGACCATTCTCGCCCTGAACGATGAAATTGTCGACGCGGTTGCCGCACATTGTGAATTTCCCGCAGGGGCTCCGTCTTGAAAATCGGACATTCCGATTGTATAATACGCTTTTTCATGAAACAGTAACAGGAGAACAACATTGCTTTTTATTCAGACATTATGGACCAATCCGGTTTATTTCTTTTCCGTGTGCCTGATTGTGACTTTTTCGGTATGCCTGCACGAATATTTCCATGCCTGGATGGGAGTCCGGGAGGGAGACTATACCCTGCAGGATCATCTCACCCTGAATCCGATGAAACAGATGGGCTTCATGTCTCTGCTGATGATGGCGTTTTTCGGGATTGCCTGGGGAGGCGTCCCCGTGAATCCGACGCTGCTCCGCGGACGCTGGAGCATGTTGAAAGTATCCGTCGCCGGTCCCTTTGCCAATTTTGTGCTTTTTCTTGTCGGCGGCATTCTGCTCGGCATAAGCTACCGGATTCCCGGGCTTGAGGAACAGGCAAGGACGATGCTTCAGCAGTTTCTGGCTCTGTTCGGCATTTACAACTTTGTCCTTCTCGCTTTCAATCTGATTCCGGCGCCGGGGCTGGACGGCTGGCATATCCTGGCGAGCATTTTTCCGAAACTGAACAGCGTATCCTCGGAAGTCGTCAAGGGGTTCATGCTGTTCGTCATGCTTCTTGCTTTCCTGGGAGTCCGTTTTCTCTTTGTGATCGGTTCTCTGCTGGTGTCAGTGATCGCGCATCTGGTCGGCGGGAGCGCATAAGATGCCGGAGACGGAGAAAATATGGAGCGTGACCGAACTGAACGGGATCATGCGCGACATCGTCGACGGCTCGCTTCGTCCGATGTGGGTCAGCGGCGAGGTCGGCAATCTGACGCTTCACCGCAGCGGTCATGCCTATATGACATTGAAGGATGCCTCTTCCCAGATCAAGGCGGTCTATTTCGGCGGCGCGAATGAATGCGCCAAACTCAAAGTGCGCGAAGGTGCCCAGATCGAAGCATACGGCAAGCTGTCCGTTTATATGCAGCGCGGAGAGTATCAGCTCAATATCCGCAGTCTGCGCCCTGTGGGGCTCGGCGATCTCCAGCGCCAGTTTGAACTGCTGAAACAGCGTCTTGCCGCGGAAGGGCTCTTCGACGAATCCCGGAAAAAGCCGATTCCGTACATTCCGGCACGCATCGGGCTCGTGACATCTCCCGACGGAGCCGCGTTGCATGACTTTCTGAAAATTTCCCTTTCGCGTTTCCCGACGCTTGACATCAAGATTTATCCGGCTCCCGTTCAGGGCAGGGGGGCGGAACGTTATATTGCAGCCGGAGTGAATTTTTTCAACCGTTACGGAAAAGTGGACGTGATCGTGGTGACGCGCGGAGGCGGCAGTCTGGAAGACCTCTGGCCGTTCAACGAAGAGGTGGTGGCGCGCGCGATTGCGGCGAGCCGGATTCCCGTCGTAAGCGCGGTCGGTCATGAAATTGATTTCACGATTGCCGATTTTGCCGCGGATCTTCGTGCGCCAACGCCTTCCGGGGCGGCGGAAATGATTATCCCCGACAAAGCGGCGCTGAATGAGGCTTTGGATTCCATGCGGACTCGGATTGTCGCCTCGATTTCCCTTGCGTATGAACGTGCGAAGAGCCGTCTGGATTCCCTGATTTCCTCGGAGGCGCTGCGCCGTCCCTCCTACTTCGTAATGGAGAAAAGCCAGGAAATTGATACGCTTCTGAAAGATATGTCCGTTGCTCTGGACAATGCCGTGTCCGATGCGGACGCCCGGCTCCGCATGATGCAGGGACAACTGAAAAGCCTGAGTCCGTTCAGCATTCTGAACCGCGGTTATGCAATGATTTTCGATTCCCGCGGAAAGCCGGTCACGGATGCGCGTGAAGTCCCCGCGGGAACCTTGCTGACTGCCCGTCTTTCCAAAGGTTCGCTCCGCGTCCGCGCGGAAGGAGAGGGAGAATAGTCTCCGGACGGCATCAACTGCCGGAACGGGGAACCCATGTCAGCTTCCCCGTTCCGTGAATCCGGAAAATTGATTTATTCCGACAGACGGTCGATTACATCCTCGCAATTGACCATTTTCTCAATCAGGTCGTTCAGAGAGTAGTAATAGTGATTGCTCGCCTCGAATCCGATCCGGGAATCTATGCGCGCCAGTTCGTAAAGCCGGTGAACCAGAGACAATTCCTCCCGGACTGTCGCGATCATCGCCGTTTTGTCGCCGGCGTTGCGCTGACGCACAAAACGGATTTGCAGGTATGTGCTCCGCAGATGGCAGTAGGATGCTTCCGCCATGCGGCGGAGTTCCTCATAGGGAGCCTGATCCGACGGTTTCAGCTGTTCCTTGAGCGAAGTCAGAAGATCAAGTCCCTTCTGCCAGCCTTCCGTGACTTTGCGGAACTGATCCTCGAAAATCTCCTCCGGATAAATATCCCTCCATCCGGTCAGGTCGTCATAAGGAAAACCGAGCATGGTGGCACGGTATCCGGTGTCCTCCGGATACAGGAGATTCATGGGTCCGTAGTTCATCGGTCCGTTATAGATCACAGGACAGCTGAACGGGAATTCGCGGAATGCGTCGCTGAACAGATGCCACGCCTCGCAGATTTTACCGGCGACGTTCACGCTGAACTTGTCGGCGGCAAGCACTTCCACATTCTTGTAGAGAAGCTCGAGATTGCCGCCCGGATAGCCGCCGAGCGTCCAGCTCAGCATCAGTCCGTCCACGCCGAGACGCGAAAGATTGTCCAGATGTTCCTGGAGCAGATACGGGACGGGAATATACGGCACCGCGGAAAGTTCCCAGGAGTTGTTCATCTGTATCTTCGCAACGGTTTTGAGTCCGCGCGACTGCGCGTGCCGCCAGACTTCGGCGGCTTCCCCGCTGGGACCGACCTGTGAGATCGAATAGTCCACGACGCTGCCTTTTATGCCTCCGGCAACCGTCTCCTTGCCCCATTCGCTGATACTCATGAACCAGACATTCTTCGGAAGCCTGTCAATGACTTTCCGCTTGAATGCGGTGTTATCCGTGTCGGGCGCCTTTTCCCGCCACGCCCAGTCGGAAACCAGCAGCTTCGCCTTGGGAGCGGATGCATGAATTCCTCTCTCCGCCGCCGCAATGACTTCCGCAATCAGATCCGCGCCGTCCCGGTCTTTGCACCGCGGGCATTCCCGCTTGTTGAACGCATAATTGCAGTGGGTCGGATTTTCCGACATTGTAATCATGAATGCGCCCGCAAGCGCCGGAACCGCTTTGAACACCGCCGCACATGCCTCTTCAAGCCATTCAAGAGGTTTTCCCCCGCTTGTGCAGTTGGTGCGCATATTGTTTCCGGGAACGTCGATGCCTGCCCAGTCCGGATTTTTCTCATAGAACGCATAAGGCATTCCGCGCGGTTCGTTCAGATACAGATAAATGCCGATCCCGTATTTTGCGCAGCGTTCCGCAAGAACGGCGAGATTGCGGAGGCGCGTTTCATATCCCCTGGAGAATTCCTCGGAACCTTTCACCGGATGAAGCAGATAGAGAATCGCGTGCATCCAGACTCCCTTGATTCCCATGGAGGCATACTGCTGAAGCAGATTTTCCGGAACCGGATCGCGTTTTTCGATGTCGATAAAGATGTCCCCGCAGCTTGCCGCATAGGAATGGATGAAATTCAGTTCAAACCGTTCCCTGCCGCCGGTGAATTCCTGTGCGGCGTATTTCTCTGCGAAAGTGAAAGGCGGTTCGGAATAATTCATCCCGCATTCCTGCGGAATATGCTTGCGGACCCGCTCACGGAAAAGAGCCGTAGCTTTGCGTTCTTCCGGAGTCAGCGGCATGTATTTCAGTTCCCCGCAGGCGGGCTTGAGAGCACCGAGTTTCGCCCAGAGGAAATCTTCTTCCTTGAGCGTGTAGGCAAGCTGTTCCGGAGTCCAGTCCAGAAGCTGAAGAAGCTGACGGTAGTTGAGGAGGTGCCAGTTCGAGCGGATGATCGTCAGATAACCGGAAAGGAGCCATTTCGGGCTGACCTCATGCGCTGCGGGCAGTCCCAGCTCCGCCGCGGCGTCGAGAACGGTCTGTTCCGTGCATTGGAGAACCTCTGCAAGTCTGGCTGCCGGGACATACTCCCAGTTCCGCCACAGGAATGCCTGCCACTTGACCGGAAAATGTTTGAAACGAATCGGCGCCGGTGCGGTGCCCGTCGGCAAATCACTGATATTCATAAGATTGATCCTCGTTTGTTTTTACGGGTGGTTCAGTGTCGGAATATATAATATAATGGAATAAGGAAAAATCAAGTCTTTTCTTATGTTATATTTAACATTAACCTGTTAAATACAGTTTTCATAAAAAGAGAAACGGGAAAAGACAGGACTGCCTGTCTTTTCCCGCAGGGAACAGCGATCGCGCAAGATCAGATCAATGAATCCCAAAGTGCCGCATTTTCAAGTTTTGACTTGACTGCGTTCACAAACTTCGCTCCTTCGGAGCCGTCGACGATACGATGATCCACGCTCAATGTGATTTTCATCATGTCGCGTACAACGATATTGCCTTCCTTGTCCACAACCGGAGTCGGGATTGCGGAGGACACCGCAAGAATTCCGCTTTCACCGGGATTGATGATCGCGCAGAAGTTTTCCACGTTCATCATGCCCATGTTGGAGATTGTGAAGGAACCGCCGGACATGTCTTCCGGCGTAAGTTTGCCGGAACGTGCCTTGGCTGCCTGTTCCGCAATTTCGTCCGCAAGTTCATCCAGCGCTTTTCTGTCGGCGTTCCGGATGACCGGAACGACCAGTCCGTTGTCGAGGCTGACCGCGATGCCGAGGTTCACTTTGGTCTTGTGTACGACGGCGTCTCCGATGCACTCGGCGTTGATGTTCGGGAACTCCTTCAGGGCAAGTGCGACCGCTTTCGCGATGAACACATTGACGCTGATGCTGATATTCTGTTTCTTCAGTGCCGCGCGTTTCGCCTTGACCGCACTCATGTCGATGGAGACCGTGACATAGAAGTGCGGCATGACGTGCTTGGACTCGGAAAGACGTCTTGCAATCACTTTGCGCATCGTGCTCATCGGTTTCGGAAGTTCCGCGACCGCGTCCTTCACGTCCGCAAGCGTGATTCTGCCGCCTTCGCCGCTGCCGTTCAGGCTGAGCAGTTCCAGCTTGTTCTCTCTGGCGACATTCAGCGCCGCGGGAGTGATCTTCTTCGCGTTGTAGCCGGAAGTCTCAAGATAGTCTTTCACGTCCTTTTCCGTGACGCGCCCCACATCTCCGCCGGTTCCGGGGACCTTGTTGATGTCGATCAGATAGTCTTTCGCAAAGGCGCGGGCTCTCGGGGAGACCGGTTTCTTCGCGGGTGCCGCCGCCGGTGCCGGAGCTGCGACGGGAGCTGCGGCAACAGGTGCCGCGACAGGCGCCGGAGCCGCTTTGGGAGCCGGTGCCGCAGGTGCCGCCTTGGGAGCGGGAGCCGCCGCTTTCGGAGCGGGTGCCGCAGGTGCGGCTTTGGGTGCCGGTGCCGATGCTTCCGCCACAAGTGCGGAAATGTCTTCGCCGGGGGTGCCGACGATCAGACCTGTACAGAGAACCGGAACTTCTTTTCCCGCCGGAACGAGAATCTTCAGAACGGTTCCTTCAAACTGCGATTCCACATCAAGAACGGCTTTGTCTGTTTCGACGTCGAACAGAACGTCGCCCTTCTTGATGACATCGCCCTCTTTGACCTTCCACGACTGAATCGTGACGGTCTCCTCGGACTGACCGAGTCTGGGTACTGGTATCTTAGTTGCCATGTAGCGACCTTCTCTCTGTATCAAAGGATTTTCTTAGCTGCTGCGACCATTTCCTCGACGCTCGGGAGGAACGCCTTTTCGAGGCAGTGCGCCTGCGGGGCAATACCGTTTTTCGCGCCGATCTTGAGAACCGGTGCGTCAAGAGAGTCGAAGCATTCCTCCATGATTCTGGAAACGATTTCTCCCGTGAAGCTGCCGATGTCGACGCACTGGCTCATGACAACGCACTTGCCGGTCTTGCGGACAGAGGCGAAAACGGTTTCCCAGTCGAACGGAACGAGCGTGCGTGCGTCGATCACCTCAACGCTGACGCCTTCTTCCGCGAGAGCATCCGCCGCTTTGACGGCGTCGTTGATTGCGGGGCCCCAGCCGACGAATGTGAGGTCGGAACCTTCACGCAGAACGTTCGCAACGCCGAACGGAATTGTGTAATCTTCCGCCGGAACCACGCCCTTCATGTTGTAAAGAAGCTGGCCTTCCACGAAGACGACGGGGTTGTCGTCGCGGATCGCGGTCTTGATGAGTCCCTTTGCATCGTAGGGGTTGGAGGGATATACGACGTAGGTGCCGGGAATGTGGGCGAAGATGGATTCGAGGGACTGGGAGTGCTGCCCGCCGTATCCCTTGCCGCCGCCGACGGAGCAGCGGATCACCATCGGAACCTTGGTCGATGCGCCGGTCATGTAATGCCATTTCGCCGCCTGATTGGAAATCTGGTCGGAAGCCATCAGCGCGAAATCCATATACATGAGTTCGACGACCGGACGATAGCCCGTCATTGCCATGCCGACGCCGGTGCCGACGATTGCGGCTTCGGAAATCGGGGTGTTGAACACGCGGGCGCGTCCGAAGTATTCGAGCATGCCCTTGGTCAGCTTGAACGCATTGCCGTAATCCGCAACGTCCTCTCCGTAGAGAACGACGCGCGCATCGCGTTCCATTTCCTCAATCATGCCTTCCTTGATCGCGTCCTTGTAGGTGATGCGGCTTTCCGCGTCACGCTTGATGACGGGACGTTCGCCGCGTTTCATGAGCTGATTGTAGGGAGCGGGGACGGTTTCGCTGGATGTATCGGTGTACATGTATTTGATGACGTCTTCCGGCTTCGGATCGTCGGAATCCGCGGCACGGCGCGCCGCCTTCTTGTTTCTTTCCACGACGTTCGCTTCCATGCCGGCAAGCTCCTCTTCCGTGAAGACGCCGCTCTCGAGCAGTTTCTGCCGGAAGCAGGGAACCGGATCGACCGCTTTCCATTTCGCCTCTTCATCTTTCGTGCGGTATTCCGTTCTCGGGTCGGAAAGGGAGTGTCCGAAATAGCGGTAGGTGTTGAATTCGAGCATGACCGGGCCCTTGCCTTCGGCAATGGTTTTCCTTGCGCGTTCGATGGCGTCTCTGACAGCCAGCGGGTCCATGCCGTTGACGACTTCGGCGTGCATGTTTTCATTGGAGAACCCGGCGGCGCGGCGGACAAGCGGATTGACGCCGGTCACTTCGCGATCGGCTCTGCCCGTCATTCCGAAGTGGTTGTTGATGAGGCAGTAGATGATCGGGAGCCCGAAGTTGATGCTGGAGAGATCCGGATCGGTGAACTGTCCCTGGCATGCCCAGTTGAAGGATTCCAGCACGACACCGTTGGCATAAGCGCCGTCACCGGCGAATGCACAGACAATTTTTCCCTTATGGGAAGGATCAATGTCGATGCGGTTGGTCATTGCCGCGCCCGTGGCGATCGGGATGCCGCCGCCGACGATCGCGTTTGCGCCGAGGTGCCCGACGCGGAAGTCCGCGATGTGCATTCCTCCGCCGCGTCCTTTGCCGTAGCCGGCTTCTTTACCGAAGAGTTCGGCAATGGTTCTGAAAACGTGATCTTCAAGAACGGCTTCCAGAAGCGCGTCGCCGGAGAGGGCGGAGAATTCGGGGCAGCGTGCCTTGAGCTGTGCCTCGGTCATTCTCTTGATGGCATGAAAGCCCTTCGCAATGGAGTCTCCGTGCCCGCGGTGGGTGGAGGTGATTTCGTCCGTGATGTTGAGAGCGGAGCAGACGCCCGCCGCTGTTGCTTCCTGACCGATGGAAAGGTGCGTCGGGCCGCGGTATTCATAGTCGCTGAGGACTTCATAGGCGCCGTTTTTGAGTTTGAGGATCATTTCCTCGAATTCGCGGATGACGAGCATGGACTCATAGAGTTCCGCCAGATCTTCTTTTTTGAGATGGCCGGCCTTGAGTTCCTTCTTCATGTCTTTGTTATACTGATACTCGGGGATGGAGTTCAGTTTTACTTCTCCGGCCTTGAAGTTCGGACCGGAATCGCTCAGGTAGTTGCCCATTTCGTTCTCCTTGGATTGGTTAGAATATGACTTCTATATTTTGGGTTTTCAGTTTTTTCAGGATGTGCTGCGGGATTCCGGGATCGGAGATCAGGGTGTCGATATCGGAAATGTCTCCGCTGAAGACAAAAGAGGATACTCCGAGTTTGGAGCTGTCCGCAAGCACGAAGACATGATCCGCGCGCTTCATGACGAGTTCCTTGGTGTAAGCCTCGTTGGTGTCGGTCGTGCTGATTCCCTTTTCCGGATCGAACCCGATGGTGCCGAGAAATGCTTTGGAAATGTTCATTCCGCCGAGAATTTTTGCTGTAAGCGGACCGACCAGGGTCCGGCTGAGACTTCTGAACTCGCCGCCGACGAGAATCAGGCGGAAGTTCCGTTCCATCAGCGCCGAAGCCGCCATGAGCGAATTTGTCACGACGGTAAGATCATGAAAACGCTCCAGCATCTTGGCGAGTTCAAGAACGGTACTGCCCCCGTCAAGGAAAATCGTATCCGATTCCTTGATGAAAGAGACGGCTTTTTCTGCAATGTAAGCCTTTTCCGCCGCATTCCGTGAGGCCTTTTCCTCGTAAACCGGTTCCTGGTGCTGACGAAGAAGTTCCGCTCCCCCATGAACTCTCCGCAGTTTTCCGTTTGCTTCAAGTGTCTCAAGATCGCGACGGACGGTCGCCTCCGACACCCCAAGCTCATTGCTGAGCTCGGAGATGGTCTTGACACCCTCCAGCAGACTTCTGCAAATCAGAGCTTCCCTCTCAGTGGAAAGCAGCTTCCTCTTCCTTTCAGGAACCATGTTTCACCCGCGTTTTTGTTTTGTTGTGATGAAATATGATACCTTTTGCGCAGTTTTGCAAACTATTGAAAGAAAATAATTCCATTTTTTTGATGTTTTGCAGATTTTTGAAAGGTCCGCCGGACGGAATCCCCTGAAAATTGCTTCCGATGATGGAGGAAAGAGCGGGGGAAAACTCGTTTCCGCATCATTTTTTAAGCGCCTGAAACTCCTCTCTTCCTTGAAATCATCCTTATCAGTGCTATGATATTGCAGTGTAATCGGAGACTTTTTTATGCCGTATCTGGAGTATGACGACCACGGAACAATCAGAAAAATAAATCTTGCCGGCGACAGGGAGACTTTCATCGGGCGCGATCAGCAGTGTACCATCTGTCTGGCGGGCGTCCCGCAGGTGAGCCGTCGCCACTGCGTCGTCTATTTCAATACGAATCTGAATGCCTACGCTCTGGCGGATATGCACTCCACAAACGGAACGAAACTCAACGGAGTCAAGATCAGCCAGAACGATGTGACGCTGAACGACGGCGATCAGATTCAGGTCGGAGCCATCCGTTTCACTTTCCGCGGGGAACAGGAACAGCCCGACGTGAAGCTGATGGAGCCGCTCAATATTGATCCGCTTTCCTATACGCCCGTGATTCCTTCGGTGGCTCCCGGCATGCAGAAAAACAGCACGCAGAATCTGGCTCCCGGCGCATCCATTGACGGAATGGTGGTTGCGGCGGTGCTGTCCGCCTGTGACGAGTCCGTTCATTATCTGCTGACAAAGCATGGGGCGGAACAGCGGCAGACCATGAAAATCTTCAGTATGCCGCAGGGCGATCCCGGAGCGGGGAAGGAGTTCTCGGACATCATTTCCGGTTTTCGGTCCGGAACGCTTCCGAAAACGCTTCTGCCTTATACCGGCGGCGGAATCCGCAACGAGGAATGCTGTTATTACACGACGGACTTTCAGGAGTATCCTTCGCTTGCCACGATGATTTCCGCGCGGGCTCCTCTGGAGGAAAAAAAGACTCTGCCCATCATTTTTTCCATCATTGAGATTCTCGACGATGCCAACCGGCAGAATATTTTCCACGGCAATCTGAAGCCGTCCAAGATTCTTTATTCTCAAAAGGGATCCCTCATGATCGGATACGGTCTTGCTGCATGGCTTCGGGCGCACTTGAAAAGCAATTTCAGACAGCGCCCCGAATGGTATGCCAGTCCTGAGTGGTTCGGCGGACAGGAGCTTACATGGAAATCGGATATGTATTCTCTGGGAATCATCTTCTACCAGATCCTGACCGGAGTTCTGCCGTTCCGCGCGGATACCGAACAGGAACTGGCGCGGATGCACACGGAAGACCCGCTGCCGTTCATCAAGGCCCGCAATGAGAATGCGAAAGTCACCAGTGTCACGGAGGGAATCGTGCGCCGGATGACGATGAAAAATCCGAAAAACCGCTATTCTTCCTGGAATGAGATTCTTTTCCAGCTGAAGAAGGCGAATTCTCTGCTTGAAGAACAGAAAAAACAATCATAATCACAGAAGACAGGAAAACGCAAAATGAGCAACATCCAGCATCTCAACATCCCCCCCGCGAATCATGTAAAAGTCCTTGACGGACAGGGATGGGTCGGCCTGATCGACCATCTCGGGTCGGAGGCGACCATTGTCAATGCCGCAAGAGTTTCTTTCGGCAAACTCAAGAAAGAGATGGACGAACGGGATGTCACACTGCTTCACTATCTGATCGACAACAAACATACCAGTCCGCTGGAACATCTGGTGTTTACCTTCAGCATTCATTGTCCCCTGTTCATCCGCGGGCAGTGGCACCGCCACCGCACATGGTCTTACAATGAAATTTCGCGCAGGTATACGGAAGTCGACCTGGAGTTTTATACTCCGCCGAAACTTCGCAGACAGGCGGAAACGAACCGTCAGGCATCCGTGGACAGCCCCGATTTCGACGACGGGGAACTCCGGCGGCTGATCCGTGAACATAATCAGAACTCTCTTGCGCTTTACGACAAACTGCTTGAGGCGGGCGTCTGCCGTGAACAGGCGCGCGGGATTCTGCCGCAGAATATGATGGTGACTTTCTGGGGGACGGTCAACCTCAGCAATCTGCTTCATTTTCTGGAACTGCGCGACAGTGAACATGCGCAGTGGGAGATCCGCGAATATGCAAAGGCAATCAAACAGCTTATCAAGCCGGTCATCCCGAATGTGGCGTCTTATTTTGAAAAACACGGGCAGGCATGGTGATGAAATATTTTGACGGACTGAAGGAGATCGTGGCGGAGATTTCCGATCTTCACGCGGCAATGGCTCTGCTGGAATGGGATCAGCAGACTTACATGCCGTCGAATTCCGCATCCGACCGTTCCGGGCAGATCGGGACTCTGGCAAAACTTGCGCATGAGAAGGCATCCTCCGCGGAATTCAGCAGATTGATTGACGCCGCCTCCGAAGAGACCGCATCCATGCCGGCGGATTCCATGGAAGCGTGCCTCTGCCGCAAGCTCCGGCGGAACTTTGAAAAAACTTCGCGGGTTCCTTCTTCGCTTGTCGCAAGAACCGCCGGCACCGCGGCAAAAGCGCATCATGCGTGGGCGGAGGCGCGGGAAAAATCCGATTTCTCGATCTTCCAGCCTTATCTGGCGTCCCTGATTGATCTGCGGCGCGAATATGCGGAGCTGTTCCGTCCGTATCAGAATATTTACGATCCCCTGCTCGACAATTTCGAGGAAGGATACACGGTGGCGAAAGTGGACCCCATTTTTGCGGCGCTCCGAGAAAAACAGGTCGCCCTGCTGAAAAAGATCGCTTCCTGCAAACAGGTCGACGACTCCTTCCTCCATGCGGAATATGACGAAAAGAAACAGCTTGAATTTGTGACCGGAGTCATTACCCGGATGGGATATGATTTCACGCGCGGCAGACAGGATATGAGTGCGCATCCGTTCACCACGAGCTTCGGGCTGAACGATGTACGCATTACGACGAAAGTGTTCAGACAGCTTCCGGTCTCCTGTCTTCTGAGCAGTGTCCACGAGTGCGGACACGCCCTCTATGAACTCGGAATCGACAAGGCGCTGAACCGGACGCCGCTGGGAGAGGGCGCCTCGTTCAGTTTCCATGAATCCCAGTCGCGTCTTTGGGAGAACCTCGTGGCGCGCTCCTATGACTTCTGGGTATTCTTTTATCCGGAGTTTCAGAAAACTTTTCCGGAGCATCTGGCGAAGGTGCCGATGGAGGAGTTTTACCGCGCGGTCAATAAAGTCGAGCCGTCCTTCATCCGCACGGAGGCGGACGAGGCAACCTACAATCTGCATATCATGCTCCGGTATGAGCTGGAAAAAGATATGCTGAACGGCAGAATCGAGGTCAGGGATCTTCCGGAGGCATGGAACCGCAAGTCTCAGGACTACCTCGGGATCATGCCTAAGGACGACGCCCACGGGATTCTTCAGGATATTCACTGGTCCATGGGGGAGTTCGGCTACTTCCCGACTTATGCGCTCGGCAACCTGATTGCGGCGCAGATATGGAAACGTGCGGAACAGGAGATTCCCGCGCTCGGTGAATCCATCCGGAAAGGCGATTTTTCGCCGCTTCTGGCGTTTCTCCGCGGAAATCTGCATTTTTACGGGGCGAAGTTCACTCCGGACGAGACTCTGCGTCTTTCCGTCGGAAGCGACCGGATTGATCCCGGCTGTTTCATGGAGCTGCTGGAAAAGAAATACTCTGCGATCTACGGATTCTGAGTCTCCCCGAAAGACGCGGTTCCGTCTGCCGGGGCTTTTTTCCGCCTTTTTTATATTTGGAACTTGATGCTTGCCGGAAGCGTCTTATATTTCCATGTGATACTGCAATTTCAACAGGAGCTTTTCTATGAAAATCATCATTTTCGGAGCCGGTCAGGCAGGGTATGCCGCTGCCAGAAGGCTGAAGCAGAACATGCCGGAAGCGGAGGTGCTGATCCTGGATCATGACGTCTGCGGTCTCTATGCGAAGATGCGCCTGCCCGATTATGTCGCGGGTAAAGTGGCGCGGGAAAAATTGATTCTGGCTTCCGCCGATGCCATGAAATCGCAGGGCATCGAGCCCCGTTTCGGAGAGAAGATCGAAAAGATTGACCCTGTGAACAAAGAAATCTTCACTTCAGGCGGGAAAGCATATTCCTATGATAAACTGGTGCTTGCAAGCGGCGCAACGGCATTTGTCCCGCCGGTGAAAGGAGTGGAAACCGCGGATGTGTTCACGCTTCGCACGATGGAGGATGCCGACAGGATCATCAGACGTGCGGAAACAGCGAAGACCGCGCTTGTCATCGGAGGCGGTCTGCTCGGGCTTGAAGCCGCCTGGGCTTTGCGGGAGCGCGGACTGGATGTCACTGTGGTGGAGTTCATGAACCGGCTTTTGCCCCGGCAGCTGAATGAGGCGGAGTCCGCGGTTCTCCTGGAAAAACTCGGAGGAACGGGGCTTCATTTCCGACTCGGCGTCTCTGCCGCGGAGGTGACGGAAGGGGCGGGTTCGGAGTCTGTAAAAGTGACTTTCTCAGACGGGTCTGCTGTGGAGACCGGACTGCTTCTCTTTTCCGCAGGAATTCGTTCGCAGATCCATCCTGCCGCGGACTGCGGGATCAAGGTGAACAAGGCGATTGTCGTGGACCATCAGTTCCGGACTTCGCTTCCCGATATTTACGCAGTCGGCGACTGTGCCGAAATCGACGGTCGCACCTGGGGTCTCTGGATTGCGGCAAAGGATCAGGGCGAGGCGCTGGGTGATATCCTGTGCGGAAAACGCGGTTCTTTTGAGAGCCCGGTCTATGCTCCGAACCTGAAAATTTCAGGCATTCAGCTCAAGGATGTCTGCCGGGAAGCCGCCGAAAAGCAGCAGTAAGGAACTCTTATGAAGCGTATGTCCGGAGTCGTCCTGCTGAAATCAATGCCGGAGAAGGGGAAGAAAGCATCCCGCGCAGACAGGAAGTCCGCCGCAAAGCCGGAAAAAACGGAGAAAAAAACACGCAAGGCGGTAAAGAAAGCGGAAAAGAGCGGAAAGTCGCCTCTTGACAAAAATCTGCGTTCCGGAACGGTGCCGTATCTGGTGGAAGACGATGGAACGGTCCGGGTGATGCTGGTGACGCCGAGCGGGGGCGGTGCGTGGATGCTTCCGAAAGGGAACATAGAGAAGAACATGACGACGTATGAATCCGCGGCGAAGGAGGCATTTGAGGAAGCGGGGGTGATCGGCACATGCGATCCGGTGATGCTGGGCGCGTACAAGTTCAAGCAGTCGCAGTTCGTCCAGATTTTTCCTTTGCGGATCACGCGGATTCTGGATCAATGGGAAGAGACGGAGAAACGTTCGCGTTTTCTGTTCAAGCTGGAGAAGGCGGAACGGATTGTGGACAGCGAGGACATCCGGTCGGTTCTGCGGAAACTCAGGGATTATCTCGCAAAACAGTCATAGCGTTGGGAGCTGTTCATGGCGATTTTGAAAGTAGAAGGTTTGACGATTGGATTTCAGGCGGATGGCGTGGTGCAGCCGACGGTCACGGATGTTTCCTTTTCTCTGGAAAAAGGGGAGATTCTTGCACTGGTCGGCGAGAGCGGATGCGGGAAAAGTGTCTCGTGCATGGCATTGGCGCGCCTTCTGCCGGAGCCGCCTGCGCGAATCGCCTCCGGGAAAGTCATGCTGGAGAAGCGCGACGGTGCCATCGTGGATGTTTTGAGTCTTTCAAAAAAGGAGCTGCGCAGGATTCGCGGCGGAGAAATTTCCTATATTTTTCAGGAACCGTCGGTCTCTCTGAATCCCGTATTCCGCGTCGGCGAACAGATTGCCGAGGCGGTTTCCCTGCATCGCCCTGATGTCGTCGATCCCTGGGCGGAGGCGGTCGGGCTTCTGCGCCAGGTCGGGATTCCGGAACCGGGCGACCGGGTTTCGCGGTATCCGCATGAACTTTCCGGCGGAATGCAGCAGAGGGTCATGATTGCAATGGCGATTGCCAGCCGGCCTTCGGTGCTGGTGGCGGATGAGCCGACGACCGCGCTGGACGTGACAATTCAGGCGCAGATCCTGGATCTGCTTCTGGAACTCCGGAAGCAGATGGGAATGTCGATCATTCTTGTAACTCACAATCTCGGAATCGTGTCGGAAACCGCGGACAATGTTGCCGTAATGTATGCGGGGCGGATTGTGGAATATGCCCCGGTGCGCGAGCTGATTGATTCACCGAAGCACCCTTATACGAAGGCGCTTCTTGCGGCAGTCCCCGTGCTGGGCAGAGAGAAGGGACGTCTGTCCACGATTCCCGGTTCGGTGCCGTCGCCGGCGAATTTTCCCGCCGGATGCCGTTTTTCAGGGCGTTGCGCCCTGTATGCGGAAGCGTCCGCGGCGGAACAGGAACACTGCAGATGTGTCGTGCCGGAGTTTCGTAAAGTCGGAGCCGGACATTTCTGCGCCTGTCATCTGCTCGACCGGAAGGAGGTGGGCGGATGCTGAAACCGCAGGTGCCGTTAACGAAACAGCTTGCGCCGCTGATTATTTTTCTGGCGATTGTGATTCTCTGCACACTGGTGCTCAGCAACCGCCGCGCGCCGGAGATGCACGGGCATGAGGCTGCAATTACGCCGATGGAGGAACAGCAGCTTCGCATGGAACTGAGTCCGTTCAAATACAGCGGGAACATGCTCATGAAAGGCGATTACCGCGAAAGAAGCCCGATTCCGCGCGTGGACTCCACCTTGCAGTATGCTGCCGACTTCTGCGACAACGGGGAGTATGACAAGGCGGAGGATGTGCTCCGGACTGCCCTGGTGTTCCATCACACGAACCTGAAGCTCCTTTCCATGCTCGGCAGCGTGCTTTACATGCAGGGAAAATACAAGGATGCCGAAATGGTGTTCCGACGGCAGGCGTTTCTGCGCCCGGATGACACCTCCGTTTACAACAACCTCGGCGCGGCGCTGGCGAAGCAGAAGAAATTCCGCGAAGCGATCACGACTGCGGAAAAAGGTCTGCGGATGGAGCCGGCGTCCTCAATCGCCGCATTGAACCTTTCCGGCATTCACTCGATGGCGGGCAATACGAAGAAGGCGATCGAATATTTCAAGCGCGCCTATGACATGCTGGGGGAAAGAATCCTGCCGCTTTCCAATGACCCGAATTTCGACAATATCCGCAATCAGGAGGAATTCCGGGAGATCATCGATCAGGCGCGCGGAAAATCATGGAACGGATCACAGGCGGAAAAATGAGTAAGATACGGCTTTTGACGGAACAGATTTACAACAAAATTGCAGCAGGCGAAGTCGTGGAACGCCCGGCTTCCGTGTTAAAGGAACTGCTTGAAAATTCTCTGGACGCGGGAGCGCTCAGAATTGTTGTCACAATACGGAAGGCGGGGGAACAGCTGATCTCTGTCGTCGACGACGGCGAGGGCATGGATCCCGATGATGCGATTCTTTGTTTCGAGGCGCATGCGACAAGCAAGATCAAAACGGAAAAGGATCTTTATGCGATTTCCTCTTTCGGGTTCCGCGGCGAAGCGATGCCGAGTATCGCGTCCGTTTCAAAAGTTACGCTCCATACGCGCCGCAGGGATACTGCCGAAGGGTTTGAAGTTGTGATCAGCGGCGGGAAAATGGTCTCTTCCGCACCTTTCGGATGTGCGCCCGGAACGGAGGTTGTTGTGCGGGATCTGTTTTTCAACACTCCCGCGCGGAAAAAGTTTCTGCGAAGCCAGGCGACAGAGGAAAAGCATATCAGCGAGATGATTACAAATATCTCTCTGGCGCATCCGGAAATCAGTTTTGAACTGACTTTTGACGGGCGCCCCTTTATTGCGAGTCCTGCGGCGAAGGATCTGATTCCGCGTATCCGGGAACTGTTCGGGCGCAATTACGCGGATGCGATGATTCCCGTTTCCAGAAGCGAGCGGGGGATTAACGTGACCGGATTTATCGCCCGGCGCTCCTTCACGCGCCCGTCCCGCCTGGAACAGCGGGTTTTCGTGAACGGCCGCCCGATTGAATCGCAGGCTGTCTATCGTGGAATCCGCGAAGGATGCGGCCCGACTCTTGACAAAGGACGTTATCAGCCCTGCATTCTTTTCCTTTCCCTGAATCCGGCACTGGTGGATGTGAATGTGCATCCGGCAAAGCGCGAGGTGCGGTTTTCCAGCGACTATGAAGTCACATGCGCGGTGCGTGCCGCGGTCGGCGCCGCATTGCGTGCCGCCGAAACTTCGATCCTTGACCTGGGCGGTTGCAGTGCGCCGCAGACCGGTTCCGCGGACGCGGGGAGTGTTTCGCCCGCCCCGTTTCCCGATATTCCCGCGGTGCCGTTTGAATTTCACCGCGAACCGGATTTTTCCGGGATCAACCGGGTGATGGCGAATGCGTTTGTCGACTACACGCCTTCGTTTCTGACGCAGGTTCCTGTGACGGCAGCCTCTCTGCCCGGTTTTGCGCCGCCGCGGGAGGAACGGAAGGAAGAGCTGAAGCTGGAACGGGACGAGACTCCCGCGACTGCGGAACAGCCGCCGTCGGCAGGGAAGGCGGAGCCGCTGGGACTGCGCCTGATCGGAATCTTTTCCGATACTTACATTATCGCGGAAAAGGCGGACGGACTGATTCTGATAGATCAGCACGCCGCGCATGAACGGGTGCTCTTCGAGCGCATTCTGAAGGGCGTGGACGGCAATCTGTCGCAGCGTCTGCTGATCCCCGTGACCATTGATCTCTCCCGTTCGGATATGGTGTTTCTTTCCAAAAACGCGGAATTCGTGGAGAAAGTGGGGTATGAGATTGAACTGTTCGGGCAGAATACGATCAAACTGAATGCGATTCCCGCCGCGTTGTCGCAGGACAATGCGGGAAATACGTTCAAGGACATGCTTTCCCGGGCGATTGACAGCGGCAGTTCCGCGACTTCGCGGACCGATCTGGAAACCGTTGCCATGAGTGCCTGCAAAGCGGCGGTCAAGGCTAATGACAAGCTGACGATTGAAGAAGCTCTTGCCCTTCTGAAACAGCTTTCACAGTGTGAACAGCCTTTCACATGTCCCCATGGCCGTCCGACGATTCTGAACATTTCCGCCAGGGAGATTGAGCGCCGCTTCGGCAGACGGGGATGATTCCGCGTTTTCCCGGAAGGAGGAATCGCGGCGGAATGCAAAAAGCGGAAGCCGGGTTGACAAAAGCCGGGCGGCATGGTACATTACCGCCGATGAATATGAGGCTGCCGTTGTCTTGTAAAGAATTATGCGGAAAAGCCGAAGGTTTTTCAGACGCAGTTTTTGAGTTCGGCTCCTGAACCGTTTCCCCGGCGGAGCTGTTCCTGCTTTCCGCCGTATGCGGTAAAAGAATTTGCCGGAGATGGAACAAGATTCAAAGAATGCTGTCTGAAAGAAAGATGAAATTTATATCGCAAGGAGTTGACTGACATGTTTTACTTAGACCCCATGTATCTTGTTTTTGCAATCCCCGGACTGATTATCGCCGGACTCGCGTCCATGTATACCCACACCATGTTCATGGAGTATTCCCGCAAACGGGCGTCCTCCGGCATGACGGGGGCGGAGGCGGCGGCGCGCATGCTCTCCCGCGCCGGAATCCACGATGTGAAGATTGAACGTGTGGACGGTTTTCTTTCCGACCATTACGATCCGCTGGCGAAAACTCTCCGGCTTTCCCCGAAGGTGTATGACGAGGATTCGCTTTCCGCGATCGGAGTCGCCTGTCATGAGGCGGGACATGCGCTTCAACATGCCGCGGGATATTTCCCCATGCACATCCGCAGTCAGCTTGTTCCGATGACGAATATCGGTTCCTATCTTTCCTACGGCGCCATCATTCTCGGTTTTGTCCTGCAGGCGGGACACCTTGTCATGCTCGGCGCAATTCTGTTCAGCGCGGTCGTGCTGTTTTCGATCGTCACGCTTCCCGTTGAGTGGGATGCAAGCGCCAGGGCGAAAAGACTGATGGTTTCCAGCGGAATCGTTTCCGAGCAGGAGCGCGACGGCGCGGGCAAAGTGCTGAACGCCGCTTTCATGACATACGTCGCGGCGGTCATCAGTTCTCTTCTGACTCTGTTGTATTATCTGCTCCGGGCAAGCAGCATGAACCGGGAATAACCCATATAATCAGCAAAGGATAACGATATGAAAGACTGCATCTTCTGTAAAATCGTCCGCGGCGAGATTCCCTCCGTCAAGATTTATGAGGACGATCTCGTTTATGCCTTCATGGACATCGCGCCGATCAATTTCGGGCATACGCTTGTCATTCCGAAGGAGCATCACACCAGCACTGCCACGATCCCGGAAGCGACGTGCGGACGCATGTTCCATGTCGGTGCAAGAATCGGCGTCGCAATCAAGCGTGCCGTGGATGCGGATGCGTTCAATCTGCATCTTGCGGACGGGACTTGCGCCGGACAGGTCGTCATGCACGCGCATCTGCACGTGGTGCCGCGGAGCACGGACGATTCCTTTCATTGGAACTGGCGTCAGCTCAAGTATGAATCCGATGCGGTCCGCGATGAGATTGCGGAGAAAATGCGCAAGGCGTTCAAGCTGAATCCGGATGCGGAATAAAAGCGGTTTCCGTTCCGCCCCCGGGGTTCCGGAAAGCGAATTCCGACAATCCGCCTGCTGAGGATCGGAGCAGGTCACGATGCCGTTCATACAATGCCGCGGCAGGAAGATTCTGAAATGCCAGATTTTTCCGGTTCCAGCGAACCGATCCGGATGACCCGGAACGCGGTATTGCCGTATTCGATCATTCCGTTTTGAAATACAAAAGCGGCTCCCGTTCCTTCTGCAACGGGAGCCGCCTGTGAAAATCTCTCTTATTCCAGTTCGGCAAGAACAAGAATCAGTGCCATGGAATAGTTTTTCATGGACTGGGAGAATGTATAATCCGGATTACCGGAAGGATTGGTGCCGATTCCGATGTCGGCATTGCCCCCGGCACGGAAATTGTTGAAGGCAAAGACAACCTGCTTCTCCTTGTAGTTATGGATCTGCATGGAGCCGTAGCCGTCGGAATTCGGAGAGGCGCCGCCGTCGCCGAAGTCATATCTGCTGTCGTCGGCGCCGGGAATATTCGCCTGGTTCTGCGGGCGGTAATTGCTGCCGCAGAATTCGATGTTGCCGTCAGCGAAGGTTCCGTTCCTGAGTCCGGGCACGTTGCTCTTGACCGTCAGATTCCTGACCGTCTGCATGAAGAAGGCTTTCGTCCGGGCGGCGGGAAGTCCGAGTTTTCCGATCTCCTGCGTAAACGGATCCATTGTCACAAAGACATATGAGGGTTTTCCATCGTTGGCGGAAAGATACATGAAATATCCGAGCTTCTTGATCTTCTTTCCGGCAAACTGTTCTGCGTTGTTCCGGAGATAGGAGGGAGCGCCGTTCATCCATGCCTTTTTCGCATCGACAGCGTAAAGCACCTGAAAGTTTTTGGCTTCCGGAACGTTGGCGTCGAGCTGTCCGCGGACAGGAATCGGCAGAGACGCACGGAAGGCGCCGGCAGGAAGATCGTTCTCGTTGACCAGAGTCGTCGTCACATTGTGGTTCCAGGCATAACGTGCCATGTAGGGTTTGGCGACCTTGTCGGAGGAAAGGATCGCCTTGTTTTCTTCGAGGACGGCCGTTGCGGGGAAATATTTTCCGTCGAGTCCGGCGATTTCAAAATAGGGCGCGGGCTTGCCGTCGCGGGTTTTCAGCGTCTTCGCGTTGCGGAAGGTGACGACCAGTTTGGAACCGTCCGCCTTCAGCGATTCAAAGAACGGGGAATCCGCAGTCAGATCAGCCTTGCCATAGGTGTGCTTGAGGGCAAGAAGCGCAAGACGGTGTCCGACGTCCTGCTTGTTGCGCGGATGGATGTCACGGAAATTGCCGATGTCATTGATGACTGCCATTCCGGCGTTCTTGTCCTGATCCGCATACGCCTGCTGCGCCTCCCAGAACATGGGAAGACTTTCCGGATTTCCATAATTGAACGGAGCCAGCTGGACAAAGTAAAGCGGCATCTCCGGATTGTTGAATTCCTTGCGCCAGGAAGCGGCAAGCGCTTTCATCTTGTCGGTGTAGACTGCGCCGTCCCCGAGATTTGCCTCGCCCTGATACCAGAGCATTCCGCGGAGGGCATACTTTGTCAGAGGTGCGACCATGTTGTTGAACAGAACGGTCGGCTGTCTCTGATTGATATAACGAATTCCATTGGGAAAATCGGGAAGATCCGGAATGTGCTGTCTGGCGTCGACGGCTTTTTTCGCTTCGGCAAGCCACTTTTCCATATCGGCAATCGCCTTCTGGGAAAGTTCAATGTTTTTCGGAGTTCCTGCGACATTCGCCTGAAGCTGATTGTAAATGCCTTTCAGCGAGGGCTGGGTCGAAAAGCCGTAAGTGCTTGTCCAGGGCTCGATCCGCGTTCCGCCCCAGTTCACGGAAATCAGGCCGACCGGAATCTTCAGAGCCTTGTAGATTTCACGTCCGAAGAAATATCCGACCGCGGAGAAACGTCCTACAGTCCGGGGACCGCAGACCTGCCAGATTCTGCCGGGAATGTCCTTCTGCAGAGCCATCGACCCTTTATAGGTGTTGGCGTAGAAGAGACGGATGTCCGGATAATCGGATTTGCTCATTTCCGCAGCGGCATTGTCGACGTTGGAAGTGCGCCATTCCATGTTGGACTGACCGGAGCAGATCCAGACCTCTCCAATGGCAACGTTGCTGTATTTGAGTTCATTTTTTCCTTTGACGCTCATCTGGAACGGTCCGCCGAACTTCATCGGTTCCAGCGTGACCTGCCAGGAACCATCGGCACCGGCAGCCGTTGTTTTCGTCTGACCGTTGAAAGTGACTGTCACTTCCTCCCCCGGATCCGCCCATCCCCATACGGGAACCTTCGCATCCCTCTGCAAAACCATGTTGTTTCCGAAAATACTCGGCTGAGTGACATCCGCCAGCGCATTTCCGCCGAGAGCGGCAACCAGAGACGCCAGCAGCAATACCGATTTTTTCATACGGCATTCCTCCTTTTCAATGTTTTCTTTCCGAAACGGAACGATTTCGCAGTCATTGCGGAATACAGAAAAATCCGTTCCGTCTGATAAAAATTACAGCAATGATTATAACCGGAAAAGAGGATTTATCAAGAAAAATTCGGAAAAATCAACTGATTTCTATTAAATGGCCGTTTCAGTTTTTCCTCCGCATTCGGGGAAACGGCGTCTGCACGGCGGTTTGCCGTCCCGGAACGATTTGCCGGCAAGGTTTTCAACACACATTCCGGCGTATGATTCAAGGGGCTGCGCCGGGCATTTCAGGTGTCTGCAGTTTCCTGATGATGACCTGTCCGGGAAGGCAGCCTGCCAGAGATTCTACCGTAAGCTCCACGGAACATTCGGGGATGGTCAGAACCGTTTCCCGTTCCGGAACCGTTTTCAAGTGTGTCAGGATCATACCGGCAAGGGTGTCGTAATCGCCGCAGGGCAAACGGATTCCCGTCAGGCGCATGATTTTATCAAGTTTGATGGAACCGTCTGCACGCCAGACTCCATCCTGCAGGGACTCAAGTTTCTTTTCCTCCACGTCGAATTCATCACGGAGAGAGCCGACAATGTCTTCCACCATATCTTCAATCGTTATAATTCCGGCAGTTCCTCCGAATTCATCCAGCAGAACCGCCAGTGTGATTTTGCGTTCCTGCATTTCGCGGAACAGAACATGCGCACGCACATTTTCCGGAACTAGGTAAACCGGCTTCATCAGAGTGCGAATATCCCGGTTTTCCCTTCCGCGGAGTTTTGCCCCGAAATACTCGCGCAAGTGCAGAACCCCGATGATATTGTCGATATTTTTCTGGTAAACCGGAATGCGGGGATGCCCGGCATTCATGAGAAGCGTGTCAATCTGGTCTTTGGGCGAATCAATGTCCAGAGCCGTGATCTCGCGCCGGTGAATCATAAGTTCATCCGCTGTTTTATCGTTGAACGAGAGGATGTTATGAATCATTTCACGCTCGGTTTTCTCTATGACGCCTTTTTCTTCGCCGATGTCGACCATCATGCGGATTTCTTCCTCCGTGACTTCCTGTTCCTCGTTCTTCCTGCTCCCGAAGAGCTTCATCACGATACTTACCGATGTGTTCAGAATCCAGACAAACGGCGCCGTCACATTCGCCAGAAAGTTGATCGGGCCGGCGACATTCAGTGCGACCGTTTCCGCATAACGGAGTCCCAGCTGCTTCGGAACAAGTTCACCGAATACCAGAGAGACATAGGAAAGCAGAACTGTGATTACAACGACAATGATTCCTTCCAGCGTCGCGGCGGGGAAAAAATCGAAGCCCTTCGCCAACAGGTATTCCGTCAGCGGCTCGGAGAAGGATTCCGCCGCGAAAGCACTCGCCATGAATCCGGCGAAAGTCACTCCGACCTGGACAGTGGCAAGGAATCTGCCGGAATTGGAAAGCAGTTCCGCAAGCCGTCTGCCGCGCCGCCCTCCATTTGCCGCAAGTCTGCGCACGGCAGACTGTTTCAGTGAAATCAGGGCGACTTCCGATGATGCAAAAAACGCATTGAGAAATATCAGCAGCACCAGAACCAGAAGTTGGAACAGCAATACATTGTCGGCTTGCAAAACAAATCCTTTCGTTATCATTCCAGGGCTTCCATAAGGTAGAAGCTCTTTTCAGAAACCATAGTATAATACATTTTTTGAAAAATGCAAATCCGGCAGTCTTCCGCCGGAACGTCCGGCAGAATGAATCTTCCTGTTTCAGCGGATGAAATCTTCTCCGGAGCCGAAAGTCCGGAACAGTTCATGCAGATTTTCGTAAAATGCGCCGATGTGGGAGGCATCTGCGAAACCGTGATGAGCATAACATGCAAGCGGCATCAGAAACGCGCCGTCTTTGAACTCGATTTTGCCCGTCGATATTTTTACGGCACTGTCCCGGAACGCAAAATTCCTGGCATGTGTGAGGCCCGTAAACGGAATCCACGGAATTGCTGAAAAATGAACGACGTCCGTCCGCCGGTCGTTTTCCGAAGTAAAGAGCCCTTTCATCTTTTTTACCCTCGCGATCTCTTTTGCAAGATTCTCTGCGAAAACCTGGAAATTCTCTGTGTATTCAGTGAAAGCGAAACAGAAACTGCGATCCTCGCGTGCGACGGTGAAGGACGGAGGAATCCGGTCGTACAGGACGATATCATTTTCTTCGATGCGATACCTGAAGTTTTCCTGAGCGTTCGCCGCTTTCATGATTCCATACAGAAGACACGTGAACAGAGAGATGCGGCTGTCGGCGGCAAATTCTCTGGCGCCGGAAACATCCACGAAAAAATTGATTCCCCAGAAAGGTTCGGTGAAAGAACCGAAAAAATCAAAATATTCTTTACGCTCCCAATGCTCTCTGTCAATCCTGGTTTTCATGCAGCCCCCGATACTTCTTCGATACTGTTGAATTTGATGCACGGGCGGATTTTCACGGATCTCGCGCCGCCAGGCAAACGACAGGAATATAGCATCGCATCTTCCGTTTTCAACCGGCGGACGGATGACTCAGCTCAGGGGAACGGCATCGGAAATCAGTCTCTTTTCCGGAAAATCGCGCGTCAGGAGTTCCACATCGGAGGGCACCAGTTCAAACGCGGCGGCATCCAGGTTGTCCTGAATATGCCGCGCGGAACAGGACGCTGTGATCGTGACAATGTTCTTCTGCATGAGCAGCCAGTTCAGCGCGATCTGCGGTTTCGTTCTGCCGTATCTGGCGCAGAGATCGTTCAAAAGTGCGCAGTCGGGAACACCGCGCAGAGGACGCCATGCCTGAATCATCACGTCGTTTTCCTGAAGCCAGGGAAGCAGTTCGTTTTCCGGTTCGCGCATCGACAGACTGTAATGAATCTGGTTGACCACGATCTTGTGTTCCGCGCACGCCTGGGCTCGTTTGAACCGCTCCAGCGCGAAGTTGCTGACTCCGATATGACGCACCATCTTTTCCGATACCAGACGGTCGAACGCACGCATCGTCTCTTCCAGCGGGACCTCGTTGTTGACCTGATGATAAAGATACAGGTCAAGATAATCCGTGCCGAGCCGCTTCAACGAGTTTTCCGCGGCGCGCAGCACATCATCATAGGCAACATGGGTTTTCCAGACCTTGGACGTCAAAAACAGTTTGCCGCGGTCATAGCCCCGGATCGCCTCTCCAACCAGCTCCTCCGCCTTGCCGTCCGCATAGGATTCCGCCGTGTCAATCAGATTGAAGCCCAAGTCCAAACCGGTTTTCAAAGCCTGAATCTGCCCGGCGTCGTCATTCCGGGAATCGCGTTCCATACTGCCGCCCATCCGCCATGTTCCCATACCGAGAACCGGCATTGAAAATCCGCACTTCAAAGTCTTGTTTTTCATTTCGGAACATCCTTTCTGTCCTGTCCGGTTTGATTTGTTTTCCGTTCCGCAGTTTCCAAGAGCAGGTTTTTTGCTTCATGCTTTCCTTTCCCGCTCTGCCAGAGATGGAGGATCTGTCTTCTCAATGTGTTTTTTTCCTCTTCGGAAAGTTCACTTTCCATATCGATCATTCTCATGGTTGTCGCGGCGCCATGCAGTGCGTAATGCGGAGAATTACGGAGATACGGGGAAAGCCTTGTATCCATCTTCCAGTCCGGCGGGGGATAATCCCGATTCGGGAATAAAGAGCGCGAGCAGGAGGTTTCGTGTACCTCATCCCGGATCGGAATGAAATACAAGTGACGCACAAAACGTGTCCTGCCGGACCGTATGTCGATATAGAGGCTCCGGCAGTTCAGTGTTGTCCACGGGACGAAGACAGGCACAACCAGCGGAATGAGCGTCAGAACAGCCAGGACACAAAGGACGCCGATCAGAAAAATCCTTTTTGTATTCATCAAAATGGGAAGTCCTCTTCGGGGGCAATGACAGCCGATTGCGTTGCGACGGGTTTTTCTACAAAATGTTGTTCTGCGGAGCCGTTGACACGGATTGCCTTGACCGGACGGGCGGGACAGATGTTTTCACATGCGCCGCAGCCGATGCAGAGATTCTCATGCACTTTCGGAATCGTCGTCTCCTTGAAGGGAACCATTTCAAGTGCCCCAACCGGACAATGCTCCGCACATGCGCCGCAGTCGGTGCCGTCGATATAGGAGATGCAGCGGGTCTCCGTATACCGCGCAAGACCGACGCGCCAGCGTTTTTTTTCATCGGGAGTCAGCTTGTCCAGCGCTCCGCAGGGACACACCTTGATGCACTCATTGCAGTTGAATTCGCAGGCTCCGCCGGAGAAGCGCATGTAAGGCTGGAGAAAACCGCGCAGTCCATATTGATCCGTCGCATGGGCAAGGACATGCCCCTTGCATGCGGCAATGCAAAGCCCGCAGGCAACACAACGGGAAGCGAAACGGTCGTAGGAGACCGCACCGGGAGGCATTGCCGGGGCATAATCATGCGCCGGAATCTTCCTGCCGCCAAGCGCATGTGCCGCTTTCCCTGCCGCCAGTCCCGCCAGCAGAGCGCCGCCGGCGATCAGAAAATCACGTCTTGCCTCTGACTGCGTTTCCCTGTTTTCCGGCACCGGCTTCTCATGCCCGAACTTCAAAGCGGAAAACTTGCATTTGTCGATGCAGTTCAGGCACATGACACAGTTCTCATTAACGACACGCCTGTTTTTCACGTCGATGCATCCGCTCTTGCAGACACGTTCGCATGCGCCGCAGCGGACACAGCGGTCTGTCAGCGTGATTTTCCAATAAGAAAATTTCGCAATCAACGAGAGCAGGGCGCCGACGGGACAAAGTGTATTGCAGTAAATTCTGCCGCGCCAGCGCACCAGGATGGCAAGCAGAATGAAGACCGTCCACGCACTGATGAATCCGCCGAGAACGGGATGAATCGTCACTTCCCCGACCGGCATGTCAAAAAGATAGAAGACCCGCGCGCAGACCTCCCGGAATACATGATTTTCAATGGCGACGAAGTTTGCCGAAGGCATCAGGAGTGCAAGCGGAAACATCAGCCCTGCACATGTCAGCCCCGCCACAAGAAAAAATACCGGATATTTGATCCGGCGGTATGTTCCCTGAAAAGCAAAACGCCTCTTGAAAACCATCATGAGATCCTGGAGAATTCCAAGCGGACACAGAATCGAACAATACAGTCTGCCGACAAGCAGAGTCACTGCCGCGATTGCGGCAACGGCAAGGAACGCCCCCAGTGAAAAGGAGGAAAACAGGGCAAGCAGACTGGAACCGAACTGCGAGACAAATACGCTTTCATATCCCGGGAAAAACCAGGTTCCCCCCATCAGTGCAGTCAGAACAACGCCTGCAGCCAGAATCCGCAGAATACGCCACCACGGCAGTTTTTTCCGGAGCATCATACCGTGATCCGCCTGATATTCAGGGTATTGAGTCTGGTTGTTCCGATTCCGAGCGATTCACCGATGCGGATATGCCCGATTCTGCTTAAATTGAATTTGATCAGGCGTGCCGCGGCAGTGTCAAGCGCAACCGGATCGGTGCCGATCATCTGATATTTCATGATGACGACATCGCTCAGATCCACTCCGCGCGGACCGCGTTTCGTCATGACGCGATAGGCGTCCACCACATTCAAATCCGGTTTGCGGAAAGCGCAGCATTCGGCAATGCACTGGTGAAGATCATTGCCATGAAAATACTGCTGGGTGCGTTTGGAGACCGTCCCCATCAGATTTTTCATGCAGCAGGTCATATGCGCCCCGCCGTGATGTTTCAGGACGGGGACATTGATGAAGACATCGCACTCCCTGATGAGACGGTGCTGCATCATCTTCCTGAGGCGTTTTGCGCCGGGGATCTCAACTTCCACATAGTTGTTTTCCAGATATGCCCTGTCCTTGGCGCTGTCTCCGCCGACCACGATTGCGCCGGCTTTTTCCGCCGCATCCGCAATTCCGCTGTTCTTGTAGCTCAGGTTCCACGGGCTGCATGTCGTGTCGAACACATAGATTTCGGATGCGCCCGCCTCTTTGCAATGCTCAATGATGCGCCGGACCAGATCGGGATTCGTATTGGCGCCATATTCCGGCGTCTTGTCCCAGCCTATGTTCGGCTTGATGACGACAGACTGTCCTTTTTTGACAAATTTCCGCATTCCGCCGAATTCCCTGATTCCGAGATCAAACATCTGCGCAGGCTCTCCGCCTCTGATCGCCACCATGTCGGGGATGCCTGTCCCCGCGACGGGAGCACTGTTCTTTTCCGCGGGCGGGGCGGCGAGCAGTCTGCCGGCTTTGGCCGCAGCCCCCAGGGCGGCAAGCGCGGCGGTGGTTTTCAGAAAATCACGTCTGTCCATATTCGGCTCCTTGCGTTATGATTCCTTTTTTGACTCTTCTTCATAGATCTTCGCACTGTCATCCGGTTTCCTGTAAAAACGGAAAAGCAGGAGACTTGCCTCGAACAGCAGATAAGTCGGCACCGCCACCATCAGCTGGCTGAATATATCCGGCGGCGTCACAACCGCCGCGACAATCAGAATCACAACAAGCACGACGGCACGCTGTCTGCGCACCCAGGCAATATCAATAATGCCGAGGGACAGCAGAATCAGAAGCAGTACCGGGAACTGAAACAAAGCCGCGCAGGCAAGCGCGGACAGCAGCATCATTGAAACAAAACTCTCAATTCCGATGACCGGCTCCATGCCTTCCGTCTGGAAGGAAAGGGAAAAGCGGACGATGACCGGCACAATCAGCAGTATTGCGAATAAGGCTCCGGCAACGGCGAGAAAAAAACTCAGCAGCAGAGGCGGACGGATTCTTTTCCGTTCCAGTTCGGTCAGCCCCGGCGCGATAAACTCCCAGAGATAGTATGCGGTAGACGGCAGAGAGACAAAGATCGCCAGCGTCAGCATGACTTTCAACTGAACGAAAAAGGGTTCCATCAGAGAAAAGTAATGCAGCTTGAACCCTTCCGGCGTTGCGAATGCAAGCAGCCATTTCATGATATAGGGCGCGCAAAACCACGCGGGAATGCAGAGGAAACAGAAAGTTCCGATGATTTTGAACAGGACGCCGCGGAAAACATCCAGATGTTCCAGAAAGGAAAGTTCCTTTGTGTCACTCATGGGGAAAAGCCTTCGTCATTCGGAGTTGTTTTTCTTGTCTTTGCCCTTTTTGTCTGCCTGATCTTCCAGTGCCGCCCTTTTTTCAGCGGCGTCTTTCAGTTCTTCGGTTTCACTGATGATTTCATCCTTCGCTTTCTTGAATTCATGGCTGGCGCGTCCGAGCGCACGGGCAATTTCAGGAATCCGTTTTGCACCGAAAATAAGAAGAATCACAACAAAAATAAGAAGAATTTCTGTAAGACCGAGTGACATAGGATGCTCCATTTCTATCCGCCTTGTCCGGCGGATATGAAAATTTACATGTGGAAAGCGGGAAAATCAAGAGGGGACAATCATTTTTTCGGCAGATAGAGTTTTTTCCGCAGGAAAGCCGGGAAACAGTTTTCACGTCGATGCCTCCCCGGGAACGGAACAGGAATCCGGCGGAATGCAATAGTTTTACGACAATGTAAAGTGTTCAGAGACAATGCGGAATGACTCTCTGCCGTTTCCGTGACGACGATGTTCCGTTTCATGGAAAATCCTGCTTTTTTTCTTTTCGGCGGCAAGGCGGTCCCTGATCGTGAAATGAATGGATTTTTTCCGAACCGCTATTGAATATCAGCGCTTTCCATGTATTGTAAATAGCGGAATTGAATCATAAACTTAATTTCCCGGAAGTGCAGATTGCAGTTCTGTCTGCCAATGGAATTTAATTTGTACGGATTTTACGGAAAATATTGTTTGGTTGACTCAGCGGAAATTTGAAAACACTGAAATTCATAAAGTCAATAAGAGCGGCGGAGCGATGCCGGAGACACGGAATCGAAAGAATATGGTATTGAGGTTATGAAGGGATGTTCACTCAAATCAGACTTGAGCTTATCGGATGGAAGACCTGGCAGGATGACAGGCTTCAGATGGCGATTGCAGACCGTATTGTTCCCGGGGTCGGGCGGAATTTTGCCCGACCTTCCCCGTGGTGGGTGGCGGAAATCACCGGCAGGAGCCGGAAGTACAGGTATGCCCGTTCATTCATTCAGCCGCATGTGGACTATACGATGGCTTCCGACTCTTTCAACCGGGGTGTCTTTGCGTATTATCTGGTGGAGTCGGGCCGCATGTATGAGGTGAAGGAGAAAACTCCGGAGGAGAATCTGCGGTATTTCCTGACGGTTTCCGAACACGGGGAAAAGATCAAACTGACGGAGGAAGAATTGAACCTATGCCTGGACAGAAGCGTTTCATAGGAAAGAATGTCCTGGAGGCCGCCCGGGAAAGGGTTGCCTGGGTCTTCGATTCCTTTCCGAAAATCTATGTCAGCTTTTCCGGGGGCAAGGACAGCACGTGCATGCTGCATCTCGTAATGGAAGAGGCGATTCGGCGGAAGCGCAAAGTCGGAATCCTGTTCATCGACCTGGAAGGACAGTACAAACTTACGATTGATCATATCAGCGAATGCTGCAGGCTGTATGCGGAGCATATCGAACTGTTCTGGATTTGCCTGCCGCTGCATTTGCGCAATGCGGTCTCCCAGTTTGAGCCGCACTGGATTTGCTGGGACAAGGACCGTGAGAAGGACTGGATCCGACCGATGCCGGAGTGCGCGATCTCGGATGAGAACTATTTCCCGTTTTTCCACAAGGGAATGGAGTTTGAAGAATTTGTGCCGCAATTCGGGAAATGGTACGGGGGCGACAGTCTGACGGCATGTCTTGTCGGCATTCGCACGGCGGAAAGCCTGAGCCGCTTCAGTGCCATTACAATGCACCGGAACTCATATTTCCGGGACAGAAAATGGACGACATGGTGTGGCGGAAATCTTTACAATATTTACCCGATTTACGACTGGCGCACCGAGGACGACTGGATTTATCTCGGCAAATACAAACTGCCCTACAACCGGCTGTATGACCGGATGTACCAGGCGGGACTTTCAATTCACCAGATGCGCATCTGCCAGCCTTACGGCGACGATCAGAAAAAGGGGCTGTGGCTGTTTCATCTGATCGAGCCGGAAACATGGTCCCGTGTCGTTGCGCGCGTGAACGGCGCGAATCAGGGGGCGCTTTACTGCAGGGAGCACGGGAATATCACCGGCAATCTGAAGATCAGCAAACCGGAGGGGCATACATGGGAAAGTTTTTCCAAACTTCTGCTGGCTTCCATGCCGCCCCGGACAAGGGAACATTACGAAAACAAGATCAGCGTTTTCCTGAAATGGTATTCCACGCGGGGGTATCCCGACGGAATTCCCGATGAGGGAAGCGTCACGGACAGGAAGACGCCAAGCTGGACGCGGATTGCAAAGACACTGCTGAGGAATGACTACTGGTGCAAAGGTCTGTCATTCTCTCAGACGAAGAGCGGATCTTATGAAAAATATAAGAAACTTATGGCAAAGAGGAGGGAATTATGGAAGGAAATATGGGCTGGACTGCACAACACCCGGTGTCTCATGTGATCTGGGTGCCTGCCTCGGAGGTGCAGGCGAATGATTACAATCCGAATACGGTGGCTCCTCCTGAAATGGAGCTGCTGGAGCTGTCGATCAAATCCGACGGCTTCACCCAGCCGATCGTCTGCTGGCGCACCGAGGATCATTATGAGGTCATCGACGGATTTCATCGGCATCTTGTCGGGAAAAAACTGGGCATGGAATATCTCCCGATTGTGATTGTGAATCAGGACCGCACGGACCGCAATGACCGGATTGCCTCCACGATCCGGCACAATCGTGCCCGCGGCAGACACGAGATCGCCGCAATGAGCGATATTGTGATCGAACTGAAGCGGCGCAACTGGAGCGACGTCAGGATCAGCCGCGAACTTGGAATGGAGCCGGACGAGGTTCTGCGCCTCTCCCAGATATCCGGGCTTGCCGAAATGTTCGCCGACAAGGAATTTTCCGAAGCATGGGAGGCAGTCTGAACGTTTACTCCGGACCGGTCAGCGGAACTTTATGATGCAGAATGCAGGAGGTCAGCTCAGGCAGGGAATAGAGTGACATCCTGCTGATTTTGAACGGTTCCTGCGGCGCATGGAGGAAGAAGAGTTCCAGCAGCTCCTGTTCCGTCGGATGCTGGCGGAGCTTCAGCGTGCAATGAGGGACAAAGGGAAAATCCGTGTGCCTGAACCTGATTCCGGAATCTGCCAGAGCATGGTGAAGTGCGGCAAAGGGGGCGGTGTCCCGGAATGCGAAATAATAGATGTCCGTGTTCTGGAAGCGCTCCACATGATCGAAGGCTGCTTCAAACGGCGCATACTGTGCGGCAATGCGGTCCATTTCCTCGCAGATGAAACTGATTTCCTGTCCGGGAAGAATCGTGCCCACCCCGCAGGAACCCGTCAGAGTGATTTCCGCCGGCATCCGGGCGCGCTCCGTGTCGAACCGGCTTCTCAGCGCCTGAATCTTCTCCTCCATCGGAGAGGGGATGTCCAGCACGATGTAACTGGGATATTCAATGACCCCGTCCATAATTCTCCCGGACCGTTATTTGTTCAGTGCCTGAATTGACTTGCGCAGAATGTTTTCGGTGGACCGTTCATTTTCCGGTAGTTCGAGCGCAACTTCGTTGACCAGTTTCTGAACCTTCGGTCCCTGGAACCCGAGCTGACCAAGCGCAAGAATCGCGTCTTCCACCTCTTTCAGTCTTGCCGGTTCGCCGTTCCTGTTGAGGAACGGAGCCTCGGGAACAATCGCATCCACCTTGTCGCGGAGCTCCACGATCATGCGTTCGGCGGACTTCGGGCCTACGCCGCTGATCTTTTTCAGTGTCTTGAGATCGCCGCTTGAAATTGCGGCGCAGAGTGATGTGACATTCATGCAGCTCATGATGTTGAGCGCGGTTTTTGCGCCGATGCCGTTGACTGTGATCAGCAGCTCAAAGGCGGACTGCTCCTGACGGGTTGCGAAACCGAACAGGATGATCGCATCCTCCCGGACGTGCATGTGTGTCAGCAGCGTAACTTCCTCTCCCAGCTGCGGCAGGGTGTCGAATGTGCTCATCGGAATGAATATGCGGTATCCTACGCCGCCGACGTCCACCACGACTTCCGTAAAAGTGGATGCAATCAGTTTCCCTCGAATCTGTGCAATCATAATCAGCTCTCCCCGTCTTCAGTTCAGAACGATGTCCATGGAAATATCGCTGGATTTGACGGAGTGGGTCAATGCGCCGGCGGAAATGAAATCGACTCCGGTTTTTGCCGCGGACGGAATGCGTGCGAGGGTGATTCCGCCGCTGGCTTCCAGTTTCGCGCGTCCGTTGACCCGCCTGACCGCTTCCGCCATCATCTCGTCGCTCATGTTGTCCAGCAGAATGTATTCCGCTCCGGATTCCAGTGCCTCGTCCAGTTCACTCAGGGAATCGACTTCGACTTCGACTTCAAGATCCGGATACAGCGCACGGGCGCGCTCGACGGAACGTTTGATTCCCCCGGCGCCTTCGAGCCCGGCAAGTTCGCGGTGATTGTCCTTGATCATGACCCTGTCGAACAGTCCGATGCGGTGGTTGAAGGCTCCTCCGGTTGCGACGGCATATTTTTCAAGATTCCGCCAGCCCGGAGTGGTCTTGCGGGTGTCGAGAATCCGGCATTTCGCCCCGGCGGCGTCCTGATAACGCTTTGACGCAGTTGCCACGCCGCAGAGTCTTTGCAGGAAGTTGAGCGCGGTGCGTTCGCCCGTCAGCAGCGCGCGCGCATTGCCTCTGACTTCCGCCATGATTGTGCCTTTGGGACAGAATTCGCCTTCGCTGACCAGCGTCTTCCATTCGAGTGCCGGATCAATGGTTTTGAACAGGCGTTCCGCGACGGGGAGTCCGGCGCAGACGCAATCCTCTTTTGCGAGGAACACCGCTTTCGCCTGAAGATTTTCGGGAATGACTGAATTCGTCGTGGCGTCTCCGACGGTGTCGAGATCCTCGCTCAGCGCAAGCGAGATCAGAGCGTCGGTTTGCTTCCAGTCGATTTGAGGTATGCTTTTCTTATCCATTGATTTTCTCCGTGGTTAAAAATTCCGATCCGGTTTTGATCGCGACGGCGCGTCCGGTCATAAGTTCATAGGATATGACGGCGTAATCCAGGCGGATGTCATGTTCGGTGACATTGAGGCGGGTCGGCATTCCCGTGCGGAACTTGCGGACCACGTCCCTGATGTCGCGTCCGAGAATGGAGTTGTGCCCCCCCGCCATTCCCACATCGGAAAGAAACGCCGTGCCGCCCGGCAGAATGCGCCCGTCCGCGGTCTGCACATGCGTGTGGGTTCCGATCACCGCCGTAACTTTGCCGTCGAGAAACCATGCCATCGCCGCTTTTTCGCTGGTCGCCTCCGCGTGCAGATCCACAATGATGCACTTGACTGTCCGGGGAATTTGAGGCAGGATTTTCTCCGCCGTCTCAAAAGGACAATATGCGCTCTCCTTCATGAAGACTTTGCCCATGAGCGAAATGACCGCGACTTCCCCGCCCGCGGGGTTGCGGAAGACGTTCCAGCCTTTTCCCGGCTGCATGGGACTCAGATTCGCGGGGCGCACCAGATTTCTGACGGAAAGAATCTCCGTTTCAAAATTTTTCTGATCCCATACGTGATCTCCCGCGGTCAGCACATCGGCGATTTCCAGGTCTTTGACGCATGACAGGCTGAACCCCGCTCCGTTTGCGCTGTTCTCACCGTTGACGATTACAAAGGAACAATGAAAACGCTGCTTCAGTTCGGGAGTCAGGAGGCGGACCGCGTTCCGTCCCCCCTTGCCGACGACATCGCCAATAAAAAGTAAATTCAAAACAGGTCCGTTTTCAGCCATTTTCCATCCTGTGATTTTATTCGATATTTATGAAAACCCCGCCATTTGCCGTATTGAAAAAATCAATAAACAGGCTATCTTTCACCATTTGCGGCGTGTGCTTTCCGTAAATTCAGGAAATATAATATGAAAACACGTCTCTACAAATACAAATTGTGTAATTTATGATGAAAAAGAGTGGAAAGAGCATCAGATGATGAAAAAAGAGAGCGGCTCCGGTGATGAGAGAAGAGAGCCCGGCAGAATCAGGAAAGTCCTTTTTTCACCGCTGGCGAAGACTCTGCTGAAAGCGGCGCTCGCCGCCGCAATCATCCTTTTCCTGATCCATAAGGCGCCGGACGGGCTTCTCGGAACACTGCGGAAGATGAAGCCGTCATGGATTTGTTCCGCGCTCCTGCTTTATGCGCTTCATATTTTTGCAAACGCATGGCGCTGGTGGATTCTGCTGCGGGCACAGAAGATAGACTGTTCCCTGATGCTTGCCGTGTCCCTGACCATGCAGTCTTTTTTCTTTTCGCTGGTTCTGCCCGGAGCGATCGGCGGCGATCTCGTCCGCGCCGGATTTCTTGCCGCGCACATTGAGAAGGGACGTAAATTCGACGGGGCGTTTACGATCCTGATCGACCGCTTTACCGGCATGATCGGCATTTTTCTTGTGGCGCTCCTGATGCTGCCGTTCGTCTGGGAATCGATTGCGGGAGTGAAGGGAATCATTGAAAAGTTCATCTACGTTCTGCTTGCGGGGAGTGTCTGCGGGATTCTCGCGGCATTTGTCGTATTCAAGCATAAGGCGCTGGAACGGATCGGGCTTTATTGCAGGATGAAGAATCTGGCGGACCGTTTCAGCGGCGGTCTTTACACGAAAATATCCGATGCGCTGGATTCCTACAATCATTGCAGGAAAGAGGTGATGCTCTGCATTGTGACCAGTGTCGTGTTTGTCAATCTGGTTCTGGGACTGATGGCTTACTGCGTGGCGGTCGGCGTGAACGGGCAGGACACCCCGTTCGGCTCCACCCTTGCCGCGATTACGGTCGGCAATATTGCGGGGCTTCTCCCGACGACGCCCGCCGGACTCGGTGTCCGCGACATGTTCGTGATTCCGATTCTGAAAGGCGGCGGCATGAGCGGCGATGCCGCGCTTGCCGTCTCACTGGTTATTTCCGGCATTATCATCTGTTTCAATCTCCTCGGCGGCATTTTCTTCATTTTCACGCCGGTCGGGAAAAACAGAAAAGGGAACTGACCTTTTCTGAAAACCGGTCCGATGCCTCCGTATGCACTTTGCATCGGCGCCGTTCATTTCCCGGGAACGGCAGTCCGCAGTTGCGAGCTGCCGTTTCCTGCCATGTGCATTGTTGCTTATGGCATCGAAAGCTCAATGCGCTCCGCGGAATTCCGGTTTCAGCGCATACCATGCAAGATGGGTGACTGTTTTTCCCTGGGCGATCCAGTCCCGCTCGAATTCCGTTTTGAAGTTTTTCACATCGTCCAGAACGGACAGCGGGGCGGGCGCGAACAGTTCCGAATCGTTGACCTGTTTGACGACCGCTTCCAGGTATTCCGGATCATCCGTTGAGAAATGAAATACGGCGTTCTCCTTGAGCACCCGGTTGATCGACATCATGAAGTCCGCGGAAAGCAGCCGATGCCCCTTGTGGCGGAGTTTCGGCCAGGGATCGGGGCAGAGGATGTGAATGCGGTCGAGGCATTGATCCGGCATGATCTGCCCGAGCAGATGGCGTGCCTCCACGCGGAAGAGATGCGCGTTTTCCGCGCCGATCCTGCGCAGTTTCTTCTGAACTTTCCTGAGACGCCCCAGCATAATGTCCGCCGCGATGATGACACGGTCGGGGTATGTCTGCGCCATTGCAACGGTGAAACCGCCCTTGCCGCAGCCGAGATCCATCTCCACGGTTTTTCCCGGAGGAAGTTCCAGAAAGTCCTCCAGAAGCGTGTATTTACCGGTCAAAACAAAAATATCTTCCAAGGTTTTCGTATTTTTATCCATAAGTGATGATGAAATTTTCCTGATGTTGTGGTATATTATCCGTTCCAATATAACATAGACCCGGAAACGCGAACTTGAAAGTCCCGTTTCGTAAAAATAAGTGGATTTATCGGAATGAACCTGCTTTTTGTATGCACCGGCAATACATGCAGAAGCCCGATGTGTGAAGGCTATCTGAAAAGTCTCTGTGCGAAAACGGATCGGACGGAGCTCTCCGTCAGTTCCGCAGGGCTCTTTGCGGGGGGCGGGCAGCCCGCTTCCGCGAATGCGGTTCAGACCATGAAAGAATACGGGATCGACCTTTCCGGCTTCCGCAACCGTCAGCTCACGAAGCAGATGATTGCCGATGCCGATCTGATTGTCGTCATGACCCGTTCCCATCGTATCCGGATTGGCGGAATTGAACCGCAGGCGCTGAAGAAGACGCACCTCCTGCTGGAGTATGCGGATCGTCCCGGCGCTGATGTGGCGGACCCGTTCGGGGGTTCGGCGGAGGTCTACGGAAGTTGTTTTTCCGAAATGAAAGGCGCGCTGGACAATCTGTTTTTAGATTTCATCAGAGAACATTCAACATAATCAATTCAAAATAAGGAATCGTAAATCATGCAGAAAATCACAGACTGGCAGACAAATCCCAGAGGCGAAATCGGACTCGCGTCGGATCACGGCGGTTTTGAACTCAAGAAACAGATTGCCGCATTTCTGGCGGAAGCCGGGTTCAAACCCGTCGATTTCGGTCCGTTTGCACTGGATCCCGCCGATGATTATCCGGATTTCGGCTCGCCGATGGCGAAAGCCGTTTCCAAAGGCGAACTGGCAAGCGGGATTCTGCTCTGCCGTTCCGGCGTCGGAATGGGGATTGATGCAAACCGTTTCCACAATGTCCGCGCGGTTGTCGCCTATTCCGCGAAAGTGGCGAAGGCATCCCGCGAGCACAATGCTTCCAATGTCCTGGTGATTCCTGCGGATTATCTTGATTTCGAGGCGATTAAGGAAATCATCCTGACATGGGCGTCCACTCCTTTCTCCAATGACCGGAGACACGTCAACCGTCTTGAGAAGCTGGAGCGCCAGACTTATGACGATATTGCCGCCGTCCGTTCCGCGGACGCCGAGATTGCCGCATGGATCGACAAGGAGGCGGAGCGCCAGAATGACGGCATTGAGCTGATTGCGTCCGAGAACTTCACCAGCACCGCAATCCGTGCCGCGCAGGGTTCCGTCCTGACGAACAAGTATGCGGAAGGATATCCGGGAAGACGCTATTACGGCGGATGCGAGTTCGTCGATGAAGTGGAAAAGATCGCGATCAGGCGCGCCTGCGAACTTTTCGGCGCGGAAGCCGCGAATGTCCAGCCGCATGCCGGAAGCCAGGCGAACATGGCGGTTTACTTCGCCCTGCTCAATCCCGGAGACACGGTTCTTGCCATGAGTCTTGACCACGGCGGTCATCTGACCCACGGGCATCCGATGAACTTCTCCGGCAAACTGTTCAACATTGTTCCTTACGGCGTCTCTCCGGAAACCGAAATGATTGATTATGATGAAGTGGAGCGCCTTGCGATGGAATGCAAGCCGCGCATGATCCTTGCCGGAGCCTCCGCCTATCCGAGAATCATCGACTTTGCACGTCTGCGGCAGATCGCGGACAAGGCGAACGCCTATCTGTTCGTCGATATGGCGCATATCGCCGGACTGGTCGCCGCCGGAGTTCATCCCTCCCCGGTTCCCTATTGTGACGTCGTCACGACCACGACCCACAAAACTCTGCGCGGTCCCCGTTCCGGTCTGATTCTCTGCAAGGAGAAATACATCAAGGCGATCAATTCCAAGGTATTCCCCGGACTCCAGGGCGGTCCGCTCATGCACGTGATCGCCGCGAAGGCGATTTGCTTCAAGGAGGCGATGACTCCCGAATTCAAGGAGTATCAGCGGCAACTTGTAAAGAATGCCGCCGTGCTCGCCCAGGCGTTGAAGGACAAGGGATTCCGCATTGTCTCCGGCGGAACGGACAACCATCTGATGCTCGTCGATCTCCGTCCGAAACATGCGACGGGGAAAGAGGTTCAGATTGCCTGCGACAAGGCGCGCATCACCCTGAACAAGAACATGATCCCGTTCGATCCCGAAAAACCGATGATTACCAGCGGCGTCCGTATCGGAACTCCGGCTGTCACCACCCGTGGAATGAAAGAGGCGGAAATGCTCAGAATTGCCGATTTCATTGACCGCGCCGTTGCCGCGAAAGACGATGATGCGGCTCTTGCAAAGATCGCGGAAGAGGTTCGCGCCTTTACAAAGGCGTTTCCGCTTCCGCAGTTCTGAACGAAGGAGAAAAAGTCAATATGCTGGATATCAAACTGATACGCGAGAATCCGGAGCTTGTGAAAGAGAACATCCGGAAGAAATTTCAGGACGGCAAGCTGGAGCTTGTCGACAAAGTCCTGGAACTGGATCAGCGCAACCGCGCCCTCAAGACCGAGGTGGAGCAGCTTCGCGCAAAACGTAATACTGCCTCGAAGCAGATTGGTGCGCTGATGGGGCAGGGAAAGCGGGAGGAAGCCGAAGCAGTCAAGAAAGAGGTTGCGCAGGACGGTGACCGCATTGCCGAGTTAACCGCGGAACAGGCGAAAGTCGATGAAGAGATTCTGAAGGCCATGATGGTCATCCCGAACATCATCGACGCATCCGTGCCGATTGGCAAAGATGACTCCGAGAATGTGGAGGTTCAGCGTTTCGGAGAGCCGAAGGTGCCGGATTTCGAGATACCGTACCATACGGAAATCATGGAGAAGCTCGGCGGCCTGGATCTCGACAGCGCCCGCCGCGTCGCCGGAAACGGTTTTTATTACCTGATGGGGAAAATCGCGCTGCTTCATTCCGCGATTCTGACCTATGCGCGCAACTTCATGGTGCAGCGCGGTTTCACCTACTGTGTGCCGCCGTTCATGATCCGCAGCAATGTGGTCTCCGGCGTGATGAGCTTTGCGGAAATGGATTCGATGATGTACAAGATCGAAGGAGAGGATCTCTTTCTGATCGGCACCAGCGAACACTCCATGATCGGCAAGTTCATTGATCAGATTCTGCCGGAGGAAACGCTTCCGCTGACGTTGACGAGCTATTCCCCCTGTTTCCGCAAGGAGAAAGGCGCGCACGGTCTTGAGGAGCGCGGCGTCTACCGGATTCATCAGTTCGAGAAACAGGAAATGATTGTCATCTGCAAACCGGAGGACAGCATGCACTGGTTTGAACAGCTCTGGAAGAACACGGTTGACTTTTTCCGTTCCATGGATATTCCGGTGCGGACGCTGGAATGCTGTTCCGGCGACCTTGCCGATCTGAAAGTGAAGTCGCTTGACGTGGAGGCGTGGTCTCCGCGCCAGAAGAAATATTTCGAAGTCGGTTCCTGCTCGACGCTCGGCGATGCGCAGGCGCGCCGCCTGAAAATCCGCGTCAACGGCAAGGACGGCAGGAAATATTTTGCCCATACCTTGAACAATACGGTGGTGGCGCCGCCGCGTATGCTGATCGCGTTTCTGGAGAATCACCTGCAGGCGGACGGTTCCGTGAAGATTCCGGAAGTTTTGCGCCCCTACTGCGGCTTTGATGTGATTGAGCCGGTGAAGTGACCGGAACAGGACCTGCAGGATTTCTCCTGCGGGTCTTTTCTTTCTTTACTGGAAACAGCCGGAGAGCAGGACGCGCGGGAAGATTGAATTTTTCAGGATAAACCGTTCCATCCGGAGCGGGGAAATGGCGCATCCCGCGAATGTCTTCCGGAAAGGTGCAGACGGCATGCCACGCACCTCGTGGACGGTCGTCCGCAAGGTAAAAAGCATTCCCGAACCGCATTTTGAAAATGCGGTTTTCCGTGTCCGTTCCCCGGAACCGCCCGCGGGACATTCCGCGAGGTGAGTGGCGCTGACGAGTCTCCGCATCCGATGCATTCCGCTGATTGACGCATTTCCCGGGAAGGGATGATTTTCCCGATTTTTCCGGGGAGCGGTTGGAAAAACTTTTGTTGCGTGCTAGAGTACATATTGCGAAGTTTGCGGAAAATTTAATTCAGGATTTTGTCATGGCTCTTATACTGGGAATTGAAAGCAGTTGCGATGAAACTGCGGTCGCCGTTGTGGAAAACGGAAAGAAAGTGATCTCCAATGCCGTCTCATCGCAGATGGCGAAACATGCTGTCTACGGCGGCGTCGTGCCGGAACTGGCGGCACGCGAACATCTGACTGCGATTGAGAAGGTCTGCAACGAGGCGATGACGGCTGCCGGCGTCTCCTTCGATGAAATCGACGCGATTGCCGTGACGCACGCCCCCGGACTTGTTCCCGCACTGCTGGTCGGGCTGAATTTCGCCAAGGGGCTTGTCGCCGCCTATGGAAAGCCGCTGATCGGGATCAATCATTTTCTCGCCCACATGTACGGGGTGTTCATTGATTCCGAACAGTATGAATTCGATGACCCGGCGCTTTACCCGATGGCTGCGCTCGTTGTTTCCGGCGGGCATACTTCGATTGTCATTATCACGGAAGACGGCAGGGCGCGGGTGGTCGGGAGCACGATCGACGACGCCGCGGGAGAGTGTCTCGACAAGGGCGCGAAGATGCTGAATCTCGGTTATCCGGGCGGTCCCGTCATCGAAAAACTGGCGGCTTCCGGCGACATCCGCAAATATAACTTTCCCCGCTCCCTGACCGGCACGGCAGGCAAGGCGTTGGCTCCTGAAAACCGTTTCAACTTCAGTTTCAGCGGGCTGAAAACCGCACTGCTGTATCATGCGCGCAATCTTTCCCCGGACGGCAATGCGGAGCATCTGGAGGGACAGGTTCTGACCGATACGCTCGCATCCTATCAGGAAGCCGTGGTGGACGTCCTCTGCACAAAGGCGTTTGACGCCGTGAAGCATTTCCGTTGCAGATCCGCGATTCTGAGCGGCGGCGTCGCCTGCAACACGCCTCTGCGCAGACGTTTTGAATCGACGGTCCCTCGCGGCGTGATTCCGCTGATTGCCCCGAAAAAGTTCTGCACGGACAACGCCGCGATGGTCGCGGGGCTGGCATATCATTACTACGCCGCCGGAAAGTTCAGCGATCTGACGCTGGACACCTTCGCCCGCCTGCCTCATATCACGGAAGTCCCGTTCCGCAGGAGGAGCGCATGAAGAACCGGTGTGTGATCTTCGATCTCGACGGAACCCTGATCGATTCGCGCGAGGATATTGCGGATGCGGTGAACGCCACAAGGCATGACTTCAATCTGCCGCCGCTGCCGCAGGAGACCGTTGTCTCCTATGTGGGCGACGGGGTGCGCAAACTGATCCAGCGCTCTTTTGCGGGAACGGATGTGGATCTGGAGGAGGCAATTCGCGTGATGGGCGGGCATTACGCCGAACATGCGGTCGTGAAAACGATTCTGTATCCCGGAGTCGCGGACGGAATCCGGAGGCTGTCCGAAAACGGCTGGAAGCTGGGGCTTGTCAGCAACAAGCCGACAGAGCTCTGCCGGATGATTTTCCGTCATTTCGGGCTGGACGCCTTTTTCTGCGAGATCATCGGAGGCAGTTCCGGTTTTCCGCTGAAACCCGATCCCGAGGCACTGTTTCACATCCTGAAAGTATCCGGGGCGGACGCCTCGCTCTCCTGGTTCTGCGGCGACAATCATACGGATATGAATGCCGCAAGGAACGGCGGCATGAAAAGCGCCTATGCCGCATACGGCTTCGGCACGCTTGACGGTGCGGAATATGATTTGAAACTCAATTGTTTTTCCGAACTGGTGGATCATCTGGTTCCCCGCGCCGGACAGATCCGCTGTTCCCGGACATGAAAGGTGCCGCGGTGAAATCCAGTCTTTCCTTTGCTTCCGAAGCCGCCTCCGCAGTGAGAAAGGTTTCCGATTTCATCCATGACAATCCCGAACTCGGCTATCAGGAGTTTCAGGCGTCCGCGAAGTTGAAGGAACTGCTCCGGTCATGGGGGTTCCGCGTCGAGGAGAATGTCTGCGGGCTCGAAACTGCGTTCAAGGCCTACTGGGAATCGACGGATGACAAAAACATTCCGACTTTCTGTTTCATGGGGGAATATGATGCTCTGGCGGGACTCGGGCACGGCTGCGGACACAACCTGATCGCCGCCGCCTCGCTTTTTGCCGCGTATGCCGCAAAACGGATGATCGAAACGGAGAGGATTCCCGCGCGGATCTGTTACATCGGCACTCCGGCGGAGGAGGGGCTCGGCGGCAAGGTGAAGCTGGTTGCCGGCGGTGCGTTTCGGGATATTGCCGCGGGAGTGATTGCGCATCCTCTGGATCATACCTCGCCCGACTTCGGGTGCCTGAGCGTCGCGCGGGCTTATATTGATTTTTACGGGCGCGCCTCCCATGCGGCGTTTGCGCCGGAAGAGGGAATCAATGCGCTGGATGCCCTGGTCGCTTTCTATGACGGCATTCTCGAGTGGAAAAAGACGATTACGGAGCGTCAGCGTGTCCACGGCATTTTCACGAAGGGCGGAGACGCGGCGAACATCATTCCGGATCACACGCAGGCGTTTTTCTATATCCGCGCGGGGAATGAATCGGAGATCGGGATGATGAAGCAGCGCCTTGAATCCATTGCCGCCTCCGCCGCCGCGAAGACCGGATGCAGAACTGCGGTGAACTGGGTTTCGGCATACAAGGGTATGGTCTTCAACAAATCGCTGAATGACGAGTTCATCCGCGGCTGGCGCGAATACGGCGTGGAGCTCAAAGAGACGAACGGGACGGAGGGCAGGGGCTCGACCGACACCGGCGACGTTTCGTATGTGATTCCCTGCGCCCATTATTATTTCGGCGTCACGGGCGGGGTTCCCGCCGCGCTCCATACGGTCGAGTTCCGGGAATTCGCGAAGACGGACGGTGCGTTCGAGGCGGCAATGAAGACCGGTTCGATCATGGCGCAGGTCTGTCTGCGCTATTTTACCGACAGGGCTTTCCGCGAGGCGGTTCATCGCGACTTTGAGACTGCGGAAAAGTAAGTCCGCTGGGAGCTCCTGGGGGGATTTCAACCGCTGCGGTCAACTTGTGCTGGCTGGACCGCAGCAGGTCAGCGACCGTTTCCCGTTAATCAGGGGTGTTCCGCTGCGTTGTCTTACTCGCTGAAAAGCACATCCGAGGAGATGTCTTTCCCGGTGAAACGGTATTTCCCGCCGCCGAGATTCCGCGTTGCTCCATAACGGGATTTCAGATTGTCCCTGCCGGGGATCGTGAATTCCGCGATGCTCTCCCCCGGTCCGATTCCGACGACGGCGACCGCAGTTCTGCCGTCTGCATTCCACGCCCTGAGCTGTGCTTTCCGCATTTTCCCGGTTTTGACCTCCGGCGCTTTCTCAATGCTCAGTATGAACGGCGTCAGCTCTTTCAGCGGTTTGACCGCGGCAACGACCTTCGGCCAGTTTTCCGCCGCACTGCCGGGGACTCTCTTTTCCCCGGTTCCGAAAATATCGGAATAGTTGTAAAGGAGAAAACCTTTCGCGCCGTTTACGGCTCCGGCAAGATACATGGAACGCATTTCCTGTTCCGTCGGGAAACGGTATTTTTTGTATTCTTCCGGATCTTTTGTCTTGTAATTGCCCCAGTTGAACGCCTGCGGTACCAGCCAGGGGGAAATTCCGGCGGCTTCGGCTGCGGAAAGAAGAGCCGGAATTCCCTCCATGCTTCTGCTGGCGTTGTTTTCCACCGGGTAAGTATCGACGGCAAGCACGTCCCCTGTTTCCGCAAAGAACGGGAAATGGCGCGCAATGTAGGTCAGCGTAACCGTAAAATGATCCGGGTCTGCCTCGCTGAGCAGCTCGCGCACCTTGCGCATGTAGGGGACTTCCTCCACCGGATTTTCGTCGGAGACATAGTATCCCAGGAGTGCCGGATGGTCTTTCAGTTTCCGTGCCCATGCCTGAAGAACGGGCTCGATGCCTTTCACACCTTCAAACTCCATGGTCGGCCATGCCTGAGCCATTCCTTTCGGACGCTGGTACATGACGTTCATGAAAAGTTTGATTCCGTATTTCTGCGCAAGATCGAAACGTTCCGTCAGCATGGAGCCGCCGCCGTGGTACGGCATGGCGCAGTTGAACCCGCCTTCCTTGAGATTTTTCAGGACGGATTCATCAATTCTGCTGCAGTAGAATCCGATGGGAAGGAAGGGTTTTCCGTTGACAATCGTCCTGCCGTGTTCGTCGATATAGCTGGAATTTCCGCCGGGTTTTCCCTTTTTCACGAACAGATGAAACGTCTTTTCCGCAAGAATCGTTTTATTTTTCATGTTCAGGAGTTTTACATCGACTTTCACTTTTCCGTCGGGCAGACTGCCGAGGCTGCCGGTATAGACCTGATTCCTGCCTTTCCAGAGCCGGCTCTTGCCGTTGACCGTGACCCGGGCGGCGAGATCGGAGTCGGAGAACCCTTTCAGAAAGACTTTGCTTTTCAGTGTCATTTCTCCCCGGGCGTCGCGGATCGTCAGATTGGACGGACGGGTGTTGTAGATGATTGCCGGCAGTGCGCCTATGGGTTCAATATGCAGGTTGTCCCACCAGATTTTTCCCGTGGCGTTTTTGCACAGATAAAAACCGACGATCGTCTGATCGAATTCCGCGGGAGGCTGGAACTCCAGAACAATTTCCGTCCATTTGTCTTCCACGATTTTTTTATAGAAATAACTTCCCCCTGCATATTTTCCCTTATTCATGAATTCAATGCAGAAAAGGCGGGATGTCGCGTCAGGAACATTCTTAATGTCTTCCGCTTTATATTTTACCGTTGCCCTGTATTTGAATTCCGGGCTCAGCCTGACCTTGTAACCGGCAATCCGGTATGCTTTGGGATCTGTCTTCTGATAAAAGAACGCTCCTGTCCCGTTCTCGCCGCCGCTGGGATCGATGGAAAATCCTTTCGGCAGGCTGAGCTTTGGGATCTTTTTAGTATTGAAATCCTGTGAAACACCCGCCTGGGAACCGGATGCCACTGTCAATGGCCTGAACTGTGAAATGTCCACATGGTTCTGTGCGGACAGAATTCCGCCGGAGAGGAGGAATGCTGCGATGAGTGATTTTTTCATGTCTTTCCTTTCTTTATTCTTGATGCAGGATGATTTGGCTTATTTCCAATGGATGCCGAAACTGGAAGCAGTTCCGCTCCAGACCGACTGATAGCCGTACTGGACTTCAACAATGTGGTCTCCCGGGCTCATTGACCGGAATCTTTTGCTTTCGCTGTGCCCGTCGGCATAGAGTCCGTTGTCGGAACCTGCGTGTCTCCATGAGATGCAGCTCTTGGCGAAAGTGTCCTGAAGTCCGGAATAAAAGTAATAGGTTCCGCCCCAGAATGTCAAGGGCCTTCCGTCGATCATGACCAGTGCCCTGGAAGGCTGTCTGGCGTTGGAGAGTTTTCTCCAGTATCCCCCCTTTGCACCGCCGTCGATCGGCTGCCATTCTCCGGAATCCGGGTCATAATACCCCAGAAGATTGCTCCAGAGATAATTGGTGCCGAGGTAACCGGAGAGCAGGACTTCATTGGGTTTTGCGGATTGTGCCGTCATTTCCGGGCATATCATGGCTTTCCTCTTCGCCGCCAGCGACGGGTCTTCCGGGTCAACCGGCTTTCCGTCCGAAAGATAGGGGAAAACCGTATAGTGCCAGTAGCCGTCATTCTTGTTCATGATTTTCTTTTTCCTGACCGGAACCATCCAGTCATTGTAATCACCGGCATACATGGTGAACGCCGTTCCGATCTGTTTCTGCTGGCTGAGGCAGGAGATTGCCTTGGCTTTCTGTTTTGCCTTGTTCAGGGCGGGCAGAAGCATGCTTGCAAGAATGGCGATGATCGCTATGACAATAAGAAGTTCTATGAGAGTGAATAGCATTCTTCCCGTCTTCATACTTTTCAGTTTATGCCTCATTTTCATTGAAAACCCTCCTTCGTTTCTTTTTTTCCTGTTGAATCCCGTATGATCAGCTGCGGCACGACCGTCGCAAAGCAGCCTTTCATCTCCTTTTCCGGATGACTGAGCTTCTCCAGCAGGAGATCGACGATCATTCTGGATTGGAGTTCATAGTTTTCATCCACCGTTGTCAATGCGGGGGCGGTATATCGGGAAAACTTTTCGTTGTCATATCCCACGACCATGACATCCCGGGGGCAGGATTTGCCCGCCGCCTTCAGCGCCTTGATGAATGCAAGCGACATGAGGTCGTTCATCCCGATGATTCCGTCTATTTTTTTCGGGATGACGTCATGTTCGATAAGACAGGAAATGCTGTCTTCCGAAATTTCCCTCTGCTGAATGAGTTCTTTCCGCGTGTTGATGATATGCAGTTCCCTTTCCGGGTATCCCAGCTCTTCCATGGCGTTGCGGTAGCCAGCTTCATGCTGAAGAGTCGTTTTCCATGAGCACAGCCCGCGCACAAAGGCGATTTTCCGGGCGCCCTGCTCATGAAGATGCCTGACCGCCTGCCGTGTCGATGCCGTCCGGTCAATGTTGATGTAAGAGGCATCGGGGTGATTCGGCACATCAATAAAGACAATTTTGTCAAGCGTGTCGGAAAAAAGCCTTTTGAACTCCTCCTCCGTTCCCGGATAATCGTGGGAAAGGCAGACCACGCCGTCCACGCCGTGCTGCATGAAAATGTCATAGTTGCGACGGAGATTTTCCAGTGAATCGTGAGCTTCCCCGATCATGCAGCGGTAGCCGCGAAGAGTCGCTTCGTGTTCAATCCCTTCCAGAATGCGGAATCGCGGAACCGCGGCATAACTGTCTATGAGAATGCCGATCACCTTGCTGGCGCGTCCGGCAAGAGTCTTGGCGCTGATGTTCGGCTGGTAATCCATCTCCCTGGCTGTCCTGCGGATTTTCTCCGCGATCTCCTCACTGAAACGGACCGTGCCGCTGCCTCCGGAGGAAAGCACTGCCGCCACCGTGGCCTTGGAGACTCCCAGTCTGCATGCAATATCAATCAGCCTCGTCTTTTTTGCCTGCCTGTGCATTCTTTTCCCTGATTTTTTTCTATGATTGACCGGTTAATCTGATTCTGTTTTTAATTATAAGCAAATCTGCTGCTTTGTCAAGGGGGCGGAAGAGAAAAACCGTGAATTTTTTTATTTTTTCCGGAAAAATTCCGGATTTTCCCCCGGCGGTCCGTGCATTCCGCCGAAAGAGGAAACCGATTCCGTTTTCTTTCCTTTCTGAACTTTTTCCGTTTTCCCGGTCCGGAAACTCATTCAAACAGCATCAGGGAGATTTCCCCGTTGGAAACGGCTTTCCTGAACTGGGGCAGGGTGTTGTAACGTTTCTCCTGTTCTGCAGGGACGTACAGCGCAATCGGGCGGCAGTTTCTGGATGCCGGGTTGTCCAGCATCTCTTTGAATCTCTCTGCGGAGACAAAACGTGCATCCTTGTCGGGAGAGTGATTCAGCCCGTATTCAAACTCGCCGGTTTTATAAAACAGCAGAAGGTCGTCTCTGCCGGTGATCCACAGAAGAATCCCCAGGAACTGATCGCGTGTCATGATGACTGCGTCGGGGGGAATTTCCGCAAGACTCTCTTTCAGAAAAATCTCCGGCGCTTTCCGGTTCATTACAGACTCGGGCAGTCCCGTCTGCCATATCGGCATCAGGAAAAACATGGCGGTGACAAGTGCCAGGTATTTTTCCTTCATTGTCCTTTTGCGAAGTGCCCGCAGGAGCACTGCCAGGAAAAGGATGACGCACAGGACTGCGGTGCCGAGCAGAAACGTCTGACCTGTTCCGTAGACTGGACAGATCGCGGAATTTGTGACCAGGAACCCGACGAGTCCGACGGCAAGGACACCGGCTGTGATTTTTACAGTGAGGTCAAAAGACCTCAATGCGCTTTCCTTTCCCTGTGCGCCGAGCATGCAGAGCGCCGCAAGGATCGCCGCTGGCGGAAAGAGAGGCAGAATATAGGTCGCCAGCTTGCCGCGGGAAAGGGAGAGGAAGAGAAACGGCAGGAGAATCCAGGTTGTGCAGTATTTCAGAAGGGGATGATGTTTCCAGGGCAGCTCCCGGCCGCCGGAAAACAGCGGCATGAAGAACAGCGTGAACGGCAGAGCCCCGAGGAGAATCACCGGGATGAAATAGAAAAACGGCTCGGGATGCTGGGAGGAGACCTCCAGAAAGAACCGCTGACAGTGTTCGATCACAATAAAATGACGCCAGAAATCCGGTGCGGCTCCGGCGGTTGCGAGTCCCCACGGAACGATGACAAGCAGCGATGCCAGAAGGGGAATCCATGGTTTCGCAAGGATACTCCGGTAATCGCGTTCCCACAGCAGAAACGCCGTGACGCCGAGTCCGGGGAGCACAAAGGCAAGGAAGCCTTTGGTGATGAAGGCGCAGCCGGCTGCGATGCCGCAGAGGAAGAGCAGGAGCAGTGATTTTCCCGGAGATTTCTTTTCGTCCCATGCAAGATAGAAGAATACGAATTCCGCCGTGATCCATGCGGTGAACAGTCCGTCCAGAACCGCCGTTGTGCTGATGAGGAAGAATTCTCCCATGGTCATGAGGGTCAGGACGGAATAGAGCGGCAGTTCGCGGAACCGCCCGCCGGGGTCGCCGCTTTGGAAACGGCGTGCGATAAGCCATGTCAGGAGAAGTGTCACCGCGGCGGCAAGCGCATAGGGGAGCCGGATCAGGAAATTGTTTTCTCCGAGAAGTTTCTGCGCGGCGATTTCAGGCCAATATCCGCCGGACGGCTTTTCATAATAAGGCATGTCCGCAAACTGTGGCGCGAGCCATGTATGGTTCCGGAGCATTTCACGGGGAATCTGCGCATAGCGGGCTTCGTCCGGAATCAGAAGCGGACGGAGTCCCAGGGGAACGAGATAGAGCAGAATGAACAGGAGGCATACGACTGCGGCGGCGGAAACGGGGCGCAGAACCATAAATGGATTCCTTGAATTACAGGGTTCGGGCTTGGACGGTCAGACATTGGGATGTATTGCGGAACGGGCGAAAACAGGGAAACGGCAGAGGTTTTCCCGGAACTCCGATGGAAAATGATCTGCGGAACGGGGTGTCCAGGTGTCCCTGAGCCGTTCCGCAGAAGGAACTTACATCAGTTTCAGTCCGGGCAGATCCTGAATGTCCACAATGCCGACGACCTTGCCGTCTGTGTCAAGCACGATAATATCGTCAATCTTGCGTGCCTCGACCACTTTCAATACCTCGATTGCGAGGGAGTCCGCGCGGATGGATGCAGGATTTTTTGTCATGACGTCGCCGACTCTTCTGGACAGAATCTCCATATCGTTTTCCGCTTTCCTGCGGAAATCGCCGTCCGTGAAAATTCCGAGCAGATTTCCTGCTTTGTCCACGACTGCCGCCGAACCGCCATGGGCTTTGGTCATGGCGAGAATGGTTTCCTTGATGGTGGCGTCGGGGGAGACGAGCGCAAGATGATCGCCGCTGCGCATGACGTCGGAGACACGCATTGTGACGGCGCGCCCGATGGCGCCCGCCGGATGCAGCCGCCCGTATTTCTCCTTCGTGAATTTGCGCCGACGCAGCAGGGTCATTGCAAGAGCATCGCCGAGAACAAGGGTTGCCGTGGAGCTGGTGGTCGGTGCGAGATTGAACGGGCACGCCTCTTTGGTAATGGTCTGCGGCACCGTGAGGTCGGAAAGTTTTGCGAGAGAGGACTCCGGATTGCCTGTGAATGCCGCGATGGTTACGCCGAGACGTTTTGCCGGGATCAGGACGCGGACCAGTTCGTCGCTTTCCCCGCTGTAGCTGAGCGCCAGCAGCAGATCCTGCTCCTGGAGCATTCCGAGGTCGCCGTGCATGGCTTCAACCGCATGAACGAAGATGGCAGGAGATCCGGTGCTGGCGAGCGTCGCGGCAATCTTTTTGCCGACGTGTCCGCTTTTGCCGATGCCGCAGACAACGATCTTTCCGCCGTTGTCCAGGATTTTGGTGCAGAGCCTGACCAGTTCCGCAAACTCCCTGCCGAGGTGCTCCTTGAGATAGAGGAGCCCGTCAATTTCCACCTGCACCGCTTCCGCGGCGGTCTTCAAAATAAGTTCCGTATCCACTTCAGTTCCTTTCCTGAAAATAAGTTTCCGGCGACAATATACAATGATTTCAGGATTTAAGCAAGAAAAACTGCGCCACTTTATGAAAAGTAATTTGAAAAGCGGACGCCGATGATGTAAAATTCAGTGAAAATGGAAAACGCAACCCAAAAAGACTGGAAAGGAAAGAATATGGCTTCTGAAAAGTATCTGGCCATTGATATCGGCGCTTCCAGCGGACGCGCGATCGTCGGAATTCTCGAAGACGGTAAAATCACACTGGAAGAAATGCACCGTTTTGAAAACGGACCCACGGAACGCGGCGGCTCCCTCTACTGGAACATGGAGTCGATTTTTGCCGAACTCAAGGAAGGTGTCCGCAAATCTCTTGCCAAATATCCGGACATCAGGAGCATGGGCATTGATACCTGGGGCGTGGATTATGTGATCGTCAAACCGGACGGCTCTTTTGCGCGTGAGCCTTACAACTACCGCGATTCCCGCACGGACAATGTGCCGGAGGAGGTCTTCAGGACAGTTCCGGAAGCGGAACTTTACTCCCGTACCGGTATGCAGCTGATGCAGATCAACACCCTGTTCCAGCTTGTCGCGCATCGTGAAAAGCATCCCGGGGATTTTGCGGACGGCAACATCATGCTGATGATTCCCGATGCGATTTCTTATCTCTTCTGCGGCGACCGCACCTGCGAATATACCGAGTCCAGCACATCCCACATGTTGAACGCCGTTACGCGCGACTGGGATTTTGTCACACTTGACAAACTCGGTTTCCGCCGTTCCTTCTTCCCGGAGATCGTGGAGCCTTCGACAATCGTCGGAAAACTCAAGCCGGAGATTGCAGAGGAACTCGGCGTCCCCCGGATCAACATCTGCAAAGTCGGCAGTCATGACACCGCTTCCGCCGTTGCGTCCGTTCCTGCTCCCGGGGACCGTAAATGGGTTTATATCAGCTGCGGCACCTGGGCGCTCTTCGGCGCGGAACTGGATGCACCCGTTCTGACGGAGGAGGCGCGGAAAGCCGGATTTACCAATGAGGGCGGACTGAATCACAAAATCCGTTTCCTGACGAATATCATCGGCATGTGGCTGGCGCAGGAACTTCGGGCGGACTGGGCGAAGCGCGACGGAGAAAAGAAACCGTGGTCTGTGATTGACAAGATGGCAATCGAGTCCGAAGGGCTCAAGTTCATCATCAATCCGAATGAACGGGAATTCCTTTCCCCCGGCGATATGGCGGGGAAAATACGCCGTTTCTGCGAACGTACCGGGCAGGGAACTCCGAATGATGCCGAAACGATCCGCTGCATCTACGACTCTCTCGGTCTCTGCTTCCGCGCAAAACTGGAACAGCTGTCCGAACTTTCCGGATGTGTCTATGACTGTTTGAATATCGTTGGCGGCGGCTCAAATGCGGATGTCCTGATGCGGATTGCCACGGATGTCTGCAATGTGAAGGTGATTGCCGGTCCGGTCGAAGCCACGGCGACGGGCAATATTCTTTCCCAGGCGATGGCGGCAGGTTCCGTCAAAGATCTCGTGAACGCACGTGAAATTGTAAAATCCTCCTTTACGCCGAAGATCTATTCGCCGCGTCCGGTAGATCGCGCCCCCTATGATGCGGCATACCGCAAATTCAGGGAACTCACCGGAAAAGATTGAGTCATCCGGAAAAACAGGGAACCGGGAAAAGTCTGTAAAAGGTCTTTTCCCGGTTTTTTTGTCCCCTTCAGGACAATAAAACTACCGGCTTTGCCGGTATGTTCAGTCAATCTTCAGATTCAAGTTGCAAGTAGAAACCTCCGGCCCTATATTAGAGTTTGGTTCACCAGCCGAACTCTGCATAGAACAGGAGGTT
>CASDPB010000088.1 GCA_949282305.1 uncultured Lentisphaeria bacterium | reverse complement strand
AGTCGTTCATTCATGGTTCAACCGTTTCAGAAAACTTCTTGTGCGCTATGAAAAAACAAATGCCGCCTACGAATCGTTACTACAACTCGCAGCAAGTATTATCATTTTTAGAAAATTAGGCGTTATTTAGGGATAGATTCTAAGAGTTATTGCCTGCTTTTACATCCAAAAGAAAATCTTTTGTAGCAGTCTTCGGATTTTGTTCTGAAATAATAATATATTCCATTTTTGAGTTTCGTCCAATATGAGCAACATATCCTGGGATTCTTCTCGCCAATGCTAAATATAAAGAATCTTTTTTAATTTTACTGCTGAAAGAAGACAAATCATGAGAAGAATCTAACTTCAGATAATATCTGAGCAAGTGTCCCATCCAATCTTGGATTTGAAATGAATTTATTTCCTGTAAAATGGATGGGGTATTACGGAGATTCTGTAAAATTTCAGACTCCGGTATCCGGATATCTCTAAGTTCACAAGTATAGACCGCATGAAAAAAAAGATAAATGCAAAGAGTCTGTTTCCGATGTTTTTCAAGCATGAGAGTCCATTGATCGGCAAAAAACTTTTCTTTACTTGCAACTCCGATTCCAGCAGCTAACAAATGAAATGTAAGATTTGCAGGTTGAAAAGCTAATTCTTCACGAATAATTTTTTTCGCCAAGTGTTCCTCCCCTGTCAATAAGTATGAAATGACAAGCAAATCTTTCTCATCTTTTTTTCTGGTTCATCTTTTGTCTTGAAATATAAAAGATAAATTGGAGCAATTTCTTTTAAGGCATTATAATATAGAGGAACACTATAGCCATTTTCGGAAAAGATACTCCTGAGAATAGTTTTGTAAAATAATAAATAATCATTTATTACTTCATCTTTTGAATTGGGATCATCCCATTTCTTTTTTAGAACCTCAGAGAGCGGAGTTTTCTGAAATAATGCAGATTCTCCAATTCTTCGGGCTTGAGAGTATAAAGTTTCTTGTGAAAAAATATTGCAGGAGAAAAAGTAAAATAGCAATAAAGGATAAATATAATTTATTCTTTGCATACTATCACCTTTGAATATAAAAGTTACGACATTATCTGACGATTTGTCATATTTCCTTTTGGTTTGAAATACTGTTACTATACTGCTGCATTTTCTCTTTTACAAGTGGCAAGGAATCCAGGAATGTCTGCATCGGTGTTTTCCCATAGCAATACTTCCCACTGCTGAACCTGATTCGGATGAACCTGGTATTTCCCCGCATCTCTGCGACTGTCAGTTCCCCGCGCAGCGCTTCCAATGCTACACGGCTTTTGAATTTGGAGTTATACGATTTTTTCATAAAATGCCCTCCCTTTTCAGATTAATTTAACGGGCTTTTTACACCAAGTCAAGTTGTCCAGTTTTCGAGGACAACCGCAGTCTTATGGTAAAAATCATTGAACGCATCACTTACCGCGATGATGATACGCTGGAGAATACCGACAGGAAAATTGAGATTCCGGGCAGAGTTGTCGGCAGCCAAAACTTCAATAGCAGATGCCGGATGAAGTCTATTTCGGCATTTGCAATCGGCAGACAATGGGATATAGTAAACCAATGATTTTGAGAAAACAATGGATTTATGACAAAGAATAAGGATTACAGTTCATTAATTATTCACTTGTAAAACTTTCAGACGTAGTCAGCAGAAAGGATAGGGATGAAGAATGATCCGTATTGAACTCTTTGCCGATAAGGTCACAGAAGATGATATTTCTGAAGTTGCGATTTGTTTGGACGATGAAGGTATTGAAGAACTGTGTAAGAAATTACAATATCTGAAAATGGTCACTGCCCCGGAACATATTCATTTGGCTACTGAAGAATGGGGAGGAAATGGACTCGACAGTAAAAAAACAGGAGGTCCAGAATATATTCTGGTCAATCAGCTTCGAGTTGTAAAAATTAAATAGGATGCTTCCTGTGACTCAGCATTCCTCATGAGTGTCTTTCAGGACTTGCAAACAGAAAATAATGGAGTACAGTAGATTCAAAGAGTATCCACCAATTTACCAAATTCAGAGGGAACGTATACTCCTGAATATCCAACCTTTTAAACGGAAAGATAATTATGTATTTAGCAAATCTAAAACAGCATTTTATTGACGATAGCTTCTGGGATTATCTTGACACCAGCGATGAAATTACAAGTAACAACTTATATTCATATGTAAGAAATTTTGATGTTTCTGCTAATGTCAAAAATGTAATTCAGGAAATTAAGAGATCAGGTATTACGCAAGGTTATGCATGTCACTACAGAGATAATTTATTTCCTTGGCATGCTCCTAAATTTAGGCAATATGACAAGGCTATCATGTATATGACAAAACATAATTTTCTAAATCATTTGGGAGGCGTTATTTTAGAAAATTTTTCAGAACTAAAGTCTTTTTTCATCAATATGTCATTATATCCTTCTGAAGCTCACTATGTGGATATATATGTAATATGTGATTCTTATATATTTGAAATTTCACATCATGAACATATATTTTTATATCAAGCGAAGCAGAAATCATGCGGCTGTCCCTGAAAACTGGACAAGTTGGCTGTGCAGAAAGAGAGTAAATGATACAGAGATACATTTTTATACCGTAATCGCAGGTTGAAATGTCGAGATACAATGTTTTCAACAACTTAGGATATTTGTTAATATAGAAAATATGGCTTACTACTTATTTGAAGCTGGTTTTAATCTATCCCTGGTCTTATGCTTATTATTCTATGCTATTTACAGGCTTTTCCATCTAAAGCATCTTAGGGAAAGATTATCTTATCTGCTTTTCACAGCTTATCATTGCAATAATCATTAATATCACTTTACTTGTCGGCATTTTTACGTTTTTAAATAAAAAATAAAGTTCTCATTCAGAAGTTCTTATTTCTATCATTTCTATCATTTATATCAATACTTTGACTTCAATGATTTTTTTTGTCTTCAGAATATGAATGCCGAGAAGATGCAATATTCTTAAAATCAAGATTTTCCAACTCAAATACGATCAATATGATTATGCCGGTTTCAGGATTTTTTTTTCAGAATGTTCAAATACTGACGAACAACTCCGGAAAGTCTTACCGGACAGTAGTTTCGAGATTTATTATCAGTGGAACCCGGTTCCCCGGGCAGGAGCGTTCACATCATTAAGTATTTTTGTGCCATGGGGACATATCTGAACTCAAAGATACAGGCGGATTCCGGACGGCGGGCTCGATGCGGCAAAGCAGTTATCCCGCTTCGGATCAGGGAGTTCATGGACGTCAGACAAGTGGGAAAATGAGGAGAACAGCCGGGAAGTGGTTTCCCGGCTGTCTTATTTGCCGTTCAAGGCTTTTCCGAGTTTTACGATCAGGGCGCGGTAAGCGGAAATCGCCTTGATGTAGCAGAGCTTTTCCACAAGAGTCAGAATAACGTAAATAATTCCGATCATTGCCACGGCAATATAGTTTTTCACGACAATCGCGGCAACAATGAAAAGCACAAGGAACAGGACAGCGATGACTACCGCCGCCTGTTTCTGGCGTCCTGCAAGCGAAGGATCGCCGCTGCGGAGCATGATACGTTCCTCCAGCGGAGTAAACTCCATTTCTTCCATCGGATTCTTATTCAAAGTAAGTGGCTCCCGAACTGGCGGATTCGCAAACCCTCACTTTGGAGACTTTGACGGTTTCCGTATTGATTTTTGCGGAAAGTGTTTTATAAATATACATGGCGATATTCTCACTGGTCGGATTTTTTGTCCTGAACTCTTCATGTTCATTCAGGAACTTGTGGTCGAGCCCGGCAAGAATCACATCCAGTTCTTTCTTGAGGACCTTGAAATCCAGTGCAATCCCGACCTCGTCCAGCTGCTCTGAACGGATGAACACCTCCACCGTCCAGTTGTGACCGTGAAGATTCGAGCAGTCGCCGTTATATCCCTTCAACTGATGCGCCGCGGAAAATTCCCGGCGAATATCCAATTCAAACATAATGCTGTTCCTTTTTTCTGTTTGCTTTCAAAACCTGCGGCATTGGGGAGTTACTGCCACTCCAGCCGCGCACGTGACCGTTTCAGAGCGATCCGGAACGCGGCAGCGAAACTGCCGGTATCGGCAATACCTTTCCCGGCGATCTCGAACGCCGTGCCATGATCCACGCTTGTACGGATGACCGGCAGTCCGAGCGTCGAGTTTACGCCGCGATCAAACGCAAGCATTTTGAATGGAATGTGTCCCTGGTCGTGATACATCGAAATGATTCCGTCGAAACGGTCCAGAGTGCTTTTGATGAAAAGCGTGTCAGGGGGGAACGGGCCTTCCACCTTCATACCCATTTCCCGCATGTGCATTACAGCCGGTTTCGTCACCAGCTCGTCTTCCGTTCCCATGTTTCCATTCTCGCCTGCATGCGGATTGATCGCGGCGATCCCGATTTTCGGTTCAGTGATTCCTTCGGCGCGGACTGCATTTTCCAGAAGGCGCGTTGTTTTGATGATCCGTTCCCGTGTGGCGAACTTCGGAACGTCTTTCAGCGCGATATGAGTCGTGACAAATGCAATGCGCAGGTTTCCGGCGGACTGCATCATGGCAAAATCGTCCGTTCCGCAGATTCCAGCGATCAGCTCCGTATGCCCGGTGAAAGGAATTCCCGCCAGATTGACTGCCGCCTTGTTAACCGGTGCCGTTACAACGGCATCGACTTTCCCCGCCAGAGCATCCCGTGCTGCCGCGCAGACCGCTTCGTATGCTTCCCTGCCGCATTGCGCGGAAAGCTCGCCGAAATGGAAGCCGCCGACTTTCATTGAGCCTGTCGCTCTGACCGGATACCGGAAATCCTGTCCGGACAGGAAACGTCCTGCCGCGTCCTCAACAACCTCCGGGCATCCGTACACAACAATATCCGCTTCAGCCTGAAATTCAGGGTGTGCGGCAAGCATGCGTACAATGATTTCGGGACCGATTCCGGCAGGATCCCCCATTGTCAGCGCGATCAGAGGTTTTCGTTTCATGATGACTGCGGCACATACATACCCTTATCCGCCGTCCGGAGGAAACCGGACAGCGAATCATGAATATGCGACATGCTCTTCCGGAATGTTATTTGTTCTTGAGAGCGATGTACTGCGCCTTCTTTTCTTCAAGAAGAAGCCCGACTTTGTCCGTGTCGATCGGAAAATAATTCTTTTCTTTCAGATAGTCGAGAAAGTCAAGCCAGTCCTGATGGTTCCATGTGGCGTTGTGTTTTTTCACAAAGTTCATCGGGATCGGGGACTTCGTGAGCTTCTTGAGATTGCTTTCGGGTTTGGAGAGTGCTTTTGCCATTTTCTTTACCCCTTTCGGATTTGAGTTGTTTAACAACAAGGGACTTTTCATGTGAAATCTGACTTCATCTGTTGACATTTCCAGTCAAAATCCCTGTTCTTTAATTTACATCCATTCTCGTTTTTTTCAAATCCCTGTTTTTTTTGCACGGGAAACTTGCGTAATTATAATTTTATGCTAAAATGAATGGCGGATTTCCTTGAATCATCTGAAAAATCTTATGAGGAATGAGCTTTGCCATGCTGAAGAAAAAAATATACGCAGTGATCGGCTGTCCGGTCTCCCACTCTCTTTCCCCTGTCATGCACAATGCCGCCCTGAAGGCGCTCGGGCTTGATGCGGAATATATTGCCGTACTGGTTCAACGGGAGGAACTGGAGGCTTTCGCGCAGGATGCCCGGAAACATCTCGCCGGTTTCAATATCACTGTGCCCCATAAGAATGCGGTCCTCCCTTTTCTGGATGAAATTTCCCGGGATGCGGAGCTTTCCGGCAGTGTCAATACCGTGACCGTGTCGGACGGGAAACTTTCAGGCACCAGCACGGATGGTTACGGGCTTGAGGCGGCGCTTGCGGAATCGTTCCGCTATGCGATCAGGGACAACAGTGTCACGTTCATCGGGTGCGGCGGCGTGGTCAAGGCCCTGACGTTTCATTTTGCCCTGCACGGCATCAAAAAGATTCATCTGCTGAACCGGACTCTCGAGACTGCTGAAAAACTGGCTGCGACTTTGAAAAAGGAATTTCCTTTGCTGAGCGTGGAAAGCGCTTCCATTGCCGATGAAGAGAAGGTCGGAACGTTTCTGAGTGACTCGCGCCTCGCCGTCCAGTGCACCAGCCTCGGGCTCAAACCGGATGATCCGTCTCCGATCCGCCCGGAGCTCCTGCCGCGGGATATTTTCTTTTACGATACCATCTACAAACGCACAAAGCTGTATGCCTATGCGGAGGAACACGGCATTCCGGCGGCGAACGGGCTTTCGATGCTCTTGCATCAGGGGGCGAAATCGCTTTCGATCTGGACCGGGCTCGAAGCGCCGGTCGAGGTCATGCGCAAGGCGCTTCTCGGCGCCGCACGGATTTAATCCGCGGTGGCGTGCGGGAAGCGGCGTTCCGCTTTTTGCGGAGGCGCGACAACCATTTCCTGACCTCATCCTGACCCGTTTCCAACTTTTTCCGATTGCAAAACGGCACTTTTTGCTGTATAGTATTGTCTTAACGTTCTCAAAATAATCACTGAGGAGAATACTATGCCTTCCATGAAAGAAATCATCAAGGAATCCTTCCGCAAACATCTGATGCTGTCGCTTGCGAAAAGTCCCGAGAGAGCAAGCAATCTCGACCGCTACCATGCGCTTGCCCTGAGTATCCGCGACCTGATGGTGGAACGCTGGATCGCCACAAAAGACACCTATGAAGTCAAACAGCCGCGCACGGTCTATTATATTTCCCTTGAGTTTCTCATGGGGAGGACTCTCGGCAACGCCATGATTAATCTCGGCGTTTACGATGCCGCCGTCGAGGCTCTGAAAGAGCTCGGGCTCAAGATCGAACTTCTGCGCGACGAAGAGGTGGACGCCGGACTCGGCAACGGAGGTCTGGGGCGTCTCGCCGCCTGTTTCCTCGATTCCATGGCGACGATGGAACTTCCCGCGGGCGGTTACGGCATTCGCTACGATTACGGAATTTTCCGTCAGATCATCCAGAACGGGTATCAGGTGGAAGAACCGGACAACTGGCTCAGCCGCGGCAACCCGTGGGAGATCCGCCGGCCGGAGCTTTCCCGTTCCATTCAGTTCGGCGGCAGAGTGGAGCCTTATCCGAATGCGCGCAATAAAGACCGCCGCCGCTGGGTGGATACGCAGGAGGTGCTTGCGATGCCTTACGACACGCCGGTTCCCGGCTACGGCACGGATACCGTGAACACGCTTCGTCTCTGGTCCGCCGAATCCCAGTACGGCTTCAATCTCTCCAAGTTCAATCAGGGGGATTACATCAGCGCGAATCTGGAAGGCGCCATGTCGCAGAACATTACACGTGTGCTTTACCCGAACGACAACAATTACGAAGGCAAGGAGCTGCGGCTCAAACAGCAGTATTTCCTGGTTTCCGCGTCTTTGCAGGACATCATGGGGCGGCTTCACATGAACGGCATCGACATTCACGAGTTTGCAAAATATGCCACGATTCAGCTGAACGACACACATCCGGCACTTGCAATCCCCGAACTGATGCGTCTGCTGATCGACATTGAAAACTTTGAATGGGACGAGGCATGGAGAATCTGCACTGAGACGTTCAACTACACAAACCACACGCTGATGAGCGAGGCGCTTGAAAAGTGGTCTGTGGAACTGCTCGGCAGGCTTCTGCCGCGGCATCTCGAAATCATTTACGAGATCAATTTCCGCTTCCTGCGTCAGGTTTCGACGCGCTATATCGGTGACAATGACCGTCTTTCACGGATGTCTCTCATTCAGGAACAGCCGGAAAAGATGGTGCGCATGGCTTACATGTGCGTCGCCGCCAGCAAAAAGGTCAACGGTGTTGCCGCGCTTCACACGGAACTGCTCAAGCACGGCCTTTTCAAGGACTTCAACGACTTCTACCCGGATAAATTCGTCAATGTGACGAACGGGATTACGCCGCGCCGCTGGCTTAAAAAGGCGAATCCGGGACTTGCCGGACTCATCACAACGCGGATCGGGGACGGCTGGGTGAAGGATCTTTCCGAACTGAAACAGCTTGAAAAGTTTGCCTCGGATGCCGATTTTCTCCGGGAACTCGCCGCCGTCAAGCGTGCCAACAAGGTGCTGCTTGCTGCCTACCTGCAGGATGTCTGCGGCGTAAAAGTGAATGTGGATTCGATCTTCGATGTTCAGGTCAAGCGGCTTCATGAATACAAGCGCCAGCTCCTGAATGCACTTCATGCGATTTCCCTGTATCTTGACATCAAGGACAATCCGGGCACGGATTTTGTGCCGCGCACGATTCTTTTCGGCGCCAAGGCGGCGCCCGGATATTATATGGCGAAGCTCATCATCAAATTCATTAATTCGGTGGGCGAAGTCATCAACAGCGATCCCGAGGTCGCGGATAAGCTGAAAGTCATTTTCATGCCGAATTACCGTGTTTCGCTTGCGGAGAAAATCATTCCCGCCGCAGACCTGTCCGAGCAGATTTCCCTTGCCGGAACCGAGGCGTCCGGCACAAGCAACATGAAGTTTGCCCTGAACGGAGCTCTGACAATCGGAACCATGGACGGCGCGAATATCGAAATTCACGATGCAGTCGGAAAGGATAATATTTTCATTTTCGGCATGAATGTGGACGAGGTGAACACCCTTCGCAATTCCGGCTACAATCCGTATGATTTCATCAACCGGAACGAAAAACTGCGCCGTGTGATCGGGCTGATAGAGTCGGATTTCTTCTCGCCCGGCGAACACGGCATTTTCAAGCCGATTCTGGATTCGTTCCACAGTGACACCTACATGACCGCCGCCGATTTTGAATCCTACGGCACGGTTCAGAAGTCGGTTGCCGAACTGTATCGCAATCCGGAGGAGTGGAACCGCCGCTGTCTGTTCAATATCGCCAACATGGGGATTTTCTCCAGCGACCGTTCCATTCAGGATTATGCGACGAAAATCTGGAACCTCAAGCCGGTCAAGGTTGAAATGAAGAGTTCCATTGTGATGGATGACGCCTGTTCCTGCGAGCTTCCAGACACCGGAACAAAAAAGAAATGAGTCCCGCCATGGCAGAGAAAAACAAAAAAACAATCTATTTGAGCGGTCCGATCATGGACGAATTTCATGGTGCCGCGCGTGAATGGCGCGATGCCGCGAAGAAACAGCTTTCGGATGAGTTCCGTCTTCTGGACCCGATGCGGCGGCAGTTCGTGGACCGGCAGGTAGACAGCGCGAACGAGATTGTAGAATTCGATCTTCAGGATGTCCGCGATGCGGATATTATTCTGGTCAACTATAACAAGCCTTCGATCGGCACCTCGATGGAAGTGTTTTACGCGGCATACTGCAAGGGAAAATTCGTGGTGACGTTTTCTCCGTTCTCTTTTGAGGAATGCAGTCCGTGGATCGTGAAATTTTCAACGAAGATTCTGCCGTCTCTGGAGGACGCCTGCAGATATATCAGGAACAACTTCGGTTCGTCCTGTGCGGATTAAGCGTGAACAAGGGAGATTCAAAATGAAATTGACGGATGAAATTGTAAAAGCGCTTCAAGGCTGTATTGAAGAAGGATTTGAATCGGTTTCCGATTTCGCGAAATTTGCAAATGTCAGCGGAAATACGATTACAAAGTATCTGCGCAGGGAGACGGATTCGATCAAGGAGGACACATGGAAGAAGATTCATCCCCTGATCAAAAACTACCTGCCGAAAAAGAAAAAAAGCGATGTGCACAAGAAACCGCTTGAACTTACTTCTGATGAGAAGATTCTCCTCGACGCCTTTGCCGATCTGACGCCCGATGTCCAGCGGCAGAAGCTGATGGAGATCATCGACCTCGCCAAGAAGTTCAACCGCAGGAAGAAGGAAAAATAAGTCCGGCGGTTTATATGAATTGTCCTCCGGCGGTTGTTCATGCTGCCGGAGGTGGAAATTTCCCATTCCGGCAGCTTTGTCTCCTTCCGGAATATCGGGAAAGACCATCTGTTCACTGCCGCGGACCAGATTCAAATCATCACTGGTTGCCGCAAACAGGAGCGGAGCGCGGAAACGCCGGATATACTGCTGCGGGAACATCGCGGCGAGAGATTTTCCAGAGAGGACGTTGCCGGACACTTATGGAAGACCGCAAGCTGCAACTGAAATACAAATTGGAACCCGCCTGCGGACTGTGACGCTGTTCCGTGCTTGTGCTTGCTTCGGAGGAGATTGCCGACCGTTGCGGTTTCAGCTATGCCGGTTATTTTCACCGCAGTTTCAAAAAAGCCATCGGCAGGACTCCGGATCCATGGAGGAAAGACGCAAAATAATTCATTGCCGCCGGAAATGGAGACTACGGCAGACGGAGCCTTTTTTTCGCTGTCTTCCGCCGTTTTCCGATTGCCGTTCTTAAATCCCCGGCACTGCGCTTTTCCTGTTTTTCACTCTTTCCCAACTGCTTTTTAATCAAGATAAAACATATCGTTATTCTTTTCACAGTGAGATTGCCGTCTCGCTTCCGCGGCTGGCTTTTTTCTCGAAAATTTGGCGCTTTTTTATTTGTAAAAGGATTCACAGCAGGGTATATTATTCGGATTTATATTTCCGGAACAAAAACCAATGCTCAATGGAGGTAAAAATGGTTAAGAATCTGAATGCGGCCCCGAACCATCCGAAGATGGTGGCATGGGTCAACGAGTGGGCCGAGCTCTGCGAGCCGGACGCCATCTACTGGTGTGACGGCACGAACACAGAGTATTACGGTCTCTGTGATGAAATGGTCAAATCCGGTCTTGCGACCCGTCTGAACAGCAAACTGCGTCCCGACTGCGTTCTCTTCAGAAGCGATCCGTCCGACGTTGCGCGTGTTGAAGCCCGCACGTTCATTGCTTCCGAAAAGGAGGAAGACGCCGGCCCGACCAATCACTGGATTGATCCCGTCAAGCTCAAAGCTGAAATGAGAGCTCTTTACAAAGGCTGCATGCACGGCAGAACCATGTATGTCATTCCGTTTTCCATGGGGCCTGTCGGTTCCAATATTGCCAAGATCGGTGTCGAGATCACGGACTCCGCTTACGTTGTGATCAACATGCATGTCATGACCCGCGTCGGCAATGCGGTTCTTGACGTTCTCGGAACAGACGGCGAATTCGTTCCCTGCATCCACTCCGTCGGCAAGCCGCTTGAAAACGGCGCCACGGACAACGGTGTCTGGCCGTGCGCTCCGATGGAGCACAAATACATTGCCCAGTTCCCCGAAACCAGAGAAATCTGGTCCTACGGTTCCGGATACGGCGGAAACGCCATCCTCGGCAAGAAGTGCCTCGCTCTCCGCATTGCTTCCGTCCAGGCACGCGATGAAGGCTGGATGGCGGAACACATGCTCATCCTCAAACTTACCAATCCGGAAGGCAAAGTCAAATACGTCACCGGCGCTTTCCCGTCCGCCTGCGGAAAGACCAATCTTGCCATGCTGATCCCGACGATTCCCGGCTGGAAGGTCGAGACCATCGGCGACGATATTTCCTGGATGAAGTTCGGCAAAGACGGCAGACTTTATGCGATCAATCCCGAAAACGGATTCTTCGGCGTCGCGCCCGGAACCTCCATGAAGTCCAACAAGAACGCGATGCTTTCCTGCGCAAAGGAAACCATCTTCACAAACTGCGCCCTGCGTCCCAACGGCGACATCTGGTGGGAAGGCATGGACGTCGAGCTCGAACCCGGCGAGAAACTGATCGACTGGAAAGGCAATGTCTGGGAAATGGGACAGACTGACGCGGAAGGCAAACCGGTCAAAGCGGCTCATCCGAACGCCCGCTTCTCCGCCCGCGCCAAGAACTGCCCGGCGATCGCTCCCAACTGGGAAGATCCTGCCGGCGTTCCGATTGACGCATTCCTCTTCGGAGGACGCCGCCCGTCCACTTTGCCGCTCGTATATCAGGCTCTCTCCTGGGAGCACGGTGTGATGATCGGTTCCTCCGTCGGTTCCGAAGTGACCGCTGCCGCTCTCGACGTCAAGGCCGGCACCGTTCGTCGCGACCCGTTCGCGATGCTTCCGTTCTGCGGCTACAACATGGGCGACTACTTCCAGCACTGGCTCGACATCGGCAAGGTTGCCGGAGCAAAACTGCCGAAGATCTTCTGCGTGAACTGGTTCCGCAAGACCGCCGACGGCAAGTGGCTCTGGCCCGGATTCGGTGACAACAGCCGTGTTCTCAAGTGGGTCTTCGAGCGTTGCGACGGCGAAGGCAAAGCTGTCGAAACCCCGATCGGCTATATGCCGACCGTGGACGCCATCGACCGCAGCGGCATCGAAAACGAAGTGACGGAAGCCGATATGAAAGAGCTTCTCTCCTTCGACAAGGAAGGCTGGCTGAAGGAAGTCGAAATGATCAAAGAGCATTACAAGAAATTCGACAGACTTCCGAAAGAGCTCGCCGCTCAGCTGGAGGCTCTGGAAGCCAGACTTGCAAAGTAATTTCGCAGACTGACCACCAGAATGACAGGAAGCCGGTAAAAACCGGCTTCCTGTTTATTTTCTCTAAAAAAAATTATAGATGTTCTATGCGTCCAGAGATTAACGTTCTTGAGTTGGAATCTGTTGATTCCACCAATACTTATGCAAAAAATAATTTTGATGAACTGCCGGACGGCACTCTTGTGGTCGCCGGGGAGCAGACCGCCGGACGCGGCAGACTGGAACGCAGATGGATTTCCCCTGCCGGAAAAAATATTTATGCGTCGCTGGTGATGAAAAATATCACAAATCCGTTTTATGCGACGATTGTTTCTTCGCTCGCCGTTCTGGAGCTGCTTGGAAATGCCGAACCGCGGATTGAGTTTTTCATCAAATGGCCGAATGACATTTATACCGCCGACCGGAAGATTTCCGGGATTCTCTGCGAATATACGGCGGGAAAAGGCGGGGTGAAGGGCGTGATTGCCGGAATCGGCGTCAACATCAATCTGGACCGTGCGGAAATCCGGGCCATTGATCAGCCTGCCGCCTCTCTGAAATATCTGACCGGACGCGATTATAATGTAAAAAAATTGATTGAAGAACTGGCATATACCTTGAAACGGTATTATATTATATACTCAAATTCCCCGGAAGAGCTTTTCGCCGAATGGAAACAGCGCAACTTTGTAATCGGTAGAAGAGTTGAGGTGGTGGATGCCGCCGGTTCGGTGAAACGTGTCTTCGTGAAAGACATTGCCGGAAACGGCGAGCTGCTTGCGGAGATAGACGGTGTTCCATTCCGTTTCAGCTGCGGCGATGTCCGTATCACGAGGGAGTCGCTGGATTTTCAGCGGCTTGATGTGAACCGGGAAGTTTTTCCCTGAAAATGAAAAGTATTTTTCAATAGAAACCCAAAACAACATAAAGAGACAGCAAAATGGAACTGATTCTTGATGGAGTGAAGCTGATGATCATCGGCATGTTGACAGTCTATGTCTTCCTGATGATCATGATTTTCTGCATGAACCTGATGGCGAAGATTCTGGCGCCTCTGGCGGCAAAATTTGAAAAACCGCAGGAAAAGCCTGTCGCCGCACGCAATGACGACGATGCACTTCGTGCCGCCGCCGCTGCCGCCGCATTCGATGCTAATTCAAAATAACAGTAAAATAAAACAGTTACAGAAAGAAAGCTAGAGTATGAAAAAGATCAATTACATGGATTGCTCTTTCCGTGACGGATTTCAGTCCTGTCTCGGCGCACGTGTGAAAACAGAAGATTTCCTTCCCGCACTCAAGGCGGCAAAAGAAGCCGGAACCACCTACTTCGAGATCGGCGGCGGCGCCCGTTTCCAGTCTCTCTATTTCTACTGCCAGGAAGATGCGTTTGATATGATGGACAAATGCCGCGAAGTGGTCGGCAGCGACATCAATCTCCAGACTCTCGCCCGCGGCGTGAACGTGGTCGGACTCAGTTCCCAGTCCCGCGACATCATCAATCTGCACGCCGTCCTGTTCAAAAAGCACGGCATTACCACGATCCGCAACTTCGACGCTCTGAATGACGTCCGCAACCTTTCCTATTCCGGTCGCTGCATTGCCAACGCCGGACTCAAACATCAGGTTACTGTCACTCTGATGGGACTTCCTCCGGGACTTGACAACGGCTATCCGCACAGCCCTGCGTTCTACATCGACAGACTCAAGGAAATCCTCAAAGACGGTGTTCCGTTCGATTCTCTGGCGTTCAAAGACGCTTCCGGGACGACAACTCCGAAGACGGTTTATGAAACCATCAAGGAAGCCCGCAAGATTCTTCCTTCCGAGGTCAGAATCCAGTTCCATACCCATGACACCGCCGGCATGGCGGTTGCCTGCAACATGGCTGCGATCGAAGCCGGCGCCGATACCATCGACCTGGCAATGGCTCCGCTTTCCGGCGGCACATGCGAAGCCGACATCCTGGTGATGTGGCAGAAACTCCGCGGCACGGACTATACTCTTGATATCGATCCTGAAAAGATCATGAAGGCTGAAGACGTCTTCACCGAGTGCATGGAAAAATACTTCATCCCGCCGGAATCCATGCAGGTCAGCCCGAAGATCATCTTCTCGCCGATGCCCGGCGGCGCTCTTACAGCGAATACGCAGATGATGCGCGACAACAACTGCCTCGACAAGTATGACGCCTGCATCGAAGCGATGCGCGAAGTCGTTGCCAAAGGCGGATTCGGAACCAGCGTCACGCCGGTTTCCCAGTTCTACTTCCAGCAGTCTTTTGCAAACGTCATGCAGGGCAAATGGAAAAAGATTTCCGACGGTTACGGCAAAATGGTTCTCGGCTACTTCGGCAAGACTCCGGCGGAACCCGATCCGGAAATTGTGAAAATCGCTTCCGAACAGCTCGGACTCCAGCCGACCACCGAAAATGTGATGGATATCAATGACCGCAATCCGAAACTGGGAATCGAAGCCCAGAAGAAGATTCTGACGGAAAACAATCTGCCGGTGACGGACGAGAATATCTTCATCCTCGCGGCGTGCGGCGAAAAAGGTCTGGCATACCTCAAGGGCGACAGACCGATGGGAATCCGTTACAAGGAAGAGAAAAAGGCGGCAAAGAAAGACGGCGCTCCCGCCGCTTATACAGTCACCGCCGGCGGCAAGACCTTCAATGTTCAGGTCAACGGAAACAAAGTCACAGTCGACGGCAAGCCTTTCGACGTCAATGTTGCGACCGGAGCCGCCGCCGCTGCGCCGAAAGCATCTTCCGGCGAGGCTTTTGAAGTAACCACTCCGCTTCCGGGAACGATTACAAAGATCATTGCTCCTGAGGGAACATCTGTTGCCGCCGGTGACACGATTCTCATTATCGAAGCAATGAAGATGGAAACAGAAATCAAGACCGAGAAGGGCGGACGTGTTTCCAAAGTTCTCGTGAGTGTCAAAGACGTTGTAACAGCCGACCAGGCAGTTGCTCTGGTTGAGGAGTAATTCTGAATATGAAAAAATTAACAGCATTTTTTCTGACTCTGGCGTTTTTTGTCTGCACGGGCACGGTATTCGGTGTGAATGCCGCCGATGCGGCAAAGAACCTGCCGAAGCCGGATTCCTATGAGGCTCTCAAACTGGATCCGAAACACGGGATTGGAGACAATCTTGTCGATCTGACCAAGCGTGACAAGCATCTGCTTTTCACGGATGAGATGAAGACAAAACTGAAAACTCAGGCCACTTACCTCAATGCGTATGAGGACGACCTGTTTCAGTGGTTCAAACTTCCGGATGGACGTATTGCCCTTGTCTATAAGGACATTGTGAAGGACGTGAACGGCAATGATGTGCCCGCCAAGCCCGCAACAATCTATTCCGTGTCCATGCAGGCAAACCAGAAGATCACTCCTGGACGCGAGATCATGGTGCTTGTAATTCCCGGACGCAGCAAGGCGAAAGTGAAAAACATGGGCAATTTCCTGCCGCTTGCGCTGAATCCCGACTTGCGTCCGGCGGGGATTCTGGAGCCGGGAGCGATCATCGCATTCTTCGCGCCGGAAATGCTGGTTCATGATTCCGTGAAGGAAGGAACCGCCACGCAGAGACTCGGCTCCATGACAAGCCTTCTTGCGGGACTCTGGGAAAGCACCGGCATTGCCGATATTATCTCTCAGACACGTTCCAACTTTTCCACGACATGGATTCTCGGTCTGGGCAGAGTCCTGATGATGGCGGTCGGGCTTCTCCTGATCTATCTTGCGATTGCAAAAGGTTTCGAGCCTCTGCTTCTGCTGCCGATCGGTTACGGTGCCGTGCTTGCAAATATTCCGCTTGCCGGCATCTCCGGTCCTGACGGACTTCTCGGTCTGGTTTATGTCGTCGGAATTGATTCCGGTGTGTTTCCGCTGCTGATCTTCATGGGTGTCGGCGCCATGACGGATTTCGGTCCGTTGATCGCGAACCCGAAATCCGCTCTGCTTGGGGCGGCGGCACAGTTTGGTATCTTCTTCGCTCTGATTGGAGCACTGGTTCTTGCCAAACTCGGAATCCCGTTTGACCTGAAGGACGCCGCCTCCATCGGTATCATCGGCGGCGCGGACGGTCCGACGTCCATCTTCCTGACCAGCAAACTTTCCCCGAAACTGCTCGGCGCGGTCGCCGTTGCGGCATACTCCTATATGGCGCTGGTGCCGATCATCCAGCCGCCGATCATGAAACTGTGCACAACGGAAGCGGAGCGCAAGATCAAGATGAAACAGCTTCGTCCGGTCTCCAAACTGGAAAAAATCTGTTTCCCGCTTTTGATTACGCTTCTCTGCGCATTCCTCCTGCCTGATGCGGCTCCGCTGATCGGTATGCTGATGTTTGGAAATCTGATGCGCGAATGCGGCGTGGTAGAGCGTTTGAGCGATACTGCCCAGAATGCGCTGATCAATATTGTCACGATCTTCCTCGGAACCGCTGTCGGTGCGAAACTTTCCGCCGACCAGTTCCTCACGAAGCAGACAATCGGTATTCTGATCCTCGGCGCGGTCGCCTTTGCCGCGGCAACTGCGGCAGGAGTTATTTTCGGCAAGATCATGAACAAATTCTCCAAAGATCCGATCAACCCGCTGATCGGTGCGGCAGGAGTTTCCGCCGTTCCCATGTCGGCGCGCGTTGTCAACAAAGTCGGGCTTGAGTCCGATCCCCGGAACTTCCTTCTCATGCACGCCATGGGACCGAATGTGTCCGGTGTCATCGGTTCCGCTGTTGCCGCGGGCGTTCTGCTCAAGGCTCTCGGCGGACTCTGATATTCAGAGCGTTTGTTTTCAGACGGGATACTTCCAATGGGGTATCCCGTTTTTTTATGATCCGGAAAACACGGAACATCATGCAGAATTTTTTCGCCGAACCGATTTCGCTTTCAGACTCTTTTTCCCTCACGTCGCGCGCAGTTCTCTCCCCGATGGAGGGAATCATGAACCGCAATTTTTTCTTCGATGCCGCACGTTCTCTGGGACTGATTGACTCGTGGATGCCTCCTTTTCTGGGAGTTTCGCATCATGCCGTTCCATCGTCCAGGGCATTGAGAAAGCATCTTGCACATTATTTTGATTCGGGAATTCCGCTTACCGTTCAGCTGCTTGGAAATGATGCGGATTCCCTGGTGGAAACATCCGTGCGGCTCTGGGAATACGGTGTGCGATCCGTCAACCTGAATTTTGCGTGTCCGAGCAGGACTGTTCTTCACAGCGGTTCAGGCGGCGCTCTGCTCAAGGAACCGGCAAAGGCGGCTGGACTTATCGGGGCGATCCGCAGACGGCTTCCGTCCCTCTGCCTGAGTGCAAAACTCCGTTCCGGTTTTCTCTCTGACCGGGAAACGGCGGAACTTGTCAGGCGTTTCTGCGATTCCGGGGTTTCATGGCTGCTGTTCCATTTCCGCACGGTGCGGGAGAATTATGAAGCAGTGGATCGCGGAGAGGCGCTGAAGCGCATTTGCACTGCCGTCAGCAGCGCCGGTGACGTTCCGGTCTTCGGGAACGGAGATGTGCTGTCAGCGGAAGATGCGCACAGAATGCGGCAGGAGAGCGGATGTGCCGGCGTGGCTGTCGGGCGCGGTTTTCTGAAGAATCCCTTCCTGCTGGAAGAAATCCGCGGCGCAATGCCCGAGCCGCAGATGCGGAAATCCTTCCTGGAGAAGCTGTTCCATTGCGGTGAAGATGCTTCCGGACACGGGAGGCATGACTTTTACATTGAGTGTATCAAAATGGCCTATGGTCCGGAATCGGAGGAGTTTCTTTGCGCAATCCGGAATCGGGCTGAATTTTATTCTTCAAAAAAGCGTTTCCCCGTTTGATTTTTACCGCAACTGTCATTAGATTATTTCCAATGATGACAGAGAAGCGGGCATGGAGGTTTCGATGGCGTTTGCACCAATAAAGCTGATTCTTCTTTTTACGTGGTTTCTTTGCGGTTTGTATGCACTGAAAACAGGTGAGGAGAAACTTGGAAAACGTCACGGAGCACTGAAGGAGTATTACAACCTGCTTGCGGTTTTTCTCGGTCCTGTCGCAATCGCCTACTGTTATTTGCGGGGAGATGCGTGGAACTTTATCCTCGGGCTGTTCCGGCCGAAACAGAAGGAGAAGGCGAAACAGGAAATTCCCGTAGTGATTCTGGACGCCAAAGGGAACCGTCTTTCCGATTCCGGCGACGAACATGATGCGCTGACGTTCCTGAAACAGCTGATTTACGATGCCGTAAAGAAGCAGAGCAGCGACATTTTCATTGATCCGAAAAACGAAGCGTATTCCGTCCGCATCCGTGTGGACGGCGCGATCAAGATTTACAATATGCTGCCTGCGGAGGTCGCGCTTGCCGTCATCAGCACCGTCAAAGTCGCCGCGGGGATGGACATAGCGGAAAAGAGGCGGCCGCAGGACGGTTCTTTCAGCGCATTGGTCGAAGAGGAGGACCGCCCGTCGTTCCGTGTTGCTTCGGTGGGAGTGTTCGGCGGTGAGAAGATCACGATTCGCGTGATGGCTTCGGATATGGGACGGCGCAAACTGGAATCCATCGGACTTTCCAGGGAACAGTACAAGATTGTGTCCTCGGCGATCCGTCTGCCTTCCGGCATGGTGCTGATGTGCGGGCCGACGGGCAGCGGCAAGACTTCGACCCTTTACGCGATGCTCGGCTCCATTGATTACAACATGAAGAATGTGATTTCCATTGAAGACCCGATTGAGCATGTCATGCCCGCCATCAGCCAGATGGAAGTCAATGTGAAGGCGGACATTACATTCGCGTCTCTGCTTCGCAATGCCCTTCGGCAGAATCCCGATGTGATCTGCGTCGGCGAGATCCGCGACGAGGAGACCGCCGAGATCGCGGTGCACGCCTCCCAGACCGGACATCTGATCATCGCCACGCTGCACAGCAACGACAATATCGGGACGATTGACCGTCTGATGAATCTCGGCATACCGCTGCGTTCCATTGCGGCGACGCTCCATGTGATCATTTCCCAGCGCCTGATCCGCAAGCTCTGCCCGCACTGCAAGGCAAAAACGGAGCTGACCGCGGAACAGAAAGCCTTCATGGAGCGCTACGGATTCCCGACGGAGCAGGTCTATGCACCCCGCGGGTGTCCGAACTGCGACGGAACGGGGTATCTGGGGCGTCAGGCTTTGTTTGAGATTCTTGTAATGGATGCCGGACTGCGTGCGGTTCTTGAGGCTCCGAATGCGTCGAATACGACAATTCAGGAGTATGTGGACAGCCATCAGAATACGGCAAATATCGCGGGGCAGGCTTTGACTCTGGTCAGCAGCGGCGTCACATCGTATGAAGAATTTGAGCGTGTAACCATCAATATATAGGCGGCATCATGGGAACTTTGATTATTCTCGGCGCGGCGGTTCTCGGCGGACTGGCGTGTTCAAAGCAGACATTATACCAGTCCTGGATTTTTCTTGTGAATCTTGTTTTCTCCATATATCTTGCCGTGCTGCTGGCGCCGCTGGTGCGCGATCTCGCACAACCGTCCCTGAATCTCAGCACGGAGCTGGCGCCATACCTGAACCCGGCGGTCATGCTGGTGCTGTTTCTGGTGCTGATTATCCTCTTTTACAAGATTACGGATGCCGTTGTGCCGAAGGATTTCGACGATTATCCGCTGCCCGGTTTTGCCGACAGGATCGGAGCAATGGGATTTTCCGCTCTGTCCGGTGCATTGTTAGCGGCTTTTCTGTTGAGCTGTTTCTGTCTGATGCCGTTTTCGCAAACGATTCCAGCGGACAGGAACTCCCTGGCGGATTCCGGACGAAGCATGCTGTCTGTGATGGTCCGGGCGGTCAACGGTTTTTCATTGCAGGGAACGTCCTTCGAGGCGGAGCGGACATTGAAGGAGCTCACGGCATATACTCCGCCGTCTCAGCGGCAGCCGAAGACGCTGAACAGGGACACGGAATCCGAACCGGCTTCTTCGACGGATGCGGCGCCGCCCGTAAGGAAAAAAAGGAAGATCGAAAAGATTGACGGCAAGCCAGTCATTGCTCCGAAGAAAACGGAGGAACAGGACGGCAGCCGCCGGAACACAGCAGAACCGGAAGAGGTGGTGCTGGAGAGTCTTACCGACTGACCGTCACCTTTCACCGACAACGAAAAACCGGATGGCGGAACCTTTCTCCTCCTGCAGCGCCAGCATTTGACTGACACTCTGGGAGGGTGATTCATACAGCAGAATTCTTGTCCGGGACAGCGGCGTCGCCACTGTTTTTCCTGCCCCCATGCTCATGAAACCGAAGATATTGACAGTCTGAAACTGTCCGTTGAAAAAAATCTGGTAACGCCGGTACTGCTCCAGAGTCGGTTTATCAATCAGAACAACCAGAAGTTTGCCATCCAGGGAGTCACCGGCGCGCAGTGGATGCAGAAGATACTCCAAGTAGGTGATTTCCCCGGCAAATTTTCCCCTTGAAACCGGTTTGGCGGGCACCGGACAGACGGATGTGTTGTTCTTCCATTCCTGAAACACTCCGACTGAACCGGAATCTCCCATCAGGATCAGGGAAACGGGATTGGCATTCATCCGCCGCAGCTGGTCCGCCTGGAACGGTTCCCTGAAAAGCGTGGAGATGATATAGGAGTCCGTCGGGGAGTAGACCACCAGCGCTTCCGGCGGAATGGTCCTGGCGGCGGTTACAAAGACAACTCCCATATCCGGCGGATTCATCTTCGCATACTGGATATTGCACTGAACGACAACAATTACGGTCAGGAGGCAGAACAGCGGCAGGGTAAAGCGGCGCAGCCGTTCTTTTTCTGCAGTCCATTCAAAGATCAGAGCCGCAGGAAAGGCAAGGATCGGAATCAACGGGATATAAACCCGGACATCGCCCGCCTTGAACACCAGTGCGCTGAGGAATACGAGCACTGTGGAGCACAATCCCATGAACGCAACCCGGCGTTTGAACGGGTCTTTCAGCAGAATTGCACATGCCAGAACCGCGGGCATGGTCAATATGAGCGGCAGCTGCACGACCGTATTCCAGACAAAAGAAAGGAATTTTACAGGCGAGGCAACCGTGTTTCCGAAACTCTGCCCCTGAGCAAGCGTTTTGTAATTCAATCCATACCAGGATATTACAAAGACGGCAAAGAGAATGAAAGCGATCCAGAGCTCTTTTCTTTCCATCCATTTTTTCACATCCCTCCATTTCCTGAGATCCGGGAACAGGCAGACATAGGAGAAAGCAAGCGCCGTCACGAAAATGACACCGCTTGTGACGCTGAAGCATGTTGCGACAGCCGACAACAGAAATGACACTGCCCAGAGGATGCGTCTGCGCGGGGACTTCAGATCCAGTTCAAAGAAGAGCAGGGAAAACATCGTGCATGCGGTAAAGAGAGCCTGAAGTTCATAGCCGCGGGCTGTCTGCGAGTAATGAACCAGGGGAATGTTCAGTGCAAGAAGGATCATGGCGAAACAGACCCCCGCGACGGAAGATGTCAGACGGCGGAGTGCGAATCCCGCTCCCGCCAGCAGCAGGATCCCCGCCAGCAGGACAGGCAGACGGAGCTGGAGCAGCTGATGCATTCCGGTGACTTGAGTGGAGTATTTGATGAGCAGGGAGTTCAGCGGGTGATTGTTCGGAGTGGCAAGATCGGTAAAAATCTCCGGAACCGGCAGCCTGACGTAATTTGCGAAAGTCCAGATCTCGTCATATTCCAGATTTCGCGTCCAGAGCCCGCAAATTCGCAATGCGATTCCGAAAAGCACCAGCAGAAGCGCGATAATCAGAATCAGGCGGTTTTCTTTCTTATTGTATTCCATTCTCTTTTTCCTGTTTCAGTAAGTTCAGTTCTTCTCCATCGTGAAAACGGACTTTGAAATCCTTGTATTGCCATTTCCCGGAAACCATAGTTCCGTTCACATACAGGATTCCGGATTTTTTTGTCCCGCTGATTTCCTGTTTCAGCCTGATGGCACCGTTTTCGCCGCTTTCCCATGCCTCCAGTTCCCGGATATTTCCGGGCGTCAGGGGAACGCCTGCCGTTTCCTGCATGAGTTTGGCTGCTCTCAGAGTTGAGAGAGCGGTCTGATACGCATTGGACTGCGTCATGTCCGCAAAAATCTTCTGCTGAATGTCCGGCTGATAACGGAATCCGGCAGTAAATGCCGCACCGACAGCCAAAAGCAGGAGAAGCAGGAGTCCCGCAATCATCCAAAGCATTTTCTTTCTTTTCATAATTTCCCTTTCATTTCGGAATATAAGATTGCAGAATCCGTTGAACGGTTCCGTTCTGTGAAAGTGCCGTGAAGCGTTCCGTCAGAAACTGCTGCAGTTCCGGGTCATGTCTTCGCAATGCGAAAAAGAGATAAGGGGAGACCGATTTGATTTCCACATTCCTGACAGTCAGTTCCTTCCGTTTTTGTTCCGGTATGGAAATGCCGCAGAGAAAAACGGCACGTTTTTCCGGAGCCTGTTCCATTTCCTTGAAAATGTCCTCGTATTTGACCGGACGTTTCAGAAGTTTTGTCTGGACGTCTGAAATGAAAAAGAGCTCGGGGGCGGCATCCGGATAGAGAAGTTCGCTGAATACGGGCGGTTCGCCGTGATTCGCCTCCGACGATTCCTTGAACTCCTTGTGATGCAGAATGTGAAAGGAGAGTTTCAGGAACGGCATCGCCGGAGTCAGATAAGCAGCTTTCAGCTCCTGCTCGGTGAAAAGTCCGCAGATAAGATCCGCATGTGCTGTCCGCAGGAGAGAAAACAAGGTTTCCGGCGCGGCTTCCACAACCCGGAATCGGCAGCCGGTATCTTTGAGGAGTTCCGCAATCAGTTCCAATTCCAGGCTTCGGAGACGAGTCGGGGCAATCCCCGCAACCAGTGTCTGACGGTTCCGGATGGTTTCCATGCGCTGTTCCGCAATCAGCCTGGAGGGATCGGGAAGAGGCTGTGCCTGTTTTTCTCCGGATGTGGTACAAGAAAGAAACAGCGGAGGAAGCAGAAATGCAAAGAATAGAGCAAATGGCGCAGTTCTCATTGAACCTCCGCTTCCGGCAGCAGTCATTGTTTCATCAGCTCGCGGAACTGCCGGAACAGGTAAACCGGATCGTGCGGTCCCGGCGCGGCTTCGGGGTGGTATTGCACGCAGAACATCGGTTCCTTCCTGTGGCGCAGTCCTTCCACGGTTCCGTCATTGAGGTTGATATGCGTCACTTCAACCGTATCCGGCAGAGTTGCCGCATCAATGGCGAAGTTATGATTCTGCGACGTGATTTCAACGCTTCCCGTGAGGAGATTCTTCACGGGATGGTTGCAGCCGTGGTGCCCGAATTTCAGGCGGTAAGTCCTGCCGCCACATGCAATGCCGAGAATCTGATGACCGAGACAGATCCCCATGACCGGCACTTTCCCGATCAGAGTTCCTGCCGCTTCCGCCGCATAGGGAAGAGCTGCGGGATCCGCCGGACCGTTGGAGAAAAAGACTCCGTCCGGCTTGAGCTTGAGCACTTCCTCCGCCGTGGTATGAGCGGGGACAACATGCACATTCATGCCGCAGAGACGCATGGAACGGAGAATATTCCATTTGATGCCGAAGTCATAGGCGACGACGTTGAGATCTGCCGCCGGAAGCTGTTCCGGCATTCCCCAGGAACGTGTTTTGGAGAGATCGGGATCCCAGTCAAACGCTCTTTCACAGGTAACTTCGGACGCATAGTCCTGATTGTCCAGTCCGCACCACGCGGCTGCTTTCTTCACGCCTTCCCCGGGCGTGATTTCCTGAACGGAACAGTGCATGAAACCTTTGATGGTTCCTTCCCGGCGGAGTTTGGTGGTCAGCGCGCGCGTGTCGATTCCGGCGATGCAGGGAACATTGTTTTTCCTGAGAAACTCCGCAAGTGATTCTTCCGACCGCCAGTTGCTCGGTTCATTGTATTCATGAATGATGAAGCCGTTCAGGAAGAGTCCGCGCGATTCCATATCGGCGGCATTGATGCCGTAACTGCCGATTTCCGGATAAGTCATGGTGACGAACTGTCCCGCATAGGAAGGATCGCTCAGAATTTCCTGATACCCGCTCAAACCGGTATTGAAGACAACCTCGCCGACCTTGTCCACAGGTGCACCGACGGAATATCCCCGCATCACGGTGCCGTCGGCGAGAGCCAGAAATGCCTTTTTTTCACGTTTTTCGAGCCAGTTGTAATTGATCTTCTCCATAGTCGTGCGTCTTTCCTCAGCGGTTGGTTCCAGAGTGGTGCGAATCTGCTTAATATACATCTTGTCCGGGAAAAAAAAACGGATTGTTCTTATTTTTTATAAAAAATCATGAATGTGCCGAGGCAGATCCGGAGGAAAAAGGAAACCGCAGAATCCTTTGGGCTGGTAAAGAATTCTGCGGTTTTTGGGTATCATTCCGGGATGGGTGTGCCGGAATGCAGGTGGCTTTGCCGAGAGATATTTCTCTCTTTCTATATCGCACTACTATAAATCATCAATATAACCGGAATATGACGGAAACATTACAATTTGGTAATGTTGACACTTTTTTTCAGCAGAGAGGCAGATAAACAGTGAAAACAGAGCCTTTTTCGGAACTTGCAACAGTAATTCTGCCATGATGGGCTTCCACAATCGCATGAACAAGGGAAAGTCCGAGGCCGTTTCCGGGAAGCGTTCTGCTGGAATCCGCACGGTAGAAGCGTTTGAAGATATTTTCAAGATCCTTTTCCGGAATGCCGCAGCCGGTATCGCAGATTCTGATCTCCGCCATGCCGTTTCCGGACGACAGATCCAGCGTAATGAAACCGCCTTTCGGAGTGAATTTTATCGCATTGTCCAGCAGGTTTGCCACAATGCGCTGGATTTTTATTTTATCCGCGGAAATCATAACCGTCTCGTCCGGCAGATTCAGGCTGAATATCTGCCCTTTTTCCTCTGCAAGAAGCTGGTAAAGTTCATAAGCCTGTTCCAGAAGTTCATTCAGCGAAAGCCTGGACTCGGAGATTGTTTCGAGATTGGATTCCGTGCGCGTGATTTCCAGCATGGTATTGATCATCGCCACCATTTTTGTGCATTCTTCCGCAACGTCGCATGCCATCTCCCGGTACTGCGCCAGATCCTGGGGACCGCTTACCGTCACTTCCGCCATGCCCCGCATGCGCGTCAGGGGAGTCCGCAGGTCATGCGCGATGTCATCTGTAATGTGCTGAAGTTCCGTGATGAGCTTTTCCGTATTGGCGTTCATGCTGTTGAATGCCTTGACAAGATCGTCAATCTCGACTCCATCGTTTTCCACCGGCACCCGTCTGCTGAAATCGCCGGACAGGATGATGTGCTGCGCCGCGGCATTGAGCCGTTCAACTCCCGCAATGAACTTGCGTGCGATCAGCCAGCCGCAGAGTGTGCCGAGGCAGAGAATGGCTCCGATTGTGGAAAAGAAAATGAGGGAATAGAGTTCCAGGCGGCGTTGCATGTAGTACAGACTGCGCCCGATTTCGAGAATGCTGCCGTCAAAGAGCCGCACCGTCATGACCCGGAACGGAGGATTGCCGGAAATCGTATGGTATTTGTCGAAGAGGTTCGGGGGAATATCTTTCGGGAACGTCTGCGGGAGCAGGGATTGTGCAACGACACGTCCCTGCGGGGTGGAGAGCCGGAAGAACAGATTGCTGCTCCCTTCCTCCGCCACCATGTTCTGGAATCCCTTGCGCACCTGAGGAAGATGGTCCGACGTCTGAATCAGGCGGGTGAAAACGGTTCCTCCGGATTCCAGACGCAGTTCATAGAGTTTTTCGTCGGCATAGCCGATGACGGTATAGTAATGGAGTTTTCTTCCGCCGCGTTCAAAGGCGAGAAGCGGCATCAGTTCAGGAATGCGCCGCTTTATGGCATCCATTGCTTCCGGAGGCACTTTTGCCAGCGGAACCTCCCGGTCGAAACGTTTGAATTTGTTATTGGTCAGATAGTCATAAAGAACCCGGTCGGCATAGTTCGCCAGTTTATGGTCGGTCTGCTTCAGCATACTGTTTCTCAGGTAAATGAACACCAGGAGAAAACTGATTGTGGCGGAAAACGCAAACAGCACGGCATACCACAAGGCGACCCTGAATTTGACTGTCTGAAAAATTTTCCTGCTACTCCAGGACATAACCGAATCCCCGCACCGTATGGATCAGTTTCCGTTCAAAGGGCTTGTCGATTTTATCGCGCAGACGGCATACCCGTGCCTCGACGACGTTGGTCTGCGGGTCGAAATTGTATTCCCACACGTGCTCCATGATCATAGTCTTGGAAACAACGCGTCCCGTATTGCGCACCAGATATTCCAGAAGCTGGAACTCCAAGGGCTGAATGTCGATTCTGACATTTCCGCGAGTGACCTTGTGGCTCAGGAGGTCAATCGTCAGATCCGCAACGGTAAGCGTGGTCGGGTCGGAAGCGGTGTTTGCCCTTCGCAAAAGCGCCTGGATGCGCGCGAGAAGCTCGGAAAAGGAAAAAGGTTTTGCCAGATAGTCGTCGCTTCCAAGTTGAAGGCCGCGGATTTTATCTTCAACGGCATTCTTTGCACTGAGAATGATGATCGGAGTCGTAATTTTTGCCGCGCGGATTTTTTCGATTACGGTAAAGCCGTCCATTACGGGCAGCATGATGTCAATGACGGCGAGATCGAACTCTTCGGTTTTTGCCTTGAAGAGCCCGGTCTTGCCGTCTTCGGCATGAACTGTGGTAAAACCTGCCTGCTTCAGTCCCTTAAGGATGAAAGCCGCGGTGCGTGCGTCGTCTTCAATCAAAAGAATTTTCATAAGTCTCTACTGTTGTGATTTATCTTTGTTGAAAATATAATCCGGCAAGGTCAAAGTTGCAAGTCCGATCCAATTTGAATTCAAACCCGTTTTACTGTTTTCTCCCGGGAATGCGGCGCGCCCCCCGGAGCGGACGCGTATCTGCCCCTGCGTCTGCGCTGTCAAACGTGCGGAAGAGTTTTTTGCATAAAAGTTCCGTTTTTTTTGCCGGAACAGTCTTGACAATACGGATTTTATGTTTATAATATTCTATAAACCATAAATAGTTTGGATACAATTCCATGAAAAACAATCAGGGCAACCAGACGGAATATGTCAAGCAGGCATTAATCTGCCATATCCGGGATATGTGTCTGAAATCGGGGGACCGGCTGCCGTCGCAGTCGAAGCTCCGGAAATCGCTGGGAGTGGGAGCGGTGACGATTCAGCGTGCCATTGGCTCGCTCAAAGCCGCAGGAATTCTGGAAACGCTGCCGCACAAGGGCGTCATCGTGAAGAATATGCAGGTCAACGGTTTTGTGGGACGTGAAATCGGGCTGGTCTGCTTATGGCGGACACATCAGCCGTGGTCTGCAAGTCTGCTCCAATGCATCCAGCTTCAGCTGCATCATGCCGCCTGCCAGTGCAAACTGTTTCTGCGCAATTTCCCCGAAATGACAAATACCGACAAGCTGGAATATTTTGACGGGCTGCGCCGCTGCGTCGAGCAAAAGCGGATTCAGGGATTGCTGACAACTGTTTCCTTCGACGGGGAGGCATGGGATCTCTTCCGGAAAACCGGTCTTTCGGTGGTCTCCTTTGAAACCGCGTCGCAGAACCGGGGATTCAAGGTGGTAAGCCCCAATATGATAGAACGTTCCTTTCATCTGGTCCGCGAACGCGGCTTTGCGCGCCCCGCACTGTTTTACGGAGGTTATCCCTGGACGGAGATGGCGCGCAGAACATTCACTGAAAACTGCAGCCTTCCGCCGGAAAGCTACTGCTGTTTCATGGAACCGGAAATGGTAACGGCGGATGTGCCGCCGGACTGGGGACCGACAATAAAAAAAGCGCTGGACCGATATGCTGCCATGCCGGATGACCGGAAACCGGATGTCCTGATCATTCCGGATGATTTCATTGCGATGATCGTAAACCAATATCTGCTTCTGATGCGCGGAGACGGATTGCGCTGGATGCCGCACATCATCTACTCGACGAACAGGCAGATACCCATCATTCCGAAGGAACTGATCCGGGGAGACCGTTTTGAAATGGATATTATGAAATATGCCGAAAGCGCAGTTTCCCTGCTGCTGAACGTCATCCGGGGCAGAGAAAAAGAGGAACGGAGCGTTGTCGTGGAGCCGGTGCTTTATAAAATGGAGGCGGAATGATGTAATGCCCCATTTGTTAAGGACGGCATTACGTAGAAGCAGTCAAAAAATGCAGATTTCATTTTGTATGTTATCCCCTGTCGTTATTCCTGCAACTTTCCTTTTCCGGGAATGGGCTTTGTAGCTCGTCGGAGGAAAAGGGAAAAGTTGCAGCGGCACAGCAGATGTACTACGGTAAAGGGGTTGGATTCGGCAGCCAGTCGATGAAAATCAAGGAATTGTCCACCTTATCCGGATTGGCTTCGCGAATTATGGAATCCGGTTCAAGCATACATTCATCGTATTTAAGCCGAAGATCATCCGGACGGCTTCGGCAAATTCTTTATCTGAATTCTGTTCCCGGAGTCCCGAAAATTCCGGTTCTTCAGGAATTTCATCAACGCTCAATTGGAAAAGGTAAGAAAAAGATGACAGCTCGGTGCGCCTGCATGCGGAAAATGCTTCTGATCCTTCGTTCCATGGTCGTTCATAATACCTCTTTCAATGAAAACTTTCCAGATAATCAGCGAAAGGGGCTTGATTTTTGACACACTATCTTGTATACTTTTTACCATTGCTTCAGTTCCGCCTCGAATTCCCTATATCTTTAAAAGTTTATTCAGGTAATTCTGAAATCAGATAAGTCGGTGGAAATAGCAAAAAGGTTACTTTCTCATTGATAGATAAGAGTTTGATCAGCAAATTTTTTGACAGACCTACCTAGTACGGAGGCGGAAGTTATGAATAAAATACACAGCCATCCCATAGGGAAAGAAAAAGTTGAAAGGTGATGGTTTTGGATGCAACTTATATTTCAGCAAAAAACAAGGAGCATCCATGAAACCATCAAAGCATAAAATGACCGTGTTGTCGCAAATTTTCAAGTTGATTCCACGAAATTTGCTTCCGAAACTTGCGAATGATTTCAGAATTGACCGACAGTCGTGTGTGTTCAGTCCGACAAGTCACGTTCTTGCACTGGTCTTCGAACAGTTGACGCATGTTCTGGGGCTGAACAACATTTGCGATACGCTTCGGAATCATTGCGGACTGGTGAGCTGGATTCGGGGTTGCGTTCCGCCGAGCCGTAATGGTCTGTCCCACGCGAACCGGAACCGCAATGTAGATATGGCGGAAAAACCGTTCTGGGAAGTTCTTGCTTATCTGAATGAGCTCAATCCGAACTTTCGGGTTCAAGGCAGGCAATACTGTGCGTTGCCGAGGCGCTTCAAGCGCATGATCCACGTGGTCGATTCGACAACGATTCAGCTGATCGCCAACTGTCTGGATT
>CASDPB010000087.1 GCA_949282305.1 uncultured Lentisphaeria bacterium | reverse complement strand
CCCTTGACCAACTGTTTGATGAACGTTTCATCCACGTGGAGGATATCACATTGCATAATTCGGTCGACCATCCGCTCATATAGAGGCAGCAAGGCATCTGCCGTACGTTTGTAGAGATCTTCCAGCGTAGACGGAGCCACCGGAAGTCCCTCGTTACCGAACATCCGCGCCTGACGTTCCAGGGGGATGGCATTCTCCACTTTATCCGCAACCACTTTGGCAATAAAAGAGGCGTCATAACGGGTTCTGCCGCTGACCGAATCGAAAACATCTCCTGGGGCGGGAGCCGTAACAACACCGCGCAGCGCGTCCGAAGGATCGGCATATTTGGCGCGTTTGAAATGAATCACATACAACCCGGTTCGATAAGCGATCCGTTCGCTTTCTTCATAACCGATCAGCACCATTCTCAGACGCTCTTCTTCCGGAACATCGATCACGCGTTCTTCCCGCGGCAGGTCACCTGGAATCTCGGAAAGCGCATTCGCTTGACGGACTTTCCGTTCATGTTCGGATACCGTAGCACCTGAAGAAGGCGAACACATGTCCGGATTCCGGATCCTGCTTGACATACTCTTCCACAGCTCCGACAAGACCGTCGAACGATTTTCGCAGATTTATCGGAGTGGGACAGTAGTAGATCCTTACCGAGCCGCCGATACCGGACATGAACGCCCCTTGAGCAGATTCAACACTTCGGACAGCATGGAACAGTCGAAACCTTTCTCGACTGCGATTTCCATACCGTCAACCAGCAACCGAATCCCGGAACCATTCCTTGCATCTGTCTGCAATGATTTGATCTCTACCAGCTCCAGCGATGCCGAACCGATTGCACCATCCAGACGTGCCTTTTCCAACACTCGGATCCAGCGGCGTGTACTTTCATAAGGAAGTTCCTTCAGTTCGCTGTATTCTTGAATCGTCAAGCCGCTGTCCCAATATTCGGACAATTGCTCCTCCCAATAATCTCGCCCTTTGCGTCCCATGCCGTCCTCCCATTATTCCGGTTTGTGGAAGAACATACCACGTTGTCTGCCTCAAATCCAGATGGCCCTCACTGGGCGCATACTCCACAACAAAATGGGGCACTTGGCAGTACATGAATACTTGCAAACTTTACGAAGGTGGTATAAGGTAAAAAGGCGGGAGGCTCCGTCTTCGCAACCGACCTGCTCCTCCGGAGTTCTTTGGTCAGTCGGTTGCACAGGCGGAGCCAAAACACGTTTGTCATCTGTAATCACTCAGAACAAATGTGCGTAAAATATCGGACACTACCTGCCATATCAACTTTACTTGCTTTTTTACTCTTGGGCTAATGTTACTGCTCGCCATTTTCCTGGCTGCCCGCCTTCAACACAGTACCAACCAATCACGATACCATGAGCATTGACTTGAGGTCTTCGACTGAAACAGAAATCGCCAGTTACTGATTTCTCTTTGCTTTCTACTGGAGAATGATCTGAATAAGAGATTGAATTATTTCCCACAATTATCCCGCAGTCACTGTCTATGCCAACATTCATCCGACCACTGACCACAAAACGATTACGGCTAAGCTTATGAGATATCTGTTGTTTTTCATACTTAGCACGTTCTTCTTTAGTAACACCATCAAATGATACCGAAACAGGATTGTTAATTGCGTTACCAAATACAATAACATTTCGAACTAGCTGGCTGCTTTTCCCATGAATCAAACGTTCTCCAGTGCTAAAGTTATTGCTGATCGTTGTATCAGTAGCTCGTTGCAGGAGAATCGGTCCATAGTCATTGCTTTCGCGTTGTTTCTGAGTTGGAGCAAAGCTGTTTCCTGTAATTGTCACTCCTCGTGTCCATCCATCTGTTGCCTGAGGAGTAAGCTCAATATCTCCGCTGGCATTACTCTCAAAATAATTTCCGACAATACTTGCGCCAACCCATGAAGCACCTAAAATAGCAGGATTCCGTATTTGACTCATACCCTCAATGACATTATTTTCAATCCGGATAGTATTGCAGGCGGCATCTGCCTGATCTCCTGGTTTCCCGACTTTAATGCCACCAATACCATGCTCTATTACATTGTTGCTGATGACAATATCAAAGGCGCGTTGGATATCAATGGACCAGTCGTTGTTTTGTGAAAAAAGGTTGCCAACGATGCGAACGATCCAAATACTGTCGCTCCGCTTGACATGGAAGGTATGAATCCCCTTGTTTAGATGAATGAAATTGCAGTTTTCAATAAATGTCCGTAACATTCCGGATGCATCAATACCATGCGTCCGTTTTATTTTGTTAAAACTACTGAAAGTCAGCTCGCATATGCGTAACCCATTTGCATAATTCTTGTCAAATCCTGGTAAGTCTCTGCCTTCCGCACGCAAAATATAATCAACTCCATCACCAAGTAACTGAGCACCAGTTCCTCCTACCCCACGCAAAGTAATCCAGTTGAGTTCATGCGTTCCAATTGGTTTTCCTCCGGAAACAGTCAATGTTTTTTTAATACGATATTTGCCGATAGGAAAAAATACAGTGCCGCCGGTAAGTCCCACTTGATCGATAGCACGTTGGATTGCCGCTGAATCATCGGTAACGCCGTCTCCCTTAGCACCAAAATCCTTGACATTTGCAAAATCAGATTTTATTGCTGCATCAGCTTGGGTATATAAGGAAAAAAGAGTGCCTAGCAATAAGAATTTTGCAAAAATTTTTGACATTTTCATTTTGTTTCCTTTCGATATTTTTTGGATGAGCCAATTTCAAAAAGATTGGCTTTTTCCTGTAAATAACTCGTTTTCTCATGTGCCAAGCCCATCTTGACACATTCAGTACGACTTTTTTCCAAAGAAGCCGTAAAAAAATCGATTTTTGTGTGTGAACCTCCTTTCCCGTCACCACGGGAGTTCCTATTTTTCAATTTTCAGTCGAAGGTAAATCAATCTATTCAAGCATGTTGAACAGTTGCTTCACCGTGATGGCGATTACGCCGAACATCAGATGACACAGGACTTTCCAATGCCCTTTCACCCTGACATGACGTGCGGCATAGTTGTCTTTCAAATCCGAGTTTACCCGCTCAATCGTTGAACGCTCCCGATAACGAATCTTTCGGTCTGGGGGCAATTCAACCGATTCTCCCCGCCTGGGATTGGGATCAATAACCGGAATATGTCCCATCTTTTTCGAAACAGCCTTGATTTCTTCCGCGTCATAGGCGCAATCCGCTAAATCATACAGAATTTTTGCTCGAGCCGAAGAGATCTGCATCAAAGGGATTGCCGCTTGACTGTCGTGCAATGAGGCTGAACTTAAAATCGCAACCAGTGGAACTTCCCCGTCCCCAACCGCAAGATGAAGTTTGCAGCCGCACCAATAGGACGTTTTACCCTTGCTGTCGCGTTTACCGCCCCAGTTGCAACCTTGTGGAAGATCGGCAAGATTCTCCGATAGTGTTTGATGCACTTGCAATTCAAGCAGCCGGGTTTTGACCTCTGCGATTTCCTGTTTGGACAACGCCGCTTTCTCCGCTATATTTTTTCGCCCGCGCTTCTTCTTGGGCTTGAGTTTCGGCGTGTTTTTGCGGCAGGACTTTTCACGACCAAGGATTGCAGTGGAATCAATACTCGCATGACCAACCAACTTTTCAGCATAGTTTTCTTTCACAGTCGTCGCATGAATCGCATCACAAACCTTCTCCTTGGCAAAAATCCCGAACGCCCTTGAGAAAGTTGCTTCGGACGGAACGTCTCCACGATACTCCCAGCCACAAAGTCTTCGCAAACTCGGATTTGTATTCAAATTTTCAATCAGCCCCTTCGTCGTCGGAAGGTCATAAACCGCTTTCAGAAAAAACGCCCGAAGCATTTTTTCCCGGTCTTTCATCGGACCTCCCAATCCGCTCCAACGCAGCGCGTTGGTGATGAACCGGGACGGTTTCACCAGTTCTACAATCCGCAAAAACTCTTTCATTTTTGCAGTTAATTCGCCAATTTCTTCTTCCGGCATTGGAAAAGACAGTTTTCCATCGTAAAGTATAGCTTGGGCAGATCGTTCATTTTACCTCCAGGTTTGGTAGCCCTGAGATTAATAGGAATCTTCTGCCCTTTTTTTTCATCCAGCCGAATTAAATACTTTTGAAATTACCTCGGATTATTGGGTTATAAATTCAGTTTTGATCGAATGCATCATAGCGTACGGGAAAATACTCGGAGTCATATTCTTTGGGACTGATTGCCTTTACTGAAGAATCAGCAGTAAAAATATGAAATTTCCCTTGATGAACAGGCCTGTTGCTACCGTTGATCACATAACTGCTTCCCATGAAATAAGGTGGTAGTCTGCCTTCATAATTATATGCCCCTGTAATTCGCGAAGATGGGTAATCTAACATCATCACAAATTTGGTTGGAAGCTTGATCTGACTGGATTTGCGAGGTTTATTTACAATAGTCGCACCAGATGTGTAACCAACATAGTCACTCCATGCATAATGCGGCCTAGTATATTTCCATGTGAAATAATTTGCTTCTCCTGTTGCCAGACGATAATCCGCTGACATATATTCCGGACATTGATGGATTCCGTTAGGCTTCAGCATCAATAAATCCAGACTCTCCATCATTGGCAATGCAGGCATCACGGGACTTGTGAGTCGACTATATGGGTAATAATCTTTGGAAAGATCTGCATACATGTTGGTAGCTATTGCGATCTGTTTGTAATTGTTACGGCAAGCAATTCCTTTGGCCTTGGAGCGTGCCACATTAAGGGCAGGCAAAAGCAAGCCAGCCAAAATTACAATAATACTTATAACTATTAAAAGCTCTATTAGTGTAAAATTATTATCAGATTTCTCCTTCATAGTAAAATCTCCTTTCATAGTAAAATCTCCTTTCATAGTAAAATCTCCTTTCATAGTAAAAACTCCTTTCATAGTAAAAACTCCTTTCATAGTAAAAACTCCTTTCATAGTAAAAACTCATCGTAAATCTTCTAAGGCAGCATATTCTGCAAAATGACGTTGCATTTGTGAAACTACTTTCACGTAGTCAGTTCCATCAACAAGACCCCGTTTTATGATTGACGCATTATAATATTCAAAATCAAGCATTGCAAAATAAGAAAGAAAACAACTCAAAGAACCACTTGTAATTTCGTCATAGGAGAATTCACTATTGGTCTGTTGCTTATATGTCGCAAATGCTTCTATATTGATCGGTATAGCAAATTTGTACTGTGCTAATTTCTGCTGTGCTCGAAATGAACTCAAATAGCGGATCAGTAAATAACTTTCAACCGGATGACGACTGTTACAATTGATTGCATTCAAGCTTAGTTCTGAAATAATTGCATGTTCATCAAAACGAGGAACGGTTAAAACGCGGTATCGGAAAGATAAACCTTTAGGAATATCCCGCAAATAGGAGCTCATAGTTAGAAAAGCTATACTGTCTCCGCAGATAAATTCTTTAGGAATTCGACAACCACCAACTTCTGCACCTGTAGATTGTAACAACAAAAGTAATTTAAATGCACGAAGTAAACGCTCATGGTTTTCTGTTCGGCTGAACTGTTCGCGAGGCTGCCCCACCCAGCAACCAAAAAAAGGTAACGGTCCCAGATTAAGTGTCATCCGCCCGTCACGTGCCAAAATTTCTAACTCATTCCAGTTCCCTTTCCAAGTCGGATCTACCTTATCTGCATTAATCAGCATTACTGGTGTATTGATAAAAAAAGGAACTGCGAGATTGTCAGCCGTAGCCAACCCTAGACGATTTTCTGCAATCGGGAGTTTGTCGTTAAATTCAGTAAGATCCAGAAGTCTGTTGTGTTTTTTCAATAATGACAAATTACGCATTGCAAACTGAATAACATCGAATTCATGATTGGCACCATCAAATAACTCCTCTTCTGAAGAATCAAGGAGATCTACCGCAATTGATGGATAAAGATTCTGGAAATCATCAATTAGTGATTGATAAAGCTCTATGGTGCCAAAGGGAGCACTGTAACGCAAGAGGACGGGTTTGTGATGAAAATTGGAACGACTAAAAAGCTGTTGTTTTTGCAATCTTCGTACTTTATCAATATCAATAAATGTTCCTGTACTGCCTGGACCACACTGCACTAAGCCTTCTGCTTCAAGTTGCTTGATAGCTTTAGAGACAGTCGCAGGATTAGCCTGATAAAGGCAGGAAAGCATGGATAATGGAGGAAGTTTTCCATTCGAAAATCGTTCTGCCATAATCTCTTCACGCAGGCTTTGACAAATTTTTTCGTATTTGACAACAATCATGTTATTGATCCTCGTATTACTTTATGTTATTATAATCTATAACAAGAAAAAGTCAAGAGGCAAAATAGATAAAAAAAGAAAACTTTTTCTGCAGTAACCCAGATTCCTGTAAAAAACAGATAACACTTTGCTCCGTATTAACAAATTGGCAGTCAACAGGATGCAGTATTGCGTCATCTTTTGTCAGCAAGAATAAGACGGCATGGAGACATCTGATTGCCAATCAAAAAATTTGAATGATGGATTAAAATTGACCAACGTGGGAGGAACGGCTTTCAGGAAAAGGCGATCCGGAAGCACGGAACTGTCCGAAGGACGGAGTGAACGCGGAAATTATCCTCCGATTCTCAGTGTTACCATGCACACTTTCCCGCCAATGCTGCGTGCCTGCGCCGATTGGCCCATTCGACAGACAAATATACCGCCACAGCGAATGAATCCAGCTCCTCCCGATCTTTCAGGATTGCACGCAAATAAGGTTTGATTTCCCCTTGGTTTCGCTTCATCACCCGGTTGAACTGCGGAAATCCCGGTGGACTGTTGAAGGGAATCACTGCGAATATTTTTATAGTTTTGGCAATTCAGGTTGCTTCTTTACAAGTTAAGTCAACGCTAACAATAGCAAGTAATCTTAATTGCCGAAGCAATATTATTACAAGAAACTCGTATAAAATCTTCAACCTTTTGAAAAGTTATTTTTTTTCTTTTGCTCCAACGCTTCATCCGCCATTCGTCCGAGTTCCTGTGCGGACGTGTTTTTCAGTATTTGAAAGAGCCGATTTCCAGCCTGCCGTTTTGTCTGTTGCACTGAAGAAATACTTTTTGCCGTTTCAGATGCGGGGGGAGCCGCCGTTTCAAGACGGGGAGATTGAGTTTGAGGTGTTGACGAAATAACGGGCTGTTTCGCTGAAATCGTGTTTTTCTTTCTCAATGCCGCAGGGCGTTTCCGTTTTGCGGCTCTCTGTTCGCGGACTTTGATGAAACGCATGACCGTGGTTCTCGCAACATCCAAGCCTTCCACTTTCAGTCGGCGCTGGATTTCGGCGGCAGTCAGGAGATCGTCATACCACCAGTCCAGAATCTGATTCGTGAACGGAATCAGGCAACTTCTGAATGCTCCGGGATGCATTCTTGCGACTTTCGTTTGCTTCATGAGAGTCTCTCCTTATTCATTCTTAATTCGTGAGTAATTTAAGCCTTATTTACGCCTGTGTCAAGTGCGTAATTTTATTTCTGTATCATATTACGCACGAATTACGCATTCATAAAGCGTAATTCGTGCGTAATCAAAAGCCTATCGGCCACGATAGGAAATTGCGTCTGCTGTAAGCAGCAAAAAATCAAATTTTTTTGAAAAAAATTATTTTTTCCGCAAATCAGCATTGGACTTTTTCGCGATGGCGGATTATTGTATTGCCGGGGTGTGTGGAAAGGTATTTTGTTCACCGCGGCAAAGATCAAAGCCACACATGGCAAAGGTGCGGATTTCTATCGTCAGCACCTTGCCAATAATGACTATTACAGCGAGCACGACAGAGTCGAAGGACACTGGCGGGGCAGTTTGGCGTCCGTATTCGGACTTGAAAACGAATCGGTCACACAGGATGTTTTTTCGCTGTTTCAGCAGAATCTGAATCCATCCACGAAACAAAAACTGACTCCCCGGAACAATCCGAATTCCGTCCGTTTTTATGATTTCCAATGCTCGGCACAGAAGTCTGTTTCCGTGATGTCATTGTTCGATTCTCGACTGATTGAAGCACACCGGAAAGCGGTTGAAATCGGGATGCGGGAGCTGGAACGGTTTGCCGCAGTTCGCATCCGTAAAGGCGACAATTTCGCGACGAAAAACTTTGCCTATACGGGCAAGATCGTGTATGCGCAGTATCATCATGACACGAGCCGTCTGCTTGATCCGCAGCTTCACACGCACAATGTGATCGTGAATGTGACGCAGGAAGACAACGGTTCTTTCAAAGCTCTCGACGCCTCGGAAATGTATCGTGCGATCCGGTATGCCGGGAAGTCCTACCAGAACGCCTTGGCACAGGAGTGCATCCGTCTCGGTTATGACATCGAAATGAAGCACTCCGACAAGGGCGAGATTACCGGATTCGAGATCAAGGGCGTTTCGGAAGATGTCCTGAAACGCTGTTCGCGACGCCGGGAACAGATTGATAAGGAGATCGAGAAATTCGTGGCAACGAAGGGACGTCAGCCGACGCCTGATGAAGTCAAGCTCATGACTCTGCTGACGCGCGGACGCAAGATGCTGGAAAAGACGACGGATCAAGTGACCGCGTTCAAGATGTCACTGTTCACCGAAGAGGAACGGAGCAATTTCCGGAGCATGGCTAGCGAGGCGGAACAGTTGAGTTTTCTGATGCCGCCGCGTCCGGGGCGCGAGACTCCGGAACAGCAGATTCGGAAGGTTGTCGAGCAGTTGTTCGAGCGGAATGGCGTGCTGCGCTGGGATGCGATTCTTGCCGAGGTTCAGAATCAGAATCTCGGTGAAACCGATCTGGAAACCTTCCATGCCGCGATTGAGAAAATTCCCGGTCTGGTGAATCTCGGCAAACCTGCCGTGAATCCGTATTTTACGACGGAGGAGAATATCGAACGGGAGAATTACTGCATCGACATCGTGAATCAGACCAAAGGCGTCTGCAACGATTTCGCGAGTGATTACGTTCCATTCAGCGAAGCGGAGGATACCTTCGATCATTCCGCTCAGATTGAGGTGATCAATCAAATTGTGCAGTCGAAAGATCCGTTCGCGGTCTTTCGCGGCGTCGCCGGAGCGGGCAAGACCTCCACCTTGCAGGAACTCTGCAAGTGCCTCAAAAAAGGCGGTGTGACCAATATCCATGTGGTTGCTCCGACCAATTCGGCGGTGGATGTGTTGCGCAGTGAAAGTTTTGAATCGGCGCAGACGGTAGCAATGTTTTTACAGAACAAGGACAAGCTGCCTCCGAAAGGCTCGTATCTGATCATTGACGAATCCGGTTTGAACTCGCTCAGGCAGGGAACGGAGATGATGAAACTTGCGATGGAGAACGAATACCGGGTGCTGTTTGTCGGTGACGAGCGCCAGCATTCCTCGGTGGAAGCGGGCGATTTCTTCCGTCTGCTGGAGGATCATTCCAACATCACGAAGACCTGTCTTTCGCAGATTCACCGTCAGCAGGTGCAGGAATACCGGAGGGGAATTGAGCTGATCTCGGCGGGAAGCGCTCTGGATGGTTTCGAGCATCTGGATGAGCATGGTTACATTCACGAGGACAAGGCGGATTATCTGGAACGCGCCGCAGAGGATTTTGTAAAACTGACTGACGACGGCAGACGTCCGCTGGACTGCATCGCGGTTTCGCCGACCAACAAGGAGTGCGATCTTTTGACGGATATGATCCGGCAGAAAATGAAAGCCGCCGGTCGGATCGTGAATGATGAAACCAATCCGGTGGAATCGTTCCGTTCGTGGGGCTGGACGAAGCCGCAGCTCGGCAACATCGAAAATTATCAGGTCGGCATGAAGATTTTCTTCAATACGAAAGTCAGGGACATCGCCAAACCGGGCGAGATGGCGGAGGTTGTGAAAATGGAAGATGGCAAGCTCGTTTTGAGCAACAGCAAGACGGTGAAGCCGTCTGCAATCCGCAACAGTATTGATGCCGGAAACGCTGTTTCCCTGCCGGTCGGGCAAGGCGATATTGTCCGTTTTACGGTAAATCTGCGGACACCGGAATACAAGATCAACAACGGCAGTCTGGCGATTGCGACGGGCAGCCGGAACGAATATCTTCTGCTGGATTCCAACCGGCGGGAACTGACCACGATCCGGCTGCCGGAGAATTTCCGCGGACTGAAATACGGCTGGGTGATGACTTCCCATGCATCGCAGGGAATGACCTCGAAAAATGTGGTTGTCGCGGCGGAAAAGATGTCGAAACAGGCGTTCTATGTCGGTTGTTCGCGCGGGAAATTCAATCTTGCGTTGCATGTACCGGAAAAGGAGCATTTCAAAAAGAAGCTGATGGCGATCCGGACGGAACGTCTTTCCGTTCACGATCTGATCAAGTCGGGAGAAATTACGAAGATCCCGGTTCGGAAATCCGCGGAACAGATCATGCAGGAATGCCGTCCTGATCCGCATCAGTTGGTGCGGAAACGCTGGCAGGATAAACTCCGGGACGTCCTGCGCAAAATTACGAAGAAAACCAGGGCGGCGCTTTCAAAGATGCTGTTGCTGAACGGTTCCTATCAGAATCGTCAGGCAATCGCCCGGCAGGAAGAAGAGGATTTGCAGAAGCGGGATGTTCCGGCAGTCGTGCCGGAAAAAGCCCCGGTCGCGCCGGAAAAATCCGGCATTCAAACGGAAAAAGTCAACCCGAAAACAGATGCCGAATTACGCGAATTGGAAGAATTCGAGCGTCAATTCTATCAAAAATATGGAACGGAGGTAAACAATGAAAACAGAAAACAGGAACGAACGGAACGGCAGCGCCGGAGCAAGTCCGGACACGGAGTGGGATTCGATTGACAGGGAATTGGATTCGAGTGCCTGCTGGCAGAGGAGTGCCCATATCCTGCCGCGTCTGCGGATCGTGACGGAGCTGGAGGAATTTCTGATCCCGTGGGTGCATGTGGCGCTGGTGAAGTCCGACCGCTCTTTCCGGGTGATCGAGATTCATACTTCGCTTGGAATCTCGTTCACAATCGCAGCGGCAGCTCCGCAGAAGCAACTCTACGGCATGTTGCAGCTTGAGCGGGTCCGGTGCATTTATCCGGTCGAGGGCGTGAATATAAAGGCTGTCGCATCGCAAGAAGAATAAAATAAAAAATCCCGGCTATGAGGTGTGTCCCATAGCCGGGGGATGGTAACGCTTCAGGCGGCAGCCGGAGTCGGATCGTCCGGATGGAGATACGGTCCGGCGAAAGTTCCGGCTTCCTTGTTCTTCATGCCTTTGTAGATCATGCGCTTGATCTGCTCATTGCGGAGATTCTTGAAGGTCTCGCGCTTGACTCCGCGCAGGAATCCTTCCCGGACCAGTTCCAGAAAACGCTTTTTCTGTCCCCATGAGGCGAGCGGATCGCCCTCTTTGGCGCGGATCTGGTCGATAATCTCCGAGGCACGGCCTTTGGTAAGAATCTTCCAGTCTTCCGCGGAGAAGCGTTTCCAGGAACCGTTCTTGATTGCATGACCAATCGCGCGGCGCTGGTTGTCGGTTGCCGGATCGTCCGGATCGGTGATCGTGAACTTTCTGGTGGAATTGGTGTTGACGGCATTGCGGACGTTGTTCTTTTTCTGTGTTGTTCATCTTTTTGATTCCTTTTTTTGTTGGTTTATTGGGAAATTCGGTTCTTTCGCAAAAGAGCCGCGCGGCGGGCGGGAATCCGTCCGCCGGAAAAGCGGCGTAAAGAACAGAGGGACTGCCTATGCGTCAGCCTGGAAAGTTTTTTGAATAGAGAAAGTGCCAGTCAATGGCAGGAGAATGAGGAAGCTGGAGATATTTTGAATAAGACTTGTCTGGCTTGTCTTATACATTGAATTTTTTGCAGACTTCCCGATAATGGTCCTGTGCGGAAAGACAGGTGTCATCCAGATATTCCGGGATATCGGCATATTGTCGAAGACCGCGATAATAGAATAATTTGTGTTCGGAATCAATGATGAACGGAATCAGATCATGCACGAGACATTCTCTGAACATAATCAGGCGGCCGACTCT